>NZ_BCPY01000015.1 GCF_001544195.1 Tetragenococcus solitarius NBRC 100494
CTAAAGAGAATCGCTTAAAAAATTTGCTGTTTTTTCATAAAACTGAAATTAAATTGCAACAATTTTCAGGTATAATGCCAATAGATTACAAAATAGTTAGTAGAAAAGTTGGTGATTGCGTTACATGGTACAGAAAAAAAGAGACCCTTATTTTGACAATGCCAAATTTTTGTTAATGATTTTAGTGGTCTTCGGGCATATGATGCAGCCTTTTATTGAAAATGAGCAATGGAATCACGATTTATATTACACGATCTTTGCTTTTCATATGCCAGCTTTTATTTTCATTTCAGGTTTTTTTGCCAAGTCATTTAGTCCTGAAAAAGATCCAGTGGCGACAAATTTTCAAAAATTTATTGTACCTTATATATTTTTTCAATGGTCTTATTCGCTTTTCAATCGCTTATCAGGAGCAGAGGAAAATTTCACTTTCCAATTGGATGTCCCCAATTGGTCGCTATGGTTTTTGATCAGTTCCTTTTTCTGGCAGATTTCTTTGTATTTCTTCCGAAAAATACGTCCGTCGGCTGGAATTACGATAAGTATACTTATCAGCTTACTAGTCGGATATACCCCCTTTATTGGTCGTGAGTTGACCTTGCAGCGTACAGCCGTTTTCTTACCATTTTTTATTATTGGCTATTATTTTCCCAAAGATTTTGCCGAGCGTTTTAAAAATTTCAGATATAAAAAATTGTTTGCGCTGGGATTTGTTTTTATCTATGCTTTAGTCAATTATTTAAATGAAGTAAACAAATATATGTTTTTTGGCTCAAAACCTTATGATGATTTTTTAAACATTCCTGAATGGGGCTTTTTAGTGCGTATTGTTACCTTTACGTTGGCAATTATTGGCATGCTAGCCTTTTTTTCTTTGGTTCCAACAGGAGAAAAAAGTTATACTAAAAAAGGAAAATACACATTAATCGCTTATCTTTTACATGGTTTCTTTATTCGGGGAATGCGTGCTTTTGACTTAGAAAATATCCGTTTAGGTTTTCCGGGGTTTGTTGTTTTAGCTTTAGCTAGTATTTTACTAACAACTGTATTAGCCAGTGAGCCAGTGGGAAGAATTTATAATAAAATTGAACAGTATTTTTTAGGAAATAAGAAAAAAACAACGCCATCTAATAGTAATAGCTAGTTGTTTTTACTAAATAGTAAGAGTACAATGAAAAGATAGAGCTTTAAAGGAGATGGACAAATGGCTGAAATTAAAAAGGAATTGACAGCAAAATTTGCTGCAGATTTTAAAGAAAATAAAAAACAACAAGCAATACAAAATGCAGTTGTTAAAAATGGGATTACCAACTCAGCTGAAAATATCGTTGCACAATCAAACAATGTGCCCGTTTTTTCAATTGATTTAAAAACAGGAAGTGTCGCAAACCAAAAACAGTCTGGACGTTGCTGGATGTTTGCAGCGCTTAACACCTTTCGTCATAAAATCCTAGATCACTTTGGTCTGAAGGACTTTGAGTTATCACAAAATTATACCAATTTCTGGGATAAATATGAAAAATCCAATTATTTTTATGAAAACATTTTAGCAACAGCGGATCAAAAGGTAACAAGCCGTAAGGTATCCTTTTTATTAGAAACGCCCCAACAAGATGGTGGGCAATGGGATATGATGGTTTCACTTTTTAATAAATATGGTGTGGTACCTAAAGCAGCAATGCCAGAAAGTAGTAATTCTTCTAATTCACGTGATTTGAATAATTACTTGAATAAAAAACTGCGCAAAGATGCTGCAACATTACGTCAATTAGTTACTGATGGCGTTTCTGAAAGTGAGATTCAAAAGAAAAAAGAGGAAATGTTGCAAGAAGTTTATAATATATTAGCCATTTCCTTGGGAACACCCCCAACATCTTTTGATTTTGAATATCGCGATGAAAATAAGGAATACCATATAGATCGTGATTTAACACCTAAATCTTTCTATGATAAATATGTGGGTGTGGATTTAGATAATTATATTCCTATCATTAATGCGCCAACGGATGACAAACCTTATAATTATTCTTATACAGTAGAGATGTTAGGCAATGTTGTGGGTGGTAAACAAGTAAAATATTTGAATGTTGATATGGATACCTTCAAAAAATTAGCTGTTGCACAATTACAGCAAGGTGAATCCGTTTGGTTTGGCTGTGATGTAGGTCAATCATCAAATAGACAAAATGGCATTATGTCTATTGATACTTATGATATGAATGAACTATTTGATGTTGATTTTACTATGACAAAAGCTCAACGTTTGGATTACGGGGAAAGTTTAATGACCCACGCTATGGTACTTACAGGTGTAGACATTGTTGATGGTAAATCAACGAAATGGAAAGTAGAAAACAGCTGGGGAGATAAAGTCGGAGACAAGGGCTTTTTTGTCGCAAGCGATGCTTGGATGGACGAATACACTTACCAAATTGTGGTTAGAAAAGACTTATTAACTGACGAACAACTAGCAGCTTATGAAAAAGACCCGACCGTTTTAGATCCATGGGATCCAATGGGAGCTTTGGCATAACAACGTTTGTAGTACATTTAATTGAATAAGAGACAAAAAAGGCAAGTTTTTTAGAGGTTGTTTAAAACCTAAAAAGCTTGCCTTTTGTTTTCTCGTTATATGCGTGAAATATTTTTCGTTGTTTTGCTATTTTTGTAGTATTTATGATTATAAGGGACACTAGTCTTGCCGATTTATGTCCGTTTCGTTATTATGGGACAAAAATCTTTGTAATTAATGTCTCATGATTTCTTTCAGGGCAATAGATTACGGAAGTTATGTCTCATTTAGGCTAGAAAAGTGAATTTTAATGCTTTTTTGTCAGTTATCGGACATAGAAATCGCCCATTAATGTCTTATTTGGCGTGCCGGGCCAATAGTTTTCTTTATTTATGTCTTATAAATTAATTCTAGCCAATAGATTGCAAAAGTGATGTCCTATAAAGTTACTATCTATTTTTTATTTTGCTTTCGAAAAACACCAAAATGAAAAATGATGGCTAATGCTTGGAATAATAGAGCGGTTAAAGTAACGCCAGACCAACCAGCTACTCCCCACATCGTAGTGCCTAGAAAAGAACCAAAAGCACCGCCAATGAAATAAGAAAACATAAATACGGTGTTGTTCCGGTTGCTAACTTGTTCACCGAGGTTTTGTACGCGTGTTTGATTGGCTACTTGGCCGAATTGGTTACCGACATCTAGTAATATAATGGATAATACTAATGGGAAAATATGTGCTGCTAAAAAGTGTAAGATAATAAAACTAATCGTTTGCATTAAAAGGCCCATCCATACAATCGTTCTTTGAGCATATTGATCGGATAGTTTGCCTACGATAGGAGCTGCGAGTGCTCCAGCTAAACCAAAGATAGCTAGTATACCTGCTTCAAAAGTTCCCCAATGGTAAACAGGGCTGCTAATATAAAAAATCAGTGTCGACCAAAAAATAGAAAAGGTACCGAACATAAAGAAACCCGAGACAGCAGCTTCACGCAATACTCTTTGGCTTTTAACCAATAAAGGAATGCTTTTTAAAGAAGCCATATAAGAAAGAGTCGTATTTTTGGTTGTGTCTTTTGGCATCTTAATGGTAAGTAAGATTGTTAATAAAATGATGATTGTAGGCGCAATTAAATAGACAGAACGCCAGGGTAAAAAACTAGCAATAATACCAGAAAACGTTCTTGACAGCAAAATTCCAACTAAAAGGCCGCTTAAAAGTTTTCCCATTACTTGACCGCGTTTTTCTGGTCCTGCTAGTACGGCACCATAGGGGATAATAATTTGCGGAACGACAGAAAGTAAGCCGATGGCAAAAGCAGAAATAATAAATAGTTGAAAATTTGGCGCAAAAAAAGCTGCTAACAAAGATAAAGAAGATAAGGCAGCCATTGAAATAATGAGTCGACGTTTATTTAAAACATCTCCTAAAGGTACAATAAATAATAAACCTAAAGCATAACCTACTTGTGTTAACATAGTGACACTGCCGATTGCACTGGTATTTACTTGAAAACTTTCGGCGACCTGTGTGCCAATTGGTTGCACATAATACATGTTAGCAACAACAATTCCGCAAGTTGCTGCCAGTAAAAAAATAAATTGTTTTGTTAAATCATTGGATTGTTTTTCCACGAAAATGCCTCCTTTACTACATCCGTCATTACTATAGCATAACTTTATAAAAGCTAAAAGATAGGAACTTACTAAACAAAAGTGAAAATATTAGACATCCAGAAGACTCCTCGTTATAATGAAACCGTCACTAATGATTTTTTCACACGCGTTTTCATTAGAGTGTACTGTTGAAGAATGGTCACTAGGAACCTTTACTTCCCTTGACGGACTTGTCATTATAAACGTAGAAATATAGAGGAGGATGTTAAATGACAAATCTGCTCACTGTAATTGTTTTACTTTTATTTGTTGCAGTTTTATATGTACTTTATCGTATGCATAAAAAGCACGTTAAGTTTTCCAAAAGAGTCTTTACAGGACTTTTTGCCGGAATTTTATTTGGCGGTATTTTACAGTTAATTTTTGGAACAGAAAGTCCAGTGGTTGAACAATCGCTTGATTGGATGACTATTGTCGGGGATGGCTATGTTGCTTTCCTTCAAATGCTGATCATGCCACTGGTTTTTGTTTCCATCGTGAGTGCATTTACTCGTATGAAGGAAAGCTCTAAGATTGGAAAAATCAGTTTCTCAGTGTTAGCAACTTTATTAGGTACAGTTGCTATTGCTGCATTGATTGGTATTTCAATGGTGATGTTGTTTAATTTGGATGGCGCGCAATTTGCGCAAGGCGCTGAAGAATCCAGTCGGATCGCTGAAATTACTGAACAACAATCAGAAGTTCAAAACTTATCGATTCCCGAACAAATACTTTCCTTTATTCCAACGAACGTATTTGCTGATTTAGCGGGGAGTCGAGATACTTCTACGATTGGTGTTGTGATCTTTTCTGCTTTTGTCGGTATCGCTTATTTGGGTGTTAAACGCAAAGCACCAGAACAAGCAGATATGTTCAACCGTATTATTGAAAGTCTATATAATATCGTGATGCGTATTGTAACGCTTGTTTTACGTCTAACACCTTTTGGCGTATTTGCTTTGATGACAAATGTCTTAGCAACAAGTGACTTTGGCGCAATTGTTAACTTAGGTACATTTATTATTGCTTCTTATGTAGGTTTAATGATTGTATTACTCGTTCATAGTTTATTATTGGCTTCTGTACGAGTAAATCCATTGACTTACTTTAAAAAATCTTTCCCAGTCTTGAGCTTTGCTTTTACTTCTCGTTCAAGTGCTGGTGCGTTACCAATGAACTTACAAACTCAAACCAAGGCTTTGGGCGTAGAAGATGCAACAGCTAATTTTGCCGGTAGTTTTGGTATTTCCATTGGACAAAATGGTTGTGCTGGGCTTTATCCTGCAATGTTAGCTACTATTGTGGCACCCAATGCCGGCGTTGATATTTTTGACTGGCGTTTTATTTTGATGCTCATCTTGGTCGTAACAATCAGTTCATTTGGTGTAGCTGGTGTTGGCGGCGGTGCAACATTTGCTTCATTGATTGTATTAAGTTCAATGAATTTACCAGTTGCTATTGTGGGTCTTGTTATTTCAGTTGAACCATTGATTGATATGGCTAGAACCTTGGTAAACGTTAGTGATAGTATGGTTGCCGGTGTTGTAACAAGCGCAAGGCTCCATGATTTAGATCGCGATACATTAAATGATTCAGATCAAGTAGTTACTGAAAATGAAGCATAATCAAATAGTAAAATATCGTTCAAAGAAGAGTGCGTGTGCTCTTCTTTTTTTATTAGAAAATACAAAAAATATGAGAAAGGACAGACGAATAAAAAAGATTTTGTTATACTTATATTATTGAATTTTATTTCTTCTAAAGGAGGCTTTGCTGGCTTGGGAGCAAAATATACGAGACCGCATGAGATTACTTATTACGAATGTGATGTAAACCACACCATAAAACTTTCCACCATGATTGCCATTGTAATTAAAGTATCTGAAGAACAAAGTGATTTATTAAACCGAGGAAACGATTATATTCAATCTCTTGGTGTAACCTGGATTATTACCCAATATGAAGTTTTCGTATCCCGTTTGCCTAAAGTAAATGAAAAAGTAGAGATTACAACACAAGCGATGGAATATAATAAATATTTTTGTTATCGAAATTTTTGGATTACAACGGAATCTGGTGAAGAACTAGTACGTATTGAATCCATCTTTTCATTGATGGATTATACAACACGTAAAATTAGCAGTGTCACACAAGAGATTATTGCACCGTTTGAAAGTGAAAAGATCACTAAAATTAAGCGTCCGCCAAAAATAGAGACTTTGGAAGATCCTCAAAGCGTTCCTTACCGCGTGCGTTTTTACGATATTGATAGTAATCATCATGTTAATAATGCAGTATACTTTAACTGGTTAATTGATGGATTGGGTTACGACTTTTTGACTACTTATGAACCTAAATATATGAATGTACGTTTTGATAAGGAAGTTGAATACGGAAATCTTATTGAAAGTCAATATGAAATTGTCGATCAAGATCAGGGCAAGAAAACATTACACGCGGTCAAAATCGCAGATAAAACCTATTGCCAGGCAGAAATTAACTGGCAAGCAAGATAAAAAAGGCACACTTGTTAACAAGAAAAAGGAGCGGCCCTCAGAAGTTTGAGTTTAGTTTTAATTTTTGGGTCACTACAATCTTCTAGTTAACAGTGTGTTTTTTAATGTTGCATAAAATGGACTAATTGTTCTCTTTCTAATGGAAGATGGTTGGCAACGAGCAATTTGAGCCGAGCTTTCTGACTATTAATATTCGGACAGAAAATAACGCCCATTTTTTGTAACTGAATACCACCCCCAGCATAATCATAGACTGGCTCGGCAATACCATTAAAGCAGCGGGAAACCAAAACTACTGGAATGTGCGCGGCCAACATTTTTTGTAGGGGCTTGATATTTTCTGGCGGTAAGTTACCTGCGCCTAAAGCTTCGATAACTAAGCCATCTAAAGAGGTATGTGTCAATCCTTCTAGCAGTTCACCATTCATGCCGGCATAGGCTTTTAAAATTGGAATGAATCCAGAAATAGAATCGACATCTGCGTATTGTGTGTTCAATGTTTTTTGCAAAAATAAAATTTCATTTTTATTAACCATCCCCACAGGACCGATAGAAGGAGTACGGAAAGTCGCTACATTTGTGGTGTGAGTTTTGGTTACATATCGTGCTGCATGAATTTCATCATTCATTACTACAAGTACCCCCTGCCTCTTAGCATCAGGGCAAGCGGCGACTCGAATAGCACTGGCAAAATTATATAAACCGTCGCTGCCTAGTTCATTACTAGAACGCATTGCACCGGTAAGAACAATAGGCAATAAATGACCGATAGTGATGTCTAAAAAATAAGCGGTTTCTTCTAGAGTGTCGGTTCCATGGGTGATAACAACACTATCGATTCCCTTTTCATAAGCTTTTTGAATACGATTTTTAATTTTTAGCATATGGTCGGGGGTAATATGAGGGCTTGGTAAGTTAAAAATGTCTTCCACGATTAAATCTGCATCCTCTGGTAAAGTAATAGGGGCATTTAATAACGGGTTTTGTGTATCAGGACTCACACTACCAGTGAGTTGATTTTCTTTCATAGCAATTGTACCGCCAGTATGTAAAACAAGAATTTGTTTCATTGATCTCGACCTTTCTTTTTTGCTGGTTTAACAATTCTATCGTAAAAGCTGTGGAAAGAAAACACCGTCCTTTAGATTTTGTTGCGTCATCTAATTTTTCTCTTTATAATAGTGCTAACTTTAAAATAAAGAAGGAAATAAAATGATTGCTATTGGATGTACAAGTTTTAAAGAACATACGTATTTAACAGGTAAAAAAGAAACCAGCTTGTTTGAATATGCTGCTTCATTTCCACTGGTAGAGATGGACACCAGTTTTTATGCTATTCCAAAACTAGATTATGTGAAAGGTTGGTTAAATCAGGTGCCAGCGTCCTTTCAATTTATTATGAAGCTCCCAAAGGTTTTTACTATGCACGAAGAACTTACAGGAGAAAATACACTGAGTGAACTTGCTGAGCAGTTTTTAAAAAGTTTACGGCCCATGATTGACACTGGCCATTTGTTTTGTCTATTGGCTCAATTTCCGCCTTTTTTTGATTGTAAACGAGAAAATGTAGATTATTTAAGAAAATTACGTCAGTTGTTTCCCGCTACGCCAATTGCCGTTGAACTTCGTAATAATACTTGGTATGATGCCGGTCTGCTTAAACAGACAAGAGCTTTTATGAAAGAACAGGGATTTTCATTGGTCATTGTGGATGAACCTAAAAAGCTGACTACTACTATTCCTTTAGATGAATACGTAACAAACCCAGATTTTGTCTTTCTGCGTTTTCATGGACGAAATGATGTAGGGTGGAACGCTACAGGACCTGATGCCAAACGTTTACGCACGAATTATCGTTATAATAAAGAAGAATTAGAAAATCTCCGTGATATTGTTACTAAGGTGAAAAAACAAAGTGAAAATATTTCTGTTATTTTTAACAATAATGCAGGAGGAGATGCGGCAGAAAACGCTCTGCAGTTTAAGGATTTATTGCAATTGGATTTTGAGAATTTAAATCCAAGTCAGTTAGACTTATTTTAAAAAGTTGGTGAATGAAATGATAAAGGCCGTATTTTTTGATATTGACGGTACACTTTTAAATAGTAAAGGAAAGATTACTAAAAACACGAAAAAAGCTATTCGTACTCTTCACAAGAAGGGGATTGTTTGCGGAGTTTCTACCGCTCGTACGCCGTCAAGTATTGCTCATATCTTGAAAGATCTGCCTTTTGATTTATTCATCGCATATAATGGGCAGTTGGTTTACACCAAGAAACAGATCATTTATGCGCGCCCTTTTGAGCCAGAAGTTTTAGCTGAAATTATCGACTATGCCGATCGTCATTTTCGGCAAATGATTTTATGCGGAAAAAAGCGGTCTATCGGTAGTTGGACGATGCGATTCGGGCAGTCACGATTATCACTACGCCTTTTACGTTTTATTCCTGCCAAGTTTCCTATACGTAAAATGAAATTATTTTTGCAAAAATATAGCCCAAACCGTCGCAAAAAACGCTATGCCAATCTTGCCAACTTACAAGAGCCCATTTACCAGTGTGTAATGCTCAGTGCGGAATATGAGACAGAAAAGTTGGTAGCTGCACTGCCGCATTGTGATTTGAAACGTTCCAACCCTTATTCAGTGGATATAGTTCCTAAAGACAGCTCAAAAGTGATAGGACTTAAATCTTTAGTCCATCATTTAGATATTCAATTAAATGAAACTATGGTTTTTGGCGATCATTTAAATGATAATGAGATTATCCAAGGTGCAGGCGTGGGTGTTGCTATGGGAAATGCACCGAAAGAAACCAAACAGTTGGCTGATTATGTGACTAAAACAAATGATCAAGAGGGTATTGTCGTTGCTTTGCGTGACTTTCAATTAATAAATGAATAGGAAGGAAGATTTTTTTGGAACCATTTGAAATGGCAAAAGAATTTCATAAGACATTTAATCCGCAACAACCTGATAAACCGACAGCTTTTACTAAAACAAAAGCACTGCATCGAGCGGGTTTTAAAGTAGAAGAACTTGTTGAATTATTATATGCAGCTAGTTCTGAAGATGAGGAAGAATTTTTGCAGCTAGTAGATAAATTGCATGAAGCAATGGAAGAAGCTAAAGAAAAGGTTCTGAGTAAGTCGTCTGCTAAAGAGGTTGAGCCATTAGTCGCTCAAGTTGATGCTTTGGCAGATCTTTTGTATTTTACTTACGGTTCTTTTGTGTTATTAGGCGTAGATCCCAAACCAATAATGGAGATTGTTCATCGAGCGAATATGGGAAAATTGTTTCCTGATGGAAAACCGCATTATGACCCAAAAACAAATAAAGTGTTGAAACCAGCTAATTGGGAGAAAGACTTTGCACCAGAAGCAAAAATTAAAGAGGAATTGTTGCGACAAACGAAAAATAGTAAATAAAAGAGCGGCTACTCATAAGAGGAAAGAGTTTCTTTAATTAGATTTGCTGAAAATTATGAAGAAAGTACACTAGTTTAAAAGTATTGCTTTAAATGCAGAAAAAGCGTACAGAAAGGCTAAAATAGTATGGAAACATACAAATAGCACCTAAAAATCAAGTTGGCATGATTCTATTGTATGGTAAATTAAGCAAACTGCTACATAAGTAAAAATAAGACAAAAATATCTGAACTATAAAGAGATTTTCCCTGTGATCCAGCAGGAATTGGTCGTAAATTCGACACGACTAGTCAATCAAAATCGAATATAGCTCGGATATTTTATTACCCAAAGAATTTATGTTATAGCCCCACTGTTAATAAATAGAAATCCTATGATTTATTAACAATGGGGTTATAGTATTTTTGTAATTGTTTATTTTGCTTTTAAACTTTAATTTAAATTGTTAGATAAATCAGAAAATAGAAAACATTTTGGAAAATAAATTGAAAAATAATGTTAGTTTTTGTACAATATTAGTCATATCAACAAACTTAGGTTATATAAGAAAGGATGTTTAAATGAAAAGGAAAAAGTTATTTGGGGTTGTGATGGTTAGTGCTCTACTATTAAGCGCTTGTACTACAGGCGATAAAGCAAAAAGTGGTGAGAAAGAAGAAAATGATGAACAAGAATTTAATTTGTCGATCGTACAAGAAATGCCTTCAGCTGATTTATCATTAGCAATGGATACAATTAGTTTTACAGCGCTTAATAATGTTTATGAAGGAATTTATCGTTTAGATGAAAATAATGATCCACAACCAGCTGCAGCAGCTGAAATGGCTGAAGTTTCAGAAGATGGATTGACTTACAATATAAAACTTACTTAGAGAAGACGCCAAATGGTCTAATGGCGATCCAGTGACAGCCGATGACTATGTTTATGGTTGGCAACGGACGGTAGACCCAGAAACTGCCTCGGAATACGCCTATCTTTATGGCTATGTTGAGAACGGAGATGAGATCATTGAAGGGGACAAAGAACCCTCAGAGTTGGGAATTAAGGCAATAAATGATTATGAATTGGAAATCCAATTGGATAACCCAACGCCATTTTTTGATAATCTGTTAGCGCTCCCTTCCTTATTTCCTCAACCGCAGGATGTAGCAGAAGAAAAAGGGGAAAACTACGCAAAAACGGGCGACGATTCCGTTTATAATGGACCATTTACCTTAACCGAATTTGAAGGAGCTGGTTCAGATACTGAGTGGAGTTATACAGCAAATGAGGAGTACTGGGATAAAGATAATGTAGATTTAGATAAAATAAATGTTTCAGTCGTTAAAGAATCTTCAACAGGTTTGAATTTATTTAATGATGGACAAACAGATGATGTTGTCCTTACTGGGGAGTTAGCGCAACAAAATGTAAATGATCCAGAATATCAATCGATTAAAAGTGCGCGCACCACTTATGTTGAAGTAAACCAGGAAGATGAAAATTCTCCATTTAAAAATAAAGACCTTCGTTTAGCTTTGTCTTATGCTATAGACCGTGAGTCTTTAGTAGATCAAGTATTAGGCGATGGTTCAGAACCTTCTACTAATTTATTACCGCAAGAGACTGGAAAAGATCCAAATACTGATAAAGATTTTACAGAAGTTTCGGAGTCTACACTTGAATATAACCCAGAAAAAGCACAAGAACATTGGGAAAAAGCAAAGGATGAATTAGGGATTGATTCATTAGAATTTGACTTGTTAGCTGAAGATACAGATTCTACAAAAAGAGTCGGAGAATATATTCAAGGAGCTTGGGAAGAACTAGAAGGTATGAAGGTTAACTCAACTACAGTCCCCTTTACTGCTCGTATTGATCGTTCTACTGAAGGCGATTTTGACGCTGTTGTTGGCGGTTGGGGCGCTGAATATGCAGACCCTAGCACTTTCATTGATCTGTTTGAATCTGGGAGTGCCTATAACTTTGGCAAATGGAAGAATGATGAATATGATAAATTGGTTGAGGCTTCATCAACAACACACGTAAATGAACCTGAAGAACGTTTTCAAGATTTAATCGAAGCTGAAAAGGTCATTAACGAGGAAATGGGAGTTATTCCAGTTTATCAAAAAGCAGAAGGACACATGGTATCTGACAATGTGAAGGGGATTGTATCTCATAGTGCAGGTCCTAAGTATGACTATAAATGGGTTTCAGTAAAAAAATAAGAAAGAACGCAAAGTAATTTCTTTTGATGGTAAAATATTCGAACTACAGAAAGTTTTTTGGGGCTACTCGTCATAATTTAACGATAATCGGCAAATTTTATCAACTACAGTTCGGGTATTTTTGTCTTATTTTTACCTTGTAACCAATAGTTTATTTGTTTGGTTATGATGGAGTCAAATTTAGTACGTAGTTTCTGCAATTTTATGTGCTAATTTGCTAAAAAACTTTAAGAGGACATTTTGAAAATTTATTAGCCGTGTAAGTTAGCTTAAAAGAGGAAATAGCACGTGAAAGCTAAATAGTATAATTCCGTTGTATAGTAAATTAAAATTGAAAAACTTCTCCTGATTTAATACCAGGAGAAGTTTTTGCTAGTAAATGGAAATACTATGATTTATTCTCGGAATAATCGTACGATTCTTGTAATTCACCGTTTTGTTTATAAATATCGACTTTCGTTCCTTTGTTTTTTGCCACATATTTCGCACGATCCACTGCCTCATCTTTTGTATCGTACGTTTCACTTGGTTTTTTTGCGCCTTTTGAAATAACTTCCCATTGGTTATCCTCATTGTATTTGACCTCAACGTCTGCGTCTAACAATTTTCCACTTCGTTTAGATCCGCCATGCTGGTCGCTTTTTTGAGGGGACTTTGCTTTTTTAAAGGACTCTTTTTCTTCTGGACTTGCATTATCATACCATTTCTGTGCTTGTTCTGTTGCAATTGGAATCGCACGGCCTTCTGGATAACCATCTTGTAGTAAAGCGTTTGCCATATCAATTGCTTTTTTACGTACCAATTTGTCCAAACTTTTCATTGATGCTGGATAATCATTCATGTCCCAAGCCATTTGACATCCTCCCTTTCTTAATGACAATTATACGCGATTATTTTTATTTTTAAAAGAATACGCTTATCTGATAATTAATGGATGAATTTTTAGATAAATTAGAAAATAAAATAATTTCTGAAAAATAGATTGCAAAACGATTAGAATTTATGTACAATATTACTCATATTAAATAAGTGAAACTTATAGCATGAAGGGATGATTGAATGAAAAAGGGGAAATTAGCAGGGCTCATTTTTGTTAGCGTTGCTTTATTAGCAGCTTGTAGTACGGGAGATACAACAGATAGTGGCGAGGGTGGAAGTAATGGAGGTAGTGGTGAACAAGAATTTAATTTATCTGTCGTACAAGAAATGCCTTCAGCTGATTTATCATTAGCTACAGATACAGTTAGTTTCACAGCTCTTAATAATGTTTATGAAGGAATTTATCGTTTAGATAAAAATGATGAACCACAACCAGCTGGAGCTGCTGAAATGGCTGAAGTCTCAGATGATGGTTTGACTTATAAAATAAAACTTAGAGAAGATGCGAAATGGTCCAATGGAGACCCAGTAACCGCAGAGGATTATGTTTATGGCTGGCAACGGACCGCAGATCCAGCAACTGGAGCAGAGTATGCTTACCTTTATGGTTATGTCGAAAACGGCAATGATATTATTGAAGGAGATAAGGAACCATCTGAATTAGGAATTGAAGCTGTAGATGATTATGAATTGGAAGTTCGATTAGATACGCCAACTCCTTTTTTTGACTATTTATTAGCTTTTCCTTCTTTCTTTCCTCAACCACAAGATGTAGTAGAAGAAAAGGGAGAAGATTACGCGAAAACGGATGAGGATTCCGTTTATAATGGACCATTTACTTTAACTGAATTTGAAGGCTCTGGTTCAGATACTGAATGGAGTTATACAGCCAATGAAGAATATTGGGACCAAGATAACGTGAATTTAGACAAAATTAATGTTTCAGTAGTAAAAGAAGCGACGACTGGGTTAAATCTATTTAATGATGGACAAACAGATGATGTCGTTCTTACAGGAGAATTAGCTCAGCAAAACGCAGATAATCCGGAATATCAATCAATAAAAGAATCACGGACAAGTTATATTGAACTGAACGAAGAAGATGAAGATTCCCCATTTAGAAATAAAAATCTTCGTTTGGCTCTATCTTATGCGTTAGACCGGGAATCTATTGTAAATCAAGTTTTAGGAGATGGTTCGATCGCTTCTACTAATTTGGTACCTGAAGGAACGGGGACAGACCCAGAATCAGGAGAAGATTTTACTGAAGTTTCAGATTCTACGCTTGAATATGATGTAGATAAAGCAAAAGAATACTGGGAAAAAGCAAAAGATGAGTTAGGTGTTGATTCCTTAGAAGTTGATTTATTGTCCGATGACCAGGATGGTGCAAAACAAGTAGCAGAATATGTCCAAGGCGCTTGGGGCGAGTTAGATGGCTTAACGGTGACTACAACGACAGTACCGTTTAGTGTTCGGCTTGATCGTGGTACTGAAGGCGATTTTGAAGCTCTTCTTGGTGGTTGGGGTGCTGATTATGCGGATCCTAGCAGTTTTACTGATTTATTCCAAACAGGAAATTCATATAACCACGGTAGTTGGAGCAATGATGAATATGATAAATTAGTAAAAGAAGCGGCAACCACGCATGCCAATGAACCTGAAGAACGTTTCCAAGACTTACTAGACGCAGAACACATTTTAAATGAAGAGATGGGTGTGATTCCAGTCTATCAGAAAGCTGAAGGTCATTTAATTTCTGATAACGTCAAAGGAATTGTTTCTCACGGTGCAGGGGCTAAATACGATTATAAATGGGTGACAATTGAATAATAAAAGAAACCGACTGGCAACCCCAGTCGGCTTTTTCATTCAAAGAAAGTATAGTATAACGTTCGAATAGCATCTTGTTCGCGGTCTTGATGAATCCCAAATGTGATACTGACTTCAGAAGCACCTTGACTGATCATTTCGATATTGATTTTTTTTCTAGCTAATGCTGCTGTACTTTCTGCCATACTGCCGACTCTTTGTCTCATTCCTTCCCCGACAATCATGACCATAGAAAGATTATGGATAATCTGAAGCTCATCTGGATCGATAACATAAGCGATTTTTCGCAGTAACTCTTCTTCTAATTGAGGATTTAACTGATTAGAACGTAAAATAATGGAGATATCATCAATTCCTGAAGGCATATGCTCATAATTTAAATTGAATTCTTTAAAAATTTCTAGAACTCTTAGCGTAAAACCAACTTCACGGTTCATCAAGTATTTATTGAGATAAATCATACTAAAACCACTATCACTTGCGATGCCAACTACTGCCTGTTCTTTATTTTCCCGTTCATTAGTAATTAAAGTTCCGGGATGGTTAGGATTATTAGTATTTTTAATGACAACTGGGATTTTAGCACGATAAGAGGGCATTAACGCTTCATCATGAAAAACAGAAAAACCACCGTAAGATAATTCCCGCATTTCTCGATATGTGATTTTGCGGATAGGCTCGGGATGATGGATATAACCCGGATGAGCAGCAGAAATACCGTCGACATCAGTAAAGTTTTCATATAAATCAACATTCATTGCCGCTGCAATGATCGCACCTGTAATATCCGAACCTCCACGTGAAAAAGTACAAATCTCGCCTTTTTCAGTATAGCCAAAAAATCCCGGAATGATTAAAACTTCTGGACTATTACGAAAACGATGGATTAGTTTATAAGACATCATTAAAATGCGTGCATTTAAAGGTTCATCGGTAACAATAATACCTAGCTCTTGAGGATCAATATAGCGAGCATTGATTCCTTCAGCTTGTAAAACACCTGCAACCAGTTTGGCGTTATTATTTTCCCCATTGGATAAAATCTCATCAAAAAAATGCGGGTTATTTTTCATGGGAAGTTCTTTTAAATTTTCCAATGATCGGTAAATTTGATTTAGAATGTTTTCTTCAATTTGGAAATCCTTGCCGATTTCTTCATAGCGTTTATAAATTGTGGTAATAATTTCATCCGTTGCTTCATGTTTTAATCGTTTTTGATAGAATTCAATCAGCAAATCTGTTACCTTTTTATCTGTTGCAAATCGTTTTCCAGGAGCAGAAACGACGATAAAACGTCGTGTATTATCTGATTGGATAATTTCTGTTACTTTTTTTAATTGTGTTGAATTTGCCAGTGAACTACCGCCAAATTTTGTTGTTTTCATGTGTTATCTCCGCCCGTCTAATTCAAAAACTTTTTTAATAGCGTACCTGTAATTGGATGATAAATCAAGTAGTGTAATAGGTATATGACAAAAAAAGAGAGAAATAATTGAAAAAGTTGCCATAATGAAGTATTATTTTTTTAAGGGTTCATAGTGATTGACGACTGTCTTTATGCTATAATTAAGGCTAGATGTCTTTATTTAGAAAAGACTGTATCTCTATGGGATTTAGTGTTCAAGTAAATAAAATCATCTGTCCTTTATTACAGGTTGATGAAAGGGATCAAAAATGGAGGCAGCTAAATGGGAAGTAATCTGATCTTGGGAATCGTGATAGCAATTATAGTGATTGCAGCGATCATTTATGGTATTGGCTTTTTTATACGCCGGAAAAATCAGGAGAAATTAAAAGCCTTAGAAGACCGGAAAAAAGCTTTATTTGATTTGCCAATCAATGAGGATATAGAGGCAATCAAAAAAATGCATCTAGTAGGTCAAAGCCAAAGTTCCTTTAAAGAATGGAATCAAAAATGGGAGAAACTTTCTACAGATGAGTTTGCTGAATTGGAAAGCCAAATTTTTGAAATTGAAAATTTAAATGAAGCTTTTCGTTTTGTTAAAGCAAAAGCAGCAGTAGAAAAAGCCCAGAAAACCATGGATCGCATGGAAAAGGAAATTGGCACGGTGCGTCAAGGTTTTAAAGAATTACGAGAAAGCGAAGAGCGTAATTCGCTAAAAGTTCAGCAAGCTTTAGACGTTTATGAAGAAATGAAAAAAGCTTTAAGAGAACGAGCTGACCAGTTCGGACCGGCTTTTGCTGAAGTCCAAAAGCAAGTAAAAAATGTGGAGAATGAATTCACGCAGTTTGTTACATTGAATACTTCAGGGGATCCGGTAGAAGCTCATGACGTACTAGAATCTGCTGAAAAACATACTTTTGAATTAGAAGAACTGATGAAAAAAATTCCTGATGAATATGAAAAGCTGAATGAGACATTTCCTGAACAATTAGAAGAAATTGAAGAAGGCTATCAGCAATTAATGGATCAAGAGTATGTACTTCCTGTAGAAAATTTTGCGGAAAATATCCAGCATGTAAAACATCGAGTGACAAATGGCTTGGAAGACTTAGAAAAAGTTGAAATTACAGCTGTAGCGGAAGCAAATGAAGAAACAGCGCAGGAAATTGATCAATTGTACGATGTGATGGAACGTGAAATCGACGCTAAACGTTATGTCGTAAAAAATCGCAAAGCCATTGCGGACTATATTCAACACGCTACTGATAACAATCGTCAGCTACTAATCGAGCTTGATCACACATCGCAGACTTACACTTTGAATCATAACGAATTAGGTCGAGTACGAGGTTTTCAAACAGAAATCGAAGAAGTTGCTCGTCGTAATGATTCTGTTGATCCAAAATTAGAAGCTCATGAAATTCCTTATTCTAAAGCGCAAAGTTTTTATAAAGAGGCTTATAAGATTTTGGACGAAATCGAAAGTGAGCAAGTGGAAATTGATCAGGCAATGCGTGATTTACGTAAAGAGGAAAATGAGGCACAGAAACAAGCGGAAGACCTTGAATTTAAATTACGCAATTTAAAGCGGTTTGTTGAAAAGCAACGTTTGCCGGGCTTGCCTAGTGATTATTTAGATTTTTTCTATGGAGTAACGGATCGATTAGAAGAACTCGATGATTCACTGAACAAAATTCGTGTCGATATGGATCAAGTCAACGAAATGGTAGTTATTTGTAAGGAAGATTTAAATCTATTAACGGAAAAAACGCATGATATGATCGATGAAGCAGCCTTGACGGAACAAATGCTGCAACATGCCAATCGTTACCGTCATTCACATACTGAAGTAAGAGCTTCGATTGAACGGGCGCTTGATTTATTTAATTACGAATACCGCTATAAGGATGCATTAGATGAAATTGGAACAGCTTTAGAGCGAGTAGAGCCGGGTGCCTTTAAGCGGATTGAAGACTTTTACTATGAAAATCGAAAAGAATTTGTTTAAAAAGCTGTGTTTGAACTTTTTTAAGTTCATTCCAGCTTTTTTGCTGTGAATCACTACGATTCAGCGACCAAAGGGAGCTGAGAGTAGCTGATGAACAGTACTAGGGCGAGCGAAAGCGAGGCGTAGTGTCCTTTACTTCGAATCAGACGAATAGTAGTAGCAATCATCGAACTTGAAACTAATTACAGTTCTGGATATAATGAAACAGTATTTTTAAAGAGAGGATCTTATATAGATGATCTATTTTGATAATAGTGCAACAACAGCAATTTTTCCACAAAGTTTAGATACATATAAAAAAACGAGTCAGCGTGTCTTTGGTAATCCTTCAAGTTTACACTTTCTTGGTGCACAAGCCAACCGCTTACTAACTCAAGCTAGAAAACAAATTGCAGATTCATTGCAAGTATCAGCAGAAGAAATTGTTTTTACCAGCGGAGGTACTGAAGGAGACAATTGGGTATTAAAAGGGACGGCCTTTGAAAAAAAAGAGTACGGCAAGCATCTGATTATTTCAAGCATTGAACATCCGGCTGTGAAAAAAACAGCTGAACAGTTGGCAAGTTTTGGTTTTGAAATTGACCAAGTGCCGGTAACAAAAGAAGGATTTGTAGATGTAGACCAACTTGCTGGACTTATTAGAGAAGATACGATTTTAGTTTCTATCATGGCTGTGAATAACGAAATAGGAACCATCCAACCTATTCAGAAAATCAGTAAGTTGTTAGAAAGATTTCCTAAGATACATTTCCATGTAGACGCTGTTCAAGCGATTGCTAAAGTGGATATAGAAAAATGGTTAACGCCTCGTGTGGACTTTGCCGCTTTTTCCGCCCATAAATTTCATGGTCCTCGCGGGATAGGGTTTATCTATTGGAAAAAAGGACGTCGTATCCAGCCGCTTTTGACAGGAGGCGGTCAAGAAAAGGGACAAAGAAGCGGGACAGAAAATGTACCCGCTATTGTTGCGATGGCGAAAGCACTACGAATAGCTATTGAGAAAAAAGAACAACGTCCCGAACATCTAGATAATTTAAAAGCTGCGCTTGTAAGTGGGCTTAGTGCCTTTGATAAAGTAACCATATTTTCTCCTAGTGAAAATGATGCACCGCATATTTTATGTATTGCACTAAAGGGAATTCGCGGTGAAGTACTAGTGCATGCATTGGAAGAAAAAGAAATTATTACGTCAACAACCAGTGCTTGTTCGAGCAAGAAAAATACGGAATCAAGTACGCTTGCAGCTATGAATGTTCCTAGTTCATTAGCCACTTGTGCAATCCGAATTAGTTTAGATGAAAGTAACACAATGGCAGAAGTTGAACAGTTTATGATTGTATTTGAGCAATTGTACCAACGTTTTTCAAAAATTAATTAGAGGTGTTTTTGTGAAATATTCTGAAATCATGGTTCGCTATGGCGAGCTATCGACCAAAGGGAAAAATCGAGGCTCGTTTATCATGCGGCTTGCAGCAAATGTCCGCCAAGCGCTCGTTGATTTTTCGAATGTAAAAATTCATGCGGATCGCGATCGCATGCACTTAGTTTTAAATGGCGAAGATAGTGACTTGATTATTCCTAAGTTGCAAAAGGTTTTTGGTATCCAAAATTTTTCTCCAAGTATCCGTGTAGCAAAAGATATTGGAGAGATTAAAAGATGTGCTAGAGAAATGGTCAGTGAAATTTACACTGGAGAAGAGACCTTTAAAGTAACGGCTAAACGTAGCGATCATACATTTGAACAGACGAGTAATGAATTGAATGTCACAGTAGCTGATGCCGTTATTGAACAGTTTCCGGACATTAAAGTGCAGATGAAAAAGCCGGATATTAACTTGCGGGTAGAAATTCGTAGCAATGGCGCTTTCTTATCTTACAAAACGATTTCCGGAGCAACCGGTTTGCCTGTTGGTACAAGCGGGAAGGGAATGTTGATGCTTTCAGGTGGAATTGATTCCCCCGTTGCAGGTTTTATGGCAATGAAGCGCGGCGTAGAAATTGAGGCAGTCCATTTTGCCAGTCCACCTTATACCAGCGAACAAGCCTTGCAAAAAGCAAAAGATTTAACAGCAAAACTTGCGCCGTATGTAGGACAAATCCAATTTATTGAAGTTCCTTTTACTGAAGTGCAAGAAGAAATCAAAAATCATGTACCTCAAGGTTACTGGATGACTTTAACTCGTCGGATGATGTTGCGACTAACAGATGAAATCCGGCAGCTACGTCGTGGCTTGGTTATTTTAAATGGAGAATCTTTGGGCCAAGTAGCTTCTCAAACGCTACAAAGCATGGTAGCTATTAATGAAGTAACGAATACGCCAATTATCCGTCCAGTTGCGACAATGGATAAGTTAGAGATTATTGATACTGCGCAAAAAATCGATACTTTTGATTTGTCCATCCAACCTTTTGAAGATTGCTGTACAATTTTTGCGCCACCACAACCTAAAACAAAACCACATTTGGATAAAGTAAAACAATACGAAGAAAGGCTTGATATTGATGGTTTAGTACAGCGTGCTCTAGAAAATATCAAAATCGAAAAAATTGTCCCATCAAGTGCGCAAGAGCAAGAAGATGAATTTGCTGAATTATTGTAAAAAGGACCTAGCGATAAGGAAAACTAGAGCGAGACGGGTGAAGTTACTCTAAAATAGTAATAAATAGAGACAAAAAGCGGCTCATGTAAAAAATGGGCTGCTTTTTCTGTGAAACTATTATAAATAGCAGACTGTCAATGAGACCCGGATACAGTGTAGTGCTTAGCTCTCAGTTGCTAAAAAAAAGCAAGCATGGTACACTTTTATGTGAACAAGTTAACAAGGAGGCTAGGAAGTGGAACGCTATAATAAGAAAAAAATACCCCGTGCTACAGCCAAAAGACTTCCCTTATATTTAAGAAACTTAACTATTTTGGATGCAAAAGGCGTAGTGCGGATTAAATCAAAAGAGCTTGCTGAAATTACGCAGGTTCCATCTGCTACGATACGACGCGATTTCTCTTATTTAGGAGAGTTGGGTCGTAGCGGTTATGGCTATGATGTTACATTTTTAATCAAAGTGTTTAGTGATATTTTAGATAGTAACGAAACGAGCCATATGGCGATTGTTGGATTTGGTAATTTAGGGAAAGCTCTAGCGAATAATAATTTTCGTCGTAATCAAAATCTTATTATCTCCTGTGTGTTTGATACTGATCCAGAAATTATCGGCCAGACGATTGCGGGGTTTTATGTTTATAGTATGGAAGATTTTGAACGAGTAACACGAGAAAAAAACGTTAAAGTTGCTATATCTACTGTGCCTAGCGAACACGCTCAAGAAGCAATTGATACAGTGGTAAATAGTGGTATTACAGCAATATTAAACTTTGCTCCAGATCGCGTTGAGGTACCAAGCAATATCAATATGCGTTATATCGATTTAACAACTGAATTACTAACACTACTCTTTTTTGACCGTAATTATAAAGATACACCACTTGCTATTACCTCATAAGCATATTTTTTTATAATTTCTTTTGGCTACTTTATACTGTTAGTATGTTATAACGAATTTTCGTTTAAAATTAACAGGGAAATAGTAAGGAGAGAAAAATATGATTATTACACGTAAAGGTGAAGAATTAGAGGTACCTGGACAACAACCCGCAGTTGGAGATAAAGCAGCATCATTTTCTTTAAATGATTTACAAGACCGTACCTACACATTGGAAGATTTTGATAATGGAAAACCGACGATTATCAGTGTTGTTCCTGATATCAATACGCGGGTATGCGCTTTGCAGACCAAGCGTTTTAATCAAGAAGCTAGTCAACTGGAAGATATTAACTTTGTAACTATCTCGAATAATACGAAAGAGGACCAAGCCAAATGGTGTGGTCAAGAGGGCGTGGATATGATCATGTTACATGATCCAGAAAACACATTTGGTAAAACGTATAACCTTTATATTCCAGAAGCAGATAAATTCACTCGCAGCATCTTTGTACTTGACCAAAACGGCACCATTACTTATGAGGAATTTGTTCCTGAAATGTCTGATGAACCAGATTATCAAAAAGCACTGGAAGAAGCAAAAGCTCTGATTTAAGTTGACTTTAAAAAAAGTGCATTGTAAAATAAAAAAGACAATAATCAAGAGGAGTAGCTAGTTCAACTGATTCTAGAGAGAAAATTCTAGGCTGTAAAATTTTCATCAGTCACTAGTGAAGGTAGCTTGTATGTTTTTGATTTGAAAAAAGTAGAATCAAACGAGTCGTGACCGTTAAATCACTTAACAAGTGGCAGAGTATAAAGCCTGCAATTTAGGTGGTACCGCGTAAATAAGCGCCCTAAGATAATATTTATCTTAGGGCTTTTTGCTGTGAATCACTACGATTTAGCGACCAAGGGGAGCTAAGAGAAGATCCTTCAAGGCCTTAGCGACTTGTCGCTTAGACCTTGATGAGATCGAAGCGACAAGCGAAGAGATGAACAGTACTAGGCGAGAGGAACGAGCGTAGTTCCCCAAACCGAATCACTACGATTTAGCGGCTAAAGAAATCTAAAAATTTGCTTTTTAATGCCTTGTCGATTTGTTATTCGGACCTTGAATACATGTGGCAAAATAATGAGAAATACGCGAGAAAAGCAAACTATAGTTACTTTATTTAATCTAAGGAGGGAACAAAGTGTCAAAAAAACAATTATCTAAAAAATACAATCCGCAAGAAGTGGAAAGCGGGCGTTATGAAGCGTGGTTAAAACAAGACTTATTTAAGCCAAGCGGTAATCAAAAGGCCAAGCCTTATTCAGTGGTTATCCCACCGCCTAATGTTACTGGCAAGTTGCATTTAGGTCATGCTTGGGATACTACTTTACAAGATGTGATTATCCGACAAAAACGGATGCAAGGTTTTGATACTTTATGGCTTCCGGGAATGGACCATGCCGGGATTGCTACCCAGACGAAAGTTGAAGCGAAATTAAAAGAACAGGGAATCTCTCGCTATGATTTAGGACGAGAAAAATTCATTGACCAAGTCTGGGATTGGAAAGAAGAGTATGCGCAACATATTAGAGAACAGTGGGCAAAGTTAGGTTTATCTCTGGATTATGAAAATGAACGTTTTACCTTAGATGACGGCCTGTCAAAAGCTGTACGGACGGTATTTGTTCAGTTATATGAAAAAGGGCTAATTTATCGCGGAGAATACATCATTAATTGGGATCCGGTCGCACAAACCGCTTTATCCGATATTGAAGTTATTCATAAAGATGATGAAGGTGCTTTTTATCATATGACTTATCCTTTAGCTGATGGCACTGGCACAGTGGAGATTGCTACAACCCGTCCAGAAACTATGCTTGGTGATACGGCAGTCGCTGTGCATCCAGAAGATGAACGTTATCAACAATTCATCGGCAAAAAAGCGATTTTGCCTTTAATGGATCGCGAAATTCCTATTGTTGCAGATGAATATGTTGACCGTGAATTTGGGACAGGTGTAGTGAAAATTACGCCAGCTCATGATCCCAACGACTTTGAAGTAGGAAATCGTCATGATTTACCGCGCGTGAACGTCATGAATGATGATGGTACGATGAATGAGCATGCTGGTAAATATGCTGGAATGGACCGTTTTGAAGCTAGAAAAGCGATTGTTTCTGACTTAGAGCAATTAGGACGTCTAGTTAAAGTAGAAAAAATGGTGCATAGTGTAGGACATTCTGAACGTAGTGATGCCGTAGTAGAACCTCGTTTGTCTAAACAATGGTTTGTAAAAATGCAACCTTTGGCGCAACAGGCTATTGATAACCAAGCAACTGAACAGGCCGTCGATTTTTACCCACCACGGTTTAATCAGACGTTCTTACGCTGGATGGAAAATATTCATGACTGGGTCATCTCACGTCAATTATGGTGGGGCCACCAAATTCCAGCTTGGTATCATAAAGAAACAGGGGAAGTTTATGTAGGGATGCAAGCCCCTGAAGATAGCCAAAATTGGGTACAAGATGAAGATGTTTTAGACACATGGTTTAGTTCTGCTTTGTGGCCGTTTTCAACTTTAGGCTGGCCCGATACTGAAAATAAATTATATCAACGTTATTTCCCAACCAACACCTTAGTCACAGGTTACGATATTATTTCTTTTTGGGTGAGCCGTATGATTTTCCAAAGCTTAGAATTTACGGACCAACGTCCATTTGAAAATGTCTTAGTCCATGGACTCATTCGCGATTCCCAAGGACGTAAGATGAGTAAATCCTTAGGCAATGGGATTGATCCGATGGAAGTGATTGATCAATATGGAGCTGACGCTTTGCGTTGGTTTTTATCCAATGGTTCTACACCAGGACAAGATGTCCGTTTTAGTTATGAAAAAATGGATGCTGCTTGGAATTTCATTAATAAAATTTGGAATGCCGCTCGTTTTGTTTTAATGAACGTCGAAGGTATGAGTGTAGAAGATATCGACCTTAGCGGCGAAAAATCAGTTGCTGACCGCTGGATTTTGACTCGCTTAAATGAAACGGTGAAAAGGGTGACAGAGTTATTCGATCGCTTTGAATTTGGTGAAGCAGGCCGTCAGTTGTACAATTTTATTTGGGATGATTTTTGCGACTGGTATATTGAAATGAGCAAAGAAACACTTTATGGTTCAGACAAAAAAGCGCAACAAACCAATAAAAGTGTCCTTGTTTATGTGCTAGACCAAATTTTACGACTACTACATCCCATCATGCCTTTCGTAACAGAGGAAATTTGGGAACAATTACCGCATGAAGGAAGTTCACTGGTAACAGCACAATATCCGGTCGTACATCCGGAATTTAATGATGAGAAAGCCGCCAAAGGCATGGGTGTATTGATGGAATTAATTCGCTCTGTTCGTAATATTCGCGCAGAAGTAAATACCCCAATTTCAAAACCAGTAACTCTGCTTATTCAAACGAGTGATCAGGCCATTGAAGAATTTTTGCAAGAAAATAAAAACTATATTGACCGTTTCTGTAATCCAGAAAAACTGGTTATCGATAGCCAACTCGAGCCGCCGGAATTAGCAATGACAGCTGTATTAACAGGAGCTAATATTTACTTGCCATTAGCTGGTTTGATTGATGTTAAAGAAGAATTGAACCGTTTGGAAAAAGAATTAGAAAAATGGAACAAAGAAGTTAAACGTACTGAAGGAAAGCTTGCTAATGAACGATTTGTAGCCAATGCTCCGGCAGAAGTGGTACAAAGTGAGCGTGACAAGCAAGCAGGTTATCTCGAAAAACAACAAACAGTCAAAGAGCGGATTGAACAATTGCAGCAAATCGACCAATAACTTGAAAAGGACTGTGACATAAGTAAAGACAAGATAGAATATTCGAACTATATTTGGTGATATTCCCTAATTGTCGTGAATTTGCGACGAGAAACCATAGGATTAATCTCACTTATAGTTCGGATATTTTATTATTAAAGGAAGTTATGTCACAAGTCCTTTTCTTATTATTTCTCATAGTATGTAAGAAAGGGATTTGTTATAATACAACTTGAGGTGAAATGATGTGACAAAAACAGTAGAAGAAGCTATCCAGTTTATTGAAAGTCGACAAAAATTCGGTTCAAAGCCAGGGTTACAGCGAATTAATGCCTTACTAGACGAACTTGGCCATCCAGAAAAAGAGCTTTCGGTTGTGCATATTGCCGGTACCAATGGCAAAGGTTCAACCGTTAGTTTCTTATCTTCTATGCTCCAAGAAACCGGATTAACCGTGGGCACCTTCACTTCACCTTATATTGAAGTGCTTAATGAACGAATTGCTATTAATGGCAGGCCAATTTCTGATGAAGTTTTGTTGAGCATTGTGCAAAAAATTCAACCCATCGTAAATTCAGCAGAGTCAAATAGTGTACTGTTTGAAATTACCGAATTTGAACTATTAACAGCGGCGGCTTTTTTATACTTTAAGGAAGAAAAAATTGATATCGCTGTTGTTGAAGTTGGCTTAGGCGGTTTGTATGACAGTACAAATGTTGTTTCTCCCATACTGACAGCTATTACGACCATTGGTATGGATCATGAACAGGTACTAGGCGATACGATTGAAAAAATTGCTGCACAAAAAGCGGGCATTATAAAAAAAGGGATTCCTGTTGTTACGGGAAATATCAGCGAAAATGCACTTGCTGTTATCGATGATACCGCTCAAAAACAACAAGCAAAGGTTTATCATTTTAATGAAAGTTACCAAATGAATTATAGGGGACCTCATTCTAAGTGGGGTGAACAATTTGACTTTTATAATGAGAATGGAAAAATCACGAAGCTAGATACCTCTTTACTGGGAAAACATCAGACAGAAAATGCTGCGGTAGCTATTCAACTTTTTTATTTAGTTTGCCAGTTGAAAAAAATTCCCTTTGATGAAAAAGATATTAAAAATGGACTGTTAAATACGTGTTGGCCAGCTAGAATGGAAAGAATCAGTCAAGATCCTTTAATCGTACTCGATGGGGCTCATAATGAACAGGCGATGAAGCGGCTGGTGGAAAATATCAATAAGGAATTTAAAGATCGACATATTTATGTACTTTTTTCCGCTCTAGAACGAAAAAATGTGACAAGTATGCTTGAGCAGCTATTAGAAATTCCTAATGCGGATATTTATTTAACAAATTTTGATTATGCAGGTGCTCTTCGATTAGAAAAAAATTACCAGCAAATTAACGAAAAAAGAATTAACGTTGTTTCATTATGGCAATTTGGATTAGCCAATATTTTAGAAAAAATTTCAAGCGATGATATGGTCTTAGTAACAGGCTCTCTTTATTTTGTAGCAGAAGTGCGAAAATTAATTAAAGAACTTAATTCTTAAGCAGGAGGATACTATGCAGAGTATACAAGGAATTATTTTTGATATGGACGGTTTGATGTTTGACACTGAGTCTCTTTACTATAAAGCAACACAAGCGGTTGCAGATAGGATGGGCATTTTTTATGACTTTGCCACTTATGAAAAATATATTGGCGTTTCGGATGAAGAAGTTTGGCAAGCTTATCATGAAATGTATGATCCATTTTTTGGTGAACAGACGGTGAATACTTTCATTAATGATTCATTTGACCGTGCGGTAGAGTTATTTGAATCTGGCGCTGCTGACATAAAACCAGGCTTAAAAGAATTATTGAATTATCTAAAAGAAAAGGGTATTCAACGTTGTGTTGCTTCTAGCAATCAACGTAAAATTATTAATATCCTTTTAGAAAAGAATCAGTTATTAGATGATTTTTCTCATATTATTTCTTTTGAAGATGTAACAAAAGCGAAACCGGATCCTGAGATTTTCGAGATTGCTTCGGAGCGTTTTTCTTTTCCTAAGGAAAATTTACTTATATTAGAAGATTCGAAAAATGGCATATTAGCGGCAGATCAAGCAGGGATTGATGTTATCATGGTGCCTGACTTAATCGCACCTACACCTGCGATTAAGGAAAAAACAATCGCTGTCTTGCCGTCATTAAATGAAGTTTCTTCCATTTTAGAAAAATAATTGGAACCTTTTTGCGTATTTATTAGTGTAAGTACGCAAAGGAGGCTTTTTTATGGAAAAAAGTAAAATACCACTAAGTTCCCTTCCCCGTGAACGACTATTAGAATATGGTGTACAGGCACTTTCAAATCAAGAATTGTTGGCTATTTTACTACGTACTGGCTCAAAAAAGTACAGTGTAATGGAACTATCTGCTATCATTTTAACGACTTTTCCCAGCTTATATGAGTTAAAGAATGCTAGTCTAACTGAGTTGCAAAAGATTTCTGGCGTAGGACAGATTAAATCCATTGAGCTAAAAGCTATGATTGAATTGGGCTGTCGTATCCAACGTGCGAATCAGCCAAAGTATGGGAAAGTGGTAACGAGTTTTGACTTGGCACAACAATTGATGAGTGAAATGAAAGATTTTACTCAAGAACATCTTATCTGTTTATACTTAAATACGAAAAATGAAATCATCTTTCGCAAAACATTATTTGTCGGGTCAGTAAACCAAGCTGTTGCGCATCCGCGAGAGATTTTTCGTGAAGCGGTCCGTTGCAGTGCAGCTCGTATTATATGCTCGCACAATCATCCCAGCGGAGACCCAACACCTTCAGAAAATGATCGACAATTTACTAAAAGATTGAAACAATGCGGAGAAATGATGGGAATTGAAATATTAGATCATTTAGTCATCGGCAACGAAAAATACGTGAGCTTACGAGAAGAAGGCTTTTGGAATTAATCATTTGCGAATAGTTTTTACTTGCAAAAAAACGTATTCAGGGGTAAAATAGTGAATGTAATTTTGTTTGGAAAATGGAAGTGGCACACAGTTACCTGTCTCTAACGTAGTACGAGCAATGTTACAATTTTATAAAGTGCTAACGCACGAGGAGGAAACTTGAAATGGAACAAGGTACAGTAAAATGGTTTAATGCAGAAAAAGGTTATGGGTTTATCTCTCGTGAAGACGGAAGTGACGTGTTTGTCCACTTTTCAGCAATTCAAGAAGAAGGCTTTAAAACTTTAGAAGAAGGACAATCTGTAACATTTGATGTTGAAGAATCAGATCGTGGTCCTCAAGCAGTTAACGTTGTAAAAGCATAGTTTAAAACGAATCATGCTTTAAAAATTAAACTGACAGGAAAAGCTCTTGCAATAAAATTTGCGAGGGCTTTTTTTATTTGGAAAGAACTAATATTTCTAGCTCCTTTTTCATTCATATGAACTTATTATAAAATGAAAAGGTTTGTAATAGATGAGGTAAGTTTAGAAAGAGGAAAGATGAGAGGAAGGTTGACCAAGTAACTCTAGAAAAGCGAAAATCTAGAACACTACAAAAATTTTTCATAATATTCATCAAAACAAAAAGCAGTCCAACTTAATGGACTGCTTTTTGTTTAGTCATCTGGTGTCATAATCATAGATAAAACCATCGGATGTCGTTGTGTTTGTTCAATAAGAAACGGCTGTAGTGCTTGGCTCATTGCTTCTCTTAATTTATATTCGCTGGTATCTGACTGGTTTAATGCATCTCGTAAAGCATTATAAAGGATATTTTGTCCTTTTTTAATTAATTCACCAGATTCACGCATATAAACAAAACCACGGGAAAGTATGTCAGGACCTGCTAAAATTTCTTTTTTCTTTTTATCAATGGTTGCTACAGCGATTACGAGTCCTTCTTCAGAAAGGATGCGACGGTCTTTTAGGACAATGTTACCAATATCGCCAATTCCACTACCATCGATATACACATCTCCTGCATTAAAATGACCACAAGGACGTGCGGAATCAGAAGTTAATGCAAGCATATCTCCATTTTCCATTAAGAAACAGTTTTCTTTTGGCACGCCGGTATTTTCTGCTAATTGGCTGTGAATTTTTAACATACGGAATTCACCATGAATAGGCATAAAATATTTTGGTTTCATCAAACGCAACATTAATTTTTGTTCTTCTTGGCCTCCGTGTCCAGAAGTATGGATATTGTTGATTTTACCATGAATAACTTCAGCTCCTGACTCTAGCAACAAGTTAATTAGATTGTTCACGCTGGTTGTATTTCCAGGAATTGGTGAACTAGAGAAGATCACAGTGTCATCTGGTTGAATTTGAATTTGTCGATGAGTGCCATTGGCAATCCGGCTTAAAGCTGCCATTGGTTCGCCTTGAGACCCTGTACATAAAATCATTACCTTATCTGCCGGTAAAGAATTCAACTCTTTTGAATCAACAAATGTCCCTTCTGGAACGTTGATATAACCAAGACGTTGTCCATTGGTAATCGCGTTTTCCATGCTACGACCAAAAACGGCAATCTTACGCCCGTAAGCAACTGCAGCTTCTGCCGCTTGTTGCAAACGAAAAATATTGGAAGCAAAACTAGCAAAAATAATCCGTCCTTCTACTTTCTCAAAGATTTTGAGGATAGAAGAACCAATCGTTTTTTCAGATTTAGTAAAAGTCGGAATTTCAGCGTTTGTACTATCTGAAAGTAAACAAAGGACGCCTTCTTCACCAACTTTTGCCATTTTATGAAGGTTTGCTGGCTCGCCGACTGGTGTAAAGTCAAATTTAAAATCACCAGTTTCAACGATGTTTCCTGACGGGGTCTTAACGACAACACCTAAAGCATCGGGGATGCTGTGAGTTGTTCGAAAGAAGCTGACAGAAGTTTTACGAAAACGAATTACAGTGTCTTCATTAATTTCATGAAGATCTGCATCACGTAGTAGTCCGTGTTCGTCTAATTTATTTGTGATTAAAGCTAAAGCTAATGGTCCGGCATAAATAGGAATATTTACCTCTTTTAATAAATAAGGGATACCCCCGATATGGTCCTCATGACCGTGGGTAACCACTAAAGCTTTTACTTTTTGGATATTTTGAATAATGTAACTGTAATCGGGAATTACATAGTCAATGCCAAGTAATTCATCTTCTGGAAATTTAATTCCCGCGTCAATCAAGATGATTTCGTCTTGAAATTGCACCCCATAGCAGTTTTTCCCGATTTCACCTAATCCGCCAACAGCGAAAACCCCTGTTTCGTTGTTTTTTAGCGATAACTTCATTCTAAAACTCCGTTATATGGAAATCAGCTTGTTCTTTTTCATATTCCAAGTGATTCCCAGTTAACTCTTGGATATATTCGATATTGTATGGGGTGTTTTCTTCAACAGCATGACGTGCTGCGACTTCATTTTCAACGTCAACATATAAAGAGTGTGTTTGCTCTCTTTTAGGGTTGCGTTCTTTGGTTTCTTGATAAAAAACTTTGTAAATCATGTATCTGTTCTCCTTTATTATAACGATTATATTTATTTGACTTTTTTACTTAAATGAATAAGTATTCTTTGATCCAATAAGAATCCGTTTTTGGCAGCTTAATAGGATATATAAAATAACATAGTACACCTTTGAGCTGTAACCAATTGTCCATTGATAGTTTATCATACAAATAAAAATAAGTATAGAAATGCGCCATCAAAAACAAGAAAATTACATGAAAATAAAAAAATTATAATAAGCAAAAAAAGCTGACACACGTATATGAAAAGACCTTTGAAAAAACTTGTTAATTTCGCTTCTCATTTTCTTTACTTTTTTCATCGCTATGTGCTATCTTTAAAGTAATTGCACAGAAAAAGGAGGGGATAATTTTGAAATTAATGATGCATTATACCTTGAAAAATAAGGGGCTATTATTCTTTAATTTCATTTGTGTTTTCGGGTTTATCCTTATTGAGCTAGGATTACCTACATTATTGAGTCAAATGATTGATGTAGGGGTTGCCAATAATGATGATGCCTATATTAAAAAAATAGGATTAATCATGTTAGCAGTGGTCATTGTTGGTGTATTGATGAATATTTCGTTGGGGTATTTTATGACACGTATTACAACAAATGTCACTGCCTCTATTCGTCAAGACCTTTTTGAGAAAATACAAGATTATTCTCATAACGAATATGAACAATTAGGAGTATCCTCATTAATTACGCGGGTAACAAATGATGCTTACCAAATTATGTTGTTCATGCAAAACTTTTTGCGAACAGGTTTTATGACACCGATGATGTTTATTGCAAGTTTATATATGGTACTGCGGACTAGTGGAAGTTTAGGAATGTATGTGTTGATTGCTTTGCCTTTCCTATTGATTGGCGTCGTAGCCATCGCAGGTTTTTCCAATCCTTTGTCTAGAAAACAACAAAGCAACCTTGACCGTATCAATAATATTTTACGCGAAAATTTATCCGGACTGCGAGTGATTCGCGCATTCGTTAATGAACGTTTTGAAGAGAATCGTTTTGCTAAGGTAAATGATGCTTATGAAAAAAGTTCAAAAAACTTATTTCGTTTGATGTCTTCAGCTCAACCAGGATTCTTCTTTCTATTTAATATTGTGATGGCTTATATTATTTGGCAAGGAAGTATTCAAATCGATGCTGGAACATTGGAAGTTGGAAATTTGATTGCTTTTATTGAATATATTTTCCATGCATTGTTTTCATTTATGATGTTTTCTACTATTTTTATGATGTATCCAAGAGCAGCCGTATCGGCTAATCGGATTCAAGAAGCAATGGATACTGAATCAATTATTCATAATAAAGAAAATGGGGTCACAAAAACAGAAACAAATGGTTATTTAGCTTTTAATGATGTCACTTTTGCTTATCCAGGACATGCGGAATCACCAGTCGTTCGTGATGCGAACTTTACAGCAAAACCCGGTGAAACAGTGGCATTTATTGGTAGTACAGGAAGCGGAAAATCGACACTTATTCAACTCATTCCACGTCTATATGACGTCAGCGAGGGTGAAATTCTAGTGGATGGTGTTGATGTTCGTGATTATGATATCGACGCTTTACGCAAAAAAATCGGTTATGTCCCACAAAGTGCAGTCCTATTTTCTGGCACGTTGCGCGACAATTTGCTTTATGGCAATGAAGATGCCACCGACGAAGAGTTGAAAGAAGCAATCGACATCGCACAAGCCAGCGATTTTGTCTCTGAATTGCCTGATGGATTAGATACGCGAATTTCTGAAGGTGGTGCCAACTTCTCTGGTGGACAAAAACAACGTTTAGCGATTGCTCGAGCAGTGGTTAGAAGACCTGCGATTTATATATTTGATGATAGCTTTTCTGCTTTGGATTTTGCAACAGATGCAAAATTACGCGAAAGAATTGGAAAAGAGACGACTGATGCGACTGTATTAATTGTCGCTCAACGTGTCAGCACGATTATGAATGCTGATCGAATTATTGTATTGAACGAAGGAAATGTCGTTGGGGAAGGAACCCACGAAGAGCTATTAAGAACAAGCTCTGTTTATTATGACATTGCTTCGTCTCAATTATCGAAGGAGGAGTTAGAACAATGAATGCTTTTTCCTCTTTAAAACGATTGGGTCATTATTTGAAACCTTATAAATTTAAATTTATTTTGGTGATGTTTCTTGTAGTAGCAACTGTAATTTTTAATACAGCACTACCTTATGTAACAGGACTTCCAACGACAGAAATTAGTAAAAATATTGCCAATGGAGATCCGATAAATTTTGACTATATTAAACAAACAGTGATTGCGATTGTAATGATCGGGGTCGGTTATGGAGGCTCTCAATTGGCTGCTGGATTGTTAATGACAGGTGTCGTGCAATCAGCTATGAAAGACCTTCGTAGAGATATTTCTCATAAAATTAATCGATTGCCTGTTTCTTATTTTGATACTCGCCAACAAGGAAATGTATTTTCTCGGGTAACCAATGACGTGGATGTCGTTAGTGGAGCTTTACAACAATCGTTAGTGCAATTAGTAAATGCCTTTTTAAGTATCATATTATCTCTTTCGATGATGTTTTATATTAATGTTTATATGGCACTTGCTGCGATGATTATGGTGCCAGCTTCTTATTTTATTTCCCGCTTTGTTATCTCAAAATCGCAAAAATACTTTAATGGTATGCAAAACTCTTTAGGTGAAATGAACGGTTTTGTACAAGAGCATATGACCGGCTTTAATGTGATTAAACTTTTTGGTCAGGAACACAACACTGCTGAAAACTTTAAAAAAGTTAATCAGTCGGTGAAAAAGAATGGTTTTAAAGCGCAATTTATTTCTGGGCTTATGATGCCGCTTGTTCAATCGACTGCATATTTAACTTATATTGTGATTGCAGTTGTCGGTAGTTTGTTTGTCTTAAGTGGAGCTATTGTTGTTGGACAATTACAGGCCTTTATTCAATATATTTGGCAAATTAGTCAACCAATGGGCAATATTACGCAACTATCTGCAATGTTACAAAGTGCTTCAGCTTCTGCACGACGTGTATTTGAAGTCTTAGATGAAGACGAAGAAGAGTCTAGTGAAAATGAAGTGGCTCTACCTGAGCATGTTGAAGGCAATGTCGAATTTGATCATGTAAGCTTTTCTTATAAGTCTAACGAACCATTAATTGAAGACCTAAACTTTAGTGTAAAAGCAGGGCAGACAGTAGCCATTGTCGGACCGACTGGCGCTGGTAAAACAACGATCATCAACCTTTTGATGCGTTTTTACGATGTAGACGAAGGAGCCATCAAAATTGATGGCATTGATACAAAAGAAATGGATCGTAGTGACGTGCGTTCGTTGTTCGGTATGGTATTGCAAGATGCTTGGCTGTACGGCGGAACAATAGCAGATAATATTCGTTTTGGTAAATTAGATGCGACAGATTATGAAGTTGTCGATGCAGCCAAGACTGCTAATGTAGACCATTTTATTCGGACGATACCAGAAGGATATGATATGGAAACCGCTTCTGAAGGGGATAATATCTCATTGGGTCAAAAACAATTAATGACGATCGCAAGAGCAGTCATTTCTGATCCTAAAATTTTGATTTTGGATGAAGCAACTAGCTCGGTAGATACTCGTCTAGAAGCACTGATTCAAAAAGCAATGGATCAAGTAATGAAAGGGCGAACCAGTTTTGTTATTGCTCACCGTTTATCGACAATTCGCGATGCGGATTTAATTTTAGTCATGGATCATGGCTCTATTATCGAGCAAGGAACGCATGATGCTTTACTTGCTAAAGGTGGCTTTTATGCAGACTTGTATAATAGTCAATTTGCTGATCAAGAATAGAAATAAATGAACGGCGCTGACTAAAAAGTTGGCGTCGTTTTTTTATTGCTAGTAAGTGATGTGATATACTTTACAAAAGAAGGGAAGCTAAACAAAGGAGCCTTCATTTTAGATGAAAAGAAGGGAAGTTTGGCAAAGGAACCCTTATTTTATTCAAAATCGAGGGAAGTTCGAAAGAGTTCCCTTCATTTTGACAATAATGAAGGAAAGTTTGATAAAGGAACCCTCATTTATAATTTTATATCCTTATTTTAATTGGATTAGAAGGGAGAAATCATGAAAAATTTTATCGCAGAAAACGCGACAATTGTTGGAGATGTCACTTTAGGTAAAGAGGTAACGATTTGGTTTAACAGTGTGCTTCGTGGTGATTACGCACCTATTTTTGTAGGAGATCGGACGAATGTTCAAGATGGAATGGTGATTCATGTTGATCATGATATTTCTTGTGTGCTTGGTAATAACATTACTGTAGGTCATCAGTGCCTGTTGCATGACTGTAAAATTGAAGACGGCGCTTTAATCGGTATGGGTTCGATTGTTATGAATAACGTAGTGGTAGGTGAGAATAGTATGATTGGTGCTGGTTCTTTAGTGACTCAAGGAGCAGTGATTCCGCCAAATAGCTTAGCTTTAGGACGCCCAGCAAGAGTTATCCGTGAATTAACACCAGAAGAAATCAAAGCCAATAAAGAAAATGTGGATCATTATTGCCAATTAGGGCAAGACTATCTAAACGGAAAATATAGTGATTACTAAAATGGTGCTTGGTAAAATACCGCTTATGCTTTTGGCAATGACAAAACATTTTACGTAACAACAAAATTAACGACGATTTGAATACAACAGTTATTTAATGGGCATAAAAAAGATGCTAGCTCAATAGATTGGAGCTAGCACCTCATTTATTATTTATTTGTTGGTCATAATTTCATCAATTAACCCATATTCTTTGGCTTCTTCAGCTGTCATATAGTTATCGCGGTCGGTATCGCGTTTAATGACATCAATTGGTTGACCTGTACGTTCTGCCAAGATTTCATTTAAGCGATCACGTGTTTTTAAGATATGACGAGCAGCAATCTCAATTTCAGTGGCTTGCCCTTGCGCACCGCCTAATGGTTGGTGAATCAAAATTTCAGCATTTGGTAAAGCAAAGCGTTTGCCCTTAGTACCAGCTGTTAGTAAGAAGCTTCCCATAGAAGCAGCCATACCTAAAACGATTGTTTGTACGTCTGCTTTGACGAAGTTAATGGTATCATAAATGGCAAAGCCAGCTGTCACACTACCACCTGGTGAATTAATATATAGATAGATATCTTTTTCTGAATCTTGTGCATCCAAAAATAGTAGTTGTGAAATGATGGAGTTTGATAGGTCATCTGTCACCTCACCACTTAACATAATAATACGGTCTTTTAATAAGCGAGAATAAATATCATACGCTCTTTCCCCGTGGGAAGATTGTTCAATTACTGTTGGAATCAAATTCATTTAGTGTTCCTCCTTATTTTTAAATCATAGAAAATTTTGACGTCTAAAAACTATTTTATCATTAAAAAACGAATTTATCACGCCAAAATCTCTTTTCTAATTGACAGTATACACATTTGGTCAATAAAGGTCAAATATAAAACCTTGGATATAAAGAAGAAAATTTGGTAAGATAAACTCATCCAGTAAAACTTAGACAAGGAGGCAAGTTAGATGAAAGTTTTTTTCGCAGGTTTATTAGGGGTATTAGTAGGTGCAATTATTGTGGCTATTGCATTTAACTTACGTATACGATTTGATCAACGTAAAGATGAAAAACGGCGAATGCTAGAGCATAGAGTCAAAGAAATTGAAACTTTGGTTCTATTAAATAAAAAAATAGTCGAGATTTTAGATAAACGTGTCATCATGATGGAACAATATACTAGCTTTAATGCCTTTGATGATTGTTACATTACAGTAGACGATTATATTTATTTGCATTCTTTTGCTGCACAAAATAGCTTTTATTTACCTAATTATTTTTTAGATGAATTTTTTAAAAGAATCGCTACTCGTAAAGTTGTTTTATCCCCTGAAGAGACCGTTCAAATTGGTGGGTATACCTTTAAAGGTGCACGTATGTTAGTGGAAGAACTTTCCGATGAATTAACCGAAATGATTTATGAAAAGAAAAATCAAATGAAAAAGCTAAGCGATGAACCACTGACTTATTTTTCCAAACCTCTCTAATAAGCCAAAGGGTGCTGTGACATAAGTCTTTTGATATTAAAACATTCGAAAAATAAAAAGACAATTTCTGCGATTAATTGCTTTGCTTGAAGCTACAGCAGAGAAGATAGAATAGCTAATTCTGTTGATTGTCATTCGAGTGTTTCCTATTGTATGTACTTATGGCATAGCGCTTTTTTGTTGATTTTTTCTATACGTGTTACAATAACTCTGATTGGAGTGAGATCAATGAAAATTTTTGCTCATAGAGGAGCTAGTGGAACAAGGCCAGAAAATACACTGCCTTCGTTTGCTGAAGCGATCCGCGCAGGAGCAGAAGGAATTGAACTAGACGTGCAATTAACCAAAGATAATGAACTAGTTGTCATGCATGATGAACAGGTAAATCGCACCACCAATGGTAAGGGAGCTATTAAAGATAAAACACTGGCGGATATAAAGGCACTGAATGCAGGAAGTTGGTTTGATGAAAAATATGAATCAACCAAAGTTCCTACCTTAAAAGAAGTGATTGATTTACTTGTTGCGCGTAATTATCGTGGAATTGTAGAAATCGAGTTTAAGACAAATGTAGAAGCATATCCTGGTATTGAAGAAAAGGTTTCAAGTCTTATGACTAGCCAAGAATGGCCCTTTACTTATTGGTATTGTAGTTTGAACGTTGATACACTAGAAAGAATCCACAAAATTGAACCTAAGACGCGCATCGATTTAGTTATGAGAAACTCCGAAGAGGCAACGACTACGGCTTTAGATCGTTCATATATTAAGGGGATTCACCCAAGAATTGACTGGGCTTTAGAACATGATGCGGAAGTTCCGAATTATCCTATCGATGTACGTCCTTGGACAGTTAACGACGAAGAGACGTTAACAAAAGTGATGGAATTACAAGTAGCGGGCGTGTTTACAGATTTTCCTGAAGAGATATCGGCCGCAAGAAGAAAGAATCAACAAAAGACATGAAAAAAGTATTAGTGATTGCAGGTCCAACGGCTGTGGGAAAGACTGCCCTTAGTATTCAGTTGGCTAAGTATTTCGACGGCGAAATTATTAGTGGAGATTCTATGCAAATTTATCGTCAGTTAGATATCGGAACAGCTAAAGTTACTGAACAAGAAAAAGAGAGAATTTCTCACCATTTAATCGATATTTGTGACGTCGGTCAACGTTATTCGGTAGCCGATTTTCAAAAACAAGGACGACAAAAAATCGCAGAAATCGTTCATCGAGGTCATCTGCCAATTGTTGTTGGAGGGACTGGGTTGTACATCCAATCCCTCCTTTATGATTATCAATTAGGAACAAAAGAAGAAACGGATCAGTCCATTCGACAAAAGTATGAAGCTTTTGCGCAAAAAAACGGGTCTCAAGCTCTTTATGCCTTATTACAAGAAAAGGACCCATTAGCAGCTCAAAAAATTCATGCCAATAATCAACGTAGAGTGATCCGTGCTTTGGAAGTGATTGAAACTACAGGAGAAAGTATTGCCGCTCCTAAAAAAACACCTGAGAGTTTATACGATAGTTTTATGATTGGGCTAACAACTGAGCGCTCACTTTTATATGAACGTATCAATAAACGTGTGGATGATATGTTGCAAAAAGGTCTAGTTGAAGAGGCAGCATTTATAAAAGAGTATCCAGATAGTCAAGCAGCCAAAGGAATCGGCTATAAGGAATTTTTTTCTTATTTTGCAGGAGAACGTTCATTAGAACAAACAGCTGCGCTTATTAAACAAAATTCTAGGCGTTACGCTAAAAGACAGTTGACTTGGTTTAACAACCGAATGTGTTTTCATTGGTTCGATTTACTCCAAGACCCTGAAGCAGTATCTAAAGTAAAAACAGAAGTCGCTAACTGGTTGGAGGTGAATTATGGCTAAAACAGAACGAGTGGTACTAGTGGGTGTCCAGACCCCAGAAAATTTTCATACCTTTGAAGAATCTATGGAAGAATTAGAAAACTTAGCACAAACGGCAAATGGAAAGGTCGTTTCTTCTATCAGACAAAATCGCGATCAATTTGATCACCAGACAATTATTGGTAAAGGAAAATTGCAAGAATTACAGGAATTAATCGAAGTATCTGAAATTGATTTGGTAATTTTTAATCATGAATTAACACCTAGACAAGGACAATTAATTGAAGAAGCATTAGAGACACCAACAATTGATCGTATTCAATTAATTTTGGATATTTTCGCTCAACGTGCACGTTCCAAAGAAGGGAAGCTGCAAGTGGAACTGGCACAATTGGAATATTCTTTTCCTCGTATTATTGGTCAAGGAAAGACCTTATCTCGTTTAGGCGGTGGAATTGGGACTAGAGGTCCTGGTGAAACGAAATTAGAAACAGACCGCCGTTTAATTCGTAAAAAAATGACAAGTATCCGTCGCGAGTTAAAAGAAGTGGAGGCTCATCGCAAGCGGACACGTCAACAACGTAATGAGCAACAAGTCTATCAAATTGGTTTAGTGGGTTATACCAACTCAGGTAAATCAACACTATTAAATTTATTAACAAGTGCGGATACCTATGAAAAAGACCAACTGTTTGCTACTTTAGATCCGTTAACGAAAAAGTGGCGTCTACCTGAAGGATTTGAAGTGACCATTACAGATACGGTCGGATTTATACAAGACTTACCTACACAATTAGTGGATGCTTTTCATTCTACTTTAGAAGAAAGTCAAAACATGGATTTATTGTTACATGTGATTGATGCTTCGGCCAAGAATCGGCAGCAACAGGAACAAACAGTGATAGAATCAATGGATGAATTGCAGTTGCGACAAATTCCTGTATTGGTTGTTTATAACAAGGCAGATTTAATTGAAAAAGATTCATTTGTACCGACATTATTTCCGAATGTTTTACTTTCAGCGAAGGATCCTGCTAGCAAAGATCAGTTAGTTGAGGCGATTAAATCGATTATGATGGAACAATTACAGCCTTATACATTAGTGTTGGCGCCGGATGAAGGTCGTTTATTAGAGCAGTTGAAACAAAATACCTTAGTCGTTTCGACCGATTTTGAAGAAAAAAAGCAAGAGTATATAGTAAAAGGCTTTGCTAAAGAGAACTCTTTTGCTATTACACATATGAATCAAACAAAGTAGAAGTGGTCGGAGGAAATTCTGACTACTTTTTTGTGTGAGCTTTTCTTACATAAACTGTTGACAGAAATTTTATAAATTGGTATAGTTTCAAAGTAGGTGGAGCAACTTAAGGAAAGAGGAGTAAGCGTATGAGTGAAAAAGAGCTGCGTCGTTCCATGTCTGTTTTTCCAATTGGTACAGTTATAAAACTGACGGATTTAAGTGCACGCCAAATCCGTTACTATGAAGAACAAGATTTGATTCATCCTGAAAGAAGTGAAGGCAACCGACGCTTATATTCCTTAAACGATATTGACGTGTTGTTGGAAATCAAAGATTATCTTTCAGATGGGTTGAATATGGCTGGCATCAAACGTGTGTACAAGATGCAAAAAGAAGAAGAGAAAAAAGCAAGAAACAAAAAACCACTTACCGATAAGGATGTTCGCCGTATTTTTTACGACGAGATCTTATCCCAAGGAGGGCTTAATCCAAAAAATCCATTTGATACAAATCGCCCTAAGCTATAGGCTACAAAATATGTATAAATCTTTGAATACAAACTGTAAAAAAGAAAGGAAAACAATATGCCAAAAGTAGACTACACTACAGAACAGATTAAGGAAATTGCCCGCGAAGAAAACGTTCGTTTTTTACGTTTAATGTTTACCGATGTTAGTGGTATGATAAAAAACGTGGAAGTACCAATCAGTCAGATGGATAAAGTACTGGACCAAAAGATGATGTTTGATGGTTCTTCTATTGAAGGATTCGTACGGATCGAAGAAAGTGATATGTATTTATATCCTGATTTAACCACTTGGATGATCTTTCCCTGGGAAGCTGAACACGGCAAAGTTGCACGTTTAATTTGTGATATTTACAATGCAGATGGCACTCCTTTTGCTGGAGATCCAAGAGGAAATTTAAAACGTGTTTTGTGCCACATGCAGGAATTAGGATTTACTTCTTTTGAATTGGGCCCTGAGCCAGAATTTTTCTTATTCCAATTAGACCAAGATAGAAAGATCACTAAAAACCTAAATGATCATGGAGGATATTTTGATTTTGCTCCGATGGATTTAGGAGAAAACTGCCGACGCGATATTGTTTTGGAATTAGAAAAATTAGGTTTTGAAGTGGAAGCTTCTCATCATGAAGCAGCTCCTGGGCAGCATGAAATTGATTTTAAATACGCAGATGCCATTGATGCTTGTGATAGTATTCAAACATTTAAATTAGTAGTTAAAACGATTGCTAGAAAATACGATTTGCATGCGACTTTTATGCCAAAGCCGATGGAAGGCATTGCTGGGTCGGGTATGCATTGTAATATGTCTTTATTTAAAGGCAACGAAAATGCCTTTTATGACGAAAATGGTGAATTAGAATTAAGTCAAACAGCTTACCAATTTTTAGCTGGTTTAATTAAACATGCACGGGCCTATACTGCAGTTTGTGATCCGACAGTTAATTCTTACAAGCGTTTAGTACCTGGTTATGAAGCTCCAGTACATGTTGCCTGGTCCGGTCATAATCGTTCCCCATTAATCCGTGTGCCTTCTTCTCGCGGTTTATCGACGCGTTTAGAATTGCGTTCAGTCGATCCTTCTGCTAATCCTTATTTGGCACTAGCTGCTTTGCTTGAAGCTGGTTTAGATGGAATTCAAAATGAACTGGTGCCTCCTGAAGGGGTCGATCGTAATATTTATGTGATGACTGAAGATGAACGAGAAAAAGCGCAAATTTTTGATTTACCTTCGACTCTTCATAACGCCTTAAAGGAATTAAAAAATGACTCAGTAATTCTAGAGGCATTAGGTTCACACATTTATGAAAACTTTATTGAAGCCAAACAGATGGAGTGGGCTGCTTTTAGACAAACTGTATCAGAGTGGGAACGAGAACAATATTTAGAACTTTATTAATAAAAATTATTTAAACGATTGACTTTCTAAAACGAACAAGGTAATATTTTGCTTGGGCGCTCTTATATGAAAAAGAGCTAGGAACGTTTTAGAAAAATTAGGCTCCCTATTCAAGTTGAATAGGGAGTTTTCTTTTATTTCTAAATTCAGCACCTGAAAAAAAGATAAGGAGTTTTTATTATGACCAAATACATTTTTGTCACTGGCGGCGTTGTTTCGTCTATTGGAAAGGGAATTGTGGCGGCTTCTTTGGGTCGCTTATTGAAAAATCGAGGATTAAAAGTAACAATCCAAAAGTTTGATCCGTACATTAATGTGGATCCAGGAACAATGAGTCCTTATCAACATGGCGAGGTATTTGTCACTGACGATGGTGCGGAAACAGATTTGGACTTAGGACACTATGAACGGTTTATTGATATTAATTTAAACCAATACTCCAATGTAACTACAGGGAAAATCTACTCTGAAGTGATTCGCAAGGAAAGAAAGGGCGAATATCTAGGAGCCACTGTTCAAGTGATTCCGCATATTACAAATGAGATTAAAGAAAAAATTATGCGTGCGGCCAACATGACCGACTCCGATGTTATTATTACCGAAGTTGGCGGTACAGTGGGCGATATTGAATCCTTACCTTTTCTAGAAGCCTTACGCCAAATGAAATCAGACGTCGGTGCAGATAATGTTCTTTACATTCATACAACATTAATTCCTTATTTAAAAGCAGCCGGAGAGATGAAAACCAAACCAACACAGCATAGTGTAAAAGAACTACGTGGTTTGGGAATTCGACCAAATATTTTAGTGGTACGAACTGAAGAACCTATTTCTCAAGGGATGAAAAATAAATTAGCACAGTTTTGTGATGTTGCGCCAGAAGCCGTCATCGAATCGCTTGATGTAGACACGCTTTACTCGATTCCATTAAACTTGCAAAAACAAAAAATGGATCAAATCGTTTTAGACCGCTTGCATTTAGAAGCGCCAGAAGCTGATATGACCGAATGGCAAGGATTAGTAGACCGTGTACTGAACTTGAAGAAAACTGTCCGGATTGCAATTGTCGGTAAATACGTTGAGCTACCGGATGCTTATATTTCTGTCATCGAAGCTTTAAAACATTCAGGTTTTTATTATGATTCAGATATTGACGTAAAACTTATTAATTCAGCGGAAATTACAGCTGAAAATGTTGTTGACGCGTTGGGCAATGTCGATGGAATTTTAGTTCCTGGTGGTTTTGGCGATCGCGGTATTGAAGGAAAGATCGAAACTATCCGCTATGCTCGCGAAAATGATATTCCGTTTTTAGGAATCTGTTTAGGGATGCAAATGGCTTGTGTAGAATTTGCCAGAAATGTTATTGGTTTAGAAGGTGCCAACACCACGGAAAGAGATCCAGAAACGCCATACAATGTGATTGACCTTATGACAGACCAAGAAGGCGTAGAAGATATGGGGGGCACATTGCGTCTAGGACTTTACCCTTGTAAAATTCAAAAAGGGACAAAAACAGCACAAGCTTACCAAGAAGAAGTGGTACAAGAACGCCATCGTCATCGCTATGAATTTAATAATGGTTTCCGTGAGGTTTTTAAGGAAAATGGAATGGTCTTTTCAGGAGTTTCTCCAGACAATCATTTGGTAGAAATCGTGGAAGTTCCTGAAAATAAATTTTTTGTAGGCTGCCAGTTCCATCCAGAATTAATTTCGCGCCCTAATCGTCCGCAAAGATTGATTCGGGGTTTTGTCGAAGCTGCATTAGAAACGAAAGAACAAGATTAAAAAGTAAACCTCGAAAAGTAGCCTTTTCGAGGTTTTTTGCTGTTAAACGAACAACGCCAAGTAGAAGTAGTGTTCAATCAATAGTTGAACGAACAATGAAAAGTAGAAGTAATGTTCAATCAATAGCTGAACAAACAACGTCAAGTAGAAGTAGTGTTCAATCAATGGCTGAACGAACAATGAAAAGTAGAAGTAATGTTCAATCAATAGCTGAACGAACAACGTCAAGTAGAAGTAGTGTTCAATCAATAGTTGAACGAACAATATAAAGCGCAAATAATGCTCGTTCAATATTACAGTAAGAAATTTTTTCTGAAAATTTTCCTTTAATTTGGCTTTTATGACGCGAAAAAGTTGGAAATTCGACAGAATCCTCTAGATTTAGTAGAAAAAGTTTTAATAATTTGCTAAAATAAGGGTGTTGGTTAAGCAAAGCTTAACAAAAAACGTTTATTTAAAACTTAGGAGGAAACTATTATGCCATTAGTATCAGGATCAGAAATCTTTAAGGCAGCTCGTAAAGGTGGATATGCAATTGGTGCGTACAATACAAACAACTTAGAATGGACGCAAGCGATCCTTCAATCTGCGCAAGAAAAAAATGCACCCGTATTAATTCAAACTTCTATGGGCGCTGCTAAATACATGGGCGGTTACAAATTAGTTGTTGATATGGTAAATAACTTAATTGATTCAATGAACATTACCGTCCCTGTTGTTCTTCATTTAGACCACGGTGAATATGAACATGCATTAGAATGTATCGAAGCTGGATATACTTCAGTAATGTTTGATGGTTCATCTCTTCCTTTTGAAGAAAACTTGGCAAAAACGAAAGATGTTGTTAAAAGAGCGCATGCAAAAGGCATGTCGGTTGAATGTGAAGTAGGAACAATCGGCGGTGAAGAAGACGGTATTGTGGGTACAGGTGAATTAGCGGATATCGACGAATGTATTCAAATGGTTAATACAGGAATTGACTTTTTAGCTTGTGGTATTGGAAATATTCACGGTGTTTACCCTGAAAACTGGAAAGGTTTAGACTTTGATCACTTGCAAGCAATCACAGATGCTGTAGGTAAAGATGTTCCTTTGGTACTTCATGGTGGTTCTGGTATCCCCCAAGATCAAATCGAAAAAGCAATTACAATGGGAATTTCAAAGGTTAATGTAAACACAGAATTCCAAATTGCATTTGCTAAAGCTACTCGCCAGTATATTGAAGAAGGCAAAGACCAACAAGGAAAAGGCTTTGACCCACGTAAATTATTAGCGCCTGGTAAAGAAGCGATTATTAAAGAAGCTAAAAACCATATTGATTGGTTCGGTTCAGCTGACAAAGCATAAGCCGTTCTTTCAATAGGTCTCACGGATCTTATTAGGGATCCGTGAGTTTTTTTGGCTTTTTTCAAGTCTTCTGTTATGGTAGAATAAATGCGTATATATCAAATAATAATTAATAGGTGAAAATAAATGAAAAAATTTGTCATTCACGGCGGGCAACCATTATCAGGTGAAGTAACGATTAGTGGCGCTAAAAATAGTGCTGTTGCTTTAATCCCCGCCGCAATTTTAGCGGATTCTCCCGTTATTTTAGAAGGAGTTCCCGATATCCAAGATGTCCATTCTTTAATTGAAATCCTCGAAATCATGGGCGTTAAAACAACTTTTGAAAACAATCAACTAGAAATTGATCCTACTCACATCGTCTCAGTTCCAATGCCAAGCGGAAAAATTAATAGCTTACGTGCTTCTTATTATTTCATGGGTGCTTTATTGGGAAAATTCGGCGAAGGTGTTGTTGGGCTGCCGGGTGGTTGTGACTTAGGGCCGCGTCCCATTAATTTACATATCAAAGGTTTTGAAACTTTAGGAGCACAGGTTACAAATGAACATGGTGCGATGTATTTACGTACCACAAAAGATGGGTTACAAGGTGACCGGATTTTTCTAGATATGGTTTCTATAGGTGCAACTATTAACATTATGTTAGCTGCAGTAAAGGCCAAAGGACGCACAGTGATCGAAAATGCTGCTCGCGAACCAGAGATTATAGATGTAGCTACATTATTGAATAATATGGGTGCAAAAATCCGTGGAGCCGGTACGGATGAAATTCGTATTGAAGGGGTCGAAAATTTACATGGTTGCAGACATGCAATTATCCCTGACCGCATCGAAGCAGGAACTTATTTGGCCTTGGCGGCGGCTTACGGTGAAGGAATTAAAATTAAAAACGTTATTTACGAGCATTTAGATAGTTATCTTTCTAAATTAGAAGAAATTGGTGTAGAACTAGAGATTACGGAAGATTCAATCTATGTGCCTAAAACTCAGAATTTACAAGCAGTGACAGTGAAAACTTATCCTTATCCAGGACTGCCGACTGACTTGCAACAACCAATTACACCGCTGTTATTACAAGCCAATGGTTCTTCTGAAGTGATTGATACTATTTATTCTAAACGAATGAATCATATTCCAGAATTAGTACGTATGGGAGCGAATGCTTCAATTGAAGGAAGTACTATGATCGTCAATGGCCCAAGTCAATTGCACGGCGCAGAAGTTGAGGCTTCTGATTTGCGAGCAGGTGCTTGTTTGGTTATTGCTGGTTTAATGGCTCAAGGGACAACAACGATTCGTTCAGTGGAATATATTTTACGAGGTTACGATCACATTATTGAAAAATTAACAAAATTAGGATCCGATATAGAAATGGTAGAGGAGACAAAATGAGCGATTATTTAACGATGGCGGAATTAGATAATATGACGCTAAAAGAAATCTATAATTATGCTCGAAGTTTTAAAATTTCATATTATAGTCAAATGAATAAAAAAGAACTCTCACTAGCTGTGATTCGGGCTCAAGCGGAAAAACAAGGGTTCTTCTATATGGAAGGAATTCTAGATATCATCTCACAAGATAGCTACGGCTTTTTACGTCCAATCAACTACGGACCGAGTGCAGAAGATATTTATATTTCAAATTCACAAATACGTCGTTTTAGTTTACGAAATGGCGATAAAGTGGCCGGTAAAGCGCGTCCTCCTAAGGAATCTGAGCGTTATTATGGCCTAATGCATGTGGAAAGTGTCAACGGAAAAGATCCCGAAGAAGCGAAAAAACGTCCACACTTTCCGGCATTAACTGCGCTTTATCCAGAAAAGCCTTTTACTTTAGAAACAACGCCGGGACGGACTTCCACCCGAATCATGGATTTATTCTCGCCAGTTGGCTTTGGGCAGCGCGGATTGATTGTAGCCCCTCCTAAAGCGGGGAAAACCAGTATTTTAAAAGAAGTAGCCAATGGGATTACAGAAAATTATCCAGATGTAGAACTTATTGTTTTATTAATTGATGAACGTCCTGAAGAAGTGACAGATCTAGAACGAAGTGTAGATGGAGAAGTGGTTTATTCAACTTTTGACTTACAACCGAATAATCATACCCGTGTTTCAGAATTAGTTTTAGAGCGGGCAATGCGTTTAGTAGAAGATAAGCGCGATGTTGTTATTTTAATGGATAGTATTACTCGTTTAGCCAGAGCCTATAACTTGGTTGTACCACCAAGTGGTCGCACATTAAGCGGTGGGATCGATCCGGCGGCTTTATATAAACCTAAAAAGTTCTTTGGAGCAGCTAGAAATATCGAAGAAGGCGGCAGCTTGACTATCCTAGCTACAGCTTTAGTGGATACAGGCAGCCGAATGGATGATGTGATTTATGAAGAATTTAAAGGAACCGGCAATATGGAAATGCATCTATCCCGCCAATTAGCAGAACGACGCATTTTCCCAGCGATTGATCTGAAACGCTCGAGCACTCGTAAAGAAGAACTATTGATGAGCCCAGAACAATTAGAAGAGACTTGGCGCTTGCGGAATAACATGCTGGGAGATTCGTTAGAATATACCGAACAATTCATCAGTTTTTTGAAGAAAACTAAAACGAATCAGGAATTTCTCGATTCGTTCCATGATGTTTCATTTACAGATAAGAAACCAAAAAGAAACATGAGAAGATAAGCTTTTTAAATAGACAAAGCAAAATTATTTTAAATTAGATAATTGCAACCAACAACGAAACATGTTAACATGTTACATGTTGTAAAGAAATAACTCTGATTTAGCAAATATCTCAGGGCAAAGGAGAGAAATAATATGAGACAAAACATTCATCCAGAGTATCATCCAGTTGTATTTATGGACTCAACAACCGGCTTTAAATTCTTGTCAGGTTCAACAAAAAATTCTGAAGAAACTATTGAGTGGGAAGACGGAAATACTTACCCAGTTATCCGTGTTGAAGTAACTTCTGATTCACACCCATTCTATACTGGACGTCAAAAATTCACACAAGCAGACGGTGCAGTGGACCGTTTCAACAAGAAATATGGCTTCAAAGACGCCAACGCTGGCGAATAATAGAAACGCTGATTTATCAGCTCTTAGAGGGTATCCTGGACCTGGGGTACTCTTTTTTTATTGTGCTTAAAGAACGCTTGTTTTACGAATAGTTCTAAAAAATCTTGGACATGATATTAAAAAAAACTTTCAAATTAGAAAGCGTATTTATGAGAAAGACGATGGCGGTGCAACATATCAAAGCTGGGGCAAGTATTACGTTCAAATATTTCCAGTTTTATAGTTATTTAATTGCAAAATCTTACATAGATCTCCTATTACTATGGTTTGTTTTTGATGTAACTACTATTAAAAGTTAAAAATATATGAATTATATTGGTGAAACATATTAAAAAAGGATAGATCTTGCTGCTTATTTTTATAAGTTATTGAATTTTTTTCTAAGATTGTTATGCTTTTTTT
>NZ_BCPY01000016.1 GCF_001544195.1 Tetragenococcus solitarius NBRC 100494
GTGTGGTTGTTACTGGTGTTTCTGACATAATCCAATAGCTTATATATTTTTCGAAGCCTCCAAAACTAAACAATAATGTCTGGCAGATAATTTTTTCACCATACAGTTCAAATAATTCTTTTTTTCTCACTTTGTACACTTCTATTATATTATTGAACATCTTATCAATTAGCAGATGATTCAAGTTATTTTTAACGAGTAATTGAATAAATGAACGAAAATTTTCCATGGTAGTAAAAATCAAGTATGCAACATTGCTTAAACTTAGATCTGTCGTATTATCTACAGCTTGAAGGTAAAAAAGGACTACACGATTAATTTCTATATTCAAAACATCAATTTTATCATCAAAGTTTCTATAAAAGGTTTTTCTAGAAATCATCGCTGTTTCTGTGATTTCTTTTATAGTAATTTCGTCAAACATTTTTTGTTGCATGATCTTTAATAAGGCATTTAAAATTTGATTTTTTGAATAAAGTGATTTGGCGTTTCCTTTGTTTTTCATAGCTTTTCTTCCTTTTTATAAATAGACACATTTCAGATAAAACGTATCTATTTGTTGGTTGTATTGTAGTTAGATATGTATCTATCCTATAATAATAGTCACACGTGTGTCTATTAATTATTTGAAATTTCAAATGGAAAATAAGAAAGGGGAAGGTAAAATGCTAGAAAATGTTTTATGGTTGCCGATACTGTTTGTTATTCACGATTTTGAAGAAATCATCTTGGTGCCTAGGTGGGTAAAAAGAAATTTCACTGTTTTAAGCAAAAAGAAGAGACCTTTGTTTGCAGCGACAACCGATAGCTCGGCTTTGGCAATTGGTGTGTTGGAAGAATTAATCCTTCTTTTATTGATTTCTGTGATGAGTATGAAAAATCCTAATAATGTCATTTATTTTTCAGTATTAATTGGTTATACTATTCATTTATTTGCTCATATCATTTTCTGTTTTCAATATAAAGCATATGTACCAGGAGTAATAACAGCCATCATACAATTGCCTTTTTTAATTTTGTGGATAATAAGAACATATAACAGTATGACAATAAACAACTTTATTCTCTTATTTACTTGTATCATAGTATTTATTTTACTGGTGGTAAATGTTTTATTTTTACATCAATTAATAAGAAAAATTTTAAAGCAAAATATCTTGTAAATTTAGAAATTTCTTTTGAAGAGAATGTTATTATTTGAGTTATTAGCCCAAAGGTTTTATTTATGGTATCGTTAAATTAAGGAATAGTCGAAAGCGTTTTTATTTCGAGGAGGTGAACAATCGTATGAACAAATCATTTCTATTACTCACAATTTTTGTTGTCTTTGGGATAAGCTTATTCGGATGCTCAACTGAATCAGAAGATGGATCTGCTGTTTCAGATACGAGCGTTTCAAGGCAAACACACTCGACGTCTCAAACAAATAAGATGAGCCAAACAGTGGATACTTCTGAAACTGGTGAAATGACTACTAAAGAAAGCTCAGCTACAACCTCAGAATCTACTGAAAAAACGTCTTCCTCAGAAAATGAGCAAGAAGAAAATACTCAAACAACGGTCCCTCTTAAAAAATATACAGATGAAGAAAAAGATGAACTTACACAAGAGTTTTTAGATTGGGCAATTCCTCGAGCAGAAGAAGGAAATATGGCTGTAACAGATGATTATTTTGACCACGGTGCTTCAGGTTTTGGTGACTGGTTTGCTGAGACAGAGGACGGAGAAATACAAGTCCAACAGCAGGTACCTACAAAAGAACTGCCGGGGTATGATGCTTATGACATGCATGCATTAGGAGGTGTCGTTTTTTACACTTCATCTTCTGGAGTTACTGGCTATGACAAAGAGCCTAAAGAAAAACATGGCGGTGCAGGAGGGGGACGTGACTACGGTAGAGTGGCAGATTCGGACTATCCGCTACACAAGTATTTATTAGGGGATAATGGCGTGGTGTATGAATTGATAGGAAGTGTTGGCGAACTCAGAAGTTACCAAACAGGTTTTGGACTATATGGCGATGATGGAAAAACCAAAGAAATTGAACCCGAATTCACTTTTAAGGTATCAGAGGATGCCGCTGCTCAAAAAGCATGGCGACAAATACTAGAAGGCTATCAATAACTCTTCCGACGTAGAAAAATAGGTTTATCAATTATTACCTGCCTAATTTTTTGCTTAAAAATTGTGGTGTTATTATTTAATCCATGTGACAAACATTTGTTTAATAATACTAAGCTTTAGGACGGTCTGTTTTTATTTACTAAAAAAACAGACTGTTTCTTTTTTAGTTATTTTAAATTTTGGGCTTCTTACATATGATACACTAATCATAATAATAAAAAATTCAAGGTGAATCATTAATAAGAGAAAGGAATTTTCAATCAAATATGAAGCAATTCGTTAAAATATTTCCTATAGCATTGGGCGCAATTTTCTTTTTAGTGTTGGGATTTTGGCTGGGGGATCATTTTGCACCGTCCAAGCAAGCAGAGACTACGACCGAAAGTACAGAAAAGCCAGTCGTAAAAAAGGAGAACAAAGAAGATACAGGTAAAGATAAAAAAGAACTCGAAAACAAGTTACAGCAAAAAGGAAACCAATGGGCAAAAGATTATCCTAATTCATTGGAATATAGAGTATATGATCTAGGGACAAAGCAAAGCTACACTTATACCAATAATGATGAAAAAAATAAAAAATATGTAACAGCAAGTATCGCAAAAGTTGCTGTGGCGATGATGTTGTTACATGAAAAAGAAGAAAGTCAAAAAGAGCTAACGGATAAACAGACAGAGCTTTTAAATCGCATGATTGTAAGTAGTGATAACGAGGCAACGACAAGTCTTTGGGAATCTTTAGGTGGTTATTCTGCTCTGCAAGAATTTTTTGATAAACGAAATATGAAAGATACAAAAGCAAATGAAGAAACCTGGGGCAAAACGACAACGACCACAAAAGACCAAATAAAACTTCTGCAGGAATTATATACGCCTTCCGAATACTTAACGGAAGAGTCCCAAGACGAAATTATTGATTTAATGAGCCGTATCGAGCCTGACCAAAGTTGGGGTGTTTACGCCGGTTCAAGTAATGTCTCATTTAAAAACGGTTGGATAATCGATGATGTAGATGATCAGTGGGTTGTTAACAGTATTGGAAAAGTAAGCCGAAAAGACAAAAGTTATCTAGCAGTAGCTCTTTCCGATAAAAATCCAACGATCGAAGAGGGAAGTAGAGTAATCGAGGACCTTGTACGAATTACCAGCGATTATTTGTTATAGGTGTGAAGAGAATATTTTTTGATAATAAAGAAAGTTTTAGTAAAGGTTATTCAAAATTCACTGTAATTGTTCGTTAATATTTCTAAGTTGTTTTTTTATCATTCATCATTCAAAAGCTTGGTGTTTTTCTTTAAGCTTTTGAATGCATTTTTTAAATATAAATAGAGTTACTTGTGATTATTTAAAAGATTTATTATGTGCTTTTTGTGTTATTTAGGAAAGCATTATTTTGCACTCGTTTTCCTCGTGTGATACATTAATTACAATGAGGTAAATTAATTTATAACGAAAAGGTGAAAAAAATGAGTGGTATTGTCGGTTTTTTGAATACAGATTCTTCTATAGAAGATAAAGAAGAACAAATTGATCAAATGATGGAACGAATTGTACATAGAGGTCCAGACTACGGTAGAAAGTTTGTGGATGTGGGCGTGGCACTAGGCTTTCGCTGTTTGGACACAAATGGTTCGAAGTGTGGAGATCAGCCGATATTTAATGAAAGCGATTCAAAAACGATTATTTTCGATGGGGAGATTTATAATTCACAAGAATTACAACAAAAACTGCAAGAAAAAGGGTATCTTTTTAAGACAAATGACGATGCAGAAGTTATTTTGCACGGCTATGAAGCTTATGGGTCAGAATTTGTAAAGAAATTACGCGGTGTGTTTGCTTTTGTCATCTGGGATAGTGAAAAACAAGAATTGTTTGGTGCCCGTGATTATTTTGGTACAAAACCATTTTATTATTATCATAAAAATGGAACTTTTCTATTTGGCTCTGAAATTAAAAGTTTTTTGGACCACCCAGCTTTTGAAAAAAGGGTGAACGCTCAAGCGCTCAAACCTTATCTGACTTTCCAATATCCAGCCACAGACGAAACGTTTTTTAAAGAGGTTTATCGAGTACCCGAAGGACATTACTTTTTTGCAAAAGATGGACAAGTAACTTTTACGCAATATTGGGATGCGCAATATACAGAAGAACCTATGACCGAAGATGAGGCGATTAATCAAATCGACCAAGCGGTTCAAGATACTATTCAGGCGCACTTGCCCAACGATGATGTAGAAGTCGGCACTTTTCTTTCCAGTGGGGTAGATTCCAGCTTAGTGACAACGATGGTTCAACCTCAGTATACGTTTTCTATTGGCTTTGGCGAACATACTTACAATGAATCATCCGAAGCGAAGAAATTAGCTGATATGTTACATCTCAACAATGAATCACGTGTCATTGAGTCAGAAGAAGCTTTTGATGCCTTTCCTATGATTCAATATCATTTAGATGAACCATCCTCCAATCCTTCCTGTGTTCCGCTTTACTTTTTAGCGAAGTTGGCCAGAAAGCATGTCAAAGTGGTCTTTTCTGGAGAAGGGGTAGACGAACTTTTTGCTGGTTATACGGAATACGGGTTTTCGTCTAATTCTAGGATGGTACGGGTTTTTGCACAAGGACTGAAGAAACTCCCGAAAAAAACACGCTATCGTTTAGCCAGTCGCTTAGAACATACAAGTAATTTCCATGGAAAACTTCACTTGTATCAATCCATAGCTCCAGCCGAAGACTTCTTTATTGGTCAAGCGAGAATTTTTGATGAAAGTGAATCAGATGACTATTTGCAGCCGAAGTATCAGCAATGTGAATCCGTACATGATATTGTAGAAAAACAATATCAAAAAGTTCCTGACTTGCCAGAACTTAAAAAAATGCAGTATCTGGATATGCACCAGTGGATGCCTAAAGATATTTTGTTAAAAGCCGATAAAATGACCATGGCACACTCCCTTGAAGCACGGCCCCCTTTATTAGATATTCGTTTGATGGAAGTTGCCGAAAAAATTCCTTGTAAATATTTATTAAATAGTAAAAGTACCAAATATGCCTTTCGTAAAGTCGCTCACCGCCATTTACCTGAGGAATGGGCTAATCGTAAAAAGCTAGGTTTTCCTGTTCCCATTAAAGATTGGTTACATAATGAACGCTTTTATAAGCAAGTACGGGAAGTTTTCGCGGCTGATTTTGCCTCAGAATTTTTTGATCAAGAAAAAATCTTAGACTTACTTGATCGTAATTACCAACAAGAAATCGATGCACGACGTCGAATTTGGACGATTTATTCATTTCTTGTTTGGTATAAAGTCTATTTTGTGAAAGAGCAACAAACAAATGATTTGGTTTTATCAAAGTCGTCTAAGAAATAGAATGAGGCAATCATCAATGAATAAGTTTTTTAAAATTTTTCCCGTCTTACTTGCAGTTATTTTGCTCGTTGCTTTTGGTTTCTGGCATGACAATGCGACTGGGGAAAATGAAGAGAAGACCACAGCGTCTACAAGTCAAGAAACCTTCAAGAAATCACCAAAGAATAAAAAAACGTTTGAAAAGCAGTTACAAAAAAAAGGAGACCAGTTGGCAGAAGAATGTCCGAATTCTTTAGAGTATCGGGTTTATGACATTGACGCACAACAAACTTATCAGTATAGCAATGAGGAAGAAGAACGACAGTATGAAACCGCCAGTATTGTAAAAGTAGCGGTGGCCATGTTGTTATTACATCAAAAGGAGCAAGCCCAAGAAGAACTGAGCGAAGCAGAGGAAGAACGCATGTCTTCCATGATTTTAAGTAGCGACAACGAGGCGACTTCCGCACTTTTAAATGAATCGTTAGGAGGGTTTGAGTCCTTACAAACCATTTTTGATGAGTTCGGGATGGAAAATACAACGGTGAACCTAGCTAACTGGGGAAATACGACGACAACAACTGAGGACCAAATGAAATTATTGAAAGAACTTTATTTCCCCTCGGAATATCTCTCGGAAGAATCCCAAGATTACATCATTCATTTAATGACTCAAATTGACGACGACCAAAGTTGGGGCGTTTATGCAGGTTCAGAAGATGTTTCCTTTAAAAACGGCTGGTTAACAACAGATGGGGGAAGTGGAGAATGGGTAATTACAAGTATAGGAAAAGTTTCTGATGGAGACCATGCCTACCTTGCCGTAGCCCTATCAGATGGCAATCCATCTGTTGAAGAGGGAAGTCATGTGATTGAAGAATTAGTGAAGTTAACCAGTGATTATCTACTATAGAATCCTTTTTAACGACGTTAGTAGTCTTAATAATAGTACTTATTTGTAATTTTACATTCTGAGCACGAATGAGAGTTCAAATTGTTTATTCAAAATGACTGGCTGAAGGGAGGATAGGGATGAAAAATAATAAAATGAGCCCTTTCAAATCTGTTCATTTATATATTGCTTTAATGATGCTAGTATCTGCGGGACTAATGTGGTTTACCCCAAAAGAAAGCAGTCTATTAAAAATTTCCGCTTTTTTAATGCTGCTGGCAGCTATGATTCAATTGATGATAGTGCATAAGCAAAGAAATAAAATGAGCAAAATATAGCTTGGTTAGAATAATTTCCTACCAATGTTAAAAAAATTATTTCTAGGAGGATTAAATTGAGCCTTGAAGATAAGGACTTTATTGTAAGACAAATTAAACAATAACAGAAGGTTTGGGTCAGTTTCTGTCATTAAATTCGGTAAAAGAAATGATTCAATACGACGATACTGAAGAGGATGTGTTAAGTGATGAGGAAATTGAGGCAATTTTGCTGATGCACAATGTTAGAAAGGTTCAGCAGGACAAAAATTTATCTGACGAAGCTCTTTCAAAAGAATTAGGTATAAATAACAGGGTTTTAATAAATTTAGAAAACGGAGAGAAACATCCTACTACCGAACTGACTGTTTTGAGGTCGTTCACTAATGCTCCTTAAGTATTATAGTTGTTTTTAGACTGGCATACAGTGTTTTACTTGAATATTTTTTCAATATAAAATATGCTTAAATTAGCACAACATTTTAGTTCAAAAAATATGAAAGAGGTGTTTTTGCATGGCAGGTAAAAAGAAAGGCGCAATGTATCCATTAAAGGTTTTAGGTAACGCTATTGGTTGGGTGGTTGTTTTTGGCTTAGTAAGATGGGCCATAAAAAATAAATTTTCCCAAAAGAATAATTTAAGATAGTAAGCTTTGTTTCAGTCAAAGTATAATTGAGAAATAAAAAAGACAATTCCGATGTTTATTGAATACTTTAAGTTCAATGGACAAAAGGATTGTCTTTTTTTGTAGTTATAAATGATAAAGTGAGCCTATCTTGCAAAACTATGAGAATGTTAACAAAAAGGGTTATTTTAGCACGTATGACAAAAATGGTAGGAAAGAATTGAACGAACATTTCACTGGCTAGCAAAATGGTGATGGTTTTTAAAGAGGTTTTTCTTAAAAAATTGATTGCATAAAAAAGAAATGGTGATTTTTTGCGTATTGATTTAAAAGGAGGAAATTCTAATGAGAAAAAAACCGCATGAACTGCAATGGCTAGACGTTCTTGATCAACGTTATTTGCTAGCAAAAGAAGAGTTTGAGTCTTTTCAAAAATTGCAACGTGGATATGAAGGAGAAGTACAGTTTGATGCACTGGTAGAATACTTTTTTAAAGAAAAGCAAGTAAGTTTGGATGATATTACATTACGGTATAAAAATAGTGTCGTACAAATTGATAAATTGTTGATTATAGGTCACACGGTATATTTAATTGATATGAAACATTATCGAGGACATTATGTATTTAAAAACAATACTTGGTATGTAGGTGATAAGGCGTTAACGAATAATATTTTTGAACAATTACGGCGTGCAGTACGTATCTTGCAAAGTATTTTTAATGATAATCAAATTCATCTATCGGTAAAAGGCGTTCTAGCGTTCACAAACCTTCATTCTGTTATAGAGGTAAAAGATGAAGTGGATGAAGAAGTTTTGATGACAGAAGAAATTCCTGCTTGGTTATTAAGGCTATCAAACGGTGATACAACTGCTAGACATAAAGTATCTCAAGTATTAAGACATTATACAATTGCGCCTTATCTAACTACTCGTACGTTTGATATTAAAAATCTGGGTCAATTAAAAAGCGGCATTCTTTGCCCACATTGTCATCAAGCGCAAATGCAAGAACACAGATTCACTATGAATTGTAAATGTGGCTATAAAGAAGCTAAAGACATCGCTTATAGACGAACTATTTGCGAATTTGGAACACTTTTTTACAACTATAATATCAAAAGAGCACAATTGAGAATATTTTTTGGTAAAAACTTGAACGAACGTTATTTGAAATTTATTTTGCAAAAGTATTTTATGTTAAAAGATAGTCATCATGCGAAAGCTGGCTATATTAATAAAGGTGTCTTATTTGAATATTGGTTTGAAAAAGAAATGAATACATTGGAGCAATTGCAAAAAAGAACAAGTTGGAAAGAAACAAAAACATCTCATTGAGTGGGTTTTAGAAAATGAAAGGGAACTTTTGTTTTGAAATTAAAAAAGGGACAAAAGGTTGCTAAACAAATGGCCGGTTTGATTTTATAGGACAAAACTTTCTTTAAGAAATGTCCGATGATTGGGGAAAAAGAGCGTTTTTGTTGTTTAACGGCCTTTTTAGGACAAAAGATGAAAGAATTAATGTCCGGTTTTAACATATTGGACAAAAGTTCACTAAAGTTTTGTCCGCTTTCCTTATACAGGACAAAAGTTTCTCAAACTTATGTCCGTTTTGCTAATCGGAACAAATTTAAAAGAGGGAGGTATCATTTATAAGAATAAGACATGGTATGATTAAATGAAAGTTTTATATTTGGTTTTAATATTTTTCATAAACAAGTAAGTTAACTTTTCCTTAGGATATGGCGTAGAGTATCATTTACAATAAAAGAGATTGGAAAAAATTCTAGTAGAAAGAAGAAACCTTATGAAATATGTTTTAAAAACATTAATTTCGTAAGGTTTTACAACTTCTTCATTTATAAGGTAAAAACGATGCCATTTTTTGAGCCTTTTTTCGTTTTCATGTGATGGAGGCGTCGTAGATACTATCTACAGCTTCTTTGAGTGTTTTGTTAAATACTTCGTCCGACTGATCAACACGTAAGTTTTGTGTCAAAGCTCTTGAAAAACTTGCAATTAAACCTTTGTTTTCTTTTAGCTTTTTATTTGCTACATCGATTGGATAACCTCCAGATAAAGCGACGACACGAACAACTCTTGGATGTTCCATTAGTTTTTTATATGTGTCAGCCACTGTTGGAATCGTTAGTTTTAACATCACGTTTTGCTCTTCAGATAATTGATCTAATTGTGCTGTAATTTCATCTTTTAATAGGACTTCCATTTTTTCTTTCTCTTTTGCATCGATATTAACTTCTGGTTCTACAATAGGAATTAAGCCGGCGTCAATGATTTGTTTGGCATAATCAAACTGTTGTTTTACTACATCTCGAATCCCTTGTTCGTTATAAGAAAGCATATTGGAACGCATCTTGGTTCCGAAAATGTGATGTTCTTTTGCACGGGTTAAAAGCTCATCTAAATGATCGATGGGTTTCATCAATTGAACGCCATTGCTTTCTTTATCTAAGCCCTTGTCTACTTTGAGAAAAGGAACAATTCCTTTATCGGTTAAATAATCCGCTGTTAGCTTTCCTTCAATTTTTCGTTCCATAGTGGCTTCAAATAATATAGCGCCAATAATTTTATCTGAAGAAAAAGCCGGAGATGTAACGATACGTGCTCGCATTTCTTGAACTAAATCAAACATTTCTTCTTCTGAATCATATTGGTCTTCAGAAATACCGTAATTACTAAGTGCTTTAGGCGTACTACCTCCGCTTTGATCTAGTGCCGCAATAAATCCGTCTTTTGAGCGCATAATGTCAAGCTGTTCTTTTGTCATAAGCCTTCACTCTCCTTATAGGATCTTCTTTATTCAGTATTAAACAATTTTGGCATTTTTGCAAGGAAACCGTATATATATGAAGCAATTTAAATAAATACTTTCCAAAACAGAAAAACATGAAATATTCGACTTAAAGCGAAAAAATCGATAGAATGAAGGTAACTTGTATCAAGCGGTTTCTCATGCTTTTGGCTTTTAGGAAGTTCATATTGAAGGGAATGTTCATATGAGAAGATTTTACCTCTTTTTTGTTTCTGTTCTTAGTTTGTTCTTTTTTACTGCTTGTAACTCGGTTAGTGAAATAGGTAATTCTACCTCTGAAAACACGCAAGAACCTGCAAGAAGTAGCGAAAAGGAAGAAACGACCAATCAGACTACTTCTGTAGAAAAAGCACCTAACTATCAAGAAAAAACTATGTCAGCAGGGTATCTTATTTATGGGCAACAGGTCTTTTTAGGTGAGGATACAGAAGGATTATTAACACTTGATTTCATTCGAACAGAAAAAAACAATTCAAAAGAAGAAAACTTAAAACAGTCGTTGAGAGAAAGCGATGCGACTTCACAAAAGGTATTAACAGAACTGGAAAATGTGACAATTGAAAACAAAAATGAAGCGAACTTAACTTTTACACCAGAAGAAAAGTTATCTAGTATGTCTTCAACAGAACATACCAAATTTGATGAGATGTTATTTCAAATTAGTTCGCTATATGGGATAGAAAAAATACATTTTTATGTAGGCGATGGAGCGGGGATTAGCTATGGACAGTCTGGTACTGTAACAACAATGGATGTGAAAGCAAATGAAAATCGCGGCTATTATCTTTTTCCGATAGAAGAAACCGATGATCCTGACTATTCCTATATAACAGGAGCTACTGCAGGGGAAGATATTCGAGATAACACAGGAGAACTGCTTGATTTTGCTGAAACAATAGAAGCGATGCGTTCAGTTAAAGCTGATAATGTGGTAAGAAAGCCCAGTATCGATGATAGAGTTAAGGTTCATTCAGCGAAGGTAGATGAAAATCGCGCGGAAGTAAAATATACGATTGAAGATGATCAAGAGAAAGACTGGACAAAGGAAGATCAAGAGCAATTAGAAAAGGTACTACAGTTAACAGCACTTGATTTCGATGTAGACGAATTGCAATTGGTCAATGAAGAGGAACATACAATAACGATTTTTCCATTGTAAAATACACAGATAGCAATTGAAATGATATTTAACTGCTAGGAAATACTAACTATTTTCATTTTTTGTTGCGAAAATTGCTAGATGATAAAACAACTCTTTTATTTATTCAATTAAAAGAGTTGTTTTTATTAGCATAAATCTCATGAAGATACAATAAATTCATAATTACGCTGGCACAAGAAAGTTTACAAAATGAGGATGAATTTTGACTGTTAATGGAAAAGTAGGACCTTTTTCTCCATCTAATGCGACGTTTGTTTTGCCTTGTTTTAATTGAAAACTTGCTTGCTCAAACGTAGTAGAAAAGGCAATATTATCTTCACTGGTTACTTCGTTATTGGTCAATACGCGGGAAAAAGTTACGAACTGTTTGCCTAAATTTGTTTGTTTCACGCAGAATAGGTGCAACTTCTTATCGTCATAATGAGCATTGTCAAAAAAGTAATCAATCCCAAAAATCGAATTTGAAACTCCAACAACAAGCAAGCTAAGATCAATTTCAATTGGTTCTTGATTATCTAATCGTATTTCTACGGAATAGGGCTCGTTGTCATTAAGCGATTTTAGACCTTCAATGAAATAAGCCAAAGGACCTAGTTTTTCTTTTTGTTCTTTACTTACTTTCCAAACGGTCGCAGGAATTGAGCCGGCTGAAATAGAACTTACAAAAAGTTGATCATTAATTTCGCCTACATCAATTGTCTTTTGGCTCCCTTTAATTAATTCATCAACGGCTTTTTCAGGATCGGTATTCATCCCCAATCCCTGTGCGATATTGTTTACTGTTCCAGTTGGGACAATACCGATAGTGGGTTTGTGCTTCACATTTTTTAGTACATTTACAAGTTCTGAAACAGTGCCATCTCCGCCTAAAACAATGAGAATATCAAATTCATTTTCACATGCTTCTTTAGTAAAACGGCTAATATCTGCTTTTTCTTGGGTAATTTTAATGGTTACTTGCCACCCTTTTTTCTCATATAATTCCTTAGCACTTTTGGCGTATTTTTCTGCTTGTTTTTTCCCAGAAGAGGGATTGGCTAAAATAAACACTTTTTTCACTACAAGGTCTCCTGATTGCTTTTAGATCGCTTATATTTTATCTTATTTTCATAGGGAAAGAAACCAAAAAAGATATCAAATCGCTTTTTTAAGAAGAAGATAGCAAAAACTCGACAGATTTATCCATTTATATTATTATAGACCAGCCTTTCATTGATGCAGGTGTATTTAAAATAATTAATGGCTATCTAACACTTGAACAAAGGGAAGTGTTCGTAGTATTCGAACGAAATGCTCCGTGTTATAATAATGAAAGGGCATCCAAGAAAGGAAGACCGTAGGTGAAAATTTATATTATAGGTGCATCTTTTGCAGGAGTGAGCGGTGGGATTCATGCTCGCAAGCTTTATCCTGAGGCGGAAATTACAATTATTGAAAAAAACCCAATTGTAGGTTTCTTGCCAGGAGGATTACTGCTGTACTTGCAAAATAAGTTTGAAAATTTAAACGATGCTGTGTTTGTTACTAAAAAGCAGCTAAATGAACAAAATATCAATGTGAAATTAGCAGAAACCCTACTTGATTGTAAAGCAGAGAAGCATGAAATTATTACCGATCAAGCAACCTATCATTATGACAAATTGATTCTAGCCAATGGTTCGGAACAAAAATCATTAAATATTGGTTTAGAAAATGATGAGGATTGGGATCCTAGTTTTAAAAATTATGATTTAACGCATAAAATATTAACACAAATACAAAACGCAAAAACAATTGCGATTATCGGCGCCGGTCAAGCAGGTATGGAAGCAGCCAGCACATTTATTGATTTAAAAAAGACTGTCCATTTAATTGAAGCGATGGATTATCCATTATTTAAATATTTTGATCCAGAATTTTTAACTCCATTTTTAAATGCTGTACAAAAGTATTCTAACTTACATTTTCATTTCAATACAACGGTCTCAGAAGTTGTCAAAAATGATCAGTATGAAATTTTACTTGATGATAAAAAAATTATCAGCGATCATGTCTTAACAACAGTCAATGTACATCCACAATTAGCCAAGTTTACTAAAAAATTTAAGCTGCATAGTGATAACACCATTCAAGTTAATGAGTATTTAGAGACTTCGGCTAAAGATGTTTTTGCTGTAGGAGATTTGGTGCATAGTCCGATTCCAATCAGGAAAGAAAGTGCCTATCTGCCTCAAATTAATCATGCTGTCCGTTCCGGAGCTGTGGCAGCCGAAAATCTATTGCAGCAGCACATGAAATTCAAAGGCGGATTACGTACCATCGGCACTAAAGCGTTTGGCTGGTATCTGGCCAGCACAGGATTGATTGAAGAGGAAGCTTTTGTTTATACTCATGAAATTGCCAGCAAAACGTTTACTCAACAGGTTTCATTAGTTGATAAGACTATTATTTATTGTAAGGTTGTCTACGAAAAAAATACGGAACAATTACTGGGAATGCAATTGTTATCCAAAGCCGATTGCTTAGAAAAAATTAATACTGCCGCTTTAGCGATTGAAAAAAACATGACGTTAGACGAACTCTTGCAAAGCGATCATTTTTTTCAAGCAGAATTTACTAATGTAATGGAACCTTTAAACAGAATCAATATGGGAAGTGAGAATCGTCATGCGTTTTGAAGAATTGCTAGAGAAAAAAGAAGCAAAGCAAATTTATCTAATTAAGCAATTGATCATCGCTGGCGGACAAATGAATGTCCATAACGTAAGTAAAATACTCGAGCTGAGTAAAAAATCAACGGATAATTATATAGAAGAATTGATGGTAGATTTGAAGCCTTTTCAAGGACGCTGCCAAATCACTTACGATGGGACAAAGGTTGCTTTTTCAAAAACAGCGGATTTTTCGATTGAAGAATTTGAACGTAAGCTTTATTTAAATTCGTCAAAATACCAGATTTTGTTGCATTTATTAGAAGAAAAAGAAATCCATCCGGTTCGTCTGTCCCAAGAACTTAAAATCAGTGAATCTTCTTTGTCGCGTAAAATCAAAGATGTTAATCAATTATTAAAAGAATTCGACATTCGAATTTGGCAAGGAAAAATTATGGGTGAAGAAAGTCAAATTCGGTATTTTTACTTCCAACTTTTGTGGTATTTAGGACAAGGCTATGAAAAAAGTTCCTCAAGAGAGACACATATTATTGAAAGTCTTGAACGAGGACTTAATTTATCATTCATGCCAGTAGCTAGACAGCGGATCCTTTTATGGCTGCGTATCACCAAAAAACGAATGACAGTACCTAACCCGCAGTTTCGTCAATTTAAAGAGAAATTTGAACCTTATAAAAAAGACCCTTTGTATTTAAAACTAGTACCCATTATCCGTCGTTCGTTTAGTTTCTATGCGGTTGAAATTAAAGAAGAAGAAATGATGCTTCACTTTGTATTTTTAACTGGAATGTCTGTTCTTTCGCAAAAAGACTTTCATGCTTATTCATTACAACGTTCTCGCCTAACACCAACAGCTTGGTGTGACACCATTATTTTAGAAACTATTTTACGAATGTATAATCCGCAAAATATTCGTAAAGAATTAGAAGCTACTTGTTATTATCATTTATCGCAAATACATCTGCGTCTTTACTTTTTTGTGGGAGATGTGGAAACTTATGATCGCAATAATATCTGGCAATTAGAAGAAACTTTATCTACCCGTAATATCCAAGCTTATGTTGAACGTTTAATGGAGCTTTCGGCTGAAGAATTACAAGTTCAAACGCATAAGCAAAATAGCTTATGGGCAATGACTGCCATTAAATATTTAAGCGTCTTAACAATTATTGATATTCGAGTCAATCGTGAAGTGCGTGTCGGCATTTATTTAGAGTTTGATGAATTATTTAAAGAAGCGGCGACAAATATGTTGATGCTGCAGCTGAAAAGTTTAAATGGGGTGGTGGTGGAACCTTTTGACGACACAAAAGAATATGATCTTGTAATTACGAATACCAACCTTGCTACAAATACGACCGTTTATCGAATGACCGAACTTGGTTCTGATTATGATTTGAAAGAAATAAAAAAATTGACTCGAAAAGTCTAGTTTAAAGGCTGGCATGATGAGATTTTGTCAGAAATTCCAAAAATTTGTAAAAAGATGGGAAAATAAAGCGCTTCACAGGCGTTAGGATATAAATGTAAGGAAAACGTATTCAAAAAATAAAGGAGAGTTTTTTATTATGGCAGAGAAAAAATACATTATGGCAATTGATGAAGGAACAACGAGTACCAGAGCTGTTTTATTAGATAAAAATAGTAAAAATATTGGAAGTTCACAAAAAGAATTTACCCAATATTTCCCGGATTCTGGTTGGGTTGAACATAATGCTAATGAAATTTGGAATTCTGTTCAATCTGTTGTTGCAGGCGCTTTAATTGAATCTGGCATTCATCCTAGCGAAGTTGCTGCTATTGGAATTACAAACCAACGTGAAACAACCGTGATTTGGGATAAAAACACTGGTTTGCCAATTTATAATGCTGTTGTATGGCAATCTCGTCAGTCAGCAGACATTGCCAACCAACTAATCGATGAAGGTTATAAAGATTATATCCATAAAAAAACCGGCTTGATTATTGACCCTTACTTTTCTGCAACCAAGATTCGTTGGATTTTGGACCATGTAGAAGGTGCACAAGAAAAAGCTGAAAATGGCGACTTGCTATTTGGAACCATCGATTCTTGGTTGGTTTGGAAATTAACAAGTGGAAAAGCACATGTTACCGATTATTCGAACGCAAGCCGTACCATGTTATATAATATTCATGATTTAGAATGGGACAAAGACATTTTAGATTTACTCAATATACCTGAATCGATGTTACCAGAAGTAAAAAGTAATTCAGAAATTTACGGCTATACAGAAACTTATCATTTCTATGGTAGTGAAGTTCCGATTGCTGGTATGGCAGGGGACCAACAATCTGCTTTGTTTGGTCAAATGGCCTTTGAACCAGGAATGGTAAAAAACACTTATGGAACCGGTGCATTTGTTGTCATGAATATCGGAGAAGAACCGACCCTATCAGACAACAACTTATTAACTACAATTGGCTATGGCATCAATGGAAAAATTTACTATGCTTTAGAAGGTAGTATCTTTGTCGCTGGTTCAGCCATTCAGTGGTTGCGTGATGAAATGCGTTTGGTCGATTCGGCTCCAGCTTCAGAAGATATGGCTAAAAACGCTAGTGATGATGATTATGTTTATGTCGTTCCTGCCTTTACTGGACTAGGTGCTCCTTATTGGGATTCAGGAGCACGGGGTGCAATCTTTGGTTTAACACGAGCAACGACGAAAGAAGATTTGGTCAAAGCTACCTTACAATCGATTGCTTATCAATCCAAAGATGTTATTGACACCATGAAAAAAGATACTGACATCGATATACCATTGCTTAAAGTGGACGGTGGTGCAGCAAATAATGACTTATTAATGCAATTTCAAGCAGATATTTTAGACATAGAAGTTGACCGGGCTGCAAACCTTGAAACCACCGCTTTAGGAGCTGCTTATTTGGCAGGTTTAGCTGTAGGTTTTTGGGAAGATATGGATGCTTTGAAAGAATTACAAGAAGAAGGACATGTATTTAAACCAGAAATGTCTGCAGAAAAACGAGATGACCTTTACACGGGTTGGACAGAAGCTGTGGAAGCAACCCAAGTCTTCAAACATCGTGCGAGGAAAGAAGGATAATTGATGGTTTTTTCATACAAAACTAGAAACGAAGAAATAGAAAAAGTACAAAATGAAGACATAGATGTATTTGTGATAGGAGGAGGCATTACCGGAGCTGGCGTAGCTGTACAAGCCGCCGCTTCCGGTATGAAAACTGCCTTAGTTGAAATGCAAGACTTTGCCGAAGGGACATCTTCTCGGTCAACAAAGTTAGTTCATGGCGGAATTCGGTATTTGAAAACATTTGATGTAGAAGTGGTATCTGATACAGTTAAAGAACGGGCCAATGTTCAAAGAATTGCTCCGCATATTCCCAAACCAGATCCCATGCTGTTACCGATTTATGACGAACCAGGCGCAACATTTAACATGTTTTCTGTAAAAGTGGCTATGGATTTATATGATCGTTTGGCTGGTGTGTCTGGTAAATATGCTAATTATATCTTAAATAAATCTGAAGTACTTAAAAGAGAACCGCAATTAGAAAAAGAAGGCTTGCAAGGCGGGGGAGTTTATCTTGATTTTCGGAATAATGATGCCCGTCTCGTTATTGAAAATATAAAAAAAGCCCACGAAGATGGAGCTTATGCGTTAAACAAAGCTAAAGTTGAAAAGATTACCCATGACCAAGAAGGTCAAGTTAATGGAGCAGAGGTAAAAGATTTACTTACAGGGAAAACTTTCCATATCAGTGCAAAAGTCGTTATCAATACTTCAGGTCCATGGAGCGATATAGTACGTAATTTAGATAAAAAAGACGATTTGTCTGATCAAATGCGTCCGACAAAAGGGGTTCATTTGGTAGTAGATAAAGAAAAGTTAAATGTACCACAACCTACTTATTTTGATACGGGTGAAAATGATGGACGTATGATTTTTGTTGTACCAAGAGAAGACAAAACATATTTTGGTACTACAGACACCGATTACCATGGAGATTTAAATCATCCAACGGTTACTAAAGAAGATGTCGACTATCTGTTAAGAATTGTCAACCGCCGCTATCCTGAAGCAAATATTTCTTTAGATGATATTGAATCCAGCTGGGCTGGCTTACGTCCGTTGATTACGGCAAATGGCGGTTCCGATTATAACGGCGGCGGTAGCGGCAAACTTTCTGATGAAAGCTTTAATAACGTTGTCCATACGACCAAGGAATATTTAGAAGATAAGGCAAAACGAGATGAAGTGGAAAAAGCCATCAAAGAAGCTGATAGTGAGCAAGATAACGGCGAAGTAGACCCTTCACAAGTTTCCCGAGGAAGCAGCTTAGAAGAAGCCAGCGATGGTTTGCTTACTCTTTCAGGAGGCAAGATCACGGATTACCGTTTAATGGCAGAAGGCGCTTTGAAAAAAATTCAAGAAAAATTGGATAAACCATTTAAGCTAGTGGATTCTAAAAAATACCCTGTTTCGGGTGGTGATATTGATCCTGAAAATGTGGATGAAGAAATCGCTCAGCTAGCTCAACAAGCACAAGATAAAGGATTAAATGAAAAAGATGCGCTTTATCTGGCTAATCTATATGGGTCAAATCTACCTAAGGTACTCACTTATGATGAACCTGTTAAAGGATTGAGTAAACGTGATAGCCTTTCATTAAATTATGCGTTAAATGAAGAGCTAGTGTTGACACCTGTTGACTATTTCATGCGTCGGACCAACTTTATTCTATTTATCCGGGATGAATTAGATGCTTTAGAGCAACCAGTAATTGATAAGATGGCTGAATTTTATCAATGGAGCGATGAACAAAAAGTCAATTATCAAAAGGAATTGGCAGAAGTAGTGGCAGAGTCAGATTTGAAAGAACTGAAGGAGGATTAATAATCGTGAGTAGTGATAGTTTACAAATATTTAGTGAATTTTTAGGAACAGCTATACTTGTTTTACTAGGTGACGGGGTGGTTGCCGGAGTAAATTTAAAAAATAGTAAGTCAGAAGGCGCCGGTTGGGTAGCTGTAACGATGGGCTGGGGTATGGGCCTTGCTATCGCAGTTTATATCGCTGGTTTTATGGGACCAGCTCATTTAAACCCAGCGGTGACGATTGCTTTTGCCGCAATGGGCGACTTTTCGACTGGTTTAGTCGTTCCTTTCATTATCGCCCAAATTCTAGGTGGTATTGTCGGTGCGGCCCTTGTTTGGTTAGCTTATATGCCATTATGGGATGAAACAAAAGATCAAGATGCTATTTTAGGTACATTTGCAACGGCTCCAGCTGTACGTAACTTAACAGCTAACACTGTAACTGAAATCATCGGTACTTTTATTTTGGTACTAGGGTTACTTGGCTTAGGAGAAAATCAACTTTCTGACGGCTTTAATCCGCTTCTTGTAGGTATTCTGGTACTATCCATCGGACTTTCACTTGGTGGACCTACCGGTTATGCTATCAACCCAGCGCGTGATTTGGGCCCAAGAATTGCGCACCAAATCTTGCCAATTGCCAATAAAGGTGCTTCCGATTGGAGTTACTCATGGGTTCCCATTGTTGGTCCCATTGTCGGTGGTTTAGTCGCGGCAGGAGTATTTAGCGTTATTCCATTTTAAGAAATTAAAAAATGAACACTTCTATGTAACAAACTCGCAGCTAGAGTCGTTACATAGAAGTGTTTTTTGTTTAATATTATAGAAGTAAATTATTGTTTAATTCCCTGTAGTAACCATTTTTTTTGAAAACGGAAATCTTGAACTAACTCTTCGGTACTCCAATTATTGACAATACAATCAGTAAGAGCATCCATCACTAAATTCATTATGAAATATAAAAAGCTAAGAGCCTCCTCATAAGAATTTATAGCAAAATGATTGTGTTTAAGCAGATCTAACCATTGAGAAAACATTGGCGAACTCGGGGACAATGCTTTACGTTTGGTCATTTGTGAATGACTACTTTGAGTGAGTAATTGAAGCATTTGCCAATAACGCTCATTTCGATCTAATTTGCTGCAATATATTAGAAAATTTTCGATACCTAAGAAAAAGTCTTGCTTATGCTGACTGATAGATGCCAAGATATCACCATGAATTTTCATGGCATATTTATGAATAAGATAGAAGTAGGCATCTTCTAAATCTTGAAAATATTTATAGAAAGCACCTCGAGACATCTGCATTGCTTCAACAATTTCTGAGACTTTCACTTGGCTAATATGGCGATTATAAAATTTTTCCAATAATATTTGTTCAATACGTTGCTTTTTATTCTGTGACAAATTGAGAAATGTTTCTTTAGGCATTAGTTTTCCCCTTTAGCGACCTTTATCCATAGTATACTCGTGCTTACTTTTTTTGTCACTATCGAAAAGGGCCTGTGATATACATAAGTTCCTTTAATCATAAAATATCCGAACTATAAGAGAGATAGCTCCTGCAGTTACTCGTCGTAAATTCACGACAATTAGAAAATCTTATCAAATAGAATTTGGGTATTTTTGTCTTGTCTTTACTTATGTCACAGACCTAAGTAATTTACCGTCTTTCATCTGGTATATCCGGTCACTCCAGTGAGTCATTCGTTCATCGTGCGTCACCATGACTGTAGCTTTTTGTTTTTCATGTGCTTCTTTTACTAACAATTTAACTACTTCATAAGCATGTTCTGTATCTAAACTTGCCGTAGGCTCATCTGCTAGAATCAGGCTTGGATTATTAAATAGCGCACGTGCGATGGCTACTCGTTGTCGTTCGCCTCCAGATAGATCACGCGGATAGCTATTTTTTAAGGAAGCAATGTCCAAAGATTCCAATAGTTCGTTTATTTGCTCGTTAGAAGGTTTACGTTTGTCTACTTTATCGACTAGAAAAAATTGCTCTTTGACCTTTAAAAATGGGATTAAATTAGAACTTTGTAAAATAAAACCAATTTCCTTAAAACGTAAATCAGAGCGCTTTTTTTCTGGTAAGTTGGAAAAAGAGGTTCCATTAATTAAAATATCGCCAGAAGTTGGGCTTTGTAGGCCACCAGAAATAGTTAAAAATGTACTTTTCCCTGAACCAGAAGGGCCAATAATGCTTATGAATTCTCCTTTTTTAACTGTAAAATTAATTTCTTTTAAGGCGGTGATTTCTGTACGTCCAGAACCAAATTTTTTAAAAATATTGTCCATAACTAATATATCGTTCATAATTATCCTCCTATAGCGGTAATGGGGTCAACTTTAGCAACTGATCGTATCGAAAATAATCCTCCAATAATAGCGACAGAAACTAAAACAAAACTATACAGCAGCCACTGTGTCCAAATAATGGTAAAAGGCATCGCAGTAGGTAAGACCCAACTTGTAAGATAAGCAAGTAACATTGCAATTCCAGTGCCAAGTCCGCCTATGACAAATGATTGCGCAATGATTGATTTTGCTATGAACCAATTTCGTATACCTTGAGCTTTCATCACACCGAAAATAGCGTTTTTCTGCAGGGTAATAACATACATAAAAATACCTATAACGGCTGTAGCTGTGATAAATAAGAAATAGATCATAGCATCTAATGTAAGATTTTGGGCCGAATAACCGGGGATGTTTTCAATCAATTCGGAAGTCGTTAATAGATCTAAATCTTCATCATTTTCTATTTGAGTAGTCTTTTTTTCTGTAGCAATTGCATTGATTGGTTTTTCTTTATCGGAAGTAAACGACTGATTCCCAAACTTCATCGATGTCCAAGTTTCCAAGTCTGTATAAACCACAGGGGTTACGGTATAATAGGTCTCTGGGAAAATACCGGTAATGGTTAATTCTTCTTCATATTGACCAATATTAATTTTATCGCCAATTTGATATCCTGTATCTGCTAAATTCTGTGAAATGATAATGTCATTTTTATATCTAAATTTTTTACCTTGAGTAAGTTCAGGCAATAAAAAAGCTTGTTTGCTGGTACCAAATACTGTAATATCTTGCTGCGTTCCTTTAATAGCGCCACTGTATAAACCAATCGGAGCTTTGGTAGAACTTTGTATATTATCAATATCACCTCTTGTTAGCTGAGAAGCAGTGAGTGTTTTATTAGCTTCCTCTGATAAAACAATTTCTTCAGCTTGCCAGTCTTCTACGCCTTTTTTAAATTCTTCTGCTAATCCTCTTGCTAATCCAGATAGCATAAAGACGACATAAGCAATTAAAACCATCATCCCAATGATTAAGCCAAAACGTAGCTTTGAATAACGCATTTCTTTTAATGCTAAGAACATGTCTGTGACCTCCTAGTTAAATTAACATTCAACAAAAGTGACACTTTGTCACTTGCTTATTTACTATACAGCAAAAGTGACAAAATGTCACTAATAAAATGAATTTTTTACTGAATAAGTTTTAGACATAAAAAAAGAAGCTACCGACTGAAGGTAACTTCTTCTTTAAATGAATGTTAATCAATTTTAAGCAGCATGGCATTAATAGCAACAATAATTGTACTTAGGGACATCACAATAGCGCCGACAGCAGGGCTTAAAATGATGCCAATTGGAGCTAAGACGCCTGCTGCTAGTGGGATAGCTACAATGTTGTAGCCAGCTCCCCACCAGATATTTTGAATCATCTTACGTTGCGTACGTTTAGCAAGCGTTAAGAAGTGGAGAATATCGGCTGGATCACTTTTGACTAAGATGACATCCGCTGAATCAATCGCCACGTCTGTACCAGCACCGATAGCAACGCCAATGTCCGCTCTTGCTAAGCTAGGTGCATCGTTAACTCCGTCGCCGACCATCATTACAGTTTGACCGTTATTACGGTAATCCTTGACTAACTTTTCTTTGTCTTCAGGCATTAATTCAGCGTGTACATCATCAATGCCTAGTTCGCTTGCTACCGATTGTGCAACTTGTTGGTTGTCACCCGTTAACATAACAGGGGTGACATTTTGACCCTTTAATGATTGGATCATTGATTTAGCATTTTCTTTAATTTGATCACCTTGAGCAACCAGTCCGATATTTTTTTCATCGATTAATAAGAAACTGACCGAATTTCCTTGTTTTGATAATTGATCAAAAGTGTCTTTGTCATAGTCAATCGATTGTTTATTCAAATAAGAAACACTAGCTACTTTAATACTTTTTCCATTCACTGTACCTTCTAATCCGACCCCTGGTAGATTGTTGACATCTGAAGCTTCAGGTATATCCAATGATAGTTCTTCTGCTTTATTTAAAATGCCGACAGCTAAGGGGTGGCTAGAATTTTGTTCTAATGCTGAAATATAAGTGAGTACTTGCTCAGCTGAATAGTCATTGTTAAATGAACGATAATCGTTTACGGCAAAATTACCTTCTGTTAATGTGCCAGTTTTATCCATTAAAATGACATCGACATTTTTAGCTGTTTCTAGCGCTTCACGGTTTTGTAATAATACCCCATTTTTTGCACCTAGAGAAGTTGAGCGTGCAATAACTAGAGGAATTGCTAGACCTAATGCGTGCGGACAAGCGATCACAAGTACGGTGACCATTCGTTCAAAAGCTGTACTCAAATCAGAAGTAATGAGCCAACCAATAAAAGCTAAGATTCCAGCGGCTAGGGCAACATAGAATAACCATTTAGCGACACGGTCTGACAATGTTTCCACTTTTGATTTTTCGTTTTGTGCATTTTCAACAAGCGACATTACTTGAGAAAGATAACCGGACTCGCCTGTTCCGGTGACTTCAACAGTGATTGTACCAGAGCCATTAACAGAACCACCAATGACAGTATCTTTTTGTGATTTTTCTACTTCTTTTGATTCCCCAGTGACCATTGCTTCATTAACACTGGTAGAGCCCTTGATGATGGTACCATCTGTTGGAATTTTTTCACCCGCTTTAATTAATACATGTTGTCCTTCTTGGACGTCTTGTAAAGAGATATCTTTGGTATCTCCATTTTCATTGACAACATGAGCAGTGTTTGGTAATAACTGTGCCATTTCTTCTAGTGCATTTCCGGCATTGCTTACTGCATTCATTTCAACCCAATGGCCAAGCAGCATAATCACAACCAATGTAGCTAGTTCCCAAAAGAAATCCATAACATGATCTGCTTGAGGGACAAAATGGTTCATAATAAAAGCATACAAGCTATATACATAAGCAACGGTAATTCCTAGTGAAATTAAGGTCATCATTGCCGGCTCTTTAGATGATAACTCCATTTTTGCTCCTTGTAGAAAGGGCATCCCGCCATAAAAGAACAATATTGTGGCTAGAATTAAAACTACCCATCCAGACCCAGGAAATTGAAATTGGAACGGTAAGTCTATTCCCATCATCGGCGACATTAAAATAATAGGGATGGTCAAAATTAATGATATGAAAAATTTGGGTTTTAAATTTCCCATATGCATGGAATGATCCATACCGGAATGACCACCATGATTATGTTCGTGCTCCATGTGTTCGTGTTGATGTTCATCTTTATTGCTATGATGTTCATGATTTGTACTCATTACAGATCCTCCTTTTTTGTTATCCACGTTTAGTGTAGCACTATTGTTTACTAATGTAAACGAAAATGAACGATTCAAAAGAAAGCTTTTAGAGTAGACCATCCAAACCACCAGCGCCACCATTATGGCCGCCGACCAAATGACTGCGGGCAATACTACGCGCGCCTTCTAGTTTACTTGTTGCATAAACGATTGAATTAAAACCATATTTAGCGCGTATTTTATCAATCACTTTATCTAAACGTTCTTCGTTTAAATAGTTGTTAACATCTTCAAATAAGTCCAGTTCGCGAGCTTGCGTATAAGTTAATTTAGAATAAGAAATTCCAACATGACGCACAGCCTGTCCATGATAATATTTACGAAATAAGTTTATACAGTGAGCTTTTAACTCTTTATTGGTATTTGTAGGAGGAATTTTCATTTGGTGAGAAAAATCTCCATCTGTCTCACCATAAGCAGCACCAATATAAAGGTGAACACAGGAAGTTAAGCAACCATGACGACGAATTCTGGCGGCCACTTGTTCGGCTAATTCACCAATGACAATCTCAATTTCGCGTTGGATGGTGTAGTTTTTTGGCAGTACTTGGCTGTTGCCGTACGATTTTTCTTTAACTACTGGAGGTGTTTCGGATAAAATGGTCCGATCAATACCATTTGCGTGATGATAAAGTTGCTCTCCAATGACACCAAAACGATAATAAAGGAGGTCCACATCAGCGTGAGCCAGTTGTTTAATTGTATTAATGCCAATTTTAGCCAACTGTTTTTTTGTACGAAAACCAATTCCCCAAAATTCGGTCATAGGATGAATTTGCCAAACCTTATTTTGGACATCTTGATAAGTCCACTCTGCAATATATCCATTCTCTTTTTGATATTTTGCATCCGTGTCAAGCGCTAATTTACCAAGTAATGGATTATCACCAATTCCTACAGAAATAATTAAGCCCGTTTTTTCACGAACTTCTTCTTGAATTTTTCTAGCCAACAACCAACGCTTTTCTTGCCGCGATAAATTTGGATCAGGAAAGAATAAATTTAATGAGTGTGTAACATCTAAAATTGATTCATCAATTGAATAAATTAATAAATCTTCTGAAGCTACATAAGTCTGAAATAATTGATTTAAAGCGACATTTTTTTTAATGTACAAATTCATTCGTGGCGGAACTTGTTTTAATAAGGGGTGGTCAGGTAAATTATCTACACGCGATACATTGGAAATTCCCAATATTTCTTTAGCCTTAGGCGAAGTAGCTAATATCAAACCATTTCCAGTATTATCAGCATGGCTAGCCACGACAAGGAGTGTTTCCAAAGGGTCCCAACCATGAGAAATACATTCTACTGTAGCGTAGAAACTTTTTACATCAATAAATAAAATGTCCCGTAGCGGTTCTTTTTTATAATCAAAATAAACCAAAATCACCACCTGCTTTCAATAATTATTATACGAACAAATGTTCCACAAAGTAAAGGGGAACTTATTTCTAAATAACAAATTGAATAGGTGAAAAATTTTTTATTTAATAAACAGGAAAGACTGCTTCTTATTTTGAGGCTTACAAACAAAGAATGAATAAATTTTTGATAACGTTTTATTTTATTATAATACTTAGACATGGTACACTAAAGTTGTAGCATATAAATTATGTAGGAGGGGAATAATATATGGCAAAAATTGGAAGAGATTTATTAGAACGTTTGTCAAAAGAAGGAGTACAAGGACCATTTGTTACAGTTATGATGAATACAAATGTGTCTCCCCAAGGTGTCGAAAAAGACCAAATTAAGATCAAAAATTTTATGAAGGAAGCACAAAGGCGCTTTGATAAACGTTACCCAGATCAAGATTGGGGACCTTTCCAAGAAAAATTTGATAATTTATTAAACGATAAAACATTTTTCCGTGATGCAACCACAAGCGTCGCCATAATTTTAACTGCTGAAGAAACCAATATTCATCGTTTAAGTATCCGGGTTGATGAACAATATTATGTAGGTGACACCCCTTATTTACTTGCGATTATTAAAAATGCACAATTTAATTATCGTTACTATTTGATGGCTTTAAATCGTAGTTCGATGAGCTTGTATTTTATGAATAATAAAAAACTTTCGGAAGTTGAATTGCCAGAAGATGCACCCACAGATTTAGAAAAAGCATTGGGCAGTGAAATCACTGGAGGAAGCACTGACTTTCGTGCAGGTTTAGGCTATCATAGCGGCAATCCTAAAGATGAGGAAGTAGAAATTGATTGGAATAACTACTATCAGGCTATCGATGATTTCTTAAGAAATGGACTCGAAAATGAGGAAAAAGTTCCGCTTTACCTTTTTGCCCTTTCTGAAAATCAAACCGCATTTAAGAAAAACGCGAAATATAATTATTATGACCCAGAAATAGCGATTACTCGTTCACCCGCTCAACTTTCTGTGCAGGAAATGGAAAAAGCGGCTGAAGAAACAATTACAGACGAATTGTCAAAAAGAGAAGTTGAAAGTTATCAAAAACTCATTAACCGTAAAAGCGTTGACCAAATTGCAGACATTAAACAAGCGGCTGAGTTAGGGCGTGTAGATCAATTCTTTATTGCAACCTCTAACTTGCAAGAAAACTTTGGAGAAGACCCGGAAGCAGAATACGATTGGCGCCAAGTGCTTAATACAACTGCACGTGATGTATTGCGTAATAGCGGCGATGTGTTTGTATTAGACCAAGAAGACGCTCCTGGCAATAAAAGTTTATATGCCACATTAAGATATTAAGAGAATGGTCAATCATAAGAGAACAGTTTCTTTAAAGAAGCTGTTTTCTTTTTGTAAACAAAAAAATCAAAAAAATACTAGTATTTTTTTGATTATGTGTTATACTATGAAATGTAGTTTTTGTTACGTAATTATGGTAGCTTGTTTCATCTAAGAACATCTTCCAAATATTCACTTAACAAGGATTTGCAAAATATGTGTTTATACACAAGGAGGATTTTTTTACATGGAAACAGGAACAGTTAAATGGTTCAACGCAGAAAAAGGCTATGGCTTTATTACAGGTGAAGATGGAAACGACGTGTTCGTTCACTTTTCAGCTATCCAAGAAGATGGATTCAAAACTTTAGAAGAAGGCCAATCTGTAAACTTCGATATCGAAGAAGGACAACGTGGACCTCAAGCTACTAATGTAGTAAAAGCTTAATTAAAAAAATCAAGCACTGAAACGGAGCGATAATCGCTCCGTTTTTTTATCGTTTAAACAATAACGCCTGTGCTTTAATTTTATTTAAAATGAATGTAAGTCAGCTTTACTTATCCCCAGATTAATCTAAATCTAGCGAAGATGAGTCATAACAACTCTAGTTTTTTCAAAAAGAAAAGAGCTTTTTGAAAGTGATTCGAACGAGGACAACGTTTTATACTTTTTCCTTCATTGGTTTTTCAGTAGTTCTGTATTATAATGCAATAAGCAAAGAAAAGGTGAAAAGCGATGAATACCACTTATGCAATTGTAGATATCGAAACAACGGGGACGGATCCTAAAACGGATCGTATCATTCAATTTGGATGTGTGCTTGTTGAAAACGACGAGATTGTTAACCGTTTTGCAGTAGATATCAATCCAATAAAAACAATTTCAAATCAGATCCAGCACTTAACGCATATTTCAAATAAACGCGTGAAAAAGGCGCCATATTTTGAAGACGTGGCTGCCACGATCTATAATTTATTAGCAGATACTACCTTCGTAGCTCATAATATTCATTTTGATTATAGTTTTTTAAATCACGAGTTAGTACGTTGTGGTATGCCAAAGTTGCAGATTCCGGGCATTGATACAGTTGAACTAGCTCAGATTTTTTTGCCTACACAAGTTAGTTTTCGTCTAAGTGATTTAGCAGAAAATTTAGGATTAGAACACGACACGCCACATCAAGCAGATAGTGATGCGGAAGTGACTGCGGCTTTATTATTGTATATTAAAGCAACGATGCAACAACTACCCTTAGTGACTTTAGAAAAAATTGCACAACTAAGCGAAGTGACAAGTAAACAGACAAGTCGGTTTATCAAAGAGGTCACAGCACAAGTACAAGAAAAAGTACCGCCGTTATCTCCTTTCTTGGAAGTAGTCGATGGTATTGCGCTGCAAAAAAAAGAAGTGCCGCTGTTTGAAGAAAACTATTACAATAGTCGTTACCCTAAAACAAAGAAGGAAAAAGTGAAACTCTACCAAAATAAGCTGACTTATCGTAAAGAACAGGGGCAATTGATGAACACGGTGTTTCGACATTTTACAGAAAGTGAGGAGAAAAACTTATTCATTGAAGCTTCGACTGGTATGGGAAAAACGATCGGTTATTTATTGCCGACTGTTTTTTTGGCAACTCCGGAGAATCCAATGGTTATTAGTACAGTTTCTATTTTGTTGCAGCACCAATTAATCGATCAAGACATTCCATTGTTGAACACATTGGTTAATCAACCTTTATATGCAACTGTGGTTAAAAGTAAAAGTCATTATATTGATTTACAACGATTTAAGGCGACCTTAGACTCTCCTGTGCAACAAAAACAGTATGCTTTGTATCAAATGGGGATTTTAGTTTGGCTAACGCAGACTACTACTGGTGATTTGGACGAACTAAATTTAATTCGTTTAGACCACATATTATTTCAAGAAATTAGCCATCGTGGAATCAAATATTTGGCAGTTCAGCAGTCATTTTATCAGGAAGATTTTTTGCGTCATTTGCAAAAACGGATAACTCAAAGTAATGTCTTGATTGTAAATCATGCTTTTTTAGCACAAGAAACACAGCGAGAACAACCATTGTTGCCAAAGAGTCGTTATCTGTTGATTGATGAAGCACACCACTTACCAGAAACGATGGAAAAAGTATCCAAACACTATCTAGATACATCTACATTTCAACGAAAGATCCATCAATTTTATGAAAAAGATCAGTTATTTGATCAGATAGAAAAAATGCTCCAAGATGACTCAGAAAGTTTACGAATGTTTCACTTATATCAAGAAGAATTACAGGCAATTATTGAATGTCAGGAAGATATTTTTAATGAGTGGTTTGGACAGTGGTCTACCCAAGAAGAAATTATTTTACAGTCAGAACAGCGACAAGATTTGTCACTAAACTGTGAAAAGAACATTCAACGCTTGCTTTTGTATTATCAAGAGCTGCTTACTATCGGTTCTGAGCTGAATGAGCAGATGAATAAAATGAGTGATACTTGGTTAGATCGACAACGCGTTTATTTTGGCGAATTTCTTTCTTTTTACGAAACGATGAAGACACAAGCTGCATTTATGCATGATTGGCTGACAAATTGGTCGTCTCATTATGTTCACTGGTTATATTTATATGGCGATAGAAAAACCGCCCGGATTCAGTTAATTAATTTTCATGCGGCTGTTTTACCTAATACTACTTGGTATAAACGCTATGAAAAAATTATCTATTTAGGAGGAAGTTTGAAAGTTCCTAAAAATAGGAATTATTATGCCAAAAAATTGGGCATTCCTGAAGCTGCTTTAAAAGTCATTCCGCAGACTTACGATTACACAACACAAGCAAAACTCTTAATTGCTGATAACGATATTAATGTCAATGAGTTAGATAGTGAAGAGTATGCGAATTATTTAGCTGAAAACTTAACCATTCTTTTGGAAGAAAGTGCCCAACCAGCTTTGGTCTTGTTTACTTCTCATGAAATACTGCAAAAAGTCTATAAGAAAATTCATCCGCATTTTCTAAGTAAAGGTAAAGAAATTTTGGCTCAAGGGATGGGCGGGAGCAAAGAAAAACTCCTCAAGCGTTTTATTCAATCAAAACAAGCGATTTTATTTGGAGCGGATAGCTTTTGGGAAGGCGTCGATTTGCCAGGAGATGCTTTACAATTACTGATCGTCACTCGTATACCTTTTGAAAATCCAAGCCGTCCATTGAATAAAGCTAGAAATTATTACTTAAAAGAACAAGGGATAGACCCTTTTTCACAAGAAAGCTTGCCTAAAGCTGCTTTAAAATTACGGCAGGGATTAGGACGTTTGATTCGCTCTGAAGAAGATAAAGGGTTGATGCTTTTATTTGATCGGCGGATGGTCACAAAAAATTATGGGAAACGTTTAGAAAAAGCTTTGCCTAAAGAACTACCGATTCAAGAAGCAACTATTGAAGAAATGAAACATACGATTGAAGAATTCTTAGAAAAGCCATAAATTTCCAATAAAAATGGTACAGTTCTCATAAAACTTTTTGTATAATAGAGATTAGTTAAAAGAAAGGGTGCGTGTAAAAGGTGCCGGATAACGAAAAAAGAGAAACATATAAAGTTACTGCCTTGTTTGTTATTAGTATGGTTTTGCTTTTCATTATTTTCTTTTCTATTATTTTTTACATTCGAGCTTCACGGCCAATGCGGCAAGCAAAACAAGAAGCAGTTGAAATTGCTGAAAAATATGCCAATATTGATACTGTGGATGATTTTTATTGGTTTACGCGCGAAAAAACATATTTTACAGTAATGGGAAAAGATGAAAGTGGACGTGATTTAGCTGTAATTATTCCTAAGGCTGGAAATAAGGTAACAGTTGAGCAACAAGATGACGGTTTGAGTGAGCAAGAGGCCAAACAAACAGTGCTACAAAATCATAAAAATGAAACAGTTGAAAAAGCAAGTTTAGGTATGGTAGATAATAAGCCGGTCTGGGAAATTGTGACTACAGGCGATAATGACGATGCTAAAGACAGCAATTATTATCTATTACAATTTGAAGATGGAAAAGAAGTGAAAGCTCTTCGTGATATCTAGCTTGTAAACAGAAAGGGAGTAAGTATATGAATTTTTCAAAACGATCAGAGAAATTAGAACCATCTGTGACTTTAGGAGCATCAGAAAAAGCGAAACAATTAAAGGCTCAGGGGGCGGATGTATTGAGCCTAACGGTGGGGGAGCCGGACTTTACCACGCCAGTGCATATCCAAGAAGCTGCCATTGAAGCGATTCGCTCGGGGCAAACAAGCTTTTATACGCCTACAGCAGGTATTCCGCAGTTAAAACAAGCTATTGTTGCTTATTTAAAAAAATATTATGGGTTAACCTATGATACATCCGAAACGATGGTAACAGATGGAGCAAAATTTGCGCTATACACTCTATTTCAAGCTGTCTTGAATGAAGGGGATGAAGTCATTATTCCTGTTCCTTATTGGGTAAGTTATGGCGAACAAGTGAAATTAGCAGCCGGCACGCCAATTTTTGTTAAAGGAAAAGAAGAAAATCAATTTAAGGTGACCGCTGAGCAATTAGAAGAAGCAAGGACTAAAAATACCAAGGCGTTTATTTTAAATTCCCCTTCAAACCCAACAGGTATGATTTATAGCAAAGAAGAACTCGAAAAAATTGGAGAATGGGCAGTTGCGTATGATATATTGATTGTTTCTGACGATATTTATGGACGGCTCGTTTATGATGATAATGTATTTACACCCATTGCTACTATCTCTGAAAAAGTCCGCCGCCAAACATTGATCGTCAATGGTGTTTCAAAGTCTTATTCAATGACCGGTTGGCGTATCGGCTTTGTAGCGGGCGATAAAACTTTGATTAAGGCCATGTCAGATATTGCTTCTCAATCCACAAGTAATCCAGCAGCTGTCAGTCAGTACGCAGCAGCGGAAGCATTGAATGGCCCACAAGATTCCGTAGAGGAAATGCGTAAAGCATTTGAAGAGCGCATGAAACGTATTTATCCAATGCTGTTAGAGATTCCTGGGTTTAAACTTCAAAAACCACAAGGAGCGTTTTATTTCTTTCCTAATGTGAAAGAAACGATGGAAATGTGTGGCTATGAAAATGTAACAGCGTTTTGTGATGCCTTGTTAAAAGAAGCTCACGTAGCAACAGTCACTGGACAAGGATTTGGCTCAAATGAAAATATCCGCATTAGTTATGCAACAGATATCAGAACATTGGAAGAAATGGTCAAACGCATCAAAGAATTTGTAGAGAAAAAGAGACAAAAATAAAAAATGAGATTGTAAGTTATAGATTGGAGAGACACAAGTGGAAAAAATTCAAATTATCGATGCCAAAAAACACGTAGGCGAAATGGTAAAAATCGGCGCTTGGGTGGCAAATAAACGTTCAAGTGGCAAAATTGCTTTCTTACAATTGCGTGATGGAACAGCTTATTTTCAAGGTGTTGTGGTAAAAAATGATGTTTCAGAAGAAATATTTGATTTGGCTAAAGAGTTACCACAAGAAACCTCGATTTGGGTGACAGGAGAAGTTCGGGAAGATAGTCGTTCAAAATTCGGCTACGAGCTGGGAGTTCAAGACATTGAAGTTGTAGGAGAAAGCCATGACTATCCGATTACTCCTAAAGAGCACGGAACGGAGTTTTTGATGGATCATCGTCACTTATGGCTACGTTCTTCTAAGCAACATGCAATTATGCAAGTACGTAATGAAATCATACGTGCAACCTATGAGTTTTTCAATGCACGTCATTTTACTAAAGTAGATCCTCCTATTCTGACGGGTTCTGCGCCAGAAGGAACAACAGATTTATTTGAAACCAATTATTTTGATCAAAAAGCTTACCTATCACAATCAGGACAGTTGTATATGGAAGCCGCTGCCATGGCATTCGGCAATGTTTTCTCTTTTGGTCCAACATTTAGGGCTGAAAAATCGAAAACTCGTCGCCATCTGATTGAATTTTGGATGATTGAACCAGAAATGGCCTTTATGCACCAGGAAGAAAGCTTGAGAATCCAAGAAGAATACGTGGCATTTTTAGTGCAAAATCTTTTAGACCATTGTGATTATGCACTACATGTATTAGGCCGCGATCGTTTAGTATTAGAAAAGTATACCAAATTACCATATCCAAGAATCTCTTATGATGATGCAGTCGATATGCTACAAAAAAATGGCTTTGATGATATCGAGTGGGGCGAAGACTTTGGCTCTCCGCATGAAACGTTTATTGCGAATTCATTTGACCAACCCGTATTTATTTTAAATTATCCCAAAGATATCAAACCATTTTACATGAAACCTCATCCAACCAGAGAAGATATTGTCGTTTGCGCTGATTTAATTGCACCAGAAGGCTATGGAGAAATTATTGGTGGTTCTGAACGTGCGACTGACTATAACTATCTGTTAGAACAAATCAGAAAACAAGGCTTAGATGAAGAGGAATATTCGTGGTACTTAGATTTACGTAAGTATGGTTCTGTACCTCACACAGGTTTTGGTCTAGGTTTAGAAAGAACCGTCACTTGGCTAGCTGGAATTGAGCATGTAAGAGAAGCCATTCCATTTCCACGTTTACTAAATCGGATTTATCCATAAAAGGATTGAAAAATTTATTTTAAACTCCAGAATTCTATTGTTAGTTTTCTGGAGTTTATCTTAATAAAAGAGCAATACAAGGGGATTAAAAATGGAACGTGTTTTAAAAAAACAAAGAAACCAACTTATATTTTCAATTATACTTATCTTTTTTATTTCTATAGCGCTACAAAGAGTACAAATGTTGCATAAAAATTTATATTTGGGTCCGGATTGGGTGTTTCACTATAACCGTTTTTATGACGCTGCACAACAAATTAAAGAAGGAAACTTTCAATATTTTATAAGCATGTATGGCTTTTCTCAGTCGGGAAGAATTGTTAATGCGCTTTACGGACCTATATTTGCTTATTTACAAGGACTTGTTTTGTTACTCTGTGGCTCATGGTTGAAGTATCAATTAGTATCTAATTTTTTAATAACATTTTTATCAGCAATATCTATGCTTTTTTTGTTAGTAAAAACTAAAATTCGTCTTTCTGTTAGCTTAATTTTATCAATTACATACGCTACATATTACGTTGTCCAATCTTGGAGTTTTAACCAAGCGTTTGGTTCTTGGGGAGCTTTCATTGTTCCGTTAGGCGCTTTAGCGGGTGTGAAATTAAATGAAGAAAAAGATTACACTCAAGTTGTTCCGCTATTAGTAGTAGTGATGACTTTAGCTATACAAGTTCACGTACTCACGGCTTTGCTTTTAATAATAATATTAGGTATTTTTTTCATTATTAGTTTTTTTCAAACAAAGGCAAAAACAAAGCTAGTTACCTCTGTATTGATTGCGGCTGTTATTACAGTATTTACTACAGCAAACGTTTGGTATCCCTTATTAGAGACGAGCATAGAAAATCAACTTTTAACACCATTTACAAATCCTGATATGGAAAGCTCTGCTATAAGGTTATTTTTAGATAATCCGGCAAACCATCTGACAGTAGCTTCATTTAGCTTACTTACGTTCCAATATCTATTGCTTTTGTTCGGTAAGGTAGACAAGGTGAACAAAATTGTTACCTTCCAATCTTCCTTGTTTTTTATCTTGTCTTCGAGAATAATTCCTTGGAATGAAATTACTTCTAAATTTTCGACGTTAGCGATTTTACAGTTTCCTTCGAGACTATTTCTGCCAGCAATCGTATTAAGCATTTTAAGTGTGGCATTATCTATTGAAAGTTTTTTTGCTGGTCGACAAAAAACAATAAAAAAATCGTATATGCTATATGTAATTTTGTTGGGCCTATGCTTATTAGGATTAAAAATACAAAATGATTCTGCGAATGAGAAGTTGGCGTTTTGGAAAAGTGACACATTACAGCCTAAGATTCATCATACTGTGATTAAAGAAGGAGATCCAGTTATGTTGCGTCAAAGTTTTGATAAAAAAGCTGGTTTGAATAAAGCTTTAACTTTAATTGTAAAGGCGACTCATGATTATTTACCAGCTAAAGATAAAAATACTATTTTGGATGAGGATTTTAACCCGGCTGGGGAATACAAAAACGCAATTATAAACAATCCGATGAACAAAAACATTAGTAAAAAAGTGGAAAATAAACATTTAAGTCTTAATTGGCAAGCTGAGAGTAAAAAAGAAACACTTCTTCCTATTGTTGTATATAAGAGGACACAAATTGTATTAAATGGTAAAAAATTAGATAAAAATGAGTTTAAAACAAATAAAATCGGCGCTTTAATTGTTAATTCAAAAATGGGTAATAACAAACTAATTGTGCAATATAAAACTTCTCCACTATTTCGTTATATGATGATTGTATCGTTTTTATCATGGCTTTTTCTTGGTTTTGTTTGGACAAAAAAAGTGATAAAAAAATAGTAGTTAAAAAGTGTACGAAAGATTTTTCAACTACGTTTATTTGAATTGGTGAAAGTCATTCTAGAATACTTTTTTTGAAGCGTAATTGTTTTCTCTTCTAGAACGTGCTACTATAAAAAAGTAGGTGTTTTTAAATAGGCACCATTTTTAGTTTGTTTTTTTGTTATGTAAAGATAAATGAATGGTAGAAAATATTTGAAGGAGAGTAAAAAATGATTTACGCAGGAATATTAGCAGGTGGTTCAGGTTCTAGGATGGGAAATGTACCTTTACCAAAACAGTTTTTAAATTTAGATGGGAAACCAATACTTATACATACTGTTGAAAAATTCCTTTTAAATAATGACTTCGAAAATATTATAATAGCTACTCCCAAGGAATGGCTATCTCATACAGAGAACATTATAGGTAATTATGATATTTATGATGAGCGGCTAAAAATTATTGAAGGCGGCAGCGATAGAAACGAAACGATCATGTGTATCATAAATTTTATTAATAAAGAAAAAAATATTACTGATGAAGATGTCATAGTGACACACGATGCAGTTCGTCCTTTTCTCACACATAGAATTATAGAAGAAAACATTAATATGGTCTTAAAATACGGGGCAGTGGATACAGTGATAGAAGCTACTGACACAATTGTGGCCTCCCAAGATCATGATTTTATATCATCTATACCTGTCCGAAACGAAATGTATCAGGGACAAACACCACAATCGTTTAACATCAAATTATTAAAACACAATTATGAAAATTTATCGGAAACAAACAAAAGAATACTAACTGATGCTTGTAAAATTTTAGCTGTCTCTGGTGAAAAAATTAAATTAGTTCATGGAGAACTGTTTAATATTAAAATTACAACTCCTTATGATTTGAAAGTCGCTAATTCAATTATACAAGGAGGAATAGCTAGTGATTAACCAAGTATACCAATTAGTTTCTCCAAGACAATTTGAAGTTACTTATAATAATGAAGATATAAATGCTGATCAAGTCATTATAAGGCCGTTATATCTTTCGATCTGTGCAGCTGATCAACGATATTATACCGGAAGCAGAGGGGAACAAGCATTACGTAAAAAACTTCCTATGTCACTTATTCATGAAGGCGTCGGTGAAGTTGTATATGACAGTAAAAAAGAATTTAAAATAGGAACTAAAGTAATTATGGTACCGAATACTCCTGTTGAAGAGGATAAAGTAATTGCTGAAAACTACTTGTCTAGCAGTAAATTTCGTTCTAGTGGTTATGATGGTTTTATGCAAGACTACGTTTTTATGCGACGAGATCGTGTTGTGGAAGTTCCTGACGATATCGACCTTAGTAACATATCTTTTTCTGAACTAGTTTCTGTAAGCTGGCATGCAATCCAACGTTTGGAAAGAAAGTCTAACAGCTATAAAAGATCTTTTGGAATATGGGGAGATGGCAATTTAGGATACATCACTGCTGTCTTGGTCAATAAACTATATCCTGACTCTAAGATCTATGTTTTTGGGAAAACAGATTATAAGTTAAGTCATTTTTCCTTTGTAAACAAAGTTTTTCACATTGACGACATTCCGGAGAATATAACATTTGACCACGCGTTTGAATGTGTTGGTGGCAATGGAAGCGAAGCAGCAATTAATCAAATTATAGATCATATTTCTCCGGAAGGTAGTATCGATCTACTTGGAGTAAGCGAATATCCGGTGCAAATTAATACAAGGTTAGTCCTAGAAAAGGGGATTACTTTGATTGGAAGTAGCCGCAGCGGCGCTAAAGATATCCAGGGAGTCGTTGCACTTTATCAAAAATATCCGGATGTTGTAGAAAAATTATCCTTATTGAAAGGTAACGAATATGAAATTCGTTCTATAAATGATATAACAAACGCTTTCGAATCTGATTTGTCTACTTCATGGGGGAAAACGGTTATAAAATGGACTTTATAAATACTATGAAACGAAGAAAGGAAGCAAAGTAGTTTTGGTTAGTAGTAAGATTGTAATCGATGAGATTTACTGGGAAAGGGTTCAATTATTTATAAGTGGACACGCCGAAAACTTGGATATTTCTCAAAGTTATTTCGTTTTGAGAAATTTGGTAGAAACAAAAATGTTGACTGCAAATGAAGTAAGAGTTAGAGGAAATGAATTTCTATGTCGTTTCGATGTAGCTATTTTGGACAATGGTTATTATTTACCTTCAGGTCAATATTTATTAGTAAACAAACAAGAGTTGGATTACATTGCTCAGATTAACCCCAAGTTTCTTGATAGTCATCTATATGAACTTACTGATGAAGAATGGGAAAAATATGAGGCAAAAGAAACTAAGAATGGTAGAAACAATTATTTGTTAGATCGTTACACAGAAGTTTTCCGGCAAGGGGGAAATTCTAAAAAGAGGAAGTATACTGTTAAACCCAGGATTTCTGAAGAAGTTAATGAATTTGTTTTAGATGTCAAATTTGACGGTGTTAACAAACCACGAAAAAGTGTATTTAGCAAAAGAATTAAGTCTATCAAAAAAAAGTACAACAAAATTTCCTTTAAAATACGGAACTTCTTCTTTCATTCTATCTTTAAAACCGCAAGATTGTTACATAGAAAAAAAGGGAATACAGTGTTATTTACTTCTGATTCAAGAGAAAGCATGTCCGGAAATTTTGAATTTGTTTATAATGAGATGTTGCGACAAGGTTTGGATAAAGAATATAAGATACATCAGATTTTTAAGCCCAATATTACTGAAAGACGAGGATTGATTGACAAATTTCGTTTTCCTTATTTATTAGGCAAGTCTGATTATATATTTGTGGATGATTTCCATCCTTTGATTTATAAGCTGAATTTTAAAAGTATGCAAGAGATTATTCAAGTATGGCATGCAGTAGGAGCCTTTAAAACAGTGGGGTTTAGTCGGGCAGGAAAAAGAGGAGGCCCATTATTCGATTCAAAAAATCATCGGAATTATACAAAAGCCTATGTCTCTTCTGAAACAGATGTTCCTTTTTATGCAGAGGCATTTGGTATTAAAGAAGAATATGTAAAACCTACCGGTGTACCTAGAACGGATATATTGTTTGATAAAGAATATGAAAAAAACGTTGTTGCACAATTAAAAGCGGAGCTTCCATTTATTAATGGGAAAAAGGTCATACTATTTGCTCCAACATTTCGCGGCAATGGACATCGGACAGCTCATTATCCATTTTTTAAAATTGATTTTGAAAGGTTCGCTCGGTATTGTGAGGCGAACAACGCTATTGTTCTTTTTAAAATGCATCCATTTGTAAAAAATGAGTTGAATATACCAAAAAAATATGAGAACTGTTTCTTTGATATCTCTAGTGCTAGAGAAGTAAACGATATTTTGTTTATTACCGATATATTGATTAGTGATTACTCCTCATTAATTTATGAATTTGCTGTTTTTCAAAGACCTATGTTGTTTTATGCTTTCGACTTGGAAGATTATATCACTTCTAGAGATTTCTATGAACCTTATGAAACCTTTGTACCTGGAAAAATCGTAGAAACTTTTGATGAATTGATCACTGCTTTATATCAAGAAGATTTTGAACAAGAGAAAGTTCCTAAATTCTTAAATAAGCATTTTAAGTATCAGGATGGCAAATCAAGCGAGAGATTAGTTGATAATCTTTTCTCGGATCAACCACAAGAAAAAAACGAACAAGTAGGAGAGACATATGGGTAAAAGATATTTAATACGTTCAGGTATAGCGCCAACGGATGTTAAAACGCCTGAGGATATGGTAGTAAATCCAAGGATTGGCGGTAATGTAGGTAACTTAATTTATGCTTTTTCAGTTTATCGTAATTTAACAACTGAAAATGTAGAAATTATTCCTGATAACTATAGAATTAACGAAGAAGATGCAACTGAAATCAATGAAAAATATGATGCTTATATTATTCCTTTAGCAGATGCCTTTAGGGAGGCATTTGTAAAACAACTTAAAAGCTACACTAAGTTATTTAAGAAGCTGAACATTCCTGTTATTGTGATAGGAGTAGGCTTGAGAGCTCCTTTTGAACCAAATTTAGAAGAGGGGTTTTCTTTTGATAAGGAAGTAAAAGAATTTGTAAAGGCAGTGCTAGAGCATTCTTCGATGATTGGTGTTCGTGGACAAATTACTGCTGACTATTTAACTTCTTTAGGTTTTAAAGAAGGAAGAGATCATATGGTTATTGGTTGTCCTTCTATGTATAGTTTCGGCCCAGCGCTAAATATTCGAGATACCACTATCACAAAAGATTCGTTAATTGTTCTTAATGGATCGAAGTTGTCTCCAGATAATGTACTGAAGTTTACTGAAGGAATATCAATGGAGTATCCTAATTATTACTTTATACCTCAGTGGCAAAAAGAATTAAAAATGACTTATTTAGGAAATGAAAAACTAAAGAAAGATACAGAATATTATCCTGTAGATATTACACACAAGTTTTATGAAGAAGACAGAGTGCGATTTCCTATTAATGCGAAATCTTGGATTGATTTTCTAAAGACAGCTGATTTAGCCGTAGGTTCTCGTTTACATGGAAACATAACAGCCACAATTGCTGGTACTCCTAGCTTGCTTATCCCTAAAGATGCGCGAATGCGTGAATTAACAGATTACCATCATTTAACTCATATTTGGGCTGATGAAATTACGGAAGAAACAACTTTAGCTGCATTAATTGAAAAGGTTGATTTTCATTCACCAGAAAAAAGGCAAAAAGTTAACTTTGATAATTTTATTCAATTTTTAGAGCTAAACGGACTTGATCATATTTATCGTCATGAAACAGAGGCACCATTAGACAAAAAACTTGAAAAAGCGCAACTTCCTAGTTTAGTAAAACCAATCAATCAATTAGAGCCAGAGCAATTAGCTGGCAGACTAGAAAGTTATGAAAAAAGGAGAAATAAAGAGTTAAAAGGAATTAAAGAGGAGAACAAGAAGTATAAAACAAAAGATCGGAAGAATAAGAAAAAAATAAGAGATTTAGAAAAGAAAAATAAACATTGTAAAAATGTATTGGACAGAAAAGAAATTAAGATAGTACGTAAATTAGGCGACTTTTTGCGCAAAAATTGAAAATAAATAATAAAATAAGGGATAAGATTAATTATACTAAGTTATATAATTAATTTTATCTCTTGTTTTTTACAAATTTACATTATCCATTATTTTGTATGATTGGATATGAAAAAGTACATCTATACTCAGAAGAAACTTACATAAGAATACAATTGGTCTATATATGTTCTTGCGACAAAAAAATGATATATCGCTTTAAAAAAATAAACGAAATAGAAAATTCCATAATTGGTCTATATACCTAAAAAAATTTAAGGAATTCAAACTTTTTTTAACTAAAAGACTTGTATGTTTAAGTTATACGTGTTATGTATATAGTATAGTAACGATTTCATAAGTATTTATTAGGGGGTACATTCAATGAACATTATAGAAAACATCCAAATCGGAGAACGTTATAAGGTACAACCGAGCCATTTTCATCGTCCATTTATTGGTATTGTAAAAAAAGTGGAGGATACGGACATTACTTTTGAAGTGGAAAATTTTGAATTTGTCGATCAAGAGAAAATAAACGATGATCGTTTAATTACTGTAGATATTGCAGATGTGAAATATCCGATGAATCAAAATTACTTTTTTAGTTAAAGAATAGTAAAATAAGTCTAATAAAGCTATTAAAAATACTGTTGAGACAGAGATCGACTGTCACAACAGTATTTTTTTATTGAAAGATCAGGATAAATTTTTCTATATTCAATCGTTATTTAAAATAAAAATTTATCCCTATAGTTTATTGAATAACAAAGACAGTTTTCTTTTTTTATTGTTTTCAGTTAAAATAGTAAAGAATGATTCAGGAGGCGAGGTTGTGAGTAATCCACTTGTTTTGGCCAGCAAAGAATTATATCTCTGGCTTGTTCATTTAGTCAGTAAAAATACTACTAAAAAGAATGATAAAATCGTTTTTTTGCTGAGTTTTCCTACAACTAGCCAAATGGCTTTGCAACTGTTGTATAAAACTTTTCCGGATAAACTTGTTATTTGCTATACTAAAAATAGTAAAGACTTAGCGACTTATTATGAGCAAAAAGGTTGTTCTACTTATTGTATGGATGGCTTTTCTATATTGTTAAAGCATATTGTACCTGTAGTAACAGGAAGTCAGATAGTTTTTTGCGACAACTATTTTGCATTTTTAGCTGGAGTCAGGTTTAGTTCTCATACTAAGGTAGTACAGCTTTGGCACGCAAATGGCGCGATTAAATCTTTCGGGCTTGCTGCAGAATATACGAAGAAAGTCTCACAAAAGGACCGAAAAAGATATCGTGAAGTTTATGAAAAGTTTACACACTATGTAGTAAGCTCAGAAAAGATGTCACAGACGTTTGCTAAAAACTATCAACAGACCTTTCAAGAACTGCCCTTTGGTTATTTACCCACGGATCTTTTTTTTGACCAGCAATGGTTAAGTAGAGCTAAGAAGCTTTTCAAAGATTATTTTCCGACGAATAAAAAAGTGGCTTTATATGTTCCGACTTATCGAGAAAATGACTCAGAAGTCCCATTAAATTTTAACAATCTAAAGCGTCAGTTGGGAAATAATTGGGTAATTATGGTAAAACCACATCCTCATGATACAATGCTCTATCAACAAATAAAGTCAGAAAAAGAGGTCATTTCCGACTTTAAAGAAATGGATTTAACTCAACTACTACCCTCGGTGGATTGCTTGATTACAGACTATTCTTCTGTTGTTTTTGAGTATTCTTTAGCCAACCCTAATGGGAAAATGGTTTTCTTTTGTTATGACTATGATGAATATAATAAAGAAGTGGGGATTGAAGAAGATTTTGAAAAATGGGCTCCAGGACAGATTGTAACAAACGAAGAAGAACTGATTACTGCAATCAAGAAAGAATCGAATCAAACTTTCGATTCTTTTAACCAGATGTGGAATGAGTACGCTCAAGGAAATGCATGTGAACAACTCGTAAAGTGGGTGAAAAAAGTATATGACAACTGAAGAAATTATGGGTGTTCCTGTCGATGTACTCACTTATGATGATATAGTCAATGACTTGCCAAATTATTTAAACAATAATGGCAAGAAAATGAGTGCGATTAGCGTGAACCCACAAATTATTGTCGAAGGACAAAAATATCCGGAAATCTATCCATTTATTAAAAGAAGTACACATCGGATTCCTGATGGGATTGGCATTGTCCTGGTTTCAAAGTTAATAGGTGGACAAATTAAAGAACGTGTGGCAGGTATTGAGTTGATGTACCGCTTCTTAGAATATGCAAATAAAGAGAAAAAAAGTATTTTTTTGTATGGTGCAAAACCAGCGGTAGTTGATGATGCAGCATTACAGATAAAAAAGAACTACCCGGATTTAAAATTGAGTGGTAAAATTGATGGGTATACGAATTTAACGGAAGAAGAAATTATTCAAAAAATTAATCTTGCTTGTCCGGACTTTTTATTTGTAGCATTAGGCTTCCCTAAGCAAGAAGAGTGGTTAGCAAGAAATATTCCTCGATTAGACGTTTCAGTCTTTCAAGATGTGGGAGGAAGTTTTGATGTACTAAGTGGGCATGTCAAGCGTGCACCGCAATTTTTTATTAATGTACACTTGGAATGGTTGTATCGTTCGTTATCTGATCCTAAAAGATTTAAACGAATTTTGCAACTTCCTTTGTTTGTAATTAAAAGTTTATGTTGGAAGGTTTGCATAAAAGATGATAAAAAGAATTCTTAGTAAAATATATAAAATTATTTTTAATATTACGGCTACTATTTTCCCTATTCAAGAGGGACTTGTATTATTTGAATCTTTTAATGGGAAACTCCCTTCGGACAATCCATATGCGATTTATCAGGAATTAGTCAAACAGACAGATAACAAACATTTATACTGGGGGATAAAAAAGGTATATATCAAGGAAGCAAGAGCACAATTTCCTGATTTAAATCTTGTTCCTCGTTTTTCTATTAAATGGTTGTGGTTAACTACTAGGGCTAATTTTTGGGTGTTTAATTCCCGCATGCCTAATTGGCTAAAGAAAAACAAAAATACAAGCTATATTCAAACTTGGCATGGTACGCCCTTAAAGAAATTAGGCGCTGATATACAAGAAGTGGCAATGCCTGGGACTGACACGGAAAAGTATAGAAATAATTTTATCTTTGAAGCGAGCCGTTGGGATTATCTCATTGCTCCTAACCAATACTCTGAAGATATTTTCAAACGTGCGTTTCAGTTTAAAAATACATTTTTAGAAATTGGGTATCCGCGTAATGATGAGTTAGTTAACAATAAAAGCAACCGAGAATTAAAAGACGAATTGAAAGAAAAAATTGTCGGTAAAAAGAGTGGACGAGTTATACTATATGCACCAACTTGGCGCGATGATTACTTTATTAAAAAAGGAAGCTATAAATTTTTCATGCCTTTTGATTTAAAAAAAATTGTTACTTGTTTAGATAAAGAAGACACCTTTATTATCCGTCCACACTACTTGGTTGGCGATTCTATTAATATAAAGGGTTATGAAAATCAGGTGAAAGTATGTGTAGATGAAAATATTAATGAGCTTTATTTGATAAGTGATTTATTAATTACAGATTACTCTTCTGTGATGTTTGATTATGCAATATTACAGCGCCCAATGTTATTTTACCCTTATGATATGGTTCATTATAAAGAAAAATTGCGAGGCTTTTATTTGGATTATAACGAAGTCCCAGGACCGATTGCCGAGAGCGAAGAAAAATTATATGAATTTATTGATGAATTTGTTCAAAGAGGCAAGTTTTTACAATATTCAGAAAAAGAGCAAGTGTTTGGACAAACATTCTGTAGTTGGGAAGATGGGAAAGCTTCGTTAAAAGTTAGCCAAATATTGTTGGAGAAACTACATAACTGAGAAATTATTTAAAATAGAAAAGTTTGTTGTTATTCCGAGCGTTAGAATTTAGTGGTACAATTGTAAGTAACTTTGTATATAAATATTTTTTAAATATAAGATGTGTGGGAGAAATTAAATCATGAAGAAGATTCTTGTAAGAGCTGGGATGTCTCCATTAGACTCTTTTAGTGCAGATAAAATTATTAAGAGAAATGCAATTGGAAATAATGTGGGCAATTTAATGTACGCTTTTAGTGTTTTTAGAAATTTGAGTACATATGGTGTGGAATTGGTGCCAGACTATTATAGAGTAAATCCGGCTGATGCGGAGAAGATAAATCAAACATATGATTCTTATGTACTCCCTTTAGCAAATGCTATACGACCAGGCTTTATCCCTACATTGAGGAAATATACTGACTTAATTGAGAAACTTACAATACCGGTAATTGTTATTGGTATGGGGATGGCTTTTCCTTACGAACCAAACGTGGAGCAAGAACGCCCTTTCGATAACGATGTAAGAAAATTTGTAAGTGCAGTGTTAGAAAATTCAAACATTTTGGGACTAAGAGGTCAAATTACATCTGATTACCTATCTTACCTAGGATTTAAAGAAGGAAGAGACCATATGGTAATTGGTTGTCCATCAATGTATACTTTTGGTAATAATATAAATATTCGTGATTTAGATTTGAACAGTAATTCTTTTATAAGTATTAATATGACACCTAAAGCGGATCAAAAAGCATTGAAATTTTTAAATGGGCTATCGCGAAAATATAAGAACTTAGAATTTATTCCGCAGGATCTTGATGAAATGATTTTAACTTATTCTGGTGCTCCGTTTTTAGGAAATGCTATTAATTCTACAATAAATAATTACCCTAATAGCTTGAACTCAGATTTATATAAAAATAATCAAGTTAAATTTTTCTTGTCTGCTCCTTCATGGATTAAACATATGAAAAATGTAAACTTAAGTGTAGGAACTAGATTGCATGGAAATGTTGCCCCTATTCTTGCTGGCACGCCAAGCATGGTAATTCCAATTGACGGTAGAATGCGAGAGCTAGCTGAATTCCATAATTTTCCCCGTGTTTCTGTTGATGAAATGTATGAAGGTATGGAATTAGAAGAGTTGTTAAATATGGTTGATATACATTCAGTTGAAAAAAATCAGAAAAAAAATTACGAAAATTTTATTAATTTTCTAAATAAGAATAACCTTGAAAGTGTATATCTCTATGATAAAAAAGGATTGAAGACACGTTTTGATGAAAAAATTGAACAAATTGATTTAAAGCCTCCTATTACTCCAATAACTTCTTGTAATAGCAACGAGATGCGTGGGAGGCTACAAAATAGTTTTGATATTATGGTAAAAAAGCATGAGAAAATAAAAAACAATAACGATAAAAAGTTTAAAATAAAAGATGATGCTATATCTCAATTGAGGAGTCAACTGAATAAAAAAGAAAAACTGAATGAAAGGTTAAGCCATAAAATTAGTAGTATGGAAAATTCAAAGTCTTGGAGATTAACCAAACCATTACGAGAGTTAAGACATTAGTTAAATAATAAGCTCAATAGAATTCGGTTTCTTAAAATTTTTATTTATTTTTAAGAAACCGAATTCTATTTTTACTCATTAAAGCAATAAATAGCGAAGAGAATTTAAATAGTAAATAAAAATATGACGAAATTTATTAAGTTTGATATTTTTACTTGAGAATAATACTTATATTGAATCATTAAAGTTTTTATTGTAGAGTTATTATGGTGAATGTTTTTATCATAACTTCATTTTATTATACTAATCTCGATTGTTTAGAAATATTTTTATATGATGAGTAATTGATGAAGAGAATATTTCAGTTAAGTAAGAAAAAATTTGTATTGCATATTTGTAATGCTAATATTTTGGAGGTTCAAATATTGAAAGAAAGAATTCAACTGATTTCAGCACAAGAAGATAATATTATATTTGAAAAATCGAAGCAATTAGCCATCGATAATGTTTTCCTTTTGGATAAAGAAAAACATCGGATAGATGTTGAAATTACGTCCCAAGAAGATAATTTGGCCTTAAAAAACCCAGAAGCAAAAATGGAAAAGGGTGTAAATTATTCTCTATGGATCAATGATTATCAAAAAGCAAGTGAGAAAAATTTTCTTATAGGAATAAATAATCTAAGTATTGAGGGGAATGCTGATTCCATCGTCTTTAGGAAGCATAAAGATTCTATTTACTCGACTAACTCAAAATACATAATGGAAGGTGATATTCCCGTTACATTAGTTGAGTTTACAGAACATAATTCGTCATTAAAGCTATTTAACAAGGAACTAACCCAAAATAATGTAAAAGGTTTTTTTGCTGTAAACGAAGAAACAGGAGAGGAGCAAAGGCTTCTTTATTCCTTTTCAGAAGATAAATTTTCAATAAACTTATCTGAAATTTTACCTCAAGGGCATTGGCAATTAAAAGTTCTTTATAAGTTAGGTGAGACCTATTTAATGGATACGGTGGTCGAAGGTGATCCTATGTGTTATAACAAATCATCATTTATTGGTTATGTAGGTTATAGCAGAGGTAGACATCAAGGTGTTTATTTTAGACAGAATATGCTTATAATATGTTCGCTTTTAATTGAAGAATTTTTTAAATCGATTCCTGTAGATGAGAGAGAAGATATAGTAATGAAACAAGTTCTCGTTCATAACAAACCTACAAAAGGGTTGGAGTTGTGTATTGTTAACGAGCAATTTATAAACAGTCAGTTAAAAGAAATTATTTTTGTTTCAAGAAAAAATAAAAGACGCGTCAGAATAACCACTGTAAAATTGATGAATGGCAATATCTTTGTACCATTGACTGCAGAAAGTCTGCAGGAAGTGGGAAACAACCGTTGGGATTTAGAAGCATGGTTTGTTGACGGAAAGAAATCAAAATCTGGAAGATTACAAGTAGTGAGAGAAACAAACAATAGATTAACTTATTTGAATACTTCTATTGAAGATTACTCAATAATGGTTTATTCAACAATGAATAATTATGTTGCTATTTTAAAATCTTCTGGTTCCGCTGTGTTTAAAGAAAAATATAAGGTAAAGACTAAAATGTTAGATATAACCAAAAAAAACAACAAGGGCTTTTTAATAACAGCACAAGTGAAACAAGATGGAAATTTAACTATTAAAAACATCCTTTTAAAGTTACGCTCGCATGATACAGTTAAATTAATTGAGGCAAAAGATACTGAGGTAGAACATATACAAAACCGTACTTTTTCTGTTCAAGGTTCTCTTTTGTTGGATTGGGATAATGATTTCTTTCCATTATATTGGGATATTTTTATAACAGTTATGGATAAGGATGGCAACGAAGAGAGAATAAAGGTAACAAACGCTACATATAAGCTGAAAAAACAAATAAATAAAGACTACTTTGAAAATGCAATATATGTGAAAGATAAGATTTTATATCCTTATGTAACATTGAAAGATGATATTGCTTTTATGATGCGTAATAGGGAGTATTATGAAAATAAAAAAACTAAAATAAAAGAAAAATTAGCTTATATAGTTTATTTAATATTAAAACCATTTTACTTTAGGCGTAAAGATATCTGGCTCGGGTTTGAAAAATTTTCTTCTACAGCACAAGATAATGGTTATGCTTTTTTTCAATATGTAGATACAAATAATTTACATGGCGATTTTTATTTTATCTTGGACAGGAATTCTTCTGACTTTAATGACATAAAAAAAGAAAGCAATAATGTAGTGACATTTATGTCATTTAAGTATTTTTTGTTAATTTATGCAAGTAAATTATTAATTTCTTCAGAAAATAAACGTCATGTATATAATTTACATGTTCGTACTGGTCTTGTCCCTAAAAGAATAATGAAAAAACAAAGCGTTTTTCTTCAACATGGAGTGACTGCGTTAAAGCAATCAAAAGTCTTTAAAAAAGCTAAAGGAAGGGGAAATTTTAATTTAGTCATTGCAACGTCTGACTTAGAAAAAGAAATTATTCATCAAAATTGGAAATATGAACTAAATGAAATAGCGGTAACTGGTTTTTCTAGATGGGATAAGTTATTTAATAAAGTAAATAATGGTAACAGAAAAAAAATTTTTGTTATGCCAACTTGGAGAACTTGGATGGAAGATATGCCTAAAGAAGATTTTAAGAGGACGGATTATTACGATAATTATATTAGTTTTTTAAGTTCAAAGGAGCTGGAAGCTATATTGGAAAAATATAATTTACAATTAATTTTCTTTTTGCATCCTAAATTTAAACAATATATTTCCGAATTTTATTTAAAAAGTGAC
>NZ_BCPY01000017.1 GCF_001544195.1 Tetragenococcus solitarius NBRC 100494
TTTTTTTTATGAAACAAACAAAAACTTTTCTCATTTATGGCGACTTGATAATCTTACCAAAACCATAAACAGACGTCAATCATTTTTATTGAAAAAATAAAAAGTTTTTTACTGCCACAACCAAATAATAATATACCAATAAAATGCCCTTAGGTCAATCATTCTAAACACATATTTTACCAAAAAATAAATCCCGATCAATATAAAAATAACTTTTTATATCATTCGTTTTTAATCAAAGAAAGTTGCATATTTATAGCAATAAATATAAATTAATTACGTGAAAAACTAAAGCACCTATATTCCATAAAACTTTATCCTCATTTTCAATTAAAAAAGACAAATCGAATGACCCTTTCCTAACTCAAGGAAGTTACATTCAATTGTCTATATCCTGTTATAGGTATAAACGATTAACGCATCGTTGGAAAAAGTAGTACATCGCGAATTGACTGTGCATCTGTTAATAGCATAATTAACCGATCAATACCTATACCCAATCCACCTGTAGGGGGCATTCCATATTCCAACGCTTCTAAGAAGTCTTCATCTACGCCATGAGCTTCCTCGTTGCCAGCAACTCGTTCCTTTTCTTGTTCTTCAAAACGTTGCCGTTGATCAACAGGATCATTCAACTCAGTAAATGCATTAGCAAATTCATGGCCTACAATAAACAGCTCAAACCGATCGGTAAAGCGTGGATCATCCGGATTTTTCTTAGCTAATGGCGAAACTTCTACTGGATGCCCATACACAAAGGTTGGCTGTTGTAATTTATCCTCAACAAATGTTTCAAAGAACTCATTGATAATATGACCAACGCTCATTGCATCTGTAATAGCTACTTGATGTTTTTCAGCTAGTGTTCTGGCTTGTTCTAGTGATAGTTCTTGCCAAAAATCCACTCCGGTATACTCTTTAATTGCATCTACCATATGAAGACGTGCGAAATCTTTTCCTAAATCCACAGTCTGCCCATCATAGGTAATTTTATTTGTTCCCAAAACATTCTCAGTAACGTCTCGGATGATTCCTTCTGTCAGGTCCATAACATCACCGAAGTTGGCGTATGCAGTATAACATTCCAGCATAGTAAATTCAGGATTATGGGTTGTGTCAATTCCTTCATTACGGAAAACCCGGCCAATTTCATAAACTTTTTCCATTCCGCCTACAATCAAACGTTTCAAATGCAACTCTAAAGCAATACGCAGGTACAAGTCTATGTCTAAAGCATTATGGTGTGTAATAAATGGACGTGCTGCAGCACCACCTGCTTGATTGTGCAGCACTGGTGTTTCAACTTCTAAGTAACCAAGTTGGTCTAGATAACGTCTAATCTCACTAATAATTTGACTGCGTTTTTTAAAGCGTTCAAAGCTATCACGGTTACTGATTAAATCCAAAGATCGTTGACGATAACGCTGTTCAACGTTTGTTAACCCATGATATTTTTCTGGTAGAGGACGTAGTGCTTTTGACAAAAGCGTAACTTTTTCCGCTTTAATTGAAACCTCACCAGTATTAGTTTTCATTATTTTACCAGTAACTCCATAGAAGTCGCCCAAATCTGCTTTTTTGAAAATATCGTAATTTTCTTCACCAACTTCGTCTTTACGTACATAAATCTGAATTTGGCCTTCTCTATCTTGCAAATGTGCAAAGCCGACTTTTCCTTTTCCTCTTTTTGAGACCATCCGGCCAGCAACACTAGATGTAAGCCCCATCTCATTTAGTTCTTCTTTTGTCCGACCATCAAATACTTCATGTAACTCACTGGAATTATGTGTACGATCAAAACGTTGGCCGAATGGATCGATTCCTTTTTCTTGTAATGCTTCCATTTTTTGCCGGCGAACCAGCATTTGATCATTTAATTCTTCTTGATTTTCATGTTCTCCTGCCACAAGTTTTCCTCCATTCTCTGATAGGCTTCCTTTTTATAATGCCAATGTTACGAAAAAAAAGCAAGCCGAAAAAGGATTGCGGCTTGAATTTTTTCATAAAATTTTATTTATCTAAGTCTTTTTTGATTAATTGGTCTCTGTTGCTTCTTGCTTAAGTTCTGCTAGTTCTTTGTCAGTAAAATAGTATTTATTTCCGCAAAATGAGCAAACAGCTTCTGCTCCATGATCTTCATCAATAATATTCTGAATTTCTTGAGCGCCTAATGAGATTAAACCAGCAGCAAAACGTTCTTTAGAACAATCACATTTAAATTGCACAGGTATTTTGTCTAAAACAACCACAGATTCATCTGCAAAAATAAAATCTAAGATCTCTTCGGGAGTTTTCCCTTCGTCTAACATAGTAGAAATATTCGGTAAGTACTGTAAACGTTCTTCTAGAGCGGTCGCTACTTCTTCACTAGCCCCAGGCATCATCTGCAGCATAAATCCACCGGCTGTTTTAATCGAATCGTCAGTATCAACTAAAACACTAACACCAACAGAAGAAGGTACTTGCTCAGACACAGCAAGGTAATAAGTAAAGTCAGCCCCTAATTCGCCGGATACAATGGGCACCTGTCCAGAAAAAGGCTCTTTTAACCCAAGATCTTTAGTTACTGAAAGCATTCCCTTTGTCCCTACAGCTCCTCGAACATCAATCTTTCCTTGTTCATTTAAAGGTAAACTAACATAAGGGTTTTGGATGTAACCTTTCACTTCGCCGCGGCCATTACTAGTTACAATAATTGTACCACCAGGACCATCACCTTCAACACGGACGGTAATGGTATCCTCCCCTTTTACGGTGCTTCCCAGTAATAAACCACCGATTAAACTACGCCCTAAGGCAGCTGAAGCAGTATTCCATGTATCATGTCTTTTTTGAGCTTGGCTAACAGTATCCGTAGCATTGACTGCATAGACACGCACAAAACCGCCATAAGCCATCGCTTTTACTAAATAATCATTCATTATCTTATACTCCTTAAAAACATCCAAAATGGCAAAATATATTTCTTTTCCATGAATCTTACTAACAAACGCTATAAGTTTTAATTTTTCTGTTTGTACAAGGGAAAAGCTGTGACGTTTTCGTCACAGCTTTTACTACACACACCCGTTTGGCTCAGTTACTCATCTTTTGTGTCCGAGGAATTTTGATCTTCTGAATCTTCTTTAGAATTTTCCTTTGGTTCTATAGAATCATCTTCATTATCATTCGCCCGACTTTGTTCTTCTTTCTTTTCTAAGGCACGTTTGGCTTCTTCGTAAGATTGACCATTTTCACTTGGGTATTCATTTTCGTCATAAGATTTTGGCATCTCACCTGTTTCAAACAACGATTTAATTGCTTTAGCATCGAGTGTTTCATACTCCAATAATTTTTCAGCAATTAATTTGTGTTGTTCCCGATGTTCTTCGATGATTTCACGAGCCTTTTCATGCGCACTATTTACAAAATTACGCACTTCGTCGTCAATTTCAAAAGCAACTTGTTCAGAATAGCTTTTAGTTTGTCCATAATCACGACCTACAAATACTTGGTTATTTCCTTCATACTGTACGGGGCCGAGTTTTTCACTCATTCCGTATTGAGTAACCATACTACGGGCAATATTCGTTGCTTGTTCAAAGTCATTAGAAGCTCCTGTTGATTGAGAGCCAAAAACAATTTCTTCAGCAGCACGGCCACCTAGTAACCCAGCAATTTGTTCAGTTAAATCATCTTTAGTCATAAGATTTTGATCTTCTTTAGGCAAAGCAATCATGTAGCCACCTGCACGGCCACGTGGAATAATTGTTACTTTGTGAACTATGCGCGCCCGGCTCAATACTAATCCGACAATCGTATGACCTGCTTCGTGGAATGCCACCATTTCGCGTTCGTGCTTATTGATGACATTGTCTTTTTTCGCTGGTCCTGCAATTACACGATCTTCTGCTTCATCAATATCTGAAGCATCGATTTTCTTTTTCCCGCGTCTTGCTGCAACTAACGCTGCTTCGTTCAATACGTTTTCCAAATCCGCCCCAGCAAAACCTGGAGTCTGTTGAGCAACAACTTTTAGATCCACGTCTTTTGTTAACGGTTTGTTACGAGCATGTACACGCAAAATAGCTTCACGGCCTTTAACATCAGGACGACCAACTAAAATTTGGCGGTCAAAACGTCCAGGACGTAACAAAGCAGGATCCAACACGTCGGAACGGTTTGTTGCAGAAATGACAATAACCCCTTCATTTCCTTCAAAACCATCCATTTCAACTAACAATTGATTTAGTGTTTGTTCTCTTTCATCATGGCCGCCGCCCATGCCGGCTCCACGTTGACGTCCTACTGCATCAATTTCATCGATAAAGATAATTGCGGGTGCATTTTTCTTAGCTGTTTCAAATAAATCACGCACACGGCTAGCTCCGACACCTACAAACATTTCAACAAAGTCTGAACCTGAAATTGAATAAAAAGGAACTCCAGCCTCTCCAGCTACTGCTTTAGCCAAGAGGGTTTTCCCTGTTCCTGGAGGGCCTTCTAAAAGTACCCCTGCTGGAATCCGGGCACCTAGGTCAGAAAAACGTCTTGGATCTTTTAGGAATTCGACCACTTCAACTAATTCTTGCTTTTCTTCTTCAGCACCTGCTACATCGGAAAAACGGATTTTATTGGCAGTTTTATCGGCTTCTTTAGCTTTGGATTTACCAAAGTTCATCATACGGCCGCTACCGCCACCTCCGCCGCCTTGTTGTCCCATCATCAAATAAAATAACCCAAAAATAGCTATTATAGGTAAGAAACTAAATAGAAGTGACATCCAGACACCGCTGTTTGACTCTTCTTCCACAGATGTGGTTACATTATTTTCATTAGCTAATTCAGTTATTTCGCTTAATGTTGAATCATTAGGCAAGACTACCGTGGAAAATCGTTTCGTAGTAGATTCGGTTGAGCCTAAAACTGCTAGCCCATTATTATTATTTACTTTTTTTTCTTCTTCATATTCACCTGTAATTTGGTAAACGCCGTTTGTCGGCTGAACATTGAATGATTTGATATCTCCAGCTTCTAATTGTTCAGAAAAGGTAGAATACTGTATTTCTGGCGTATCATCATTACCATCGCCTAGAAAGAAATAAACAACCATTACCATGGCCAAAATGATCAGCACATAGTACAAGGTGTTCCTTGCTGTTCCTCTGTTATTTTTGTTCATGCGGCCCCTCCTTGCCAGTTTGTCTTATTTTGACCTTTTATATTGTATCATATCTTTCTTTGTTTTGGTCAAACTTTTGTTTCATATATACTTGGTTTTAGCACTCCTACATAAGGTAGATTGCGATATTGCTCTGCAAAATCTAAACCATAGCCAACCACAAATTCATTAGGAACGTCAAAACCAATATAGTCAGCTTCGATATCCACAACGCGTCCTTGAGGTTTATCTAAAAGCGTGACAATGGCAACAGAATTTGCTTGACGATATTTAAACAAATCTACCAAGTAATTAAGCGTTCGACCGCTGTCGATAATATCTTCTACGATTAACATGTCGCGTCCTTTTACGTTTGTATCTAGGTCTTTTACGATTTTTACCTCGCCTGATGAAACCGTAGCATTTCCATAACTTGATACATCCATAAAATCAAGTTCTATATATGTATCCATTTGACGCACAATGTCAGCCATAAATGGTACTGCACCTTTTAGCACGCCAACCACAAGCGGTTGTTTATTCTTGTACACAGCAGTAAGCTCTTTGCCTAGTTCTTCACAACGCTTGTGAATATCCTCTTGAGTAATCAAGATTTTCTCAATATCTTTTCCCAGCATTTGTTTCTCCTTCCAGCTTTGGCTTTCGATACTTATAAAGAAGTACGTAGTGTATTTTAGCAGTTTCTTTTGTAATACACAAATAAGAAAATACATAAGGTAATAAGCCTAAAACGTTATCTTTATGGTCGGTTATTACCCAAGTTTGGTTACGTAAAGTTTGAGGGATCTTTTTATCGATAAAAAAGCGCGAAATTTTTTTATTCAGTTGTTCACTCAGTTGAATACGATCGCCTGCACGCCACCTACGTAATTGAACCGTAGAAGGAAATTCTAACGTTAACTCTTGGCGATATTCTAACCAAAATTTGACTTTTTTGGGAATTTTTATTTTGTCTATAGGAAAAAAGCCTAGCCATTCATTCTCTGATAAAAATAAAGATTCTCCAACATGAAGAGTATAAGCTTCGTTCTTATCAGTGTTAGGAATATTCTGTCGTAAAAATAATTGCCCGTAGCTTTTTTGAAACTGCCAAGTTGACGTAATATCAACTTGCCAATGCGCTTTTTCTTTTTCTAAAAGTTTTGTAACTTGTTCTATTTGTTTAGCACTAAGTGTTAAATCATAATACTGACGTGCTTTTTTTGCAAGTTCTTGTAAATAAAAAAGTCGTTGCGCTTTAGACAAAGCTAAATAACCATAAACATCGATCTCAAAAACCTTGGGCTGTTCTATAGTAATTGTCCGGTACCATTTTTCTTGTTGTTGGGTAATAACCTCTTGGGCTGCACTTAATTGTTGGGACAACTGCTGAAAATGTTGTAATACTTGCTTATTTTCTTTTTTTAACAGCGGAACTATTCGATGTCGAATTCGATTTCTTTGTGCATCAAGCAAAACATTTGTCTGATCTTCAAAATAGTCTAGTTTTTCTTCTTGACTATAATGTAGGATATCTTCTTTTGAAAGCTCTAATAAAGGTCTAATCAAGGTATATTTTTTCTCAAACGGTTGACTAGCCAATATGCCCTTAGCCGAAAATAAATTACCATCACGTATCATTTTCATCATCATTGTTTCTATCTGATCATCACTATGATGTGCAGTGGCAAGCACTTGATAGTCATAAGTTCGCATCGTTTCTTCAAAAAAGCTATAGCGAAATACGCGTGCTTTTTCTTCTATACCTCTAGTAGGTGGGTATTTCCAACGAGTGACATAAAAAGGCAAGTTTCGTTTTTCACAGTAATTTCGCAAAAAAATTTCTTCCTGGTCAGAGGCTGCACGTAGCTTATGATTCACATGGACCACGCCTAAATCAAAACCTCTCTTTTTTTGTAATATTTCTAGAATATGTAACAACACCATCGAATCTACCCCTGTTGAAACAGCGACAAGAACTCGATCCTTATTAGCTAAGAGCTGCTTTTCCTTTATAAATGACTCCACTTGCGTCAAAAGCACGTTTTCACCTCGTTTTTGCCTGTCTAAACTTCCTTAAAAAGAAAACAGACAAAAAACACGCCTTTACTTTCAGCGAGTTTTTAGTCTGTTACGTTATTTAATTTCTGCGACCGCCACGGCCTCCGCGTTTTCCTTCTGTATTTCTTCGTAGTGAAGATAAGCGATCGTCACTTTCTTTTAAGAACGAATTCATTAATGCATCGAAGTCTTGCTTGTCACTTCCTGTGTTTTGTTTATGTGTTTGTGATTTTTTTTGAGTTGAACGATTCGAAGGCGCTTTTGGTTCACGCTTATTTTCTTTTGGTTTGTCTTCAGTTTTACGTATGGATAACCCGATTTTCCCGTCGTCTCCAACTGAGGTCACAAGCACGGTAACTTCGTCTCCCACAGAAAGCACATCATGAATATCTTTAACAAAGCCATTTGAAATTTCACTGATATGGACAAGTCCTGTTTTTTTATCTCCTAAATCAATAAATGCACCAAAATTTGTGATCCCCGACACTTTTCCTTTTAATTTTTCTCCAACTTCGATTGACATAAAAAAAATGTTCCTCCTAAAATTTACCATTTCTAAAATCTTTACAGCCTATCTCAAGCTAAGGAGATACGCAAGTTTTTCATTTTTACAAACCTATCTACTTGTCTGCTTCAAATTTACTGTTTTTATGCCTCAGGTAGGCAAACCCAAGTTCGCACTAAATTTATTTTAGCATATATCTTTTGTCATTAATACTTTTTTGTCTTCTACATCCTTTGAATAAGTTAGCAACATGTTAGTCAGACTGATTAGTTGTTTTCTCATTTTCACTGATACCGTCGGTTTCATTTTCCGGCAATGGAAAAACGATCTCGTCATCATCAGAATAGAGAAAACGGCTTCTAGCCATTTTAGCAACATAATCTTTATCTTTTAACAAAGAAACGTCTTTTTGCAAACCCTCAGTCTGTTTAGAGACATCTTTTTGCTCAGCTACTGTTTCTTCTTTGAAAGTTTCTAATTTTTGTAACCGCAAATAATCATTAAACAAAGAGATGCCGACACTTAAGAAAATAATGGCAGCGACGACAAAAATCGCCAACAAGCGTCGTCTTCTAAAAATAATTTGACGTTGTTCTTTTGCATATTTTGCATATTGTTTTTTGGCATATTCATTGTCTAGGACTTTTACATTTGTTTTTTCTTTATTGTCCACACAAACCGCTCCAGTCTTCCTTAGTTGACCTTTATTATACCAACATCCATTATGCTTGTCTAACGTAAATTAGTTAAATTTTTCTTTCGTCAGAAACAATCTCATACATTTTCTGAGCATCTTCTTTTTTAGTCGATTCATGCAGTTCATTTACTTTAATTTCAACCGTGCGATTCCCGAACTGGATTTTTACAATATCCCCGATTTGGACGGTACTGCTTGATTTTGCTAAGTTTCCATTGATTTGAATGCGCCCTTTATCAGCTACCTCTTTAGCCACTGATCGGCGTTTGATTAACCTTGAAATTTTTAAAAATTTATCTATTCTCATTCGATTTTCCTCCGATATGTAATATCTTTTTTCCCATAGGCAACAACAACCATTCACGAATAGTAAACAAACGAAAAATTAACGCTGCTTTTACAAATACACTTGCTCCTAACAAAACGCCGACTAAGCTTAAAATAAAAGCAAGCTTACGCGATTCTACCTCACCAAAAATGAAAGTAAAACTACTAAAAAGCACTAATAAAACAACTATCATCATAAAAAGAACACCCAAAAGCTTCCAGCCGAAGTGTCTTTGGTTCCAAAAACAATTGATAGAGGCACCCTCTGTTTTGACCAAAAATAATAAAATCACAATCAGTCCTAAAAGAGTGGATAAACTAGCACCAAAGGTACCTAAATAAAATGTCATAACTCCCGTAACTAAAAACTTTACCCCAAGGCCTATCCCCGCTGCCTTCAATGCCGGTAAAAAGACACCTTGGCTTTGACGAATACTTTGATATGCTTGAATTTCTGCCATAAACCCTACAGCAAAGACAAAAGCTGTTAAAGTGGCGTTTCCTGAAGCATCTTTAAACAAAGCAAAATTTAAATATGGCATTAACACCGCTAATCCACAAGAAGCAGCTGCAGCAATAGCTGTAGTAAATCGCAAATACATTCTTGCTGAAGTGATAAACTTCTTTTGTTTTTTTTGCACAACTAGTTTCGTTAAAGTTGGTAAAAAAGTAGCACTTAAGGCAGTGGCGACCACCAACCCTAATTGAACAAGCGGTTGTCCGCGATCATAGATACCTTTAGCAACTTTAGCGCTTTGCTCCATTAAACCGCTATGGGTTAATGAATTCACAACCAAAAAAGAGTCGATAAGTTGGAATAAAATCAGCATACCGCTATAAATGCAAACCAAACCGCCTTCTACAAAAAAACGTTTCATCAGCCAACGCTCTTTAGGAAAATGAGGAAGTAATAAACCAGCACGTAAATCAATGCCATAAATTTTACGGTCATAATACAATAAGACAAACAAAGCTGCCAAGCCGCCAATGACCGCTCCCGACATAGCAAATGCACCAGTTTGATAAATCGTCAAAGACAGATAGACAAATCCGCCCGCTGATAGCAAAATAATACCTACCCTTAACAATTGTTCTACCACTTGAGACACTGCTGTTGGAATCATCAACAAATCACCTTGAAACAACCCACGGTATAAAGATAAAACAGGCATAAGTAAAAAAGTAAAAGAGGCGACTCGCACCACCATTGTCAGTGATATATCTCCCATTAAACCAGCTAAAACTCGGCTGAAAAAGAAGGTAACACCCCATAGCAAAAGCGCGCTCCAGCACAAGAGTGAATAGCTAGCGTTTAAAATTTGCTGTTTCTTTTGAAGATCTACTTGCTCAGCCGCTAATTTTGATAAAAATTGAGGCAAGCCCGTGAGTGCAAATGTCATAGCAATACCGTAGATGGGATAAACTTGCTGATACACATAAAATCCCTCATCTCCCACAATGTTTTGAAAAGGAACTCGGTAAATTGCACTCAATAATTTTGCAACAAAAGAAGCAATCGTTAACACCACGGCCCCTTGCATGGTTGTTTTCATCTGATTATAAGCCACAGGCTACCTCCTCTTGCTTATTGTTGGGTTTGTAACTGACTTTGATATCTTTCTTCTCGTAAAGATTTTACAAATGATTGCAGCTCTTGTAGCCAAACCATTTCTTGCATTCCTTTAGGGATGGATAGTTTAATCTGCATTTTTTCTTTTTCTACCCCCATAGTCGCTTTTAGCTTAGTAGCAGAAAGTGCTGAAAATAGTTGTTCTACAGAAAATTTATTCGTTCCAACTTTACTTAAAGAAACAACTAACGTCTGATCCTCTTTATTGATTTTTTCAATTAAAGCACGGTCGGCATTCATCTTCATTTCACCCACCGATAACAAATGAGCAACCTCATCAGGAAATTCACCAAAACGATCTAATAGATCATCTTGTAATTCATCGAGGCTATCTGTGCTATCCAATTCACGTACGCGCTTATAAATTTCGATTTTTTGTCTTTCATCGGCAATATAATCGGCTGGAATATAAGCATCGATAGACAACTCGATTTCCGCAGATGTTTTTTGCATTTGGGTATTTTTCCCTTGTTTTCGGCTCACAGCTTCTTCTAACATTTGCGTATACATATCAAACCCAACCGAGTTAATAAAACCATGTTGTTGAGCGCCTAATAAATTCCCTGCGCCGCGGATGGACAAATCACGCATAGCAATTTTAAAGCCTGAACCAAGCTCCGTAAAATCTTTAATCGCTTGTAGTCTTTTTTCACTAACTTCATTGAGTATTTTTTGTGGTTCGTACATGAAATAAGCAAAAGCAACCCGATTTGTACGACCTACACGTCCTCTTAACTGATAAAGCGTCGAAAGTCCCATATAATCGGCATTTTCAACAAATAAGGTATTGGCATTAGGGATGTCTACTCCTGTTTCAATAATGGTTGTAGTGATTAACACATCATATTGTCCGTTGATAAAATCAAACAGCGTATTTTCCAGTTGAATTTCTGTCATCTGACCATGAGCATAGCCTATTCTGGCTTCTGGCACAAGATCTTGAATTTCATTTACTTTTTTTTCAATACTTTCTACCCGATTATATAAATAAAAAACCTGACCTCCGCGAGTAATTTCTCGTTGAATTGCTTCTCTTATCGCACCCGGATTTGCTTCCATTACATAAGTTTGAATCGGGTAACGATTTTCCGGAGGTGTTTCGATAACTGAAAGATCGCGAACACCTAACATGGACATATGTAATGTCCTAGGAATAGGCGTTGCTGTAAGGGTCAATACATCCACTTGCGCTCTTAATTGTTTTAGACGTTCTTTATGTTTTACACCAAAACGTTGTTCTTCATCAATGACCAATAGCCCCAAGTCGCTAAAACGAACATCTTTAGATAAAAGGCGATGTGTGCCTACAACAATATCAATCTGCCCGGTGTTTAACTGTTCAATCGTTTCCTCTTGTTGTTTTTTTGTACGGAAACGACTTAGCATACCAACATTTACTGGAAAACCTGCGAAACGGTCAATCATCGTCTCGTAATGTTGTTGTGCTAAAATCGTCGTAGGAACCAAAATGGCCACTTGTTTGCTTTCTTTAATGGCTTTAAACGCGGCACGTAAAGCGACTTCTGTCTTACCAAAGCCAACATCTCCTACCAACAAACGATCCATTGGTTTTTCTTTTTCCATGTCACGTTTAATTTCCTCAGCACTACGCAATTGATCGTCCGTTTCTGTGTAAGCAAATGCATCTTCAAACTCTTTTTGATAAGCATCATCTGGCGCAAAAGCATGTCCTTTTTCAGCTTCTCTTTGCGCATATAGCTGAATAAGATCGTCTGCGATATCTTCAATTTGAAGAGAAACTTTTTGTTTCGTTTTAGTCCAAGCAGTCCCCCCTAATTTATTGATCTTAGGTGTTTTATTTTCTGAAGCAACGTATTTTTGAATTAAATTTAGCTGTGTTACCGGGATAAATAGCTTATCATCATTTTGGTACAAAATCGTCATGTAATCTTGGTGTACACCATCGGTTTCTAATGTTTCAATTCCTAAATACTTTCCAATTCCGTGATTGGCATGAACAACGTAATCCCCAGGGTTTAGCTCATTATAACTTTTTAATCGTTCAGCGTTAGACAAAGTTTGTTTCTTAGCTCGTTTTTTCTTTACTTTTTGGAAAATTTCTTTTTCCGTAATCACTACAAGCTGATCTTGTGGGAGTTCAAAACCGTTTTGTAAGCTTGCCTGTATAATTTGTGAGCGCTGTGTAAATAACTGATCTGGCTGTGTTTCTACTGCGTAAATTTCATAATCACGAAAGTCTTGTGCTAGTTTTTGTGCACGCTGTTCATCACTAACTAGAAATACTACCGTTTGCCCTTGCTTTTCCCAACGATCCATTTCCACTTTTAACAATCCCATTTGACCGAAAAACTGCTGCATTGGTCGATATTGAAAATTATGGATCGCTTCAAAACGAAGATTTCCCATTCCTTTTTGAAATAAAGAAAAAAACGTCATAGCAAATGTTGACTGCTGAAAAATAGGGTGAAGATCTTGTCCAAATGTTTGCTCAGGGAACACACGTAGTTCTTCGATTTTTTGTGTTTGCCATTCGGCTTCTTCTTGTTCAATCTGTCGGTTTGTTTCTAAAATACGTGCATAATCATCCACAAAAAATAAGGCGTTGTTTTGAAAATAAGATAATATACTAGTCTTTTCCGGATATAACATATCAGTATACATTCCAGCAGTATCTCCCGGAACGCCTTGTTTCCAAGAAGCAATCAGTTGTCCAAAGTAGTCATTCAAAAAATCTTTATCTGTTTGTTCTGTGGTAATGGATAAACGCTTATCCAACAACTCTTGCAGCTGCATACTTCCGTTTTCTAAATCTTTTTTAGAAAAAATAAGATCCGTCGTAGGTAAGATAGTAACTTCTTCCAAATTTTCGATGGAACGCTGAGTTGCCGCATCAAAATAACGAATTGAATCAATTTCAACATCAAATAATTCGATTCTTACTGGATATGTAGTCGTCAAAGGATAAATATCTAAAATACTTCCTCGGATACTAAACTCTCCAGGTTTTGCGATCATTGATTCACGTTGATATCCCATGAGTACAAGCTGCTGAGCCAGTTGTTGCCAATCAACTTCTGTTCCAATTTGCCAATAAAACCTTTTGCTTTTCCATAGCTCAAAAGTGGGCAAGTATTTCCGTAAAGCAGCTGCAGGTAAAATATAAACGCCTGGCTTGTTAGCCGCAAGTGCATCTAACGCAACAACACGTTGCGCTCTTGCTTCAGGTGATGAAAATGCCATTTCAGCTGAAAGAACTTCATCAACGGGGAAAATATACACGTCATCTATTATTTGCGACAAATCTTCTGCCATCTGATTGGCATAATATAGATTAGGTGAAGCGACGATGATTTGTTGATGAAATCTTTGGTAAGCACTAGCAATCGCTAACGTTTTTGCTGAACTCGCAAGACCTGTAATCAACTGACGCTGATACCGCTCTTCGATTGATTGATGCCATTGTTTAACTAATGACACTTTGGACATTAATTCAATTAAATCCATAAGTTTTTTGCTCCTTTTTACTTTTAATACTCATTTAATTGAAGCGATTCATCGTCTGAACAAAATTATTTGTTTCAATAAAATAATCAATTGCTTCTCTTGCTCTTTTAAGACTATCAGCCATAATAGCTTGGTCTTGCTTATTAAACGGCTGTAAAACATGCTGAACAACTGTAGTGTGTTCTTGCGGGTGACCGATTCCTATTTTTAAACGGGCAAACTCATTAGACCTTAAATGAGAAATAATACTTTTGAGCCCATTATGTCCACCAGCGCTGCCTTTCTGTCGCAAACGGATTTTTCCTGTAACTAAGTCTAAATCGTCGCAAACAACAAGTAATTCTTCTTTATAAATACCAAAATAAGTCATTAACGGTCCCACTGCGCGACCTGAATCATTCATATAAGTCTGTGGCTTAACAAGTAGTACTTTTTCGCCATTAACAAAAAAGTCAGCCACTTCAGCTTCAAACGGATTTTTCTTAAAGACAGTTCCATGTTCTTTAGCTAATTTTTCTACTGTCATAAATCCAACATTATGTTTTGTTTTTTCATATTTTTTTCCTGGATTTCCCAAGCCTACAATCATTTTCATTGATGAAACTCCATTACTAAAAGATTTTTTAAGACAACAAAATGCTGGACAAATATTTCATTGTCCAGTTTCCGAGTTATTAATTGAATTATAACATAAACGAAAACATCTCGCTCAAAATCAACCTTTTTTGTTTTCTTTTTAAAAAAGATATAACATAATGAAATTGTCAGGATTGTCACCTGACCAATGAAAGCGAATACCGAAATTAGTACAGATAAAAGAAACTGTTATATTGTTGAAAAAATCACATGACAAAATTCATATAAAATGTTAGCATGGACGTGTAGTAAAAATTTGTACAACAAAATTGTGGAAGGAATGATACACCTATGAATGCACAAATAAGTAAAAAAGATCATCAAAAAGTTATCCTTGTTGGAGATGGTGCTGTAGGTTCAAGCTATGCATTTGCCCTAGTTACCCAAAATATCGCCCAAGAAGTTGGCATTGTTGATATTGACAAGAACCGTACTGAAGGAGATGCAATTGATCTTTCAGACGCTTTAGCCTTTAACTCACCTAAAAAAATCTATTCAGCTTCCTATGAAGATGCCCATGACGCTGACTTAGTTGTCATCACAGCTGGTGCACCGCAAAAACAAGGAGAAACACGTCTAGATTTAGTCAATAAAAACTTGAAAATTAATCATGATGTGGTCACCCAAATCGTAGACTCTGGCTTTAATGGAATCTTTTTAGTCGCCGCCAATCCGGTAGACATTTTAACCTATGCCACTTGGAAATTTTCCGGCTTCCCTAAAGAAAAAGTATTTGGTACGGGAACTTCTCTTGATTCTGCTCGTTTCCGTCAAGCTTTAGCTCAATTAATCGGTGTGGATGCTAGAAACGTTCATGCTTATATTTTAGGTGAACATGGCGACTCCGAATTTCCTGTATGGTCCCATGCAAATGTTGCAGGCTTACAAATTTACGAATGGATAAAAAATAACCCCGAAGTTGATGAAGAAGCGATGGTAAACTTATTCTTTAGCGTACGCGATGCAGCTTATACAATTATTGAGAAAAAAGGAGCAACATTTTATGGTGTTGCTGCAGCCCTAGCACGTATCACACGAGCAATCTTATATAATGAAAATGCTGTTTTACCACTATCTGTACAAATGAACGGCGAATACGGTTTAGAAGGAATCTACATTGGTTCTCCTGCTGTCGTCAATTCAGAAGGTGTGAAACAAGTAATCGAAGTTCCTTTAACTGATGGGGAAAAAGACCGTATGAAAGCTTCTGCTAAACAGCTAAAAAGTATTTTAGACAAAGCTTTTGAACAATTCGAAAATTAATTGCTTCCATTACTTCAATTTTTATTGAGAGCGGCTTAATAACAAGTCGCTCTTTTTTTAAGTATTAAAATATCATTAGGTTTGAAAACATTTGGTTCGTTTTTTTTAATAAATATGCTATGGTAAGTAAAAGAATTTATTTAGTTTAAGGAGCTGACAAGTTGCATGTCCCGTTTAGACAAACGTTCAAAAATGAGTAAGACGACACGCAATATTCTTATTGGCCTAGCCATACTGCTTATTGTAGCACTTGGGGGTTATGCTTTTCGTAGTACACACTATGCAGATCATTTTTTACCAGATACTTTTATTAACGATACAAAAGTAAGTGGTTTAACAGCCCAGCAAGCCAATGATTTATTGCATGAACGCTATGACGCAGAAGAATTTACTATTAAACAAGATGGCAAAGAGTGGAAAACAATTAAAAAAGCCGACTTTGGGTTAGAAACGGATTTTTCAGATGAGTTAGAAAATATGATCGACCAACAAAATAGTTGGCGCTGGGGAGTTGCTTCTTTATTTCCTGCCAACCAAAAGCTGGATCTCAACACAGCAGCCTTTGACAAGCAAACGCTTAACCAACAAACCAAAGCGCTTGATGAAGAGCTACTATCATTAAATGACGATAAAAGCAAAACTGAGAATGCTAAAATTGAACAAGACGAAAATGAATTTATCATCAAACCTGAACAACAAGGAGACGAGCTTGATACTAAACAAGCTACGAAAGATTTAAAACAGAGCTTAATCGATGGCAAAAATGAATTTGACTTGGATAGTTATAAAAAGGAGCCGGCGATTACAGCTGATGATAAAGATTTAAATAAAGAACTTGATCAATTAAATAGTGTAGCTAAAACAAAGGGAACCTATCAAATCAACGGAGAAAATGTGGAGATTCCGCAAGAAAAAATTATGGACTGGGTTGTTTATAAAAATGACAAAGTCACTTTAGATAAAGACCAGATCAAACAATATGTCAAAGAGCTGGGTGATAAATATAACACTAGCAAAAATAATACGACATTTGATAGCACAAAACAAAAAGAAGTATCCGTTGAACCAGGAACTTTTAGTTGGACAATCGCTACTGACCAGGAAACAGAAGAGTTAAGCAAAAATATCTTAGCAGGTGAAGACTTCAAGCGAGCACCTATTGTTCAAGGTAGCGCTGACCCAAGTGAGCCGTTAATTGATGATACTTACGTAGAAGTTGATTTAAAAAATCAACACATGTGGTATTACAAAAATGGCGACGTCTTTTTAGATACTGACATTGTTTCAGGTAAGCCAAAAACTAAAACACCGACTGGCGTATTTTATGTTTGGAATAAGGAAAGAGATGCTACTTTAACAGGTGAAGATTATGAATCTCCTGTTGATTACTGGTTACCGATTGACTGGACAGGTGTGGGCATACATGATGCAGACTGGCAGCCAACTTTTGGCGGTGATCGTTGGAAAGTCGGCGGTTCTCATGGCTGTGTTAATACTCCGCCTGATGTCATGAAAAAACTGTTTAACGATATTGAAGTGGGCACACCTGTGGTAGTTATTTAACTTTTAATAAAAAAATTAGTATAAAAAAAGCGAGATTTCTCTCGCTTTTTTTATGCCTCAATTGAAGTATATACTTCAGAAACATCGTCGTCTTCTTCCAATTTATCTAACAGACGATCAAATTGTTCTTTTTTCTTACCTTCTAATGAAACTGTTGTTTGAGGTACCATCGTTAATTCAGCTTGCGCCAAAGTAAATTCCTTTTCCAAAAAATCACGTGCTTCAGTAAAATCTTCCGGTGCCGTATATATTTCAAATACCTCAGGAGAGGTTAGTAGGTCTTCTCCACCGGCTTCTAAGACTTTTTCCAACATTTCATCTTCACTTAAATTTAGATTTTCTCGCTCAATAGCAATATAGCCTTTGCGATCAAACATATAACTCACTGATCCATTTTCACCTAAACTACCGCCGTTACGGTCAAAGGCGACACGCACGTCAGTCGCTGTACGGTTACGGTTATCGGTTAAAGCTTCGACCAAAACCGCTACTCCGCCAGGACCATATCCTTCATAAGTGACTTCTTCATAATTGGCACCATCTGCATTACTGGTGGCCTTTTTAATTGCACGTTCTACATTATCGTTAGGCATATTAGCAGATTTCGCTTTATCCATTACTAAACGTAAAGCAGAATTCGTATCTGGATCAGGGCCGCCATTTTTAGCCGCCATATATATTTCACGAGATATTTTTTGAAAGATCTTCCCTTTTTTAGCATCCTGCGCATTTTTTCTTCCTTGAATGTTATTCCATTTACTATGTCCTGACAAAAAATCTCCTCCTTAAAAAATTAGCCGCAAGTATACAAGCTAACCTTTGTATCCTTACTTATTATACCCGTTCCCCCCCTGCTTTTACAAGACTCGCTTCTTTTTCATCGCTAGGACCAACCAGCATAATAAAATTGCAGTTAGTGCACCAAAAGAATCTAACATGACATCTTGAAATAGTGGCGTGCGATCTTGCGTTAACATTTGATGAAATTCATCCATTCCTGCATAACCTGTGGCCGAAAGCCAACTAAAAAACAGGGCAAAGCCAGTTGTTTTTAATTTAGGCAGTAAGCTTAAAAAAAAGCTGCCACCTAAAAGAAAGTAAGTCCCAAAATGAGCAAATTTACGAATAAAAAATTCCGCAAAAGAAAAATAACCTTTTTCTTTAATACTTACAATATCATCAGCATACTTAAATGAAACGTGATTCAAAGACTCCTTAAAGGGCTCATTTTTCAATACGCTTTCTAACAAACTGATTTGTGATTGTGTTTCATAAGTTTGTGATGAACTATAAAATAAGATCGCCATGATTAACAATCCAAGTACGAAATACAAATTCCCGTTTTTCCTAGACTTTTTTAGCATCTACTCCACCTCAATGACTTATCATAGCACCTTTTTGAGAAATTAAAAAACGTTTTTTTACAATTTCTTATGTTATACTAAAAGATAAAAATGAATATAAGGGAGCGTTTTTATGCATTACTCAATGAACTGGGATTTAGATACCATTTTTCCAGGTGGAAGCCATTCACACAAACTACAACAACGAATGGCGCAATTAGATGAACAGATTGCGGCTTTTCATCAAGAGGTGAAAGATTTTCAACCCGAAAAAAAGAAAAGTACCGAATTACTTTCTATTTTAAAATGGAACACAAAAGTTTCAAATGTTTTTGAAGAATGTAGCAGTTTTATCGAAGCTCTATTATCTGCTGACGTTTATGATACAAAAGCAAAATTACTATCAGGAGAATTATTTAAAAAGATGCCTGAATACCAATTAGCAACAACCTCTTTCGCAAAAAAATTAGCTCAAATTGAAGAGGAGAATTGGAAACAATGGTTAACAGAACCGGAATTAGAAAATTTGGCTTTTCGTTTAAGCGAAATTCGTCGTGACGGAAGCAAATTATTATCAGAAGCAGAAGAAAATATTTTCAATACTCTTTCTTTAGATGGCTTAAATGCTTGGAGCCAACATTATGATACTATTGTCGCAAATATTTCCATTCCCTTTACCAAAGCTGACGGTACTAAAGTAGAACTTTCTGCAGGCCAAGCGTTTAATAAAATGACCGGTGATCCCGATGCTAACATTCGTGCCGAAATTTTTGAAAAATGGGAACAAGTTTGGAGCCAAAAAGCGGATTTATTTAGCGACACTTTAAATCATCTGGATGGGTTCCGTTTATCCACTCAAAAATTACATGGTATCGATAATTATTTACAAGAACCATTAGAATATAACCGATTAAAACAGGAAACACTGGAAACAATGTGGGCAACTATCCAAAAAAACAAACAACCTTTTGTCGATTATTTGAAACGTAAAGCCCAATTGTTTGGTACTAAGAAAATGAAATGGCAAGACCAAGAGGCTCCCATCATTTTAGAAAATATGCAAGAACGTACCTTTACATTTGACGAAGCTGCTTCTTTTATCATTGAAAACTTTCAAGAATTTAGCCCTAAAATGGCTGCTTTTGCACAAAGCGCCTTTGAAAAATCATGGATTGAAGCAGAAGACCGACCGGGAAAACGACCCGGCGGTTATTGTACTAGTTTTCCTGAGTCACGAGAATCGCGCATTTTTATGACTTATAGCCAATCAATCAACGAAGTCGCTACAGTGGCTCATGAATTAGGACACGCTTTTCACAGCGAGGTCATGTGGGATTTACCAAGATTAAACCAAGAATATGCGATGAATGTTGCCGAAACTGCTAGTACCTTCGCAGAATTAATCGTTGCTGATGCGACTTTAAAGAAGGCCCAAACAAAAGCAGAAAAAATTAATTTGCTAGACGTTAAAATGCAAAATGCCATTGCGATGTTTATGAATATTCATACACGTTACCTTTTTGAAAATAAATTTTACCAAGCGCGTAAAAAAGGCTTAGTTTCAGCAGAGCAAATTTCTGAAATGATGGTCAATGCTCAAAAAGAAAGTTATTTAGATAGCCTAGATAATTATCACCCTCATTTTTGGGCATCCAAATTACACTTTTTTATTGATGACGTTCCTTTTTATAATTTTCCCTACACTTTTGGCTACCTTTTCAGCATGGGAATTTATGCACTTGCAAATGAACAAGGAACCAGCTTTGAAAATGAGTACATCGCTTTATTACAAGACACTGCTTCGATGACTACAGAAGAACTAGCCAAAAAACATCTAGGCGTCGACTTAACACAAGCAGATTTTTGGCAAGCCGGCATTGATAAAGTATTAGAAGATGTAAACGAGTTTATGTTACTAACAAAAGATTATATTTAAACAAAAAAATGTCTATCTTAAAAATGAAGGAAAGTCTCCCGATTGTCCTTTTATAATTATAGAAATGAAGGGATGTCTAGCGATTGTCCCCTCATAATTGAGGAAATGAAGGGATATCGAACGATTGCCCCTTTATAATTGTACAAATGAAGGGATGCCTGCCGATTGTCCCTTCATAATGATTAAAATTGAGAGAAGAGAACATTATCCGTCATCTGTGCCAATAAAATTTTGTACAATTTTTCTTTATATCTTAAAAAGGCAGAAAAAAAGCTGCTACTATTGAAATTACTCCAATAGTAGCAGCTATAATTTATACCTTATTCAGGATCAGTAGCAACTAAACCTCCGGCCAGATTATCTAAATCAGGTTTGTCAGCTTTTAAGATCAATTTTTCATTCACAAAAGCCATTTGCCCAATTTGACTCATTTCTCTACCATAGCCAGAACGTTTCACACCGCCAAATGGTAATTCAGGTAAAGAGTATCTAAAGTTATTCACAAATACCATCCCTGTTTCGATTTTAGCAGCAACTTCAGCACCATGCTCGCTGTCACCGGCAAATACGACGCCACCCAACCCATAAGAAGAATCATTAGCTAGCTCAATGGCTTCTTTCTCACTTGAAACTTTATAAACCACACCCACTGGACCAAACATTTCAGTAGTATGCGCCGGGTTGTCGCGATCAACGTCGGTTAAAATAGTCGGCATAAAGAATTGCCCTGGTAAGTCAATCGGTTCATTACCGTAAACCACTTTAGCGCCTGCTTTCACGGCTTCATCGACCTGTTCTTGTAAATCTTCTTTTGCCTTTTTAGTGTTCATTGGCGCCAAGGTTGTTTTTGAATCTAGCGGGTCTCCTGGTTTTACTTTGCTAAAGTTTTCTTTCAAATGCTCCACAAATTCGTCATACACGTTTTCCATCACAATAAAACGTTTTGAAGAGGTACACTCTTGTCCAGCGTTATATAAACGTGAGCGCCAAGCAATTTCGTTGACATCCTCCATATTGGCGTCCCCTAAGACAATAAATGGATCCATCCCTCCTAATTCCATGGTCGTTTTTTTCAGATTCTTACCTGCAGCACCAGCTACAGCTTCTCCACCACGTTCGGACCCTGTCAAAGCAGCACCTTGAACACGAGGGTCTTCAATTGCCTTAGTGACTTGTTTATAAGATAAGAATAAATTGGCGATGGAACCTTCAGGCGCCCCTGCTTCAATAATAACATCAGCCATCATTTGGGCAGATGACGGTGTATTTGAAGCATGCTTTAAAATCATAGGGTTGCCCACCATAAAGTTTGGAGCAAATACCCGCATGATTTGATAGTAAGGAAAGTTCCATGGTTCAACCATCATCAAAACACCTGTGGCATGATGATGAATTTCTGCTTTACCATTTGCAATCGTTTCAATTTCTTCTGGTTTCAGCATTTCTTCTGCATGATCTGCAAACCAATCGGCAATAACTGCACATAACTCCACTTCGCCTTGTGATTCAGTCAACAACTTACCCATTTCAATAGTACACGTACGAGCTAATTCATCTGCTTGTTCGCGAATCTTGGCAGCTATGTTGTGTAAAATCTTTCCTCTCTCTTTAACCGGTTGTGATTTAAATTTTTCGTATAATTCTTGTCCTGTTTGTAATGCTTCCTCTAATTGCTGATCGGTCGTATTAGAAAATTCTTTTACTAATTCATTTGTATACGGATTTACTGTTTGATATGCCAATCCAATACCTCCTTGATATTTTTACAAACCATTCCTACAATATGCCTATTTCTCCTAACAACTGTTTGTCAAACCAACTTACCGAATGCTTTCAGCAAAATAAGCGTTTACAATTTTCCTGCCTCTACAAACTACCAAATAACAACCGTCCAATATAATGCTATGACAATTAGACCTTTTTTTATTTTTAAAAAGGAACAAACAAGGAACTATTATCATATAGCTTATATTAGCTAAAATAATAAAAACATCTTAACTAGACCTTTTTATCATTTCCACCATTTTAAACATAACATAAAAAATGCTCATTTTGAAAAAAATAGCATGCTTATTTCTGTAAAATAACATATTACTTTTCTTAAAAATAAAATAAACAGAGCTTTAATCTTTGAATTTTAAAGCCCTGTTTATCAAAAAAATCCTATAAATTTTTTTATAAAAAACAACATTTAAAACTTATGTTTTTCACCTATGATCTTTTAAATACCCACTTATCACTGCTCTGTACTTAAAATTTTCCAATCAGAGGGTAATTCGAATTGGTTTTCTTGTTGAATAAATTCATGCTCATTTCCAGAAATACCAAACAAAAGTCGGTAGAATCCACTCTTATAGACCCATTCTGTTTTCTCAATATGAAGTTGAGCTTGATCAGCGTGGTGATCAATATGATTTATTACTTGATCTTTCCCAGTGGATTGGAGCTTTTCGGAGTCTTTTGTTTCATATAAATAGACTTTCTCACTGCCATCGCCTAAAGGCTTATATAATAAGGCTTTTGCCTTTTGATCTTTTAGTGACGATTCTAAGTTAACCGTTTGGCTCTTATTAGCTGTCTCCATCCCCAAGTGTTGATTAAAATTAGCCACGATTAAGCCAAGGCTGACAACAAAGAACACAGCAAATACAAAAGAAAGATTTCTTTGCCATCTTTTTTGCGACAAAATAAATAAAAAGGCCATTGCTACTACGCTTAAAATAAGAATTACAAAAATCATACATGTGCCTCCTTACTTTTTGACGTTTTTTTAATGAAAAAGGTTAATATAAAGCCAACAATACAAAATAAAATAGCTACCGAAAAAGCTGCTTGGTATCCTGACAAGGTAGCATTTATAGCTTGTCTGGCATAAGCTAACGGTGTTTTTTCCATCATACTTTCTTTTGGTAGATTATTATTTGTTATATTTGTTAATACGCTGATTAAGATCGCTGTTCCAATAGAGCTAGCTACTTGGCGAAAGGTATTATTAACAGCAGTACCGTGACTAATTAATTTAGCTGGCAATGAATTCATCCCTGATGTTGTTACTGGCATCATTACCATCGAAATCCCAAACATCCGTACCATATATAGGACGATGATATAAGCAGAAGGCGTGTTCTCCGTTAAAAAGGCAAAAGGCGCCGTTGAACAACTTAAAATAAACATCCCAATAATAGCTAAACGCTTTGCGCCATATTTATCAAAAATTGAACCCGTAATTGGATTCATAACCCCAATAACAAGAGCTCCAGGAAGCAACATTAAGCCAGACTGAAAAGCAGATGCCCCATGAATATTTTGAATATACATGGGAACTACCATTGAAACACCAATCATCGCCATATTTGTAACACCAGCCAAAATAGCAGCCAAGGTAAAGGTAGATGATTTAAATACACGTAATTCCAATAACGGATTTTCAATATGTAATTGACGCCAAACAAAAAAGGCTAACACAACAGCTCCAACAAGGATAAAGCCAATCACCTCAAAACTGCTCCAGCCTTTATTTCCTACACTCGAAAAGCCATACAATAAAGAGCCAAACCCTATCGTAGATAATATAACTGACAAAAAGTCGATTTTAGGATTTGATAGTGGAATCACACTGCGCATTAAGAAAAAGGACAAGATTATTACCAAAAGGACAATCGGAATAACAATGCCAAACAATTGGCGCCAAGAATAATGATCAATGACCCAACCGGATAAGGTGGGACCTAAAGCTGGGGCTAAAGCAATAACAATACCTACCATTCCCATAGCAGCGCCACGCCGTTCTGGGGGATAAATAGTGTACATAATATTTTGTAACAGCGGCATAGAAATACCTACACCTGCAGCCTGCACAAGACGACCAATCAATAATATCGAAAAGGTTGGTGCTATAAAACAAGTAATCGTGCCAATCAAAAAAACAGCCATAGCAAATAAGTATAATTTTTTTGAGCTAAATTTATTAATCATCCAAGCTGTAATTGGAATCATAATCCCATTTACTAATAAAAAGCCAGTGGTTAGCCACTGTACATCAGAAGCTGTAATATTAAAGGTACGCATTAAAGTTGGAAAAGCAGTATTTAACAATGTTTGATTTAACACTGTACAAAAACTGCCAACCATTAAAATCGCTACAATCATAGCACGGTTATATGGTTTTCCATAAATATCAAGTGGTTGTTCGTTTCCCATAGTTCTCTTCCCTTCTATTTTTTCAACTTAACTACTTTATTCTTTTTTTCGAACTTTGTCAACTAGGTTGACATCTATAGAATGTGAACTATAATTCAAGTAACAACAATACAAAAGAAGGTACTTTATGTTAAATTCTTTAAAAGATTTATTAATCAGTGATGACTTATTAGTAGGAATCAGCGAATTAAGCAAAATGAGTGGAACCTCTCCACGTCAACTACGTTATTGGGAAAAAAAGGGCTTCATTACCTCAGTTTCTAAAAGTACTGAAAATTCAGCCCCTCGCAATTATCGTCTGTTAACTGTCATAAAAGTAGAACTCATACAACACTTTTTAATGGAAGGTTTCTCTTTACAAAAAGCCAACGAAAAAGCCGATAAACATCTTAAAAAAGTAGCCCATATTAGAAATGTCTTTGCTAAAAATATTCGCGATTTAGCAGTCCTTAATGACCGTTATACCATTTTTACCATTGGAGTATTTGAACCAAACAATGAACTTATGGCAATTATTTATGATGATCTAACAGAAAAATTATCTTATCAACTTTTTGACGAGCAAACATCAATTGACTACCAACAGCTGATAGAAAAAATGACGACTCACAACTAAGTGACTGTGACATAAGTAAAGACAAGACAAAAATACCCGAACTATATTTGATAAGATTCCCTAATCGTCGTGAATTTGCGACGAGGACCTACTGGACCGCAGGAGCAATGTTTTTCGTGCGACGAGTAATCGCAGGAGCAATGCAATTCGTGCGACGAGTAATCGCAGGAGCAATGCAATTCGTGCGACGAGTAATCGCAGGAGCAATGCAATTCGTGCGACGAGTAATCGCAGGAGCAATGCAATTCGTGCGACGAGTAACCGCAGGAGCAATGCAATTCGTGCGACGAGTAACCGCAGGAGCAATCTCTCTTATAGTTCGGATATTTTATTATTAAAGGTACTTATGTCACAGACCCTTGTTTATAAGCTTTTATTTCTATTTTAATGATATAAATCAAAGCGACCTTTGGACATTACTTCTTTTAAGCCGCCAGTTTTTAACAGGGAACGGTTCATAATCATTTTCTTCATAAATGAAGCTGGGTAACCCTTAACCCCAGTACTTCCCACATATCCAAAAGCATGTGTATTTCCAATAGAAGCTACTGAACCTAAGTTCTTGAAGGTAAAGTCTTGCTTAGGCTCGCCTTTTACTTGTCGTTCAATATTTTTAGCTGCGTGTTCTCCCATTTGTAAAGAAATTTGTCCAGTTGTTGGATAAGGCCGATTACTTTCTTTATCCATCACAGCAGAAACGTCACCAATAATATAAATATTCTCATGATCTGGATCGGTTAAATCATCGTTAACCATGACACGTCCTCTTTTTTCACTAAAGCCGGACTCACCAATAACATGACTTCCGCTTACCCCGGTAGTCCAGATAATTGTTGCAGCTTCCAGTTCTTTATCTTGGTCGTCATTACTATAAATAACTCGCTCAGGTTTAATCGCTTTGATAGGACTAGAAGTTAATAAATGAACATTCCATTTATTTAAATAGTCCAAGCAATATTGTGTCAGCGAATCGTTAAACATTGGAAGTATGTTTGCCACTGCCTCAATACAGTAAATCTCAATTTCTGCCGGATCAACATTAGCTATTTTGGCATAACGAGTTTTCCCTTCTTGTAAGGCTCCAACCAGTTCAATACCAGTAAAACCAGCGCCACAAACAACTAAGCGTAAATATTTTTTGTCTTTAGTTTCTTTATACTTTTCCATCATGGCTTTAATATGGTCGTACACTTTTTCAGCGGTTTCTACATCTACCATTTCCAAAGCATTTTCCTTCGCACCAGAAATGCCAAACGTTTCTGATTCAAAGCCTAAAGCAACGACTAAATAATCATAATGTAGTGGTTGGTTTTGCTTTAATTCAACCACTTGTTGATCTGGATCAATTTTTTTGACTTCGTCTTGCACAAATGTTGTCACTTTTGTATCTACCACGTCTTTAATTGGATAAATGATTTTTTCCTTCGGTTGATTACCTGAAGCAACTTCATGTAAATCAGTTGCCTCATAATGATAGTCGTTACGATCCACTAAAGTAATATGCATTTCACTTTGCTTTTGTAATTCACGTAATGCTCTTAACCCTGCATAACCTGCACCTAAAATCGCGACTTCCTTCATAATATCCCCACTTCTTTCTATTCTTTATGATATAAATATGCCTATCGCATAGGTAACGACTTGTACCATTGATCCTACAGCGAGAATCTTGACTGCGCAGCGAAATGTTCGGCTTTTGACTTGTTCTTGCAAAAATAGCTTTGTCTGTCTATAAACAAACGGTACCGCTAAAAATGATAGCAATACGGTCCAAGGGGCTAGTCCCAAAATAAATGAAAGTAGAATGGCCATAAAAGCAACAATATTCATCCCAGCAAATAAGCGTAAGGCGTTTGGTTTTCCTATGTAATGAACTAACGTGTATCGCTCATTTTTTTCATCTTCTTCTTTATCACAAGTATTATTCGCTAACATTAAGTTGGCAATCCACATGGTATTTGGCAGTGCAATAATTACAATACCGAAAATTTCTGAAAAATTCCACTGAAATGCTTCAAATGTGTTGATATACACACAAATTAATGAAATCATAAACCCCATCGTAATACCAGAAAAAATTTCACCCACTGGTAAACTCGATAAAGGGCGTGGACCAGAAGAATAAAAAATACCAACCAAATAACAAAATAAGCCCATCCATAAAAGAGGCCAACCAACCACAAAAGCTAACGCAATACCGATAAGGGCAGAAATAATAATCATTGCGACCATTATCCAAAATACGAAACGTAAGGAAAGATTTTCTCGACCAATAATATTGGTTTTTTCCTTATAATCATGTCCTTGTTTTGCATGGCGATAGTCATTATAGTTATCTAAAATATCTACAGCCATATTAAAAATAAACATAGCTATAAAATAAATGACTACATAACCAAGGTGAATTGTGCCATAATGATACCAGCTATAACAAAGCCCAATTAGAAACGGCAAGACACTCGCTGTCTTAGCTTTCATTTCTACCAATTCTAAAAATACTGCTAACGACATTTTCTTATCCTTTCTTATTTTTACAGCATAAAAGTAGCCTTTTTGTCTAATAATAAGTTAGAATAGTTCTGTTATTATCAAACGTTGAAAGGAACGTACAAAATGCTATCTTACTGGAATGATTATCCCACTATTCAAAATAAACTCCAAATCGTTTGCTCACTAATTGAAGAACAATTACAAGTGCGAAATAAAGATATACAAGAAACGCTCATTGACTTTGCCAAATCAGGCGGCAAATACCTGCGCCCAGCATACTTTCTTTTATTTGCTGAACTGGGAGATACAACTAAGCAGAATCAAAAACAATTATTTAAAGTTGCTGCTTCCATTGAAATCCTCCATATGGCTTCTTTAATTCATGATGATATCGTCGATGATTCGCCACTGCGTCGAGGCACAATCACAGTTCAGTCAAAATACGGTAAAGACATTGCAGTATATGCTGGGGACTTGTTATTTACTCAATTTTTTGAACTAATCACTCAAGCTATGAATGGTTCTTATTACCTAGGGATTAACGCAGCTTCTATGAAACGTCTTTTACTTGGTGAATTAGACCAAATGCATACACGTTTTAACCAACAGGAAACCGTTGAAGACTACCTACGCAGCATTAATGGCAAGACGGCGGAATTATTTTGGTTAGCCTGCATACAAGGTGCTCATTTTGGCAAAACAGATAAAAAGATCGAAACTTTAGCCGGACAGATTGGCCGCAATGTCGGCATAGCCTTTCAGGTTTATGACGACATTTTAGATTATACCGCTGACCAGCATGATTTACAAAAACCCATCTTAGAAGATTTAGCTCAAGGAGTGTATACTTTGCCCCTGATTTTTGCCAAGGAAGAAAAACCAGAAATTTTTGCCAGCTACTTAGCTAAAAAAAATGAGCTTTCCTTGGAAGAAGCACAAAAAGTCGCAGAACTTGTCGTTACTTATGGTGGAGTACAAAAAGCTAAAAAATTTGCACAAAATTATACCCAAAACGCCTTACAAGATATTGAAAAGCTTCCTGAATCTCAGGCAAAAAAAGAAATCACTCACTTAACTAAACAGCTATTGCAACGTACGTTTTAGTTTGAAACTCTGGTAAGATTATAATCTTGTCAGAGTTTTTATTTATATAACTTCAGCAACTATCTGATCCACCACATCTTTTTAATAACCACTCATTAAAATAACAAACCATGCTTACATTTCTTCATCACAAAAATATTTGATTACCAAATTTCAAAAGACAATATAATTATAATTTATTAATAAAGTTTTTAACGAAGTATTTTTTATAGTGCTATTCCTTTAAGTCTCCCGTTTATAAGAAATTTTAGGTTTGAGGAAGTTTATTAGAAAATAATTAAAAAATTTAATAGAATTTTCTGGAAATTATATAAAAAAGTTGCTATAATACTGAAATATAACACTTATAGAAGAGAGGAATGTTAATTGAAAGCTTATGAATTAAACGATATCAGCTATCTATCCACTCCTTTGCCAGATGACATAACACGTGCAAAGGAAAATGGCGACTTCGCTTTTGCTGAAGAACTCATTTATGAAAAGCTTCATTTTTCTAAAACGAGCCAAATCTTAAAACAACGTTTGGAAGGTGAGTTAGCTGTTTTATCCGCCTTAAACGATGACCAATTTCCTTTTGATGAAAAACAAGCACAACAAAAATTAAACGATGCGTTTACCGAGGTAAAACCTCATGAAATCTGGGAACTTGTTCGCACCAATAACGTTGAATGGACTTACAAAAAGGGACAAGCTTATTTTCATCGCCGCTTTATTGAAAATTTGGTTAAAACAAGGCATGATTATTACGAGCGCTATCGTTACGAAGAAGAAAATAGTATCGATAATGAACGACAAACTGAGCTTGATGATAATGTAAGAAAAATGAAACACCTTGGTAATCGCAAAGCAAAAATCACCTTAAAACAAACGATTACTCCCAAGGATAAACTAACTGCTCAAGAAGGTCCGTTTCTTGCCCATTTGCCATTGCCGCGTGCCAATAGCCATATAAATAAGGCAAAGGTACTTTCTACGAAAGGGAAAGTTCTAGATATTGCGGATGTAACAGCTATTCAGCGTACGATTGCTTTTCAAACTGACAATAAAGATGATTTATTTTTTGAAGTAGAACATGAATACGAAATTGAAGCTACTTATCACGATCTTTTCAAAGCCATGGAAACACAAAAAGATTTTCCTAAAGAGCTTTCTAATAAAGAAAAGCAAGAATTTCAAAATGAATTAAGCGAAAAAAGTCCACATATCCTGTTTACAGATTTCTTATATAAACTTTTAGCAGAAATTACTAGCGAAAAAATGAATTTAGTCGAAAAAGCTTATCGAATTTATGAATTTGTAACAACAAAGGTAAATTACTCCTACATGAGGGAATACTTTACAATTCCAAACATCAGTGAGTACTGTGCTGTTAACCAAAAAGGGGATTGCGGGGTGCAGGCAATTTTATTTATCACATTATGTCGTATGTCTGGTATTCCTGCAAAATGGGAATCCGGTTTATATATCTCCGAATACACTCAAGGTCCGCATGATTGGGCTAAGTTTTATTTACCAACCATTGGTTGGGTTTATGCCGATGCTTCATTTGGCGGTAGTGCTTACCGAGGGAATAACACCGAGCGCTGGAAATATTATTTTGGCAACCTTGATGTATTCCGTCTACCAGCAAATGATGATATCCAAACTGATTTTTCGATCACTAAAAAGCAATTACGAGCCGATCCGATTGATAATCAAAGAGGAGAATTTGAAACAGCTCAACGTGGTTTTCGTTTTAATGAGTTGGATTGGAATGTTACTTTACTAGGGTTTGAGTTTTTATAAAAATAGCTTAACCAAATGAAAAGGGGGAACTTCAATGAAAAAGAAAATAATGTTGGTTTGTGCAAGTTTTATAGTAGGTATCAGCCTTGCTGGTTGTACAACTGGCCAAGGCTCAGAAGATGCTAATAATTCCGATAACAAGACAAAAGCTGTCAATCTAATGGAAACCAATGAAGTCGCCTCTATGAACACGCTGGTAACACAAGATACAGGCAGTATCAATACACAAGTACATGTTTTTGAAGGTTTATATAGAATCGACGAAAACAACGAAGTGGTCCCAGCCGTAGCAAAAGAGATGCCAAAAATTTCTGAAGACGGCAAAACCTATACCATTCAATTACGTGATGATGCTAATTGGAGTAACGGAGATCCGGTTACCGCAGATGATTTTGTTTATGCTTGGCAACGATTAGCCACTCCGGAAAATGAAGCAAATTATATGTTTCTACTCGATGGAACAGTTGTAAATGGATCCGATATTATTAATGATGGAATGGATCCAAAAAAATTAGGGGTAAAAGCAGTGAATGATAAAGAATTAGAAGTACAGTTGGAAAAACCTGTCCCTTATTTTACTTCTTTGATGACTTTTCCACCGTTTTTCCCACAAAATGAAGAATTTGTTGAAAAATATGGAAAAGAATACGGAAATGACAGCGAAAAGATTCTATCTAATGGCGCTTTTAACATGAAAAACTGGGATCAGTCTTCCATGGAGTGGGACTTAGAAAAAAATCCAGAATATTATGATGCTGATAAAGTAAAATTAGATAACGTCCATGTAGATGTAATCAAAGAAGCAGGAACTGCGTTTAATCTATTCCAAAGCGGTGAACTAGACCAAGCGGAAATTTTTGGCGAACATGTAAAACAAAACGAAAATAACCCTGACTTGCAAAAAGTGCCAGATTCTAAAGTATTCTATTTTAAAATGAACCAAAAATCAGAGGGTAAAGACACTATTTTTGCTAACAGTGACGTTCGAAAAGCACTGGCTTATGCTATTGACAAAGAAGGCATCGTTGATGACGTATTAGCAGATGGTTCGACAGCAAGCTATGGCTATATTCCAAAAGATTTTGTAAAAAATCCGGAAACAGATGCAGATTTTCGTGAAGATGCCGGAGATTTGATGAAAACGGATAAGGAAAAGGCTAAAGAACATTGGGAAAAAGCTAAAGAAGAAATCGGTGATAATATCACTATTGAACTGTTAACATCTGATGAAGATGATGAGAAAAAAGTAGCAGAAACCGTTCAATATCAATTACAAAAAGCTCTTCCTGGATTAAAGTTTGAAGTCAAATCTGTTCCTTTGAATAATTCAATTGAATTAACTCGTAACAGTGAATATGAACTTGCCATCGGACGTTGGGGACCTGATTACCAAGACCCAATGACGTATTTAGAATCATTGCGTTCTCCAAATAATACAAACTATGAAAGTGATAAGTATAATGAACTTTTAGATAAGATTACAAACGAGTATGGTAATGAGCCTGAAAAACGATGGAAAGCCATGATCGAAGCGGAAAAAACATTAGTCGAAGACGATACCGCCATTGTTCCATTGTATCAACAAACACGTTCCTTATTAGTGAAAGATAACCTAAAAGGGATTTATTATCCTAATTTCGGTGCTTCTACTATTTTCAAATACGCTACTTATAAGTAAGTCAAGCACAAAAAGGATTGTAAGGTAAGTATAAATTAAACAAAAATATCCGAACTATATTTGCTGTGATTTGCGGTCATGTATTTACAACGAATGACCGCAATCTCTCTATAGGGTTCGGATATTTTGTTTATCAAAAGGATTTAGGGACTAATTTCTTTTATATATCCTTATAAATATAAAACCTTCTGAAGAAAATGAGACTTTTTCTCCAGAAGGTTATTTTCATTTTATTTAATAAATATAGCTATCTTCAGCATCTTCTTGATAAATCTCTATCACTAACTTATGTGGAAGACAAATACTTGTTTGACCGGGCTCAGAAATCCAACCTGTTCGGACCGCAATTTGGTCCGGACTATTATCTTCTTTTACGCGTGCTCTTCCATCTTTGACTTCAACAATATTGTACTTGCCTTTGGCCGGATGATATGTCTTTTTGACCGAATTTTCTTTATCTAAAGAGAAACGATCCACTTCTTGTCCATCAATACGAACAACAGCATATTTTTCTGCTGTCTCTTCTGCTTGACCTTGGTCTTGCTGAAAATAAAAAATAACAGCTGGAAGAAAAGATGCAATCACTAAAATACCAATAATAATCACATCTCCTATTTTCATATGTGCTTTATGAGCAATATCTTTAAATCCTTCTTTTTTAGACAATGTATATACCTCTCCTGAATGACCAAACATCAACAAAATTAGAAGCTTCAGCGACTATAGGTATTACAAGGACAGCTGGAAACTAGTTAACTAAGATGTTTTAACTTTATAATACTTACCATGAAGTACAAAATCAATTGTAGCATATATTGACTTAATGAAGGTTTTAAAAATAGACATTTACACTCTCTGATTAAAATAAGTTTTTTATTCTTCTGACTCTTCCGGCTGAATTTCCTTTCCTTTAGTATCTGTTGTTTTTTCTAAAGCCTTTAAGTTATCTTTCATTACAGAAATATAATCTTCTCCATGATCTATTTGTTCATCTGTTAGACTTTCTAATGGGTTTAATACTTCCAATTTCACGCCTACTTCATCTGCTAATGTCTTTGCTATTTTATCAGAAGCATTTTTTTCAAAGTAAATATAATGGATATTATTGTCTTCCACATAGTCTTTTAATTCTGCCAAACGTTCTGGGCTAGGTTCTTCATCTGGAGACAATCCTGAAATAGCTAGCTGATTCAAATCATATTCATTTGCCAAATAACCAAAAGCAGCATGCTGAGTGACAAAACTTTTTTGTGGTGCATTGGAAAGACTTTCTTCGTATTCTTTATCCAGATCTTCCAGTTCTTTTACATAATTTTCTGCATTTTCTTCAAAAGCCTCTTGTTTTTCAGGATAGTCCTTGCTTAATTGTTTGCTAATCGCTTCAACTTCTTTGATTGCTAACTTAGGATCTATCCATGTATGAGGATCATATTCATGAGAATGACGATGTTCGTCCTCAGATTCATGCTCATCACTAGCTGCCGTTAGCTTAATTCCTTCAGTCCCTTTAATAATGTTAGGTTTGCCTTTTTCCCAGCCCTCAACAGTGTCAGGCACCCAAGTTTCCATATTCTCATTATGATAAACAAAAGCATCCGCATCTTGTATCTGAGCAATTTGCTTGGCAGAAGGCTCAAAATCGTGCGGCTCTGTGCCCGCTGGAATCAATAGCTCAACATCGCCTTCATCCCCTACAACGTTTTGAGTAAAATCGTATATTGGGTAAAAAGTGGTAATAATTGAAAGCTTCTCATCATTGTTTTCTCCAGCTCCTTCAGACTCATTTCTCGAATTACTCCCACAAGCAGCTAATGTACTTCCAGCCAGCAAAGTAAATAATGTCAACCAAATTTTTTTTTTCATCTTAACCCCTCATAAAAATTATTTGTTTTTATTATACTTACGTGTATGAATAATTTTTAACGCCCGTTTCCTGGTCTTGATATTTGGACTTTTCATACGTCGATAAGCACTACTTACGTCTACTTTTTCCATTTTTCCCTCCCACAAATAGCCTCCATATTTCCATTGAAAAGCTTTATTTGTAAATTTTACCTTTTTGCTATAACTCGCAAAACGAAATTGTTTCGATTTGATATTAAATAATCTAGCAAAAAGAAAAATGATTGTCAACATAAAAAAACATGAAATTTTTTTCATGTTTTTATCTATTCCTATGTTTTCCGTCTTTAGAAAAGAATTGTTTAAATAAATAACAAAAAGACCAGAAGCTCTTCTCCTTTCTGGCCTTAAATGGAATAATATCTCTCTTAGAAGTTACCTTCATCAATGGCTTTTAATTTTCGATAACGAGAATTAGATTTAGCAAGTTCATCTGGAGTTCCCGACATCTCTAATTGACCGTCTTCGATAAATATCACGCGTTGCATCTTGTCAATTCCTTGCAGATGATGGGTAACCCAAATGATTGTCTTTTCACTTAGTTGTTTAAAAAATGTGTCGATTAACGCTTGTTCTGTAATAGGATCTAAACCAACAGTAGGTTCGTCCAACAAGACAATAGGAACGTCTTTTAATAGAATTCTTGCTAGTGCCATACGGTGACGTTCCCCGCCCGAAAAGCGTAAGCCTGCTTCATCGACCATCGTGTTTAGTCCTTCTGGCAATTCTTTTACCAGCTGTTCCAAGCCAACCCTTCTTAGCACTTCCCACACTTCAGAAATTTCTGCTTGTTCATTACCGATACGTAAATTATTTAAAATCGTCGTGTGAAATAAATAAGGGGCTTGCTGGATCACACCGATATAATCGGAAATACGGTCGCCTATCTGTTCGGTAGCCACACCTGCTAATTGAACACTTCCACTAGTTGGAACCAGATCGCCACGAATCAATGAAACTAAGGTGCTTTTCCCAGAACCACTGCGCCCCAGCACCGCTAATTTTTCGCCTTGAGAAATCGTTAGATTCAAGTTATTTAATACCTCTGTACTGTTTTTTTCATAACGAAAAACAAGGTGGTCGATTTTAATATCTAACGGTTCTTGTAAAACTTTTTTCGTTGAGTAATCTTCTATTATCGGCAAGTTATTTAAACGCTTGATAGAATCTTTATAGATATTTGTTTCCTGGGCTGCGTCAGGTAAGCCACTGAAAGCATCCGCTAAAGGAAGAGCACTTAAAACAAAGGCCGCAATCCAATTGGCTGGCCCTCCATGATTTCCAGGAAATTGCTGGCTCGTCCAAAATAATAAAGCTATCACAATAAGACAAACAATCACTTGTAACAAAAAGTCACGCCGTCGGTTAAACTTTTGTAAATGAGCTTGAGTATCTTGCAAACTTTTCTCTGATTGATCATGCCAGTTAACATATTCATGCCCACGCTGACTAAAAATCCAATCGGAAACACCAATTACGTTATCCGTCAGTTCCGAATATAATTCGTTTTTTAATTGCTTTTCTTTTTCCTGTCGTGCACCATTTACAACCACTGACCACAAGGGCAAAACCACCGCAATACTAAAAAGCATTAAAGCCATCAGACAAGCAAACGGAATAGAAAATATCCCCAGTGCAATAACCACAAAAATATACAAAATCCAAGCAATAATTGTCGGAAAGATGGTACGCAAGTAAAGATTTTGTATATGATTAATATCTTCGGCCAGTAACCCCAAAACATCGCCTAAAGAATAATGTCTTTTAAAAAAGACCGCGTCTTTTTCTAAAGTATTATATAATTTTAAACGTAGCTGCGAAGTCATTTTCAAAACCCAATTATGACTGACTAAACGTTCCACATAGCGAAAAACAGGACGCCCAATACCAAAAGCTCGGGTTAAAACAATCGGAACATAAACTAGTAATATATTTTCTGGAATAGAAGCAGAACGACTAATCAAAAAACCTGAGGTAAACATCAAGGCCCCCGCACAAAAGAACGTCATAAACCCCAAAAATAAAGCTGCAATCATCGTTTTTTTATAACGTTTTAAAAAGGGTCTGATCCAACTGTCTTTTTCTAGAGCCTTGAATAAAGGAATATTATGCATCTTCTTCCCCCCTCATTTGTTGTGCCAGTCGATAAAAATAACCTTTTTTAGCAAATAACTCATCTAAAGTCCCTGTTTCAACGATTTTACCTTGATCGATTACAATAATCTCATCCATCTGTCTCATCCAGTGCAATCGATGGGTAGCGAAAAAAACCAGACGATCTTCCATTAACGGCAACATTCTTTCTTTTAATTCAACTTCTGTCTCAATGTCTAGATGAGCGGTTGGTTCGTCAAACATTAAAATCTTACGCTTTTTATCTAAAAACGCTCTTGCTAAAGCAATTCGCTGCGCTTGTCCACCACTTAATGTACGTGCTCCGCTTCCTAGCTGCGTATCTAATCCTTCAGGTAATTCAGCCACCAATTCGCTTAAACCAGCAACTCTTACCGCTTCTAGAATCTCTGCTTCAGAAGCTTCTGGTGTATAAAATGCTAAATTTTCTTTTAAAGATAATTGAAAAACATAAGGATCTTGAGGAATATAGGTTAATTGTTTTTGCCATCCTTCCAAGGCAAGATTGTTGGCCTTTTGACCATTTAACTCGATTTCTCCCGCAGTTGGTTGTAAAAAACCACTCAATGTATTAATCAACGTTGATTTTCCAGAGCCACTCATCCCGATAATGCCGATTTTTTTTAATCCCTGCACAGAAAAATCAACCGATAGCACGGGTTTGTTTTCATACGAGACCGACACATCATGTAAAGTGATCTTAGAATTTTCATCCCAAGTTCTCAAATCAAGGGAGGATTTTTTCATTTCTGGTTCATTGAGCACCTCGTTGATCGCACCTAAAGCGTTTTTCCCATCTAATGTAGCATGGTAGTCACTAGAAAACTCTCTGACCGGCAGAAAATATTCGGGTGCTAATATCAATACTGATAAAGCTGGGAAAAGCGGAATTAAACCATTAATTAAACGCAATCCAAGCATTACCGCCACAATAGCTACAGCCAATGTGGTAAAAAAGTCTAAGGCAAAAGTAGATAAAATGCCTATTTTTAACGTACTCATTGTTGACTTACGAAACTTTTCACTTGTATTGTAAATACTCTTTCCATATTTCTTACTCAAGCCAAACATTTTCAACGTATCCAGACCACGTAAGGAATCAATAAAATGATTGGACAAAAGTTGAAACGCTTTATATTGCTTATCAGCTTTTGCTTGAGCAGCGTAACCTAAAACAATCATAAAAATAATAATTAAAGGGAAAATGATGAGTAATATAACGCCGGACTGAATATCTAAGTAAAATATCACCGCTAAAATTAACCAAGGGATAACCATCATATTTATCATTTTAGAAAAAATCAAATGAATATAATTTTCTACTTGTTCGATACCATCTAAGGCCATCGTTGTCATATTTCCTGAACCTTGTGTTTGCACAATTTTTGGCCCGATTCGAAAGACTTTTTCTAATAACTGCTTGCGTAAATAAGCAGCCTGTTCAGCAGCATAATGATCTAGTAACTTCTCACGTAAAAAAGTCACGCCATGGCGAGCTGAAAAAATAACAAAAAAAGCCACAATTGCAAATAACTGTTCAGAGATTTTTTCCCCATTCCATAAGCGCGTAATCACAGCAGCCAGCATGTATGTTTGGCCGATGATAAAGAGAGCTTGCAAAACGGCAAGTCCTGCAAGCATCCCCATGTTTTTTTTACTATTCGGCAAAACCATTATGGCTTTATCGATCATTCACCATACCCCGCAATCTCAGTATGTTTGACCCGTTTTCTAAAAATATAGTAAGTCCAAGCGATATAGGCTAAAATAAACGGTAACAACCCAATAGCAGTATAGCTCATAATTTTCAGTGTATAAGGCGATGATGATGCATTAGCGATTAATAAGTTGTTTGTCGCGTTTGTTGAACTAATTAACACGCGTGGAAATAACCCAGTAAATAAAAGCGTAACTAAAGCTATCAAAGTAAAGCCACTAGTTAAAAACGCCGTTAACTCTTTATTTGTATAAGAACAGTAATTTGCTATGACTGTTAGTAAAACCATCACAACTAATAAAGTGATTGTAGAAACTGGATGTAAAGCAAAAAAGTCTGTTTGTAAGTAAAGTAACACTGCAAATGCAACTAGACCGACATATAATACCCAATACAAAGCTTGCGCGTAATTTTTCGCTCGACTACGAATAGGTCCTGTTGTTTTTAAGGAAATATAATTCAATCCATGAAGATAACAGAGCAACGTCAAAGCAACGCCGCCAACTAAAGAAAACAAATTAATATAATCTGTGAAGCGAGCTGTCATGTCTCCATTACTGTCTATAGGCATTCCTTGAATCATACTGGTAAATAAAATACCAAAGAAAAATGGCACAAGGAAGCTACCTATAGATAAAGTCCAGTTCCAAATCCATTTGCGTTCTTCCGGCATATTACTACGAAATTCAAATGAAACGCCACGGATAATCAATCCAAACAAAATGGTAAACAAAATCAGATAGTAACCACTAAACAAAGAAGCATACCACATCGGAAAAGAAGCAAACATCGCTCCTCCTGCAGAAATTAACCAAACTTCATTGCCGTCCCAAACAGGACCAATCGTTTGTACAACCTGATCTTTTTCTTGGTCATTTTTCGTTAAAGTCTGCACGGACATTCCTACACCAAAATCAAAGCCTTCTAAAAAGAAAAAACCAGCAAATAATACACCAATTAAAATAAACCAAAATAACTGTAAACTACTCATTGAAAGCACCTCCGTCAAAAGGGTCCGTCGCAGGCTCTTCTTGTTCTTGTCCTTCTTGAGCATCAGGACCTTTACGTAGCTCACGGACAACCAGGTAGATCATAACAACTGCCAGTCCTCCAAATAATAAGAAGTAAACAATATTTGAAAACAATAGCGAAGCAGGAGTAACGTTTGGCGAAACACTATCTTGAATTTTAAACATTCCATAAACAGTCCAAGGATAGCGGCCAAGTTCTGTCACTAGCCAACCACAGGTATTGGCAATAAAAGGAGTAAATGTCATTAAACCAACAACCCACAACATCCACGGTTTTTCATAAAGCGTTGGTTTTTTCCTGCGAGTAAAAAATAGTCCTAACAAAGCAACTAGCAGCATTAACATCCCAAATCCAGCCATAATTCGGAAGCTCCAAAACATGGCGTTAACTGGTGGAAAATAATTATCCTCACCGTATTCGGTTGTCAGGCTTTCATTGATTGAATTCATTCCTTCTACACCGCCAGAAAGGCTATGATAAGATAAAATACTCAAAACATAAGGCACATGAACACCAAAAACACGCTCGTGCTTTGCTTCATCCATCCAAGCAACCACTGTCCATGAAGCCGGATCATCAGAATCTTCATACAGACCTTCTGTAGCAGCAAATTTCATTGGCTGATCTTCAACTAAAGCTTGCATTTGCATGTCGCCAGCAATTAATACTCCAAGAGAACCAAATAAAGCGACCCATAACCCCACACGCAATGACTTTTTATAAATACTATTGCTCAACTGGCTTAACGTATGTTTTTTTAATAAACGAAAAGCAGACATTCCAGCTATCAGAATACCACCCATCAAGAAAGCGGCCATAATCACATGCGAGAATTCGTACCAAACTTGCGGATTTTTGACCAAGGCACCAAAGTCATTCATTTCTGCTCTACCGTTACGGAAGGTAAAGCCTGTGGGATGTTGCATAAAACTATTGGCTACTAAAATCCAAAAAGCTGAAAGAATCGACCCAAATGTAACCAGCCACATGAAAGAAACATGTAATTTCGGTCCAACTCTTTTCCAGGTAAACATCCATAATCCTAAAAAGGTTGACTCTAAGAAAAAGGCCAATAGGGCCTCAACAGCTAAAGGCGCGCCAAAAATATCTCCAACAAAACGCGAATAATCTGACCAGTTCATACCAAACTGAAACTCTTGAATAATCCCCGTTACAACGCCAACTGCAAAACTTAATAAGAAAATATTTCCCCAAAATTTTGCCATTTTTTGGTAACTGTCATCTTTTTTTATCACATACATTGTTTCCATAATTGCAACAAGTAATGCCACACCAATTGAAAATGGTACAAAAAAATAGTGGAAAATCGTTGTCATTGCAAATTGGAAACGAGCTAATGTCACAATATCCATTTTTTACTCCTCCAATACTTCGATAATCATTAATATATTAAAAAATAAATGCAAAAAACCTTATATAGTATACTCGTTTCTACACTTACTTACAACCAATTTGTTCATTTTCATCATATGCTTTTTTTTATGAAATGCAATTATTCGGCTTGTATTTTCAAATAAAGCAAACTTAAAAGAAAAGGTAAAACCCATTGTATAAATTAATCAATAATACTAACAAAATGACTGCTTCAAATATTTGAGAAACTCGCTTAGGAGAAATTACCTGGCTGACTTTCGCCCCTACAAACCCGCCAATAACCGCCGCTAAAACAACGTAAACAAGCATACTCAAGTCATAACGACCAAAACCAGAAGTAAAAGCTATTGTCATAAGCTTAGCTAACTGAGAAAAAAAGATGGTACAAATCGAATAAACAGTTGCTTTTTTGATTGGAACACCAAACATAAAAATCAAAAGCGAAACATTAATAGGTCCACCACCGATACCTAGTAAGCTTGATAAAAAGCCTAAAATTCCTCCACAAATAAAATACCAAAAAATACCAGTCAGTTGAAATTTACGTAAATGAAAATGGTTATAAAATAACGCAAAAAGTAAAGTAATAATCGTCAATCCAATTTGAATCATTTGGACTAACCATTCATCGGAAAAATTGTTTAAGAAAAACTCAAACGTATGATTTCCCAAAAAACCGCCAAAAATCGAACCACCAGCAACCCAAGCCAAAAACTTGCCTTGAACCGTCATGCCCCCTCTGACTTGTCGCATAGTTGAAGTAATCGACATAACAAATACAGCCACTGAAGAATAAAATGACACTACGGCTACCGAATCTGCTGCAATAAAATCCAGTACTGGTTTAATAATTACTCCACCGCCCATACCCGATATGGCTCCTACAGTATTAGCTAAGATAATAACTAGAAAATAAACAATTCCCTTTTCCATCAGCTCTTCCTTTCTAATTTTCACCTTACAAACCTATGATACCGCCGATAAGAAGAAAAGCAAAACTTTTCTCTAGTAAAAAATTAAAATAAATATAGCTTGACTCATTCAGCAAATTTCAAAAAAGTTAAAACAGATCTAAAATAGTAAATACTTAAGCAAACACGTCTTATTTTGTTAAAAAAAGTTGTTTTATGTATAAACTGACAAATATAAGACAATAAAAGCAATAACATACTAAAAATTTTAATAAAAATAGTGGATAACTTTGTTTTTCTATTGCCAATAGAAGGAAGTAACTCTCCATTTATCCTCAAGTGACGTTATTTTTCCACCCAAAGTTTCTATTGTTTCTCTTTAATTATGTCAATAACGACATTTTTTTACAAATTTGTCATTTTTTCATGTGAAAAAATTATGATACGTTCGCTCAGAGGTGATCGAATGTTTGATATATTATTAGAAAAGCAAGATAAAATTATTTTTCGTTTATTTCAATATTTGCAAAAAAACAATCCTTGTTCATTAAAAAAAGCTGCTAACCAGCTAAACCTAAAGCCAAAATCATTAAAGCGCTATATTACCCTTTGGCAGCAAGAGGGCAGTAATTTTTCAACTGGCATTTCTTTTTATATAAAGGACCAGATGATCCGAGCAATTTACTCTCAAGAAAGTGCCCAACTGTTTTTAAGCGTACTACTCAACCGCAGTTTTTCTTTCCAATTATTGGTAAAAATTTTGGAGCAACCTTTTTGTACATTTAAATCTTTAAAAAATAAATTCTATCTTTCAAAGGCGACTATGCAACGACGTATCCAAAAAATGAAACCGCTATTACAGCATTATGGTTTATCCATTTCTTTTGTAACCGCGCCTATTCTGACAGGGAGTGAAATACAACTCCGTTATTTTTCTTTGCTGATTTCTCTATTGTATGATCCGCCGCTTTTATGGAATAGCCAAGTTTTATTTGATCGCTATGAAGAAACACAGCAATATCGTATCGGCCAAGGTTTTAAACTAAAAAAAACAAAACCAGCAATAACGAATCCGTATTACCCTATCCCCTTTCAAATCGATGATACTAGTTTGCTATTTTTATGGCGGCAATTCTCCGGATTAGAAACAATCTGGTTAGATTCTTCGTTAACAGAGTCTATAAATTTTGCTTTACATGCTTATACAAATTTAAGTGAATTATCTATCATTACTTTAGCGCAAAAACTACATCGTCTACATAGCTTATGTAGTTTTTATTCAGGTAGTCTCTTCGTCGCATACGACCCATTTTTTATCATGAAAAACTCTGAACGATTAATTCAAAGCTTTACAAAGCTTTTACCACACTACCAGCAATTACTAGCAAAACATCCAGAACTCCCCTGTTTCTATGAAAGTCTATTACAACATGATCTTCACAATAAAAACAGTGAACAAATAATTTCAGAAGATTAAAAAGCCAGCACGTAAGCAAGTTTGCTTATGTGCTGGTCTATTACTATAACATCATATTTTTGTTATTTCGTTAATCCAATTAAAATCCCACCAGCAGCTACCAAGAGTAAACCGCCGATCGTTAATTTCAATTCTTTTGAAGTCCTTGATTCTTTAAGGAATACAATACCGCCAATAGTAGATACAATAACGTTCATTTGAGATAACGTAAAACCTAACGCAACGCCGTTTGCTTTATTGGAAAGTAAAATACCTATATTTCCTATCGCAAAAGCGGCACCTGCCAATATATTTTGGAATGACTTTTTGCTAAATAATTCTGGTTTTTTGTCAAAGAAGAAACTAAAGACCATTGCACCTATTGCCATACCTATTCCTTGAGGGAACAACACGTCCCAACCATTCAGATCAGCCATACGCGGAATGACATTGTACATCACTTGTCCAATCGTTGATAAAACGAGAACAAAAAGTCCCTTTTGCATTGCCCCCTTAGCGGAACTATCGTCACCTTCTTTATAAGCAGTGAAAAATACGCCCACAATAATCACAATCAAAGCACTGATTCCGTACACATAATCCATAGTACTTGTCCATTCATGGAAGTAAAAAATTCCAAATAGCGTTACTCCGATAAGTTGCATGCCGGTTGAAATCGGCATTGCAGCTGAAACGCCAATAATATGGAAACTTTCAATCTGAGTAATTTGACCAAAAGCCCATGCAAACCCACAAACCAGTGATGCAAGAATTAAGTGCCAAGACCAAACAGGTTGGTGAAAAAATAAAACGCCAATTGAAAAGATAAGCGCTCCTAGTGACATACCCATTTGTTGATTTGATGTTTTCCCGCCGATTGTTTGTAAGATTAAGGGCTGAATCCCCCACATTAAAGCTGGTAAAAGTCCAAGTAATATATTGCCCATAATAAAAGACTCCTTGTTATAATAATTAGATTGCTAGCAATAAAAAATTCTCACAATGTTATAATAACGCTTATAAAATAAAATCACAAAAATTTCGAAACCAAATAAAAAAACATAGGAGTGGTTTGCGACTCCCATGTTTTTTACTCAATTATTATAACTATACGAAGTTTAGTCTACTCTTTTTTAAATAACCTAATCCATTAGTTGAATATATAAAACGAATTCTTATTATCCTTCACGTTGTTACATCCTTTCAGGAGCCTGCAACCCCAATAAATGTAAATCTTCTTTTAACAAGACAGTTACTACGTGTACTAAAGCTAGACGAGCTTCTTGCTGATCATCTTCCGCTAAAATTCTAGTATTTCCGTAATATTTGTTAAAAGCTTGAGCTAATCTAATCGCGTGTTTAGCTACAACAGATGGTTCATATTTTTCCGCAGCTTCTAAGACCATTTCAGGATAACCTTGAATAAATTTGACAATTTCCCAACTATCTGCGTCATCTAACGCATAGTTTTTCTTTTTATCTGGAATAAAACTTGCTTTTCTTAAGATGCTCATTGCACGAGCATAAGTATATTGTACATAAGGGCCTGTTTCTCCTTCAAAACGCACGACTTCGTCTAAAGTAAAATCAAATGTATTTAAGCGATCATTTTTTAAATCGTGGAAAATAACGGCTCCTACACCCACTTGTTTAGCTATTTCTTCTTTGTTCTCCAAAGATGGATTTTTTTCAGCAATTTGGTCTTGTGCTGATTGAATGGCGTCGTTTAAAACTTCTTCTAAAAGAACCACTTTCCCTTTACGAGTGGATAATTTTTTCCCATCTTTTGTGATTAAGCCAAAGGGAATATGATGCATATCGTCTGACCAATCAAATCCCATTTCTTTCAACACAGCTTTTAATTGTTTAAAATGATAACTTTGTTCATTTCCTACCACATACAAAGACTTAGCAAAATCATACGTACGTTTACGATACAAAGCCGCAGCCATATCACGCGTGATATAAAGCGTACCCCCGTCACGTTTTTTAATTAAAGCAGGATTAAGATCGTAGGCTGATAAATCAACAATTTCTGCCCCTTGGTCTTCTTTTAATAGATGTTTTTCTTCCAGTAACTCAACAATTTCATCCATTTTGTCCTCATAAAAGGCTTCCCCTTTATAAGAGTCAAAGGTAATTCCCAGCATATTATAAATCTTATCAAACTCTTTTAATGATTCTGCACGGAACCACTGCCACAAACGCACAGCTTCTTCTTCGCCATTTTCAAGACGTCTAAAAGCAGCTCGTCCTTCTTCTTCCAATGAAGGATCTTCTTCAGCTTTTTCATGAAATTCAACATATAAACGTAATAATTCTCCAATCGGGTTATTGCGAACTTCTTCTTCTGTTCCCCATTTTTTATAAGCTACAATTAACTTCCCAAATTGCGTTCCCCAATCTCCTAAATGGTTAATTTTCACAGGTTGATACCCAACCTTTTGTAAAATAAGAGCGATTGAATTTCCTATAACTGTTGAACGTAGATGTCCCATAGAGATAGGTTTAGCAATGTTTGGGGAAGACATATCAATAGGTACATTGTTGTCGTTGCCAAGATTAAAATCGCCATAATGTTCGCCTTGGTCGATCACTGTGGATAATACTTCTTGCGAAACTTGCTTCTTATTCATAAAAAAGTTTAGATAAGGACCTACTACTTCAATTTTTTCAAAAGAAGTATCATCTATTTTTTCAGCTAGTTCACTAGCAATTTGTTGAGGTGCTTTGCGATAAATTTTAGCTAAAGAAAACGCTGGAAAAGCAACATCGCCGTGTGCTGCTGACTTGGGATTTTCTAACAGACGTTCCACTTGTTCGAGGGTTAAATCATCTTTTACTACATCAAAAACTGCTTTTGCTACAACTTCTTTATTTTTCATCATAACCTCCAAGTTTTATTATTATTTTTCATAAAAAAAGCCTCCAGCATCTTAAACGCTAGAGACGAGATTACCCGCGGTACCACTCTTGTTGTTTGATTTTTCAAACCAACTTTATCTGATAACGGCAGATACCGTTTGCTAAGCAAATTTTCACAAGTGCGTTTCTCTTTTCATGCTTTTTCGGCTTCCACCAAACTCCGAATTCGCTTTTCAAAGCAACCAAAAAGATACTTTCTTGATCTTCAAATTTTTATGAATTATATATGAGATGCGTTGATTATAACAAAATTTTTACCTATTGGCTAGTCTATTTCGCTGATATAGATGAATTCATCAGCTCAACATCCATTTATTTTTCCATATCGATATGGGGGATACCATCTTCCAAATATTCTTCTGAAACAATACGTAAACCAAATGATGCATAAAAATTTTGTAAATAAGTCTGAGCTTCAATGTGAAGCGTTTTTCCTGGAAATTCTTGTTCAATCCATTCTATCACTTGTTTAACTAACTGTCTGCCCCATCCATGTTTACGTGCTTCTTTTTTTACAAGCACTCGCCCAAAATGAACAGCTTGTTCATCTTGATAAATACGAGCATAAGCAATAATTTCCTTTTTATCATTTTCTAACCAAAAATGAAAAGACTCTAAATCAATATCATCAATTTCTTGATAAGGGCAAGACTGCTCTACCACAAAGACTGCAACCCGTTCTTTCATCAAATGATGGTACTCTAAAAGCGTTAATTCTGAAAATTTTTTAATTTTTGTTTGCATAATGCTTTTCCTTCCTGAAATAATACTAAAAACTAATCTCTGGACGTTCCTTGGTAATTAAAACAGCCGACGCTTCTATACCTAAATAGTCTTTCAATCGTTTTTGTAATAGTTGAACAGCCTGATTATGATCTGCTTTGCGTTTAGGATTAATATTTTCCATATAGAAAATTAAATTTTTTGTTTCTTCTGTCACTTGTATCCGAGCGCTATCGCGCCATGCCCAACACCGACTAATCACCGATTTAGCATCTTTGTATACAACTTCTCCAGCCAGTGCTTCTTCCGTGCTATCTTCGCTGATAGGAACGAATTTTTCCCCGCCTTTTGCAAGTGTTAGTTCTAGATTTCCTTGGAGAAAATCGCGATCTTCTCCTGCAACAGGAAAAGCCCACTCTAACGACACGGAATTATAGATATCGACAATGGGATTAATTGCTCCTACTCCTTTTTGCTGCTTCGCTCGTTTTAACAGATTTTCAACTGCACAACGGGCTCCTTTTTTCGTTTTAAATTTTTGATAAGCTTGGCGCCAATCTTTGATTACCGGATTAGCACTAATGGGATCTTCTTCTACCCATTTCACAGCATGATCATTCGCTTGTTTTAAAAGATCTTTTGGTATCTTTCCATAGCTCTGATTACTAACATTATCAGCAAATAAAACAGCAATCTCTGCTTCTGGAAACAATTCCCAAAAAGCTGAAGTAGCGATAAATTTTTGCTCCACAGCAGCTTCCCCCTTTATTAATTTTAATTAATCGTACAACATAATTGTTGAATATTCAACAATATATTTGTAAAATAAGAATAATAAAAGGGGGAAAAGAACATGTTCAATCTGGCATTATCATTAAAAGAAGCAGATATTTATTACGAGTTATACCAACATAGAAAAATTTTTTCAAATGAAGACGCCCTTGTTGTAAAAGCTGAACAAGGTTTTTCAGGGACTGAAACAAAAAGTTTATTTTTAAAAAATAAAAAACAACATTATTTCATTTTCTTAACTTTTATGACCAAACAAACCGATTTTAAAAAATTACAACGCCTAACTGGTCAACGTCTCAAAATAGTAGATTCTGTAGAAATGGAACAATTAACTGGACAAAAACCCGGAGCTGTTTCCCCATTTGGCTATGACCCGTCTGTCGCTATCATTATTGATGAAGAATTACTTGACCAAGAAAAGCTGGTTTTTGCCCCCGGAAGACCCGATCAAACAATGGTCATTTTAGGAAAAGATCTCCCGGCTATTATAAATCTATTTAAAAATAAAAGCTATATTTACCCTAAGGAGTCAAACGAATGTCAGAAATTTTAAGAGAAATCGGTAATATTGCACGTGCCTTAGATTATATTAGTAATATTGAGTTCAAAGAACTAAATTTAAATAAAGGTCAATATATTTATTTAAACCGAATTTATGAAACACCGGGCATCATTAACGACGATTTAGCAAAATTGGTAAAAAACGATCGTACTGCCGTTGCAAAAGCAGTTAAACGACTTGAACAAGACGGTCTTGTATATAAAAGTTCAGCTATTTCAAATAAAAAGATTCGTCATTTATTTGTCACACAAAAGGGGCAAAAATTATACCAATACCTGCAACAAGAAGAAAAACGTTCCCAAGAACAAGCTCTCGCCGGTTTGAATACAAAAGAACAAAAAGAATTAGCGTATTTGCTTAAAAAAGTCAGTACTAATGTTGCTCAAGATTGGGATTTTGTGCGTCAGGGGAACAAAAGAATCTATTAATTTCATTGTAATTTTACATGGTAATACCTAGGTAAAGTTTATTTTAGGCTCTGTGATAATGATAAAAGTCCCCTGGGCAAATATT
>NZ_BCPY01000018.1 GCF_001544195.1 Tetragenococcus solitarius NBRC 100494
GTTTATGCTATAATACAAATTAATGCAAAACATCGTTAGAAAAACTGGTTTTCAGCCGATAATTTTAGTGTGAAAGGAGGCAACTCATAGTGGCAAGACCTACAACAAAGACAGCCTTAGTGGAAGCAGCAGATATGAAGTTTACTGAATTGCTAGAACTAATGGATGCCATGACAGAAGAAGAGCAACATGCGAATTTTAATTTTAGTGAAGCATTTTTAAATAAACAAAAAACCACTCATTGGAAGCGTGATAAGAATCTACGCGATGTCCTTATCCACTTATATGAGTGGCACCAGTTATTACTCAACTGGGTAGATAATAATCAAAAAGGGATAACAAAACCCTTTTTACCCGAGCCTTACAATTGGCGGACCTACCCTCAAATGAATGTAGAAATTTGGAAAAAACATCAAATGACGTCTTATGTTAAAGCTAGACAACTGCTTGAAAAAAGTCATTTGGAAGTGATGGCTTTAATCCACTCTTTTTCCGACGAAGAGTTATTTACTAAAAAATATTTTTCTTGGACAGGAACCGGTGCTTTAGGAGGTAATTGTGTCTCTGCAACCTCAAGTCATTACGACTGGGCCATCAAGAAAATTAAAAAACATGTAAAAGAATACCGCAAAGCAACGTCTTAGACGAATATGCCTCCCACAGATTATTTGTGAGAGGCATTTATTTCTTATGATTTATTTGTCATAAAATCATTTGCCGAAGGATTCTCTAAGCTAGCTCGGTAATTTTAAGCTCCTTTTTGTCCAATATATTGAACAACTTTTGTTAGAGCTTCGTCTAAATCATCTGCATAGATATGCGTTTGCTCATTTTCAGCATATTGTTGCAGTGTTTTTTCATATATCGGATCATAATAATATTGCAGTAACAACGCAACGGCCGATGAAAAGTTTTCTTCAGCTAACAGCTGGGCAATCTCCTTAGCGACAGGGGTATGAACATGCTCACGGATTCTATTAAAGGCTTCAATAATCTCTGCTTGATGTTTTTCTGGACAATACTCCTGCAAGATAATTTCAACCCGTTTTTCTAAGGGAAGATGAATAAACAACTGCGGACTTTTTTCTTTTTTCTCATGTAACGCTACAGGAAGCGTTGCTTTGCCAATCCGCTTGCTCTCTCCTTCCATCAACAAAAATGGGGAATTTTCATAGCGAATTAAATCTTGTACCAATAAAGAATCAAAGGTCTTCTGCTTATGAGGCTCTAAACCGACTTGTCCAAAAATAGACCCTCGATGGTTGGCCATTTTTTCAAGATCAAGCACAGGATAACCGGCTTTTTTCAAACGACGCAATAGTATAGTTTTCCCACTGCCGGTATAGCCGTTTAGTACATACATTGGTTGAGTAAAAGCATAGTTTTCTAATTGTTGCATGACCCATTTTCTATAAGAACGGATGCCTCCCTCTAATTTTGACACTTTGATGCCCATTAAATCGACCACCGTCGCGGCTGTTTTGCTGCGCATACCCCCGCGTGAGCAATAGACCACTCGTTCTTTATCCAATGATTGAAACTGTTCAATAAATGCTGGTAATTTTACCGAAAAAAGATCTAATCCTTTTTTCTTTGCTTCCTTAGGTCCCACCTGAGTATAGATGGTCCCTACTTCTGCTCTTTCTTCATTACTAAAAAGAGGGATATTAATACTTCCAGGAATGTGAAATTCAGCAAACTCTTGGGGAGAGCGAACATCGACTAATGTAATAGCTCCATCGTTATGTTTTTTTAATAAATCAAGTAATTCTATATCTTGAAACATACTTTCACATCCTACTATAACCTTTACTCATCTACATTGATGTGTCCCTTGTTTTCATTTTCAACCCGACCAATAATTGCTGCCTCAATGTTTTTATCTTTGAGTTCTGTAAGTACCTCTTCAGCATCCGATTCATTCACAGCGGCCAACAATCCTCCTGAAGTAACTGCATCGCAAAGAATCCATTGGTCCGTTTGATCTAGTGAACTTGCAAAGGTAACATCATCTTTTAAGTAATTAAAATTATTCTTCGTGCCTCCTGGTACAGCACCATTTTCAGCCAGTTGTTTCACTCTTGGCAAAACAGGAACTTGCTGCGCAGAAATGCGGATGCCCACTTCACTGCCTTGAGCCATTTCCGAGGCATGACCGAGTAAACCAAAACCAGTCACATCGGTGCAAGCGTGAACTTCATAATTACCCAAAGTTTCAGCAGCTGTTTTATTTAACGTAGCCATCACTTCCGTTACTCGTTTAATCTCTGATTCCTCTAATAACCCTCTTTTGATTGAAGTGGTCAAAATCCCGACACCAATAGGCTTCGTTAAAATCAGCACATCTCCTGCTTGTGCGCCGCTATTGGTACGAATTTTATCCGGATGAATCGTTCCAGTAACAGCTAGTCCAAACTTAGGTTCTTTATCATCAATAGAATGACCGCCAACGAGTGCAACGCCCGCTTCTGATAATTTATTGCCCGCACCTTCTAAAATGGCAGCCAGAATTTGTTTATCTAAATCGGCAATCGGAAAAGCCACAATATTCAAAGCCGTGATGGGTGTCCCGCCCATCGCATAGACATCACTGATCGCATTGGCAGCAGCAATCTGTCCAAAAGAGTAGGGATCATCCACAATTGGCGTAAAGAAATCAAGTGTTTGGACCAAAGCAGTACTGTCATTTAGCTTATAAACGCCCGCATCATCGTTGGTTTCCAAACCGACTAATAAATTAGGACTAGGCGTAGCAGGAGAAAACGATTGTAAAACTTGACGTAAATCTGCTGGGCCAATTTTACAACCACAGCCCCCTTTAGAAGATAGAGAGGTCAATTTTACTGTGTCGTTATTATTCATGTCATCATATCCTTTTAAATGAAATTTCACTTCTAATTTTAACACATTTGACAAGAAGTGATAAAAAGTTGCTAAAATCCTTTAAAAATAGTAGCTGCATCTTAAATAGCAAGTCTATTGATGGGAAACCGAACAAGAAGGCTCCAATCTGTAAAGTATTGGTGGGAGTTTAAACGATGTACCACCAATCGTTAAACAAATTGGTGGCACATCAAAGAAGTTGCCACCAAAAACTAAAAATAATGGCGTAATATTGCTGAAGTAAAAAAGTCTGTCCGAAATAAATTATATACCTAAAGAAATGATGACTAAGTCATGGTATCCAGTGAAGTCGTGATTTAGCACATTGAAAAGGATAATCAAAAAAATATACGAGTTTGCTCTTATACCTAAAAAAGGATAAAATACAATTTACAAAACCCACAGGAGGAGACAAACTAAATGGATATCGTTGTACTTGCAGGTGGATTGAGTCATGAAAGAGACGTGTCTTTATCTTCAGGCGGAAAAATAGCAACAGCTCTAGAAGAAAAAGGACACAAAGTTTTACTATTAGATATTTATCTAGGCATGAACGCTAATAACTTTGAAGAAGCTTTTCAAAACCAGACGGCAAAAAATGAGAAGCGCGATTACGCTATTGGTAAACAAGAACCCACACTAAAAGAAATAACTGACTTCAACCAGACCGATTTAGTCGGAAGAAACGTCATTTCAATTTGTAAAAGCGCTGATTTCTGTTTTTTAGCGCTACATGGAGGAATCGGCGAAAACGGCAAATTACAAGCGCTCTTTGATATTTATAATATCAAATATTCAGGAAGTAATTATAAGGGTAGCTTATTAGCGATGGATAAAGACATTTCAAAGAAATTAATGACAATAAATAATATTTTAACGCCTGATTGGGAAATAATCGATGATACTTCTCAACGTGAAATTTCTGCTCCTTGCGTAGTAAAACCGATTGATAACGGATCAAGTATTGGTGTTGAAATTATCGAAAATAACACCGATTTAGACAAAGCGATAAAAAAAGTTGAAAAATACCAAAGTAAAATAATGATTGAAAAGAAAATTTCGGGAAGAGAATTTTCAGTAGGCGTTTTAGGCGATACTGTTTTACCAGTGATTGAAATCATACCTAAACATGGTTTTTATAGTTATGAAAACAAATACCAACAAGGTGCAACCGTTGAGATAGCACCCGCTGAAATCTCTGAACAGTTAACTAAAGAGTTAAGTGATTTAGCTCTTTACGTGCATAATGTTTTAGAGTTAACAATTTATTCCCGAATCGATTTTATTGTTACCTCTGATGCTAAAATCTATTGCATTGAAGCTAACAGCTTACCTGGAATGACTCCTACCAGTTTGTTACCACAGGAAGCAGCAGCTAAAGGAATCAATTTTGCAGCTCTATGTGAATCAATTGTTCATTTATCTTTGGCTAAATATCACTATCTCTCTTAAAAATCTTCTGGTTAAACCAACCTAATTAATGTTCTGATTCCTATCGAGAAAATGAAGTTTTAAAACTCTTACTTTACAAAGTTTCTGAAGCTTCATTTTCCTTTAGTGATCCTCCGAATCCCCGGAAAATAATAGCTTTTCAAAGAAACCTCACTCTTAAACTCCTCTTTTAAATAACCTGAAGGAATAACCAAGCGGAAGAACAATCATTGCAACAACGATAACTAATAATAACCACCCTTGTTGTAAATAGGCATTTAAAACAAATAAGAGGCCGCCCCCAATAAATAACCAACTGGCTAAGCGATTTGTACGATTCCAATTCTCTTTACTATTTAAAGTCCAAGGAATCCGGATTCCAATTGTGTAGTTCTGTTTTATCTTATGCAAATAATTTCCCAACACAATAAAAACAATCCCTACCAGAAGATTTATTAGTAAACCAATATTTACTTGATAACCTAAAGCAGTCATATATGTCGAAATATAAACCAGCACCGAAATCATCGGAATCAACCATAAGACGACTCTAAATATTTTAGGACTAATATTCTTTTTCTTGGGGTCATTTTTTGTCAGTAAAAAGACCAGCCACTGAATAACAAATAGAAAAAATGGCAAACCTACAACAGTCATCCACTTACTACTCCAGCCATCAGGTTCATTATTTGTACTAAAGTGGGTCGCTATTTGTGCCGGTAAATCTTCCCAAAGCAGAAACCCTATAACCACCGGAAGTAAAATGATTAGGCTTGTAATAAGCAACGTTATTTTGTATTCATTCTTCTTTATCATTGCGATTTCCCTCCAAATTAATCAACCAAGACATGATTTCTTCTAAAACCGAAGTATTCAAATCATAGTAAATAAAGTTTTTTTCTTTTTCTTCCCAAATAAGACCCGCTTTTTTTAAAATATTCAAATGATAGGAAATGGTAGCGCCTGTCATTTCAAAATGACGTCCAATTTCTCCAGCTGATAATCGTCCATTCTTCAGTATTTGTAAAATTTCTCGTCTGACTGGATCTGAAAGTGCTTTAAAACTAGCTTCAAAACTCATTTGTTCATCTCCATTGCTATTTAGAAAAATATCTAATTAGATTCTTTTCTAAATAGTAGCTTTATTTTCTACTTTTGTCAACTTCTTTCTATAATAAAAAAGTGAAGAGGTTAGCCTCTTCACTTTTATAAATATTTTTCAACTGATTGGCAGGGCACATCATCTTCATAATAAACATCAGAAGAAATTTGATACCCGCATTTTAAATAAAACGGCAACGCGGTCACTTCAGAGTGGATATCAACTTTTTTATAAGCTGAAACTCGCGAGTATTCCTCTAATTGTTTGAGAATTTCAGAAGAAAGGTGTTTTCCTCTATATTCCTTTAAAGTTGCGACACGAGTAATACGTACCCTTTCTTCATCTATTTTCAGCCAACGTGCTGTAGCGACAGGTAGGTTCCCTTTATAAGCGACAGCATAAATCGCATTTTCAGTATCATTTTCGTCAAATTCATCTTGTAGAGAAATTTGTTTTTCCAATACAAATACCTGCATACGAATAAAAATGCTGGCTGCTCTTTGCCAAGCTTGTTTTCCAATAATAATCTTGACTTCTTCCATTTTGTTCACCTATTCTTTTGATGTAAGAACGCCTTTATTTTTTTATGTTCTTTCTATATGACATCAAATATTCTAAATCATACCTCTTAACAATACTTGAACCGCTTCGAACGCTTTAACACTCACATCATCGACTGAATCATCAAACATCTGTGAGGCTTTATCTCCTACTTTATCTGAAATTGCCCGAACATTAAGCACAGGCGTTTGATAAAAGCTAGCCACTTGAGCAATCGCGCAACTTTCCATGTCTGAGCCGATGAGTGCAGGAAAATTTTCCCGAATCTTTTGAATCGTTCCGACATTACTCATAAAAGAATCCGACGTCACAATCGTACCCAAATGATAGATAATTTCATCTTCTGCAAGTAATTGCATAACCTTTTCTAATAATTTTTCGGCAATCGGATAATCTGCTGGCATTTGAGGTACCTGTCCAAATTGATAGTCAAAACCAGTAGCATCAACATCGCTATAAACAAAGCGATCACTAAGAAGAATTTCACCCAAATCAGAATCTGGGGCAAATGTTCCAGTTGTTCCCGTATTGATAATTAAATCTGGAACAATATAATTATATAACCACGCTGTGCTGGCAGCAGCATTCACTTTGCCAATTCCTGATTCCACTAAATAAATTTCTTCTGTTAATTTTTCAATCGAAGTTTTTCCCTTCTGCCAGATGGTCTCACGCTGGGTATAGTATTTACGAAATGGCGCTACTTCTTCTTGCATAGCGGCTATAATAGCAATTTTCATTCTAATCCTCCCAAATCTTATCGATTGGCTCATCAACTTCTACTTTAGTGCCTTCAAATTTTTCATCTATATAATTTTGTATCTCTGGATCATGATATAGTTCTCCTAATTTTTTAAGGTCTTCTTCATTCTCGCGACCTTTTTGCACCGCTATAATGTTGAAATTGCCTTTATTTGAATCGTCAACTTTCTCATAATAAATCGCATCTTCCAATACATTCAACCCACCTTCCAGTGCAATCGTATTGCCGATAGGAATTAAATCCACATCTGATAAAACACGCGGACCTGTCAGATCATCAATAAGTGTAAATTCAAAATCTTTTGGATTTTCAGCAATATCATCAGGCGTTCCTATTCCATCGTCAAAATCATCTTTTAATTTAATTAGCCCAGCGGATTCTAACAAACGTAATCCACGCGCTGTATTAGCAGGATTATCCGCTAAAGCAATTTGTGCACCTTTAGGAAGTTCATCCAGAGAATCATACTTTTCTGAATATAGTCCCATCGGCTCCATATAAGTGGTTGCAATAGGGACTAACTTATCTGCACTTTCTTCATTATAACTTTTTAAATACTCCAACGACTGAAAGGCATTAGCATCTGCATCACCATCTGCCACAGCGTTATTGGAGGCTGTTCCTCCTGTGATTTCTGTTACTTCGATTTTAAGACCTGCATCCTTAGCAGCATCCGAATCTGCAATGTAGTTCCAAATTTCTGCATCAGATCCTACCGAGCTAACACTAACCATTCCATCGTCCTGTGCTTCAGAGTTTTGTTCTTCTGTCTCATTATTTCCACAAGCGCCTAAAAACAGCAACAAACTTGCAGCACCCATCCATAAACTAATTTTTTTCATTGAACATTCTCCTTAATCATTGCAGTATAAGCGACACTCCAACAAACAATTCTCCTTTTATAAATAAAAAAATCTCCCTCCCTTTGCTTACCATCTATGATAAACAAAGGGACGAAGACTTTTCGTGTTACCACCCTTATTCGTATCCGCTTTACAGCTGATACCTCAACAATACCTACAAGATATCCGGCAGTATATCGGCTGCATCTCCGTTTATTCAGCGTGAACTGAATAAAAAGCTTAGAGTTCATCTTCACCATATTATCTGCACCCTTTTTCACCAACCGGGTTCTCTTTAACAAATGCAACAGCTACTCTTCTCTATTAACGCTTTTTCTATGATTAGCGTTTAGTATAAAGAAGTACCATCGTTTTGTCAATAGTTTTTCAATTTTCAGACAACTTAACAAAAACTATTTAGTGTAACGAAATTCTAATTTTCTTGAAAAAGCATCTTTGACCACTACCAGATATTTTTCAAAAAAATTAAATAAGAGTAAAACATTAGTTGACAAAAGTAAAATAAAGAAGTATTATTTGAATGAACAAAAAATTCTATTCATTCAAAAAAGGAGGAACTTTATGAGGGACAAAAAAAATGATCTCGATCAAGCAGCCTACGAGGTCTTTTCTGAGAATGGCTATAAAAATACAAATATCTCAGCGATTGTCAAAAGAGCAGGTATTGCCGTAGGTTCTTTCTATAACTTTTACCAGTCAAAAGAAGAGATATTTTTAAATGTATACGTGAAAGAAAATGATCGCGTTAGAAATCAACTGATTGAACAAATTGATTGGAAGAGTGAACCAGCAACAGTTATTGATCAATTATTTGACTATACATTACAGGCTATTTCGAACAATAAAATTCTAAACGAATGGAACAAATCTAATATATCAAAAACATTACATGACTATTATTCTGGAGCAGGAGTAAAGAGTTACAATTTTCATCATTTTCTCTTAAAAAAATTTGAAGAATGGTTAAATAAAGGAAATTTCAGTGAGGAGGAAAAAAAGAAGGTCCTAAAAGTATATAGTCTCATCTATTATATTGACACACATTTGTCAGAGCGCGATTTTGATGGTTATAATGAAACATTAGGCGTTTTAGTAAAATATTTTGTCAGAGGTCTTTTTTCATAGAAAAGTAAGGTATGGGAATACAATTCCCTTCTTCTTTTCAGAAAAAAATGAATGAATTTAAAAATAAATTCATTCAAAAATATTATTATGATAAAGAAAGGGGTTTTTAAAATGAACGGAATCACAATATTTGGCATATGTATTGCGTTAATTGGAACTGGCACAATTTTTTGGGGAACAACTTTATATCCGATAAATTTACTAGATTCCGAATTTATGTCTCTTTTTGTGGGAGGACTTGTATTGATAAGCATCGGTGTGGCCTTAATGTCAGGGGTTTCTCCAATACTTAAAATAAGTATAATCTGGGTTACTGCTATCTTAACGCTTGTCTATATTTACGGTTTTGAAATGGATTTAATTGTCAAGCTGATTAGTTTTGTCCCTATCATTGGCTTAGTTATTTGGCTGACTACTAAGTTTTTGAAGTAAGTTTATAAGAAAAAGGAAGTACGTTGACAATTAAGAAAATGTACTTCCTTTTTAATTTAAGTTAAAGAGAATAAACAAAAAACAATCGGATTTGTTTAAAAAGACTCGGTTTTATTTTTCATTTAGACTCTAACCCATAAATAAAATTAATTTATTCTTATATGTTCACTTCCAAAAAAAGCGGTGTATGATCCTGTCTTTTTCCTGAATCGACCATATTTGAAGTATCAACTTGATCAGCTATACGATCGCTTACGATAAAGTAATCAATTCTCCAACCTGAGTTGTTGATCTTACTTGTTTTTACTCGTTGGGCCCACCAAGAATAATAGCCTTCAACATCTCCGTGAAGATAGCGGAAAGTATCTGCAAAACCACTATTTAACAGTTCTGTAAAGCCAGCACGTTCTTCATCCGTAAAACCAGCTGAAAAATGATTCCGATCAGGATGGGCTAAATCGATTTCTGTATGAGCAACATTATAGTCGCCCGAAGCAATTACCGGTTTTTGCTTATCTAATGAAATTAAATATTCTCGATATTTTTCATCCCAAATTTGTCGTTTTTCTAAACGGTCCAAGTTATTACCGGCATTAGGTGTATAAACTTGTGTGACAAAACAATGTTCAAACTCTAATGTAATAATACGGCCTTCTTGATCCATTGTATCTGGTGCCCCGATCTCTGGAAAAGTAACGGTTGGCTGCAGATTATTTTTGTATAAAAACATCGTTCCAGCATAAGACTTGCGAGCAGGCTCTTCTGAACTTCGCCAAGCAATTTCATAACCGGGGAACCATTTTGCTAAAATATCCAGATGTTTTTGAGTTGGGCCTTTGATGGTTAACTTCGTTTCCTGAATGGCAATGACGTCTACATCATATTCGCTAATGGTGTCTAATACATCTCTTGATAATAGTGCGCGGCTCGAATCACTTGTTAAAGCAGCATTTAAAGAATCAATATTCCACGAAATTAATTTCACGATTTTTCTCTCCTGTATATAAATTTAAATCACTTCTTATTAACTATAACACTAAAACAGCTTAATAATCCATCATGCATTGACAGATACTAATGTTTCTTTTTTAGTTCGTTTTTTCGTTTTTCAGTTAACTCTGTAATTAATTCATTTTTTGCTTTATATATGTTATCATCTCCGAAGTCTGTAACTTCAGATGTATTCGTATGGTATCTTCCCGCTATATCGCCATAATATCTATTATAACGTAATTTGAATTTTTGAAAAATGTAATTTACGATGACACGTAAGATAGCATAAATAGGAACACCAAAAACAAGTCCAAACAATCCCAACAAATCTCCCATAATTAACAAAACAATAATAATTGTCAGAGGGTGAATATTTAACTGTCTTCCCATAATATTGGGTTCAACGAAGTTTCCTTCAATAAATTGGACCACAATCCAGACAACAATCAACAAAAATACTTCCGTCCACGAAGTAAGTAAAGCAATGATAAGTGCCGGAATAAATGTTAACGTAGGACCAATATAAGGCACAAGAGACAGTATCCCGCCGGCAAGCCCTAAGACACCACTATAATCCAAGTCGATAATTGTAAAGCCGATAAAAATCATGACACCATTAGCCACTGCGATAGCTAATTGTCCTTTGATATATGAGCCTACCTTAACGTCGATTTCAGTCGCGATACGTATCAAATCAGCTCGCCATTTAGGCGGCGTTACCGCTAGTACACCATTTGCAAATTTTTCAGCATCTTTTAATAAGAAAAATAGTATAATAGGAGCAATCACAATCGTCATAACTACACTTGTAATTCCTGTCACAACGGATGTGAATCGCGTCAATCCTTTTGAAACGTAATTTCCAATATCTGAACTAAAACTGTCTACAAAGTTTTCTACTTGAGAAATAACATTATCCGCGATTTCATTGCCAGAAAAATCATCAACCAGGGCAATAACAGAATGGACGAAGTTGTCCATAAAGATAGGGAAAGTTTCTGCTAAATTCGATATTTGATTTTCTAATAAAGGAATAACAAGGACAATTCCCCCTGCAAGCAATAACAATACACTTGTATACAAAATCACTATACCCCAAACTCTTTTGATTTTATGCCTTTCCATAAAATCAATCGCTGGGTTAAATAAATAATACAATAACAAGGCAATAATAAGCGGCATAAGAATATTAGAAACAATGACAGCTAATGTTTTAAAAATAAAGTCCAGTTTCGTCATTGTAATAATAAAAATACCTAACAAAAGCCCAACCGTAAGTGTATAAAGAGCATTACTTCCACCGAGAAACTTAGTCCAACGCGTATTTTTCATCTTTTCACCTCTCGTAGTAAAAAACTATGCGTTCTTTCCATATTATTAAAAAGAAACCCATAGTTTTAAACGTATATTATTTCATCACAATTTACAACACCTTAACAAAGCTTATGCTTTAACTCCAGACTTGCAAAGATATTTTTCCTAGTAAAAAGAAGAGACAGTGCTAATCCATCGTTTCGTTTTTTACTTTTAAGCCTCTATACCGGTTAATCGCGGCACAAAGTTCTTGCTTTCTAGGCAGTGCTAAATTACCTGGGTGCCCAGAATAGGGTGAGATAGCATCTATTCCCTTTTTTTCAATATAGGCATATAGTTTATCTACCGCTTGAAGCAATGTCACTTTTTCATCTATTATTTGTTTTTGTAAAAATCCAATCATCTCTGCAATACAGTTTGTCTGACTATTATCAACCAGCTGTTCAAGACCAGAGATATCAATCGGTTCCCTGCCATATAAAATCGTGTTTTTTCCTTTCACTTTCAAACGACCTTCTTTGCCTGATTTATCAAAACTCTTTTTTAAAGGAATTCTTGCAGGTAAGTCGCCAAATTGTTCCGATGATACCTTTTCCCTACGATAACCTTCAGAATTTGCAATCGTTTTGGCAGCTTCGGTCACATCTTTTAGCCGATACTCATCCATCATCAATACTTGGTCTGCCACATCAAAATAGTCTCCTGAACCGCCAACAATCAGAATTGTAGAAACACCCAACGTTTCATATAAAGGTCGTATCTTATTTGTAAAGGGTGTAATAGGTTCTTTATCCGGTGCGATTAACTTTTGCATCCGACCATCACGAATCATAAAATTAGTGGCTGAGGTATCTTCATCGATTAACAATAAAGAAGACTTTGCTTCTAAGGCTTCCATGACATTAGCTGCTTGTGAAGTACTTCCACTGGCGTCCTCGGTAGAAAACGTACGAGTATCTTTTCCTCCGGGCAAATGATTAATAAAGGAGCTGATATTTACCTTTTCAATATTTCGCCCATCTTCAGCTCGAATCTTTGCGGCATCTGGGCGTGTCACAACCAGTTCTCTACCATCTTCGGGAATATGGTGATAAACACCACGTTCTAACGCTTGTAATAATGTAGACTTCCCATGGAAACCACCACCCACAATTAAGGTAATGCCAGCTGGAAGCCCCATACCTGTGACGGTGCGTCCACTTGGCAAAGTGAATTGGATTTCAAAATTAGCTGGGCTCTCAAAAGGAATCGCCTTTTTTAAGGGCTTATCAGAAACACCACTTTGTCGAGGCAAAATTGAACCATTCGCCACAAAAGCAACTAAGTTTCTTTTTGCTAATTCCGCACGAATAAATGACTGATCCAACATCAAAGTCAGCTGTTTTTTCAGTACTTCTTGGTCTAAATTTTGATAAAGTAATGATTGTTCAACAATTTCTGGAAGAATCTTTTTAAATAGATAACTAGCGGTTCTCCCTTTAATTTTTCTACCTGCTGCAGGTAAACCAACTTCAAAACGAACTTCTAACTCGTTATCATTAATCACTACAGACGTCCGCTGCAAAATTTCTTGTCCACAATGGTCGATAAAAATCATGCGATTAATCTCAGACTTTGTCTTTTTACTTATTGCTTGAATCGCTTTTTCAAAAGTTCTGGTTAGAAAATCCGCCACAGCAATACGTTTATCTTGCGTGTCTAACCATTTGTGAGGAATACCTGCTGTTTTTCGGTCCATAATAATACGCATTTTAGAAGGAGGCGCATAAGGATCCACTTGAATATGATCAACAGACAGTTGATAATTTTCAAATTGATATCTGCCTTTGATGCGTTTGTAGGCACCATATTTTTGACCGTCTAAAGAGTTTAACATTTGGTCAAATGTTGTTGCGTTTTTCATAAAAACGTCCTTTCTACTAAAAATTTCTCTTTAATAAACTTATCGTCATCTATTCCACATTAACATAAAAACGAAGTGAAGTTTAAATGATGACTATACTAACTAATAGGCTTTACATATGACTAAAAATAAAATACAATTAGCTTGTAAAACAAGCTAGTGATATGGAGATAAAACATGGCTGACAAAATAAGTTCTCAAATGCTTAAAGGTACACTAACTGGCAGCATACTGCTTTTGCTTTCTAGAGAAGAATTATACGGATATAAGTTAAGTGAGCAGTTAGAGCAATTCGGTTTTGCTGAAATATCTAAGGGGACTATTTATCCTTTATTATTATCATTAGAAAAAAAGGGGCTAATTGTCGGAAATATGCGTCCTTCTGACAATGGTCCAAAAAGAAAATATTACTCTCTTACAAAAGAAGGATGTAAAGAAAAGGAAGCTTTTTTAAAGCAATGGAAAACGCTAAAAAATAATATGGCTAAGCTAATAGAAAGGACAGATGCTGATGAAAACAAGTGAGCTGATTGAAGAAAATACCCGTTTACAACATTTTCTTACAAAAGTTAACGAAAAGTACTATGAGAATTTAGTTATTTACGTACGTGCCGTGTCTTTATTTCGTGACGAGAAGGAATCTGAATTATTATTGCTAGAAATATTACAGGATATTCTAGAAGGACAAGAAGATGGCCTTTTAGCAGAAGAGTATTTTGGAAAAAATCCCAAGCAAACTGCGAATGAAATCATCCACAATTTACCAATAAAATTAAGCGACACCTTAAAAATAATACTCTACGGCATAGGAGCTTTTTGGTTGTTTGCTATGCTTCCCGAATTGACTTTTCCTGCTCAAGGGGTTGATATAGGAAGTTTTATCGTTACTAGTATTTATGCGGCTTTATTTGCTTTGTTCTCTTTATATCTCTTAGGACGTTCTACTTACCACTATCAATCAAAGCTAACAAAAGTCCTTTTGCTTGGCTTATGGATTTTGGGAATTGCAATAGGTGTCGGTTTATTCGCTCTCCTATCTACACCATGGAAACTGGATTTAAGTGGTAAACTTGGGGTTTTTATTATTTTGCTTATTGTCATCTGTTTGTCCTACCTCTTTTACAAAGAAAAAAACAAAAAGCTCTGGCTTCCATTGATTCCAGTCGTTTTAATCTCAGCAACAAGCGGTTTACTTTCTAGAACAAGTCGTCTGTACACGCTGTTTTCTGTAGAACAAATAGAAATTACTATTGCAATAGCTATAATATGCGGCTTACTATTACAAGGAATATTAGTCATTTTTAATTCAAAAAAATAACATGCAGCACTAAAAATTCATAGCAACGTAAAGAAATGAAATTTTTAAAGAGCGATAGGTTCGCTCTTTTTTCTTTGATCTATTTTATAGTTATTCATGAAAATATAACGATTCCATCCATTTTCAATCCATTCAATAAGTATCTTTAAATACATAATTTTCTATCGCTTGTGAAACGCCATGTTCATTATTGCTATAAGTAACAGCATTGGCGCTTTCTTTGACTTTTTGCGGAGCGTTGCTCATCGCCACGCCGAGTCCAGCCAAGGCTAACATCGGGATATCGTTAAAATTATCGCCAATAGCCATAGTATGAGCTAAAGAAACGCCATAATGCTTAGCAATTTCATTCAACGCTCTTTCTTTAGATACTTTTTTTGATGTAAGTTCTAAATAGTTATCTTTAGATAAATAAAAGGAACTATTTTTGAGTTCCAACTTTTGTAAAAATTTATATAACGCTTGAATGACTTCTGTCTCTTCCACTAATAATAATTTATGAACGGGTATATATTCTTCTAATAAAAGTGTTTGTAAGTTTTGTTCTCTTGGAGTTTCGTTAGTAATTGCTGCTTCAATATCAACCCATTTATCTCGTTTATCGACAAGCCACTGCTTGCCAGAATATAAATTAATCGATACCTGCGGAAAATATTTCTTAATCTCTTCTAATACCCATTTTGCTTCTTCTTGCTCTACTAAGTGTTCTTTGATTATTCGATGGCTATTTTTAGTGCCTTCTAAAATAAGTGCGCCATTATAACAAACAATAGGATTACTACCTAAGACGAGTTTTTCTGCTAGAGGGAACATACCAAGAGGAGATCTTGCGGAAGCTAAAACAAATGGGATTTTTCTTTCTTTCAATCGTTGTATATTTTTGCTTAATTTTTCATCAACAAAATGTTGATCATTTAAAATTGTGCCATCAATATCACTCATCACCAGTTGAATTTCAGGAGAATTCATAGCTAATAAACCTTTCTTTTTAAAATCAAGTTTTTGTTTTCTTTGATTACTACTGTAACACGTTTAAAAAAGCAGAAAAGGTTTGAAGCAAAAAAATAAAAAATTAAGTATATTACATCGATTGGTCCACACCATATTTTTAAAGAAAGCATTATCTCTTTTCTTCATATTTCGCCCAATAACCTAAATCAGTAAAGGCAAATGTTTTACTTTTTATTTTTCGGGAAAAGGCAAAGGGAATTAAGATTAGACCGACAATAACTACTGCAACAAAGCCAACACCAGCGAAAAATTGCCCAATGGTCAACCCATTTTTAATTAACCAGTCAATTCCATATACACTGAGACCAAATAATATCGTCGAAGCTGTAACGCTCCCGGGTGCATATATAGTACGTTTTCCTTTGTTTTTGTAACGATCATACATCGCCAAGCCTTCTTTAGTATGCACAAAAGTTTCAGCAATTCCGAAAAAAACTACTGTAAGAACAGCAATAGTAGCTAAGTCACGTGTAAAAGATAATAATACAATAAAATAAATTTCTGCGCCTAAATTAGTTATCATGTTCGTTAGGCGATTTTGGGGATATACTGTCGGTTCATCTGAATGCTGGCCAAGATTATTCATAAAATAAAATCCGCCTGGAAAAGTATTTTCTTCAAAAACATGAAGAGGGATAAAAACAGTCAACAAGCCCATCACTCTTTGTGGTATTTCCCATTCGTTCCAATAAATAAACAATACAACACACATCGCAACGCCAATGATATAGAGCATTTGAAGCCAGATACGGTCGCACCATTTTGATAATAAAGTTTCTTCTTTTCTCATAACAAACACACCTCTAAAATGATTAGATAACCCCTGTAAAATACAGTCTGCTATTATTATGAATGAGTTAATTAAAAATTGAAAGTGGAAAGAAAGCTTAATGGACATATCAAGAAAATTGGTTGGTTTCGTAAATTTAATCAGTTGAACTTTCTTCTTGCTCTTATTCCCAAACATCTAGCTTTTTATTTTTAAAATAAAATTCGGAATCTTTCTCGCCTATTTCCCGCACCACTTTACAAGGATTCCCATATGCTACCACGTTAGCGGGGATACTGTTAGTTACAATACTCCCAGCACCGATAACTGAATTTTTTCCGATCGTGACACCAGGCAGTATTTGAACGCTGGAACCAATCCAAACATTTTCTTCAATAGCTACCGGGAAATTATAAACATAATGATGTTCTCTTAATATAGGCAGTATAGGATGTCCTGAAGTAGCAACAACTACATTAGGACCAAACATACAATTATCACCAATGTATATATCCGTATCATCAACTAAAGTAAGATTTGAATTACAATAGATACCACTGCCAAAGTGCACGTTTTTGCCTCCCCAATTAGCATGAATAGGCGTCTCTATATGACAGTCAGAACCAATCTCTGCAAACATTCTCTTAAGTAATTTCGATTTAAGCTTCGCATCTGTGGGACGAGTCATATTGTAATCGTATAGTAACTCTAAGTAACTTAATTGCTCATCCATTACCTCAGGGTCATCGTAATGATAAGGTAGTCCATTTGCTTTTCTTTCTTTATTGTTCATTGTCTTTCTCCTCTAAAAGTTTTTTTATGACATGAGTAACACCATACTCATTGTTTGATTTTGTGACATAGCTAGCGTACTGTCTCATATCATCATTCGCGTTTGCTACAATATAGCTATATTTAACAAAACGAAGCATTTCTATGTCATTATACGTATCCCCAAACGCCATCATTTGATCAGATTCAATTGCTAGTTTTTTACTAAGAATACACATTGCCTGCCCTTTATCCACTCCTTTGTTCATTAGGTCGACCCATACAGTATCCCCAACTGCCACAGAAAAATCTGCACCAAACGCAGGGTTAAATTCTTCGACAAAATATTTCTCACTCACCTGACTTGGAAAATAGGCAGTAAACTTGTTAGCATCAACATTAAGTGCCCTGATGTCGCTCACAACCGTAATTTTGGCATAAAACCTTTTTAAAAAAGCCAGATGTTTTTTGTCACTTTGTTCAATAAATGCTGATTTCAAACCACATAACACAGGAATTCCAGGTGTCTTTTCTTTAGTAAAGTTGCGCATTTTTTTATAATCTTCGGGCTTAAGTAAGCTAGTAAAAATTAAATTATTTTTATAACTGACTGCACCGCCATTATCACTGATAAAAATTAACTGTTCTGCTAAATCGGAAAAAAATTCCGTTAACGAGTACATCGGTCTCCCACTAGCTATAACAAAGTGAATGCCTAGTTTGTCCAATGCACGAATGTATGTAGCAAAATTCGGCGGTAACTCCCCACTTTCTGTTAGCAAGGTATGATCCATATCTGCTGCTATTAAACGAATATTTCTCATTTACTTAACCTCCAGTTTCAAATTATAATTATTGTAGGAAAAGAACTTATTTGCTGCTATTAAAATAGTGTATAATTATATAAAAATTGTATTTAAGGTGTGAGTAAATTGGAAGAAAATATTATTAACGTAGCATCTGATGATTCGGAGCTTCTAAACTATAACATTCCGGACTTTCCCATATATACTAGAAAAGATGAATTGCATCGTTTTGAATTTTGTGCAACAGCGCATTGGCATATTGATTTGGAGTTTATACTCATTCTAAAAGGGGAGATGGACTTTTTTGTAAATGGAAAAGTTAACCATTTAACCAGTGGGAATGGTCTATTTATTAATAGTAAAAGATTACATTATGGTTTTTCTGAAAATCACAATGAATGCAGCTTTATTGTTTTAATTATCAGTCCAGATCTATTTTTTAAACATTCATTAATTACTAGAAATTATTTTAATCAAAAATTTGCATCAAATACGCAAGATTTCATCTACTTGAATCAGACAATGAAATGGCAGAAAAAACTCTTAACTAATATCGAACAAGCTCATTCTTTTACAGTGCAAAAAGAGCCTAATGCTCTGCGTATTTTATCGTTAACTACTAATATTTGTGCTGAAATAGGGGATCATCTAGAAACTAGCAAACCAAAAAAGGCAGAGGATATCTTACAAAATATCGTGTGGAAAATGGTAGATTATATTCATCGCAATTATTACAAAAAAATAACGATTGACGAAATCGCAAAATCAGGCACTGTTAGCCGAAGTAAATGCTGTGAATTGTTCAAAGAGTATCTTTCACAGTCACCCAATAATTATCTTATTTTGTATCGAATCTTTAAAGCAAGTGAATTATTACGCAACACCGCTATGACGATTTCCGAAATAGCTTTCACTTGTGGTTTCTACAGTTCAAGCTACTTTACTTTAGTGTTCAAAAGAAAATTTGGGCAAACGCCTAGTATTTACAGATCTAAATTTAATTGATAATAAAGTCGCAGTTAGCCATGATTGACATACCAGTTTTGAAATACATTGGGCTACTAAATTATTGGTGAAACATCATAGAAAATGAACATCATAACTTAACGTAATTATGCCAAGGATGAAATAATAAAGCTTTTATACTGCATTGAAACTCAATACATAAGGTCGCTACACTTATGTATTGAAATCAATCTCAGTACATAACTCCATCCATTTAGACATGTAGTCCATAGCTTTTGAAATAGACCTCTAACTTACCGATCTAACTTCGCCAAAAAATCAGAAAGGCGCTCCAATCCTGCGGTCATTTTTTCTTCTGGTTCACGAGCGTAACCCATCCGAAAGCATTTTTCTAAATCAAATACAAAGCCTGGCATGAGTAGTACGCTTTTTTCTTCAATCACTTTGGCACAGAATTCTTCTGAGGATAACGTACTTTCGAAGTAAGGTAAGGCAACCGTTCCACCTTTAAAAGGAACATAACTTAATTTAGGCTCGTTATCTAACCATTTTTTAAATAAAATCGCTCTTGATTCTGTAATTCCCATATTTCGTTGTTGAACAGCCTCCTTGTGTTTTAAAGCAAGAGCTGCCACATATTCATCAAGGCCCCCATTACTAATCATGGTATAGTCACGGTGAATATGCACCTCTTGCATAAATTTGGCATCACGACAAGCAATCCAGCCTAAGCGCACCCCTGCCATTGCAAAGGCTTTGGACATACTGCCTAGACTGATTCCTTTTTCGTATAAATCAGCAACAGAGGCTGAAAAGCCCACATTATGGGTCAAGCCTCGATAGGCTTCATCGCAAATTAAATAGGAATCATTCATTCTGGCGATTTCAACCATTTTTTCCAACATTTCGTCTGGCATAACGTCCCCTGTTGGATTATTCGGGTTGTTAAAGACAATCGCCTTGGTTTGGGGTGTTACCAAAGTAGCTAATTTATTTAAATCAAGCGCATACCCGTTTTCTGTTTTTTCTAAAAACAGGTAATCTATCTTTGCGCCAATTGATTCTGGTACAGAATAAATTTGCTGATAAGCAGGTAATATTGCCACTACATGATCGCCTGATTCGATGACCGTCATCATGGTAAGATGAGAAGCGCCTACACCCCCATTGGTTGAAATGACTTGTTCTTTTTGTATTGTTTGATATAAGCTGGCAACACCAGAGCGATATTCTGGACGTCCTTCAATATCTCCGTAGTTTAGTTTTAAAGAAAATAGGTCGTCTTTGACCTCTTCGTTATCTTCGCCGGTTATTTCCAATAATTCATTAATGGAAAGCGGCATAATGGAGGTACTGGTTAAATTATAGTCCACTGTGGTTTCATATTTAGATAACCAACGTTCAACGCCAAAAGGTTTGATATACATTCTTTTCCTTCTTTCATTTTAATATTAACGCAATACTTTACTCAAGAAATCGATGGTACAAGGATGTTTCGGTGAATCAAAAAGTGCTGTTGGCGTCCCTTCTTCTACAATTTTTCCTTCATCCATAAATAAAACGCGATCCCCAACTTCTTTAGCAAATCCCATTTCATGGGTCACAATGACCATAGTCATTCCTTCTTGGGCTAAGTCTTTCATCACCTTTAGCACATCGCCTATCATTTCAGGATCAAGCGCTGAAGTTGGTTCGTCAAACAGCATTACATCGGGTTCCATCGCCAAAGCACGTGCAATAGCAATCCGCTGTTTTTGTCCGCCTGACAAAGAATTGGGATAAGCTTCTGCTTTATCCTCTAATCCCACTTGTTGCAGTAAACGCATCCCATTTTCTTTTGCTTTGGCTTCTGTTTTTAATCCAGATTTAATAGGGGCAAGACAGATATTTTCCATTACTGTTTTATGTGGAAACAGATTAAACGATTGAAACACCATCCCTAAGTTTTCTCTTACTTTAAAAATATCAATTTTGGGATCGGTTAAATCAATTCCTTCAAATATAATGGAACCTGCTGTTGGTACTTCTAGTAAATTTAAACATCGTAAAAAAGTACTTTTCCCTGAGCCGGAAGGTCCAATAACTACGACCACTTCACCATTTTGAATGATTGTATCGATTCCGTTTAACACTTGGTTTTCCCCAAAGGCTTTGTGCAAGTTCACTACTTTCATTAATTCTGTCACAATCTTCCCTCCTTAAACTTTCGCCGATCTTTCAAGTCTTTTTTCAAGCAGCGAAACCAGCCAAGAGACAAACCAAGTAATCATAAAGTAAATAACTGCTGCAATAAATAAAGATTCCATTGTTTTATAAGTTGCAGCTTTCACTGTATCTGCCACAAACATCAACTCTGATACGGCAATCACTGAAAGTAAGGAAGTTTCTTTAATCATAGAGACAAATTCATTTCCCAAAGCTGGTAATATATTGCGAATCGCTTGAGGTAAAATAATTTCTTTCATTGTCGTTCGTCGATTTAACCCCAAAGAGTACCCAGCTTCTGTCTGACCCTTATCCACGGCATTAATTCCCGAGCGAATAATTTCAGCAACATAAGCGCTTGAATTAATAGCAAGCGCGATACATCCTGGAATTAAACGTGCAAGATTAATGTCCCAAACATGAATGGCAGGGATTGTTAAAATAGCCGATAATCCAAAATAAAAAATAAAAACTTGTAGCAAGGCTGGCGTTCCTCGTAATACTTGAATATAAAAAAACGCGATCGTATTGATAATTTTATTTGGAGAAAGTCGTAACATCGCAACAAAAATCCCCAGTAGAGTACCTACAATCACACAGACGAAAGCAACGCCAATAGTCGTAGCAGCCCCTTTTAAAAATAAGGGTCCATAAATTTCTAGAGTGTTACGCGAATCAATATCTCCGGCCTTTGCTTCTTTAATGTTCTTTTCAAGAAGATCTTCAATTTCACCGTTTTCTTGCATCTCAGCAATAATTTGATTCACCTTTGTAATCAACGCTTGACTTTCTTTTGGAAAAGCAATGGTTTGTGCCGTCTCTTCTTCAGGAACCTCGATATCAATACCTGCAACGACTAAATTAGGATAGGTATCTAAATAATTACGAGCGGACAAGTAACCCACGACACCTGCATCCACTGTTCCCGCATTGATTTCGGCAATCACTTCAGGTAACTTTCCTAAAGCAACGGGCCTTGCATGACCTATATAGTCGTTTAAAATTGTTTCTTGCGTTGAACCCTTTTGGGCCGCTACTTCTTTATCTGCGAGAGAATCAATGGAGGTAAAAGTATCTTCCTTGTCTTTCGTCGTTAAAATGACAAAAGGCAGATCATGGTAACTATCAGAAAAGCTGACCACTTTTTCTCTTTCCGGCGTTGGATTAAAACCTGCCAAAGCCATATCAAACTCGCCTTCTTGTACGCTTGGAATCAACCCATCAAATTTCATATTGGTAATTTCCAAATCGACGCCTAACTCTTCAGCTATTCTTTCAGCAATATCAATATCAAAACCGACAATCTCTTCTTGTCCATTGTTCATCCGGATATATTCTTTGGGTGGGTTATCCGCAGATGTCCCTACTGTTAAAGTCCCACTATCTAGTACCTTTTGTAAGGAATCGTCTTCTTGCGCTTGCACTAACGTCGTAAAGCTAAAAAGTATCGATAATAAAAGCAAGCATGTACCAATAATAACCCTCTTCTTCTTTTTCATCGCTTTCCCCCTAGTCGATCACCTTTTGCATAATTATACAAACTACTTAGGATTTATTCTACCATCTTTCTTTTAAAAAACAACAAAAAACCGTAATATTTTGAATTTTTATGCATATATATATTAAAAAAGATCAAATGAGAACACCCTAATAGGCTCCCGTTTGATCTACTTTTATTATCTTATTTATATATTATTTTATTTTATACTCTTATACTCTATGTTTAACGCACGTTTTACAGCCGGTCTTTCTGCTATTTTATCTGTCCATGCTTTTAAATTTGTATACTCTTTTGCATTTAAAAATTCAGCAGCATTGCCATATAGCTCACCTTGAATAAGACGACCATACCAAGGCCATATAACCATGTCTGCAATCGTATACTCATCACCAACAATAAAATCTTTGTCTGCTAAATGTTTATCGAGCAAATCAAGTTGGCGTTTGGTTTCCATAGTGTAACGATCGATTGGATATTCCTGAGCAAATGGAGCATAATAGTAAAAATGAGCAAAGCCGCCACCTACAAAGGGTGCAGCCCCAGTTTGCCAGAATAACCAGTTCATAAGTTCCGTTTTTTCAACAAATGAATCCGGGATAAACTGACCAAATTTTTCTGCTAAATACAATAAAATGGACGCTGATTCAAAGACACGCACCGGCTCATCATAAGAATAATCCACCATTGCTGGAATTTTAGAATTGGGATTAATTTTAACGAAATCACTACCGAATTGATCCCCTTCACCGATGTTGATTTTGTATAAATCATATTGGGCATCCTTAACACCAGCTTCCTTTAACTCTTCTAACATCATAGCCACCTTTAGTCCATTAGGCGTGCCTAATGAGTAAACTTGTAGTGGCTGTTGCCCTACTGGAAGTTTTTGTTCAAACCGACTTCCTGCAACGGGTTGGTTTCCTGATTTTTTTCCTTTTTCATCTTGTTTCCATTCCCATACTTTAGGAATTCTATAATCTGACATACAATCCCACCTTATCTATTTTTTTCCACATAGAAAGACTTTATCGATTCATTATCCATCTTTTCTCTCCGACTTTATCTTTTTCTATGTATCTATTTTTATCACTGATCGATATCTTTAGTATATCCAATACAAAATAAAATTTAAAATAAGAAGGCTTCTTAAAGATTCTAGTGACAGATTTTACATACTTCCTTGATTCATCTATAATGATTGTAATTTCGGCTATCACGATAAATCCTACCTTTTGGGTATTGGCTAGAAAATAAAATTAAAGGGAGTTGGCGCAATGTTAAATATAAAGTACGACGTGGTGGGTTCTTTTTTACGACCTGAAGAAATTAAAATAGCTCGCGCTCGTTACTTCAACGATGAAATTAGTTTAGAAGAATTGAGAAAAGTTGAAGACCAAGCAATTGCAGATTTAGTGGAAAAACAAGTCACCCACGGCTTAAAATTCGTTACCGATGGCGAGTTCCGTCGCAGATGGTGGCATCTTGATTGGCTAAAAGAATTTGACGGATTTTCTACCAAACACTTTGATAAAGTAATCAATGGGGTGAATAATCATATTGAATTAGGTTACATCAAAGGAAAAATCTTCTATGACAAAAACAAACATCATCCAGAAGTTGCCGCTTGGGATTATCTCCATCAGTTAGCTGACCAATATGAAGATATAGAAGCTAAAAAATCAATTTCTGGTCCGAATATGATTTTAGTAGACCACTATTTACAATTAGGGATAAAAGATACACCTTACTACGGAAACAATATCGATGCAGTGATCGAAGATATTGCAACAGCTTATCAAACAGCCATTCAAGATTTATATGAACATGGCTGCCGCTATTTACAGATTGATGATACCTCATGGACTTATTTGATTGACGATGAATTCGTCACTAAAGTAGAGGCTCTTGGTTATACAAAAGAAGAAGTTCTAGGGTGGTTTAAAAAAGTTTCCACAAAGGCATTGGAAAATAAACCTAGCGATATGACGGTTGCTACTCACTTTTGCAAAGGGAATTTCAAAGGAAATCCATTATTTGCAGGTTCTTACGATTCCGTAGCTGCCATTATCAGTACGATTCCCTACGATGGCTTTTTTGTTGAATATGATGATGAACGTTCAGGGTCTTTTGAACCATGGGCTGTATTAAAGGGAAGTAATGCAACTTTTGTTGCAGGTTTAATCTCTACCAAGAACCCTCGGTTAGAAACCCATGATGAAATCAAAGAACGCTTTTTAGAAGCAAAAGCTGTAGTGGGAGATAACATTGCTCTATCGCCACAATGTGGATTCGCCTCAGTAGAAGAAGGAAATTCGATTAACGAAGAAGTTCAGTGGAAAAAAATTGATCTTCTCGTTTCCTGTCAAGATTTTCTATAAAAAAAGTCGTTCTATTACTAAAGCTCGTTGTAAGTAAAAAACTTTACTTACATATGTATCTCCTCTCTTTTTCTTTGAAGTCTTTTCAATTGTTGTTCTATCTATCGTCTGTTAGACTGATTTTAATAGGGTTGGTATTAGAGTTGTAATGCCAACTGTTTAAACAAAATGGAGGGATTAGATTGCGTTTAGAAAATCATAAAGTTATCTCGCTAGTCGATCATGATTTTGACGATTTAGAACTGTGGTACCCGGTTCTCCGCTTGCGCGAAGAAGGTGCTCAAGTAGATTTAGTTGGACAAGAAGCTAAACAAACTTATATTGGAAAAAACGGTGTTCCAGCTGAATCTGATTATGCTTTTGCCGATATTAACCCTGAAGAATATGATGCAGTTATTGTACCTGGTGGATGGGCTCCGGATAAACTACGTCGCTTCCCTGAAGTTAAAGAGATTGTAAGACATATGAAAGAGAACAATAAAGCCATTGGTGAAATTTGCCATGCTGGTTGGGTATTAATTTCAGCCGGTATTTTGGAAGGAAAAACAGTAACCAGCACGCCGGGCATTAAAGATGATATGACAAATGCGGGTGCAACTTGGGTCAATGAAGCTGTTGTTACCGACGGACAGCTTGTTTCAAGTAGAAGGCCCCCTGATTTGCCGGCCTATTTGCCTGAGCTGATTCAAGTGATGGAAAAATATCATCGTTAAAATTTTTACAATAATTATATAGATGAAAAGCCGAGCCTAATTTGATATGCTCCCCCTATATAGGACACTGAAATATAAAAGTCCTATATAGGGGGGATTTTGTGTGTCAAAAAGGAAGATGAAGCTTGTCCTAGAAAAACGGGTAGAGGCAGTAGAAAGCTATCTGAGGGGTAAAGATAGCTTGAATCATATCGCTAGTACATTGGGGATCAGTAATGATACTTTAAGACATTGGTTGACGATTTATGAAAATGAAGGTCCGACGGGTCTACTACCAAAAAAGAAGAATGCTCATTACAGTATTGAAACAAAGCTCCAAGCAGTTAATGATTATTTAAGTGGCACAGGAAGCCTTAAGGATATTACAAAAAAATATAAACTTAGAAGTGATAAACAACTACGAGACTGGATTAAGGGATATAATACTCATGGAAACTTCAAATCAGGAAGCGGTGGAAGTCAAATGAGTCAATCTAGAAAAACAACCTTTAAAGAGCGTATAGAGATCGTCCATTACTGTATTTTGCACGATCGGAACTATGGAGAAACAGCCCTCAAATATCAAGTGTCCTACCAACAAGTTCGTCACTGGGTACTGAAATATGACAAGATGGGTGAACAAGGGTTAAAAGACCGACGAGGACATCGTGCGGGAACAAAACCTAGTCGAACCCCAGAAGAAGAAATGCGGGATCGCTTAGCTGAAAAAGAACGTCGTATCCAACAATTAGAAATGGAAAATGACCTCTTAAAAAAAGTCAGGGCGTTAGAAAGGAAGTGGGACTAGACCTTATCCGCCATGTTTTTGAATATGAAGCAATCAAAGCGCTCCACGAGGTCAAAAATTATCCGATTCAACCCATGTGTGCGTTTCTCCATGTCTCAAGATCCGCCTATTATCGCTGGTTAAAGCAACCAAAATCCGCGCAAACGATTTTTAACGAACACTTGGCAGATTTAATCAGATATATCTATGAGGCAGATAACGACAAGGGATATCGGAGAATTCGGGATGACTTGGTGCAAGATTATGGCTTACACGTCAATGACAAAAGAGTATTGCGCATTTGTCGTAGCCTTCAAATTCAATCCACAGTCAAACATCATTCTAACGGAAGTACCCAGGCTGCCAAAAATCCTTATCATATTGCCAAGAACTACTTAAATCGGAATTTCCATGCGGATAAACCCAATGAAAAATGGTTAACCGATGTCAGTGCGTTTAAGTATTATGAAGGCGATCAAGTAAAGAAAGTTTACCTTAGTGCCATTCTGGACTTGGCGGATCGTCGGATTGTCTCGTTTGTCCTCAGCGACAGAAATGACAATCGTTTAGTGTTTGACACCTTCGATGAGGCAGTACGTCGTGAGCCAGATGCCCACCCGTTATTTCATAGTGACCGTGGGTTTCAATATACGAGTCAACCGATGAACACTCGTTTAAAGCAACAGGGCATGAAACAAAGCATGTCTCGCGTGGGGCGTTGTATTGACAATGGTCCCATGGAAGGATTCTGGGGAACATTAAAACGGGAAAAGTACTATCGTCGGAAATTTACAAGTCGCGAACATCTGGTTTCCATGATTGAAAACTATATTCACTATTACAACAACGGCCGCTATCAACGTTGTTTGAAAACAAAAACACCATTACAAGTCCACCAGCAACTTTTGATGGCCGCATAATCGTCGTATACTTTTCATGCGTGAAATATTTGGGGTTTCGCTCGTCAAAAGTATACTTCAGTCAATCGTAGTCAAGGTTTAATCATCATAAAAACAAAAGAACGATTGGCCAAAAATCAGCCAATCGTTCTCTAAAAATTTTATTATATTTCCGTGTCCACTTGACGGGGCGCCCATCAATTTGAATTAGATTCGGCTTTTTGTTTACTATAAATAAATGGATGTTTTAGTATTCAATTGGGTAAATGGTCCAATCTCTCCTGAATATATAATTTCCCCACCATCATTACCGCCACTAGGACCTAATTCCACGACATAGTCCGCTTGTTTTATCACATCTAAGTTATGTTCAATAAAGAAAAAGGTATTGCCGTCTTCGATTAAATTTTGAATCAATTCCATAAAATGAAATACATCGATTTTATGCATCCCTATTGTAGGTTCATCTAAAATAAAAAGATGATGGTTACCTTTTTGCTGAGAAATTGTTCTGGTAAGACGTAATCGTTGCATTTCACCGCCTGATAACGAATTCGTCCCTTGTCCTAATGAGATATACCCAAGATTTGTTTTGGTTAAAAGCGTTAAAGGCTTATAGTTCAATCCATTTCTTGCAAAAAAACCAATCGCTTCTTGAATGGAAAAACCTAATACATCTGAAATCGAATATCCATCAATTTTGACTTTTAAAATCTTATCTTTATACCGGCTTCCATGGCAAACTGGACAAGTCAGTTCCATATTTTCAAAGAATAATTGATGACTTTCGATCACTCCTAATCCCTGACAGTTCGGACATCGCCCATTGCCAGCATTAAAGGAAAAATCTGAGGCGGAAAAAGAAAAATTTTCTTTTTTTGATTCTCTAGCAAAAAGACTACGAATCTCATCAAAGACATCTAAATAGGTAGCAATGAGCGAGCGTTTATTCCGTGTCGGTCGTTTTTGTGTAATGATTATCATATCTTTAAATGACTTTTCCCACTCAATGACTTTACTATCTTGCAACTGGCTTTCTGCAATTTCCTGCAAAAGTAAACTTGATTTGCCAGAACCTGAAACGCCCGTAATAATAGATAGGCAATTTGCCGGAAGACTAAGGGATATATTTTTGAGATTATGCATTTTTGTATTTTTCACTTTTACAGCAATTTGTTTTGTATCACGTTTATAACTCATTTGCTGCTAGTTTGACCCTTTTGATTGAGAAAGCAACGATTGTGTATTATTTATCAGTTCCTCATAGGTACCTGTAGTTGCAACTTTTCCGCCTTTTTTCCCAGATTTAGGACCCATTTCAACAATATAATCGGCTTGTTTCATCATTTCTTCATCATGTTCAATAACTAAAACTGTATTGTTACGCTTCTTAACCTCTTCTATCATGGCAATTAGACCTTCTGTATCGGAAGGATGCAGTCCGATTGTTGGCTCATCAAGGATAACGATTAACTCCGTCATCTGAGAATCTAAAACAGCCGCTAGTTTAAGCCGTTGCGCCTCTCCACCGGAAAGAGTAGAATATTGTCGATCTAGCGATAAATAATCAAGGCCCAATTTCGAAATTCGCTTAATTTTAATTTCTATATCTAAAAGGTAATCTTTTACTAAATCATTCATCTGATCGTCATTTTGCTCTTTGATTTGTTCTGTCCAATCCAATACATATTTTAAATCTCCTTTTACAATCTCAGGCAATCGTTGATTATAAACTGTTACAGAGCGGCTTAATGGATTTAATTTTTCCCCCTGACAAGCCGGGCATACATCTTCTTGAATGTATCCTTTAAGATTTTTGGGGATAGTTTTTTTCTCAGCAATTTTTTGCCAAATTTTTGGTTCAACCCCCTCGTATCTTCCCTCTGCTACTTTTTTCGGTAACGTTTCTTTTTTCTTCTCCGAAATCTCCGTTGAATAGATCCCATTTTTTAATAAGTCAAATTGTTCTGAAGTAAGTTCTTTTAATGGAACAGCTTCTGGAATGGGGATTTCGAGATGTTTCAATAAAGCAACATACGATTTAAACTGGTATTCAGCATAACCTTTAGGCCAAGGGGCAACACCTCCGCCAAGTATCGTTTTATCTTTTTGATAAAGGCTATCTTTAATAACTAAGTTTTTTCCCATTCCCTTACAAGTTGGACAAGCCCCTGCTTTTGTATTGAAGGAAAAATGAGTCCTTGCTAACTTTTCCATTCGATAATGACAGTTAGGACAGTACATATAAACTTTAAACTCCCCGTCAATTTTTACAGTTTCTTCTCTAGCATCACTTGCTGAAATGATTTTATGACAGTTAGGACAACTGCGTTGATGCAATTTCTCAAAAATCATGCGTAAGTCTGTATAAAGATCTGTTTGTGTCCCTAGAGTTGAACGAGAGTTATCATTTCGATCTTCTTGATCAATGATAATTGCAGGTGACAAATTTTTAATTTCATCTACTTTCGGTTTAGGTATTCCTTGATAGCTCATCGCTTCTAAATACTGCCTTTGCGCTTCAATGTAGAGAGTATCTTTGAGCAGTGTTGTTTTTCCAGAACCAGACAAACCTGTGATAACCGTAAATTTATTTCTAGGAATCTCTAAATTAACATTTCTTAAATTTTTCTCATAAGCATTTCTTATTTTTATATCCATATCATCACCTCACTATTCATCCTATCAGATTGAAGCAATATTCTATTTCTCTACAAAAAAATACTGAAACTAAGCGATAAATGTTATACTAAAATGAACTATGGGGTTTAAGGTTTTATTTAAAGGTTGTGAATATATGGAATATACAATGAAAGAAATGATTGAGTACATAGGCGTTAGCAATACGACTTTAAAAAGATATGAAAGTAATGGACTGATACCTCCTGTTTTCTATACCAAAGGAAAACATAGACGGTACGAAGAGATTCATTTTATTACTTTTAAAACTATTCGGATCCTTTTAAAAGGATTTGATATTGCAGTTGCCTACCAATTGATGAAATTAGCCAAAGAAAGGGAATTTATAAAAGCCAATTGGATCATTGCACAATCTCAAAAAGATTTAGTAAAGAAAAAAGAAACTTTGCAGATGCATAAAGAATTTATTCTTTCAGTTCCGCAAAAATCATTAAAAAAACAAACCATGCGCATAGGTGAATTAGCAAAATTTGCGGATATTCAATCTTCAACCATTCGTTATTGGGAAAAAAGAGGACTTATTGAAGCAACTCGAGATAAAAGTAGTGGGTATCGCTTTTATGAAAAAAGCGAAGTTCGTAAAACAATTATTATCTCTTTATTGCGTAAAAGTATCTATAATCTCGAAGTGATAAAAGGAATCGTTGACGAAATCGATGATAAAAATCTGACAAGTATTAAAAAGCATTACACGACTGTTAACAATGAATTGGATAAACAGTTGGCAATGCAATTGCGAGGAATTTCTTCTTACATGACTTATTGCGAAAAAATGATGTCTAAAAAGGATGAATGATTTCTTTGAAATTTTTTCTTCCTTTTTTCTATTTCTACTTTTATCTTTCCAAACTCAGTTCCAAATCCCAATTAAAGCGGCTTCTCCTTAGAACAATACTAATAACAGCCTTCCTAATCTTCCTTCATCTTTAAGTAGAATAAAGTACACAAAGAAAAATCAAGACATTGTAAAAGCTCCCCACCCATCGTAGAAAAACTCTGCCTGCTCAATACATAGAAACTGTTAGCTAACAAATCATGAATCGTCTCACTCATTTTTCTTCCTTATACAATATTAATTAATTCTTTTGCTAATTCTATTGAATGTTTATTATACAAACTGCATAATTTTTGCTCCAAAAGAATTTGCTTTCTCTTTTTCTGATCAATTTATTTTTTGACATATGTATCGTACTACGATATACTAAACAAAACTTATATATCGAGGTGCGATATACTAATGGACAAAAAAATCAAAAAAATTTATGTCCCCATGACTGAAACAGCTTTTTATATTTTATTATCTTTAAAAACACCACGATACGGCTATCTTATCATGCAATATATTGAAAAATTGACTAAAGGGCGGATTAAAATGGGCGCTGGCACCTTATATGGAGGGTTGTCTAAAATGCAAAAAGATGGACTAATCGAGATTGTAAAAGTAGAAGATAAACGTAAAATTTATCAAATAACTGAATTGGGGAATGAACTATTAAATATTGAAAAGGCAAGGATCAGAGAACTTTATAGAAATGCGGAAGGGACTGACGATCAATGAAAAAAGTTTTTAAATTTTTCACCGTAGATAACTTTGAAAAAGAAGAACTTTACTTACGTAAAATGGCACAAAAAGGCTGGCAATTTAAAAATTATCGAGGTTTCCGATATTATTTTGAAAAAGACAAACCGCAAGATACTTATTATCGGATCGACTACCACGCTTCAGATGATGGCGATAAAAGTGAATACCTCCAACTTTTCAGAGATAGCGGTTGGGAACCTATTTTTTCTCTTCCTATACTTGATGGCGAATGGGTTTATTTTAAAAAAAATAACAGCCAAACTGGAAGCACAGAAATATTTACCGACGCTTCATCAAAAATTCAACTTTTTCGTAAGATAAAAAAGCGATGGGCTCGTTTTGCCCTACTACTGTTTATTTGTGCCTTTTTGCCTTTAATTGTCGGCAGTCTTATATTTAAGAGTCCGTTTTTATTTCTCTTTCTTATATTGATTAGCGGAGGCATTGCTGTTTTATACGGTAAAATGATTGTAAATTTAGCGAAAAAAATTCAAAAATTACAAGAATATGGATAAGAAACGCAGGATTTTTTCTTTCGTAAGGCTCAATGGAGAATTAACTCTTTATCTTCTCTTTAAAATCAATAAGAATCTTCGCAAATTGCTTGGGCTGATCTTGGTGAATATCATGTGCTGATTGAAAACCCTCTATTAATTCTGCGCCTTCAACAAGATCAATGACCCGGGCAGCATCTTTTTCGTCCATAGCTGAAAGTAAAGTTCCATGACTATCATAGTAACTCGGCGCAGTTTCATTGCTAGGAGCCACGTGAAGTAAAATCGTCGGCACTGTGATATTTACTAAAGTTTCGGTTTGGTCAAAGTTGTCAAACCATGAATAATCATAAAAGCTGGCGCCAAAGCGTAAATCATATTCTCCCGTGCCATCTTGTAGGTTAGCGGTTAAGTCGTAAATGCGATTCACGCCTAATATCGATGGATAATACCAAATACGAGGAACTTGCCCTGGATGCTTTTTCATATAAGATAAAGCAGGATTTTTAACAATCTTTGCCCAATTATCTTTCCCATTTTTATTGAAAAATGTTTGCATATAATCATGCTCTAAGCTGTATTTTGTATAATTATTTTCTGTTTCTTTTTGCAAAAAATTATAACTATTTTTAAATCCTTTACCTGCATAGGTATGTTCTGCTCGGTTCGCTTCAGTAGAGAAAAAGGGAGCATCTTCAATGACAATCCCTCGTATATTGTCAGGAGAGTTCGCCGCCAACCATGCCGTTAACAGCCCGCCGGAAGAATGACCGGAAACAATAACCGGTTCTTTAATAACATTTTCAATAAACCAAATAAGATCTTTACCAATCACATGGGCTGAATATTTGTCAGGATCTTTACTGGAACCGCCATGACCATAATAATCCACGGCATAAATATGGTACTCTTTTGTTAAAAGGGGGAGGACCTTTGCGTAATCTTCCCAAGAAACAATTTGTCCATGCAATAATAATAAGGGAGTCTTTTTACTCGGATTTTCCCCATAATTTAAAACCGAGCCATCCGGTAATACAACTTGTTTTTCACTCATATTTGCTTTTTTAATAAGCTGAGTAATCTTTCTGTCGTAATGCATATTCTGATAAGCATAAAAAAGAATAAGCAAGATAATAACTGTCAAAAGTAGCAACCAAAACATCACGTGACACCTCCTATTTTTTCGTAAATTTTCCATCATTAGTTAATGACTCATTGGATACTTATTTTGGATAAAAATGATCTAAAATTTCTTGCATAGAATCTAAAAAAGTATCTGCTGATATAAAGGCCAAACCTTGATACCCAGGGTTTTCGTCACCTAAGACAATTAAGCGACTACCTGCTTTTAATTGAAACAATTCTCTTGCTTCTTTCGGAATAACGATTTGTCCTCTTTCGCCTATCATCACTGTGCCAAAGAAGTGTTTGCCTTTTGGCGCTATCGGCATTACTGAAGTTGCTCCATCATAATGCAATAAATCATCCACTTTTACATTATAAAAAGTAGCAAGAGCATCGCATTTGATAACATCTGGCATTGTTTCGCCCTTTTCCCATTTTGCTACTGCTTGTCTTGATACACCTATTTTTTCTGCAACTTCTTCAATCGTTAAATGATGGCTTTTCCGCAAAAAGGCTAGGTTTTTATGCATCGTTATTGATTTATTTGTCTGTTCAGTCATATTTTTCACTTCTTTCATACGTTCAGTTTACCCTATAATAGGTACAAAGCAACCAACCGCTTTTAACAAATAATGTTAAAGATGGTTACCAGTGAATACTTTTAGCATCTTAATAAAAAATCTCCGTGAAACGTTCGCAAATCATCGGATTTTTGTTATTTAATCCCTTCTCTTCTATCTGTAAAATTATTTTCATATTATTTATTAAATAATGACTTGACCTTTACGTTGGGTAAACCTTTATAGTAAAAAATGAAAGGAGGAAACCCAATGGAATATACGATCAAACAAGTCGCTGATATCGCTGGCATTAGTACACGCACTCTGCGTTATTATGACCAAATTGCTTTACTAAAGCCCGCGTCTATTTCTGAGGCAGGTTACCGTATTTATAGTGATGATGAAATCGATCGATTGCAGCAAATTCTACTTTATCGTTCGTTAGGAATGCAGTTAAAACAAATTCAATCTATACTGGACAATCCAAGATTTCATGCATTGACCGCTTTAGAAGAACATCAGCAAAATCTAGAAGCAGAAAAAGAAAAAATTGAGCAATTGTTAATCACCGTGAAAAAGACCATCCAATCGAAGAAAGGAGAAATTAAAATGAGTGCCGAAGAAAAATTTGAAGGATTTAAAAAAGAACGTTTAAATGAAAATGAAAAACTATACGGTAAAGAGATTCGAGAAAAATATGGCAAAGAAACCATCGAGAAATCAAACAAAAAATTTATGAATCTTAGCCAGGAAGATTTTCAAAAGATGCAAGAAGCAGAAAACGAATTATTTGTTCGTCTAGACCAATTAGCCCAAAGCAAGGATCTAGAAAGTCAGGCGGCAAAAGAAGTTTATAGACTTCATAAACAATGGTTGTCCTATACTTGGCCAAACTATTCAGCTAAAGCACACCGAGGATTAGTACAAATGTATCTAGCAGACGACCGTTTTGCCAAATACTATAATGAACGTGCAGAAAAAGAGGTCGTTTCACTTTTGCATGACGTGGTTATGAAATATGCTGAAGACGAATAAAAAATAAAACCATCACAAACAACTACAGAACAAGGTTGTTTATGATGGTTTATTTTAAAGCGTTATTTTTTTCCATTTACGAATTTTCGTTCGAAAGTTTGTAAATGGAGCTACTGTATTGATATGAACCCATTTCCATACCGGCCACTCAGACTTGTTCATTGCCCAATTTCTTTGTCTGGGATCAAATAATTCTTGGTTGGTCAGTGTATTCAGCCACGTATCTAGTTTGTTAACAGCCACACTTAACTGTTCAAGCTGCTCTTTTAAAGTATACTTTCCATAGGTAATATAAAAAGATTGGTACAGTCCTCCTAGATTATTCCATTTGTACCCTTCCGCAGGTGTCTGCACATCTAATCCTGCTTGTTCTTTTTTATCCCAATTTAATAACAAATTAATCCAACCTAATTGATAAGACAAATTTTCCGATGGTGTTTTATCAACCTCCTTAATTCGTTTGTTTCGTAACTCTTCTGGTATATCTTCAAATTCGGCAATATATTTTTTATATTTGTCACAAATCGTGTCTATCAATTCTTGCTTATTCTTATATTGTTTCATCTAGGTTCTCCCTTCTTACTTGGATCAACTTCTTTTTCTTTGGTAAGCTGAATTATTGTACCAAACGGATCTTGAATAATCGCATAAAAGTCAGCAAATTCGTTTTCCAAAGGTGCTTGAATGACTTTGACTTTCTCTTCTTGTACGGCTTTTTCATAAAGTCTTTTAGCCGTCGTTAAATCTTGTGGCAAAATACTAAAGGAAACCTGGTTTCCCTGCGTAAAGTTCATTTGCTCATAAATCGGATTATCTGCAATTTGTAACTGTAATGCTCCAATTTGTACAATCGAATGAGAAATAAAATTTTCCTGACCTTTTGGCAGCTTCATTGCCGAGTTCAATTGTTCTTTAAATTCTTTATTACTGATTTTAAATAACACTCTCCCCTCAAAAACCCTTTGATAAAACGAGATCGCTTCTTCTGCTTGACCATTCAACGATAAAAATATCGCAAATTCTAATTCTTTCATGCTATTCATCCTCTCTTTTTGTTACAATGATTGTAGCATTTAAAGATGTCAATACTTGAAACCGTTGGAGGATATAATGAAAAAATCTGAACGAATCAATCAAGAACTTTTCTTTTTTAAAGAACATAAAAAATTTAATCTAGCAGACCTAATAAATACGTTTCATATTTCTAAAAGTACAGCGCTCCGTGACATTGAAGAACTTGAACGTTTAGGAGTCCCTCTATACGTAGATAATGGTCGTTATGGCGGGTATAAAGTGTTGGATAACTCCCTTTTACCCCCGGTTTACTTTAAAGAAAACGAAATTTTTGCCATCTTTTTTTCTTTACAATTGCTACATTCAATTATTGACTCTCCATTTGAACATTCCTACGAACAGATTAGAAAAAAACTTTTACAAACATTTAATGATAAAAAACAACAACAAATCATCCAGGCAATGGAAAGCGTTCGCTATGAGGGTATTAAACAAATTGCTGCAACGAACAATCTAGAAACATTATTTAGTAGTATTTTAAACAACCAAATCGTCACATTTAATTATACGCGTTATGAAAAGGACCAAAAAAACATCTTACCTATTCGCTTGGTTATCATCGATGGCTTTTGGTATTGTAGTGGGTTAGATTTAGATAAAAACGCATGGCGCACCTATCGCTGCGAATTTATTGAAATCCTAGAGGTAACAAAAAATAATACCCTTAAGTTAACTAACGAAGAAATACAAGCTTCGCTTTTAGCCCAACAAGAAAGCTATAGAAATATCGAGTTTAAAGTAAAAACCACTTCGCTTGGTAAAGAATATTTTTTAAAGCATCCATTCTCGAATATGCAGTTAGCCAAAACAACTTCCGATACTTATATCATAGGAAAAATCAACAAAAGCGAATTGAACTTTCTTGCAAATTACCTACTTGCTTTTGGCGATCAAATACAAATTTTAAAACCTATTGCATTAAAAGAAGAATACCTTTGTTTACTTGTGCGTATGTTCGATCAAAACAAATAAACGAAGCAACCGTATTTAACAACAAAGTTTTTTCAGTCAAAACAACTTATTAAGCTACCAATCAATTGTTAAAACAGGTTTTCTTTTTTAAGTTTTCCAGAATAAAAAAGACTTGATAGAAAGTTATCAAGTCTTTTTTCGTTTTATAAATCTATCATACTCATAATTCTGCCATTTTTTCCGAAAGAACGGGGGTACCTTCTACAATGGATTGAGCTAATGTTGAATCCGAAACCGTTTGTTGTGCAGCAGCATGTGGTACAAATGCAATAAGATTTAATAACAAGAAAATCGCCACATATACTTTTACAACACCAAAAGCTCCCCCAAGCCAACGATTTGCAATGTTTAATAAAGGCAAACTAGCCAAAAATTCTAGTGAAGAACCTAAAATGTTCCACAAAATTCTTATGCCAATGAATAAAAGTACAAAAGCAATGGCTTGGTAGTAAAAACCTTCTGTTATACCGCTCACAGCATCTGGTGAAGGGATCCATCTTAGATAAGAGGCCAAAGCACCTGAATAAAGATAAGCAGCAGCAAGTGCAACAATAAAGCCGGTTAAACCAACGACTTGAAGAACTAAGCCTCTTTTGAGTCCCATAAAGAATCCACCAGCTAGAAAAAGTACAATAAGCAATGTAAGTAACATTGTCATTTCTTCCTTTCGTCTATTTTTTCTGTCTGTAACAAACCTAAAACCGTTAAATTCCAACTACGTCTTTTCTACTAACTGTATTCTACCTATTAATGTGGACTTTATGTTAAACTTTTCTCATTTTTATAATTTTTATAATTTAATACAGTTGTTACTGTTATACATCTGCAGTTACCTTCTACGTGCTACAAAAAACTCATCCCCACCACTTAATGTAGTTTATTTGATCTTTGCGTTTCCTAAAACCTTTTGCTTCATAAAATTTTTGGGCTGACTTTCTTTCAAAACCTGAGACTAAACGGATTCCCGCGCTTCCTTGTTTTTTGGCCCAATTTTGACCTGCTTCTAATAATTGCGAAGCTACCCCTTGTCCTTGTTTTTTTGGAAGCACTGCTAATGTCAAAATATTTTTTAGACTTTTATGATAGGTATTTTCATAATCTGCAAGATGAATGTAGCCAATAACTTGCTCCTCTTTTTCGTAAACATAGATTTGGTTATTCGGTAAATTTTGAATTATTTTTAGTTTTTCTAAGGTATCTTGTATGGGGAAATCATACCGTAAACTTTCCTTATTAATGTTTTGAATAGCCGAAGCATCTTTTAACTCCATTGTCCGAATCATACAATTCTCTCCTTACTTTTTGGTATTTGTCACCTTTTCAATGACTGTAGACAAATGATCCCAGTCTTTGTTTATCGTTTCTTTCAAATTACGATTATAAAGAATTGCAGCAGGATGATACATAGGATAAATAAAGTACTTCTTTTCGGTTTCCTCATAATTTTTGTTATCGTTTGATAGCTGATAAATAGGCTGTTCCAATTTTTTCCCATGATATTTAGAAACCGTGTACTGATTTCCCAATATTCGTTTTAGAGCACTATTTCCCAAAGCAACAATAATTTGGGGTTGAACAGTTTTTATTTCATAATCAAAAAGTGGAGCAAAAAGACGGACTTCTGATTTATTAGGCGTACGATTAGGATAGCTTCTTTTTTCTCCCTTTTTCTTTACGCTATAAGGTCGACTTTTAACTACACTTGTCATATAGATATCTTTTCTTTGGAGACGAATTCTTTCAAGCGCTGCATCCAACCCCTTTCCCGCTTGGCCACTAAAAGGAATTTGTGTTTTAATTTCTGTCTGTCCAGGAGCTTCAGCTACAAGCATCACCATAGCATTCTCTGCTCCTCTGCCTGGCAAAAATCCCTCTAATTGAAATTTTTTGCTTTGATTTATAATTTCTTTTTTTAAATTGTTTGGATAATCCACTCTTGTTCGCTCCTTTTTACCATGCAATTCAAAGCTTTTTATAAGAAAAGGCTATCATAATTCCCTCTATTGTACAAAATAAATCCATTAAGCACGCTGAATAATATTTTCTCTTGCCTATTTATGTAGTTAAAATAAAAAGTCCCCATCTAATATAGACAAGGACTTTACAATATATTTATAGGTAAATAATTACCACCAGTTGTTTGCACTTCTAAAGCTTAATGCATTTGCAACAGAACCATAACGACTATTCGCATAATTAATCATGCCTTTTGTTTGTTCTTCTACACTACCAGTTCCCCATGACTCTTTTGTTTGTCCAAGGCCACGGTATCCTAGAGGATTCACTGCGTTAGGATTTCCGCCAGACTCTGGCATAACGATGGTATTCCACATTTCTTCAGTACCACCTGCGGCTAAGAACTGAGCCTTAGTCGAACCACCATTAGAACTCGAAGTTTCTTGTGCTGGTTGTTGTTCAGCTGCTGGTTGTTGTTCTACTTGTTGTTTTGGAGCAGATGCAGATGCTGTTTGTTCTTGTACTGGAGCTTGTTGTGCTTTAGTATCTTTTCCATCAGTTGGGATCGTTAACTGTTCACCTACATAAATCATATTTTCATCTTCAATATGATTGGCTTTAACGATTGGACCAACCAAGCTCTTGTCTCCAACATATTTAGTTGAAATCTTTGATAATGAATCATTCGATTGGATTGTATAAATTTCATCTGCATTTGCAGTAGTCGTGCTAACCGCGAAAATCGTTCCTGCTGTTAGTGCAGTTCCTAGTAATAATTTCTTAAGTTTCATGAATAAGTACCTCCGAGATTTTTTTAACTATGTGGTCTTTCCACGCCCATTAATTTACCATAAAATAGTGTTTTGTATGTTAAGCGTATATAACATTTCATTACATTTATAACGAAATGAAAACAAAATGAAATATTCAATAGACAAAAGCTTATTACACTAGTTTTTACTAGCTATTAACTTATTTAGTCAATTTTTTAAGTAGCAAAAAAATGAAAGCTTTTCTGGAAAACTTTTTTGTTTTTCCAAAAAGACGGACATTTTGTTTTTTTCTTCTCTAAAAATAGACAGATGAGAACTCGCTAAAACGAAATAACAGTTTAGCGAGTTCTCACCTTTTATTATTTTTTCAAAATATTATTTTATCATCAAACTAGTCAACCAGCCGACAAAAGCTAGAGTGACAACATAACTAATCAGCGTATTAGCTAGACTCATGTTGAAATTCCAAATATATATCGCCAATAGGACAGTTGCAATAATAATAGCTGCTATAATGAGCCATGCCGGAGCTTTAAGAATAGCTAAGCCGCCAGCTACTAGTACCATACCGCTCACTGCCAGGCTCAAAAAGTCTTGCGTTCATGACTTACTTACTGGAAGTTCAAAAAATCCCCAAACAACCAGAATTAATCCAATAATCACTATAGACCAGCCCAAGATTTGTAGCCCCATTGTATTCGCTCCTTTCGTTTTTAAATTCATCCTATGTTCCTCCTTTAACTAGTTCTTTTTGAATGAATATAAAAAATATTCATTCATTAAATTTTAAAATAATTCGCCACTACATTTAGTGGCGTTTATTCTTTTACGCTAAGTCCGTCCACAATCATATCTGCTAACAATTCTAATACATGCGGGTAATTATTGGCCCTCATTTCTTCTTTGTGGTTATCAACAACAACCAAAGAATTGAAAAGGGCTAAGGTTGTTTCCATATCAATATCCTGACGAAATTCACCGATCTCTTGCCAGCGTTGGACATTTTTAACCAAAAAGCTATACACAAAGCTATTTTGCCAGTCATCTTCGTTTTTATCGTAATCTCTAATTAATTGGCTAACTTCGGTATTTTGATACCATTCTGCTAAAATTGGACTTTGTTTACTTGTTTGAATGATCGTTGTGATAAATTGCTTAATTGTTTCTTTAGGTGATTGATTAGTGTCAACCTGCGTAACAATTTTACGCTTGGCTACTTCATTTTCTGCTTGATAAACTTCATAAAAAATTTCTTCCTTAGAAGAATAATACTTATAAAAGGTACCCACAGCTATGTTTGCTTGCTTCGTGATTGCTGCAACATTGATCTTTTTAAACCCTTTCTTTAGAAAAAGACTTCGAGCAGCACTAAAACTAGCCCCAATAAAAAGACCATCAGAGAATCTGAAAGACTGCTTTGGAAAATAGCCACGAAAAATAATATAATCCCTTGTATTAAGAGGAACGCTTGATATTGCTTAAGTATTGGTTGTTTAATTTTTTGGATGACCGCTTCACCCAAAAAGGCACCTAAAGCAAAACCAACAAGTACGCGTCAATAAATCCCATCAAAAAAGTAGCGGCCACGGTTAAATAATTCAATACTTGATGGTCCGCTTTCTTCATTAACTTATTAATTATAAACACCTCTTTAGTAAGCAATGAATACAAGATCATTTATAAATATTCCATTTAATTTTGTTCTATTTTATACTTTTCTTCCCATAAAGTTAAGCCTGAACTCTTCAAAAACTATAGCTGTTTGTATTGATCGCCAATTAAAATTAAAAAGCACCTCTATCAAATAGAGATGTCTTTTTACCTAAGCATGTGTTGAGCGTTCCATCAAGTTGATACCAACGCCCATAAATAAAGTACCCATCAGTAATAAAATGCCAACAGGTTGGATAACATCTGACAAAGTATAACCATTTATAATAACATCGATCATACTCTGAATTGCATGTTTAAGAGGCATTAATTCGCCTAAAAATAATATAAATCGATTTTCTACTAAATCAATTGACCAAAAAGCGCCACTCAACATGGCCATAGAAGTCGCTATAAGTGGAATAACCACTTGTAACGATTGTGGTGATGGTACTACACTTATCAAAAAGATCCCCAATGAAACAATCGCAAACGTGAACGACAAGACAATAGCTATCATAGGCAGATAATTGGTGCCCACATCGATTCCTAACATATTGGTTAGAATGAAAAAAGAAAGTATGATCTGCAGTAGTCCGACTAAAAAATAATGGAATAAATTCCCTAAATAAATCTGTGTTTTCTTAAGTGGAGTCATGATCAAGCGGTCCCATGTCCCAGTTCGTTTTTCTTCTAAAAGTTTTATTTGTAAAAATAAAATAGTGAAAACGGAAAAGTAAAACACCATTCCAATGAGTACAGTTAATTGAAATTCTGTATAAGCTCTATCGAATCCACTGCCTAAAGATTCTTCAACTGTTATGAGCTCTTTAACTTCAATGTCATTGTGCGGAAACTCCTCTTTTACTTCTTCTAAGCGATTATATTCACTAAATACTTGACGAACATGTTGATCAACAGCTCGTAAATTTTCACTTTCGTGACCTACTAAAAAACGATAATTTTCTTCGCCTACTTCAAGAGCAAAGGGAATATTATTCATACGAATATCTTCTTGTGCATTTTCATAATCAGTTTCTTCAAAAACCATCGCTTCTTCTTTGTTTAAACGATCGACCCATTCAGTTAATCCAGCATTCGTTAAGTTATTACTATACACTGGCACCTCCACAGAAGTAGCAATTTGAATACCACCCATGAAAAAAACAAATAAAAATGTCAGTCCTGTAAACATCAGGATTAAAAATGGTCGCTTCATCAGCCTTTTCCACTGGAGCAAAAATACATTAAACATTTAATCTAGCCTCCTTTTAGGAAAAATAATAACGGCAATGACCAGACAAACAAGCGTAACGCCAATAACCCGTATCATTAAAGGAAGTACGTCTTGAAAATCAAATCCTTGAAAAATCTGCAAATAAGACGTCATTGCAGCGCCATTAGGCAACCAATTTCCCATTCGCTGTAAAGTCTCCGAAAATTGGTCGACTGGTGTTAAACTGCCACCTATAAAAGCAAACACAGAAACAAAGGAAGAAAAAAATCCTACTGTACTGTTATCATTTGCATATAAAGAGATAGAGGTAAGTAAGCTTGTTATGCTTCCTATAACTAGCGAATATAAAGCCGTTACATAAGTTATATTCATCCAAAACTCAGTACTCTTGCCATCAAATATTCCAAAAAATATAGTTGAAAAAGTAAACAAAACACTTAGCTGAACAAACGTAATTAACGTGCCAGATATCATTTTACTACTCAAATAAGTCAATGGTTTTGTGCCAGACAGCATGATTCGGCCAAAAACATGTTGTTCTTTTTCTCTAAATGCTCTGCTCGCTAACGCTGAAGCTGTCGAAAGGGCAAACATTACGCCCATCCCAATTGTGTAATATTGGAAAGCATCTACTGGTTCTTCCACAGAAAGTTGTGTTATCTTTCCGTAGTCTCTTTCATCTTCTTCTACTTCAGCTTCGCCATCAGTTGCAAGAGCAATAGAAGCTTCTAAATTATACTCGTCGCTAAAACTATGCACTACACTTTGAAGAATACTAGAAGAAACCACACCTTCACCTTGACCTGTTACTTCTAAGGTAGCTGATGGATCTTCATCAAAATAAATGGACTGCCATACTTCATAACTGAACTCTTCTGGAATAGTGATGTATCCAGCTAGTTCATCTTCTTCCATCATTTTTTGAGCTGATTGAGCATCTTCAAATCCCTGAACCACCATAAGATCTTTAAATTCTTCACCTGTCAGTAGGTCTATTAGCATACTGGCTGGATCAGTTTCTTTAGTGCTTGCTATAAGTTCACCAACTGCCTCTTCTGACATCCCCTCTTCTAAAAGGTCGTCTTCCAGACGGTTTAAATCTGCTGCAAAGTTTTGGTTGTTTACGACTCCTACATTAAAAGTAGATACGTTAAAATCACCCATTAGAATATCACCCAAAGTAAATCCTAAGATGACAATCAAAATAAGAGGCATAAGCAAAAGTTCAATAAGGTCACTTTTACTTTTGGAAAGCGATAAAAAATCTTTTTTGATTAAATTAAACATCGTTTACCATCCCTCCTAATCTCTCAGTTTACGTCCCGTTAGGTGTAGGAATACATCTTCTAACGTAGGTGTCTGAACATGAACGCCTAAAATTTTAACTTCAGTTTGCCTAGCATAATCAAATATTTCTCCGAGTAGCTGTTCTCCTTTTGATGCAATCAAGTTATACCCTAAATCATCTTCCATTACTTGATTTATTCCTTGTAAAGAGGATAATAAATCCGCAAACTCAACTTTGGCTTCTTCCACTTGAATATTGATCGTTTCTTCATTAGATAGAATACTTTTTAGCTCGTTTTTCGTCCCAGAAGCGATCACATGTCCCTCGTCCATAATGTATACTCGGTCACACAGTTTTTCGACTTCTTCCATATAATGACTGGTATACAAAATAGTAAGCCCTTCTTCACGATTTAATTTCCTTACCATATCTAATATATAGTTTCTAGATTGTGGGTCGATGCCTACTGTCGGCTCATCCATGATCAATGTTTTAGGGTTATGCATCAATGCAACCGCCAAATTGATGCGTCGTTTCATCCCCCCTGAGTAAGTTTCCACCGCTTCTTTTTGTCTATTTGTCAGCCCGACTAGCTCCAAGATTTCTTGAATTTTATTTTCTAACATCTTTCCTGATAGCCCGTAAACTTTTCCAAAGAATTTCATATTTTCATAAGCAGATAGTTCTTCGTATAAGGCAATCTCTTGTGGAACAACTCCTAAGTCTTTCCGCAATTCATTCGGCTTTTTTAATACATCTTTTCCATTGTACTTAATCGACCCTTGGGTAGGCGGCATCAAGGTCGATATCATGGAAATAGTGGTCGACTTACCCGCCCCATTAGGTCCGAGCAAACCTACTGATTCGCCGTCTTCCAAATAGAAATTCATATCTTCTACTGCCACTTTTTTCTTAAATTTCTTTGTCAAATTTTGTACTTCTATCATTTTCATGTGCTCCTTCTAATTATTGTCTTTAGCTGTATCTACTATTTGCAAGAATAGGTGCAACATTTTTTTAATCTACCAGAACCATTTCTAAAAAAATTTTCCAAATTATCATATATACTCAAGTTACTTGTTCTTAAATTCTATTTTTATTATAAAAAAACAGAGACAGCTTGAATACTGTCTCTGGTCATTTATCAACATGACTTTTGTCACATTATTCGATTTTTACATCAAACTTAATGAAACGATTGTTGCTGCACTTGTTTGATGACTGCTTGGGTAAATTGACTTGTGGATGCTGTTCCTTTCAAATCGTGAGTAAAGTTTTCCGGCTTACTTAATACAACATCCAAAGCACGGCGTATATTATTACTTTCTGTCGTTTTATCTAAAT
>NZ_BCPY01000019.1 GCF_001544195.1 Tetragenococcus solitarius NBRC 100494
AAATTTTGGAAAAAGTTTAGACAAATAGAGAATTTAACTATATAATGAGGTCGATTGTGTAATTATTACGTTTATTTAAGGAGAGATTTTCAATGGCTAAGCAAAATATTGTCGTTGTTGGGGCAGGATATGCTGGTGTTTCCGCTACAAAATTTATGGCTAAAAAATTTAAAAAAAATGACGATGTCTCAATTACTTTGATTGACCGTCATTCTTACCATACAATGATGACTGAGCTTCATGAAGTAGCTGCTGCACGAGTTGAACCAAATGCGATTCAATATGATCTACAAAGACTTTTTTGTCGGAAGAAAAATGTGCAACTTGTAACAGATACAGTAACAAGTATTGATAAAGAGCAAAAAACCGTACAAACTAAAAACGGTCAGTATCCTTTTGATCATTTAATTATTGGTATGGGAGGCGAGCCAAACGATTTTGGTACACCAGGTGTTAAAGAAAATGGGTTTACACTTTGGTCTTTTGAAGATGCCTTGCGCATTCGTGAACATATCGAAAAAACAGTAGCAAAAGCTGCATTAGAGCCAGATACTGATCTGCGAAAAGCAATGCTAACTTTTGTTGTTTGCGGTTCTGGGTTTACTGGAATCGAGATGGTGGGCGAATTAATTGACTGGAAAGAACGCCTTGCTAAAGATAATAAGTTAGATCCTAGTGAAATCAGTTTGAAGGTTGTTGAAGCATTACCAACAATTTTAAATATGCTAACACGAAATGATGCGGCTAAAGCCGAACGTTACATGAAAAAGAAAAATGTAGAAATTTTAACAAATTCTCCTATTGTCGAAGTAGCACCAGATCATATTAAACTAAAAGATGGTTCAACTGTGGATACCCACACATTAATATGGACAGCAGGTGTCAAGGCTACTTCAGATGCCGCTGATTTTGGTCTAGAAACAGCTCGGGGAAATCGCCTAGTAGCAAATGAATACATGCAAGCAAAAGGGTATGAAGACAAAAATATTTATATTGTCGGGGATTTAGTTTACTATGAAGAATTCCCAAATACTCCGACTCCTCAGATCGTACAAGCAGCTGAACAAACGGGACATACTGCTGCCACACATATTGTTAGCTCAATTAATGGAGGACAAAGTCACAAGTTTAAGGGGAACTACCAAGGCTTTATGGTATCTGTTGGTGCTAAATGGGGCGTAGCTAATTTATTTGATAAGATTCATTTAAGCGGTTTTCTGGCAATGATAATGAAACACATTGTAAATATAAGATACTTCTTTGATATCCGGAGCGGTTATTATATGTTCCAGTACGTAATGCATGAATTTTTCCGCGTTAAAGATGATCGCAATGTTGCTCGTGGACACACCTCACGTAATAGTAATGTGTTGTGGAGCGTTCCTCTACGTGTTTTCTATGGTTTGGTTTGGTTTTTAGAAGCTTTCAAGAAAATTGTAGGTGACGGTAAATGGTTTACTCCAAGTACTTGGTTTGGTGAAGGTTCTTGGTTTGAAGGTGATAGTGTATTTCCATGGACTTGGGATTACCAATCAATAGCTGATGCAGCCTCTGGTGCAAGTCAAGCAGCCGATGCAGCTAGCGGAGCTTCTGATGCTGGTGCTGATGCAGCGGTTGAAGCAGGGAATACTATCTTCGGTTTGAGCTATGCTTATGGGGAAGAACCAATGGCAGTTATTGAGAACTCACCTGACTGGTTTATGAATATTATGAAAATAATCATGCCAAACATGGAAGTCGCAATGTTTTTCCAAAAAATGATGGTTTTTGTTGAAATTGGTATTGCTCTTTGCTTAATGGCTGGACTATTTACTTGGTTATTCAGTGGTGTAACTATTGTCCTTGTAGCAACTTTTTGTTTATCTGGAATGTTTTATTGGGTAAATATTTGGTTTATCCCTGTCGCATTTGCTTTGATGAACGGATCTGGTCGTGCTTTAGGTTTAGATCGCTGGGTAATCCCATGGTTGCAACGTACTCTAGGAAAATGGTGGTACGGTTTACTAAAACCATTATATGGAGAAAAATAGAAAACAAAAATGGCTGGAACCTATGCGAAGTTCCAGCCATTTTTAAAGAAACATACAGATCACATTCTTTTAAGATTATGCTAAAATAAAAGAGAAGAAAAATTAAACAGCAAGGTAAAACTTAGTATTTACCTACTCTACTACATATATATTAAAAAAGGTTGACCTGTAGAAGGGAGTGACAAAGGCGTCTGTTTTACAGAACGTTTTTTTATGAATAATCTGAGAAAAATGATTTTTATATCCCTTTTAATCGCCCAAGGGGTCGTTATCGGTCTAATTGAAAACATGATTCCCTATCCATTTGCTTTTGCCCCTGGCGCAAAATTAGGTTTAGCAAATCTCATCACAATTATTGCACTATTTACTATGTCTAAAAAGGACAGCTTTTTACTGGTCTGGCTACGTTTAATTTTAACTACCCTCTTAGGAGGAACACTTTCAACCTTTTTATATAGCATGAGTGGAGCTATGCTAAGTTATTTTGGCATGTTACTGGTCAAAAAAATCGGCCCAAAGTATGTCAGCATTATCGGTATTAGCGCGACAGGAGGATTTATGCATAATGTTGGGCAACTTCTTACTGCTGCATTTATTGCTCAATCGTGGAACGTCTTACTTTATTTACCTATTCTATCTTTTTTAGGTATATTATCAGGAATTGCCATTGGTATTGCCGCAAATTACCTATTAAAAAGGGTGGATACTTTACGGCATTTTCAAAATGAATATGAGCAACAAACTCAAGAAAAATGGTCAATGTATTGACTGTTAATTATGTTTTGTTTTTTGAATAAAGGAGCTAACTATGAAACTTCATCCTATTTGGAATGATTATCCACAATTACAACCTGAGCTAACACAAACAATTAAGCTAATGGAAAACTCAATCCAACTAAAAAACAAGCCGGTCAAAAAAGCTTTATTAGAGATGATTGGCGCAGGTGGAAAACTACTTCGCCCAGCATATCAACTACTTTTTTCACAGTTTGGCCCAGAACAAGATCGCCAAAAATCTGTTGCATTAGCAGCTGCTATCGAGATGCTACATACAGCTACATTAATCCATGATGACATTGTTGATGATGCTTCATTAAGGCGTAATTTACCCACTATTAGTGCCAAATTCGATAATAATACGGCTGTGTATGCAGGTGATTATCTTTTTGTCGCTTGTTTTAAACTGATGTCTGGTTATACTAGTTCTTTACGTAGCTTACAAAATAACGCCTTAAGTATGGAAAAGATCTTATCAGGTGAGCTGGGACAGATGGAAGACCATTATAACTTATCAATGACAGTGGATGAATACTTAGCTAATATTTCAGGAAAAACGGCCGAATTATTTGCATTAAGTTGTTCTGTCGGTGCATTTGAAAATGGAACAACGCAATTGTTTGCTAAAAATGTCTCAGATATTGGTCATCACATTGGCATGGCTTTTCAGATCATCGACGACATCTTAGATTATACTCAACCTAAAACAGAAATTGGCAAGCCTGTACTAAAAGATGTACGGCAAGGCATCTATACCTTGCCTCTAATTTATGCTTTACAAACAAAACGTGAATCGTTAGTTCCTTTTTTAGAAAAAAAAGAACGCATGTCAGAAACCGATATTCAAGAAATATATCGATTAGTTAATGACTTAGGCGGGGTTACTAAAGCCCAACAACTAGCGAATACTTACACACAAAAAGCTTTAAAAAAGATTGATAAGCTACCAAGTAACTCTGCAAATACAAGGGCCTCCTTACAACAGCTTACCAAAACATTATTAACACGAACAAATTAAAAAGTTTCACGTGAAACTTTTTTGATAACTAGAGATCTCATTTTCCTAAATAAAAACACCAGAAATATTTTTCAAAACATTTCTGGTGTTTTTACGTTGCTCTAAGTCTTTAAGTCATAGTTACAAATTCTTCAGCTCCAGTTGGATGAATGGCTACTGTATTATCAAAATCAGCTTTCGTTGCTCCCATTTTGATAGCAACCGCAAAACCTTGTAACATCTCATCCACGTCAATTCCGATTGCATGTAAACCAATAATTTTTTCTTCTTTACCTAGGCAGACCAATTTCATTTCACATTTTTGTCGATAATCGTTTAAAGCAAAATACATTGGTGTAAAACGAGAACGATATACTTTGATTTCCTCTTTGCCATATTCAGATAGAGCCTGTTCTTCTGTCCAACCGATTGTAGCAATTGGCGGATGAGTAAATACCACACTGGGAACAAAATTATAATCCAAATAAAGATCTGTTTTACCATTAAATAAACGCTCAGACAATCGACGTCCCGCTGCAATAGCTACTGGAGTAAGTTCTAATTTACCAACCACATCACCGACTGCGTAAATTCCTTGGGCTGTTGTATTTTGGAATTTGTCTACCCGGATAAAACCTCGTTCATCTAATTTTACCTCGGTATTACCCAAGCCAAAACCATCTACATTAGCAGATCTGCCTCCGGCGAATAATACACAATCGCCAGTAATTTCTCTGCCATTTTCAAAGATAACAGTATATTCTTCACCTTTTTTTTCAATAGCAGAAGGAACGCTTTTTTTATAAAGAGAAATCCCTTCTTCTTCATATAGGTTTACCAAGTTTTCACCTAGCATCTGATCGAATTTCCTAAGAGGACGCTCTTTGCGAAAAGCCCAGGAAACTTTACTACCTAATCCATGTACTACCCCGGCAAGCTCAGCAGCAATATATCCTCCACCTAAAACAATCATATGTTTAGGGGCTTTTTCTAAAGCGAAAAATCCGTCAGAATCAATAGCATGCTCTCCACCTGGAATATTCAACGTATCTGCGTGTCCACCTGTTGCAATTAAAATATGCGGGGCAGTATATTGTTCTTTACCCACTTCAATTGTGTTGTTAGTTATAAACTTAGCATAGCCCTTTAAAAACTCCACTCCGCTATTGTCAAATCCCCTTTGATAAGCGCCATGTAAAAAGTCTATATATTCTTCTCTATTTTTAACTAAAGTTTTGAAATCAAAAACCATCTCGCCGGCTTGGATACCGTAACTTGGTGCATCCCTTTGGATCGCTTGATAGATATCGCTTGCTTGCCACATTACTTTTTTAGGCACACAACCAACATTAATACAAGTTCCGCCAAGTTCTTTAGCTTCAATTAGCAATACTTTGGCGCCATGAATAGCCGCACGGTTTGCTGAAGCAATTCCTCCGCTTCCACCGCCTACGACGATATAATCGTATTTTTTCATCATATCCTCCTCTGAAATTTTATGTCTTAAAAACAAAATTACCACGCCCATACTTGTCCGTCAAGAACCTAGGCTTTTACTGGATGCTTTGGCTTAGGTGTATCCTATCTTTTAATTGAAGACCATTTTCAAAAATAGGCTTTTCATAATATTTTATAAAAAAGTCAGATTCGACATGCGTTATACGAAAACCATATTTTTGATATAAATACAGTTGTACAAAACTGGTGGTCCCTGTGCCGATCTCCAATAATTTATATTGATTTTCCTTAGCAAAAGTTAACGCAAACAAAAGAAGCTGCTGACCGAACTTCTGCCCACGATACTCTTTTTGTATAGCTATGTTCATAATTTCCAAGGTCATTGGTCTTGTAGGTAATAAAACAAGAATACCCACAAGTTGTTTGTTTTTCCGCGCTTCAAAACAAAAACTACGGGCTAAATATTCATCCACTAACTTTTTTGAAGGATCCGCTTCTAAAAGTAGCTCATAATGCTTTTGTTCTATCTCGTGCAATGCCTGAACTTCTACGTTCATTTTAAACTCCTTTTTCCTAAACAAAAATGTGTATTCCTATATTAAATTCTACAATATGTAGATAAGTTCAGTTAAAGATGTTTTTCTATCAAGTAATTGATCAAACATAACCTTTGTTTCTGGTCTAGTATGTCCACGATGATTATGCCAAACGGCCTTCCAACCAGCACTTTTCGCTCCTATTACATCGTTTTCATAAGAATCACCTACATAATAAGTGTCTTTTTTATCTAAATCCATACTTCGTTCTACATGCTCAAATAAACGAGTATCTGGCTTACTAATACCCACGGTCGAAGAAATAAAAATATTTTTTTCTGATATCCAACGAGTTAATCCTAGCTGCTGGATTTTTGCCCATTGATGCCCAGTCGGTCCGTTAGTGATTAGACCGGTAGTCATGCCTTGTTGTTTACAATAATCAAGCAGCTCTTTAGCATCTTCAAACAATTCGATTTTTCCTTGAAAATACGCGTAGTCTTCTTGAAACTGTAACGCTTGTTTAACTGTTAAATCCATACCAAATTGAGCACAAGCATTTTGCATGCGGTAGATATACATCGCTTCTAACTGCATTTTGCCTGTGTGAGTCAAATCAAATACTTCATCACTAAAACTACGGCTGAACAAGTATAAATCTTCTATTTGAGAAGAAGGAAAAAAGAAATTCTTTTGTACTGCTTTTTTAAATGGTTCTAATTGATCATACAGTGTATCATCTAAGTCAAAAATTACCGCCGACATATTTACCTCCTACATTTACTTTTAAAACTTAATAATAATAACAAAAAGAAAAGCAAAATAGTACGTTATTTTCTTTACCCTCTAGAATATAGCTTAAATAAAAACAGCACGCAAGGACTTACTCAGGCCTTTGCGTGCTTCTTGTGTCTAATTATACTTCTTGTAGTGTTTGTTCTTCTTTTGGTTCTTTTACATTCAAGGTAATTTTTCCTTTGGAGGCGCCTATAGTTACACGACTACCAAAGTATACTTCACCAGATAATAAAGCTTCGCTTAATCGATCTTCAACTTCTTTTTGCAAAGCACGGCGAATAGGACGCGCACCATATTCTGGGTCAAAGCCGGCTTGACCTATTACATCAATAGCTGCTGGTGTAATTTTGAGTTGGATATCTTGTTCATTCATACGTTTTACTATAGACTTACTCATGATTTTTACAATCTCATGGATCTCGTCTTTATCTAACGAACGGAAAACAATTGTTTCATCAATACGATTTAAAAACTCTGGACGAAAGGCTTTTTTCAATTCTTCTAGAATACGTTTTTGCATCGCTTCATGATCTTGTTTCACATCTACTACGTTAAAACCAACGTTTGTTTCTTCACGTAATTCTTGAGCTCCTATATTTGAAGTCATAATCAAAATCGTATTACGGAAATCCACAGAACGCCCTTTTGAATCCGTCAACTGTCCATCATCTAATACTTGTAACAGAGTATTAAAAACATCCGGGTGAGCTTTTTCAACTTCATCGAGTAAAATCACTGAATAAGGCTTAGAACGTACTTTTTCTGTTAATTGCCCGCCTTCATCATAACCCACATAGCCAGGAGGAGAACCGATCAAACGGCTCGTACTGTATTTTTCCATATACTCACTCATATCTACTCGAATCAGAGCATCCTCTGATCCAAACATTGACTCAGCTAATGTTTTAGCTAATTCAGTTTTACCGACACCTGTCGGTCCCAAGAACATGAAAGAACCAATCGGTCGATCTGGATCTTTTAATCCACTACGAGCACGACGGATAGAACGAGCAACGGCATTCACTGCTTCGTCTTGGCCCACAACACGTTCATGTAGATTCTTTTCTAAATCTAATAAACGTTGGCTTTCTTTTTTCTCCATTTGTTCTAATGGCACACCGGTCCATTGTGAAACAATTGCTGCAACATCTTCTTCTGTTACTTTGTCGGTAAAGCCTGTTTCTGTATTCGCTTCTTTATATGAAACTTCTTGTAATTGTTTATTTAATTCTTGTTCCTGAGTACGTAAACTGGCTGCCTTTTCAAAATCTTGGCTCCTAATTGCGGCTTCTTTTTCTTCTCCAATTGCTAATAGTTGTTCTTGCACAACGGCCGTTTCTGAAATTTCGTCCGATTGGTCTAAACGAACTTTGGCTGCCGATTCATCCATTAAATCGATTGCTTTATCTGGCAGTTGTCTTCCATTAATATAACGAACAGAAAGCTGCACACACGTTTGTAAAGCTTCATCGCTAATTTCTACATTATGATGTTTTTCGTAACGCGAACGCAATCCTCGCAAAATTTCTACGGCTTCTTCAGGTGTAGGCTCATCTACCTGTACTCTTGCAAAGCGACGCTCTAACGCAGAGTCTTTTTCAATATATTTTTGATACTCATCAGAAGTCGTTGCTCCTATTGTTTGTAATTCTCCGCGCGCTAAAGCTGGTTTCAAAATATTTGAAGCATCAATAGCGCCTTCTGCTCCTCCAGCACCAATCAACGTATGCAATTCATCAATAAACAAAATAATCTGCCCATCTTGGTAAATTTCGTCAATGATTTTTTTCATACGATCTTCAAATTCACCACGATACTTTGTACCTGCAACTAATGCTCCTATATCAAGCATCATCAGCCGTTTAGGTTCCATATCTTGCGGAACTTCTCCATTGACAATCTTTTGGGCCAAACCTTCTGCAATGGCCGTTTTACCGACACCTGGTTCACCTACTAAGGCTGGGTTATTTTTAGTACGCCGGCTTAGTATTTGGATAAGCCGTTTCACTTCATCGCTACGTCCCACTACTGGATCTAATCTTTTTTCACGAGCGAGTTTGGTTAAATCACGAGCGAGCGAATCTAACGTTGGAGTACCTTCTTGTGTTTGTTGTTGTCTACTTTGAACTGGACGCCGACGGTTTATGCCATTGTTTCCCTTATTTTGGCTAACGCCCATCTTTTTCTTCAATAATTGACGCATTTTCGCTAAGCTTAATCCTAAATTCAACATAATGCGAGAAGCTAGGATCTCTTCATCACGTAATAAACCCAAAAGTAAATGTTCAGTACCAACTTGAGGCGTACCTAGACGCTTAGCCTCATCTCCAGCATAAGCAAAAATTTGCCTAGCTCTTGGAGAATAGGGTAAAAAACCGCCTGCTGGGTAGTTAGTCATCGTTCCATAACCTGTTAAATGCTCAATTTCTTCTCTTATATCTTTTTCGTTAACGTTCATTTCGCGTAATGCTTTGCCTGCAATGCCATTAGGTTCAATTAACAAAGCTAAAAGGATGTGCTCTGATCCTACAGTTTGATGTTTAAAACGTTTAGCTTCTTTTTGTGCAATTTGCAAAACATCTTTGGCTCGCTGCGTAAATAGTTCGTCCATAAATGGTCACTTCCTAACTTTATAATTCATAGCTTAATCGTTCTAGTATCCCGTGCATAATACTTGCTCGTATGTTTTCTTCTTTAACAGATTCTCCTAAGACCACTTTACTAACAGTTACTAGTAATAAATTTCCTTCTCTTTTAGAAAGAATCCCTTCTTCATATAATTTTTGAATAATTGCTATAGCATCTTTTTCTGAGAGCGTTTGATCGAATAATTGATTTACTTGTTCTAAAAATTGCTGGTAATTAGAAATTTGAACTTTTTCAATTCGGATATAGCCACCGCCGCCACGTTTGCTTTCCACAGTATAACCTCGTTGGACAGTAAAACGCGTATTAATGACATAATTAATTTGCGAAGGTACACAATTGAATAAATCTGCCATCTCAGCGCGACGAATTTCAATTGTCTCGCTTTCTTCTAGAATTTTTTTCAAGTAAGCTTCAATCATATCAGAAGTATTTTGATGACTCATCTGCTCGTGACCCTCCTTTGACTATTATTGACCTTTATTATAACGGATTTTTCGTCTCTTGGAAAGGATAAGGTCTTATTATAACCAATGGTTTAGCAAAAAAATAAAAGACGACCGATGTTATTTTGCTATCGTTCGTCTTTTATTAAAATCAAGGAACTTGTACTGTATCTGCTTTGTCTACTTCACGACTGACTTTGTCTTCATCATCACGCTGAACAGCAATCGTTGCTTTTTTCCCTTCTTCTACTGTGATAGGGACTTTAATTGTTTGTTTATCATCATCCGAATCTAGAACAATTTGTTCGTACTGTTCATTGTCATGTTCTTCATCTGTAAGCCAGACAGTAATCGTTTGACTTGCAGATTCATCCTCTTCGTCATCATTATCTTTTTTATCATCTTTAAAAGAAGCTTCAATATCTACTGTAAATTTTTTAGTTTCAGGCTCTTGGTCTTCTTCTTTACCTTTTGAAACCACCATATTTACTGTACTTCCCTTATCTTCGGTTGAACCAGAAGAAGGGTCTATACTAACCACTTTCCCCTTTTCTACCGAATCATCGAATGCTTCTTCTTTTTCCACTTCAAAACCAGCATCTTCCAAGCTCTTTTCTGCCTTAGCTTCAGTTTTTCCTTCTACATCAGGTACTTCAACTTGTTCTTGTCCAGCACTGACGGAAAATATCACTGTGGTTTCTCCTGGAATGACCTCTTCACCTTCGCTTGGTGTTTGTCCGATAATTGTACCACTTGCCTCATCACTATAGCTTTGTTGTACCTCTACCGGATTATTTTCTAGCCCCATGCCACGCAGACTACTTTTAGCTGCATTTTCTGTACTTCCCACAAAATTAACCATAGAAACTGGCGCAGGACCTTTGCTGATAACAAATGATACTTCAGTTTCTTCTGGCACCACATTTTCGTCTGGATTAGGCGTTTGACTGATAATCTGGCCTGCTGGTACTGAATCATCAAATTCTTCTTCTGAAGAGATATTGCTTTCTTTAAATTCCAACTCTTTTAATTTTTCCAACGCATCTTCATAAGTCTGCTCGGTATAATCATCCATTTTTACTTCAGGGCTTCCGGAACTGACATATAAAGTAATTTCCTTGTTCCGCTTGATTTCAGCCCCTTCTGGCGGTGTAGTTTTAACAATCCGTCCTTCTTCTTGATCATCGCTAGGATATTCTCTTGTCTGATCAGCAGCTTGTAAGCCGCTTTCTCGTAATTTTTCCCTAGCTGCAGATTCTGTAAGCCCAGCAACCTCTGGCACCGCAACTTCTCCTCTAGAACCTGCTGAGGAAAGATAAGTGCCTAGACCAACCAAAGCAAGTAACACTACTAAAATAGCTAAAAATAGTAGCCATTTTTTCTTTCTTTTTTTAGGCTTTTTTGTTTTTTTATCCTCATTGTTTTCTTCAACTGTTTCTGCGGCCGCTTCTTCATTTTTAGGAAGTGAGGCCTCTGAAATGGGCGACAGTATCTTTGTATCATTTGACATCGCTTGCGGATGCCAAGGTGCCTCATTTCTTCGTTCTGGTGATAAGACTGTCTCTAAGTCTTTACTCATTTCTTCTGCTGTTTTATAGCGGTCCATCGGTTCTTTAGCCGTTGCTTTTAACACAACATTTTCTAAAGACTGAGGAATATTTTCATCATGAGTACGTAATGAAGGGATATCGTCTTGGAAATGCTTCAAAGCGATTGTTACTGCCGACTCGCCATCAAATGGGACACTACCAGTCAGCATTTCGTATAAAATAATGCCAATTGCATAGATATCCGATTGGTTCGTCGCCATACTTCCCCTGGCTTGTTCTGGTGACAGATAATGGACAGAACCTAGCATACTATTTGTTTGTGTAATGGAAGTTTCTGATAGAGCAATCGCAATCCCAAAATCAGTGATCTTTACTACACCTTCATCGTTAAGCAAGGTATTTTGCGGCTTTAAATCACGATGGATGATTCGATGGTCATGGGCTAAAGAAACTGCAGAAAGAATTTGCTGCATGATATTGATGATCACAGAATAGTCCATAGGGTAATGTGTCTGGATATAACGTTTTAAATCCATCCCTTTTACATATTCCATAACTAAATACTGCATTCCATCTTCTTCGCCTACATCGTAAACAGAAACAATATTGGGATGTACCAGTTCTGTAGCTGCTAATGCTTCTCTTTGAAAGCGACGAATAGCATCTTGATCGTTTTGAAAATCATAGCGTAAAACTTTAATCGCTACTTCACGATCTAAAATCAAATCGTCAGCTAAAAAGACATTTGCCATGCCACCCATTCCAACGTTGCCTTTGATCAAATATCGGCCGCTTAATTTTTTGCCAATATCAAGCATCAGCAACACCTCCAAAATCAACCATAAGAACAGTAATATTATCAAGGCCGCCCTGTTCATTTGCTGAATCAACCATTTTTTCGATTGCTTCTTCAGTAGTCGAACTAGTCAAAATAAGCTGAGTGATTTCTTCTTCCGAAACCATATTAGTCAAACCATCTGAACATAAAAGCAAATAATTTGTAGCATCAATAAGCTGAGAAAAAACATCGACTTCAATCGTACCTGGCATACCTACGCATTGTGTCACAATATTTTTTTGAGGGTGATTCGCAGCCATCTCCTTAGAGATCTCACCTGTTTTGACGAGTTCATTTACAAGTGAATGATCATCTGTTAATTGAATTAATTGTTGTTGTGCTAAGGCATAAATACGACTATCTCCAACATGAGCGATTGTAAAGTCATCGTCAAAAATTGCTACTGCTTCCATTGTAGTTCCCATTCCGGAAAATTCTGGAGTCGCTTGACCCGCCTGGTAAATTGCGGTATTTTCCTCTTGTATCGTCTTGACCAGCCACTTAGCGGCCTTTTCACTATTTGAAATTTTAGTTTTTTCCCACTGATCTCCAATTTCATTAACTGCCGTTTTACTAGCGACATCTCCAGCCTGATGTCCCCCCATACCGTCAGCCAACATGGCAAGCGTGTAGCCTTTTTTATTTTCGAAAATACCGACATAATCTTGATTCGTATTTCGTATTTTTCCTACGTCACTTTGGAAACTGATTTTCATTACTTTCACCTCATCGTTTTTTCCGTAAACAACTGATAAAAAAACCGTCAGTATCATACTGATGTGGATATATTGTTAGCATTTTATTATTTAAGCTCTTTTCCAGTTGTTTATTTACAGGCACTTCTACTAGTTCAAATTCAGTATGTTTTTGTAAAAATTGTGCAATTACTTGCTGATTTTCTTCCGATAAAATTGTACATGTACTATAAACTAGAATACCTGAAGGTTTTAATGTTGGTGCTACGCTTTCTAAAATTTCAGATTGGATACTAGCTAGTTGTAATAAGTCCTCAGGTTTTTTCACATATTTTATGTCTGGCTTACGACGCATCAGCCCTAACCCAGAGCAAGGTGCATCTACTAAAATCCGATCAAATGTTTCCGGTGCAAAAGACGCGCTTATATTCCTCGCATCCATTTTTTTCGTCTTTACTACATCTTCGACGTGCATCCGATCAGCATTTTCCTCAATTAAACGGACTTTTTGTTGGTGGATGTCAAGCGCTGTTACTTGCCCATTTTCTGATGCCGCTAAAAAAGAAGCAATATGAGTTGTCTTACCGCCTGGAGCAGCACATGCATCTAACACTTGGTGATATTTTTCGATTTGTAACGCTGGTGCTACTAGCATAGAGGTTTCATCTTGGATCGTCAATAACCCTTCTTTAAATAAGTAGCTTTTACCAATAAAACCCTTTTCTGCTATAATACCATACTCAGAAACCGTACTTTTTACAGCCTCTATTTTCTCATCTGTTAAGCTAGCTAGAGCCTCTTCTCGCGAAAGCTTACGCGTATCTACGCGCAAACTAATTTTGCTAGGTGAAAATAAAGAATTCCCTAATTGCTTTGTCTGATGAAATCCGATTTCTTCTGTCAATTTTTTTGTTAACCAAGTTGGCAAACTAATTTGTGTAGCCAAACGCTTAATAGGATCACTTATATTTGCAAGATCAGGTAAGCCTTGACGTTTAACATTACGTAAAACTCCATTAACAAATTTACTAATTCCGTTATTTCCCCGAACTTTGGCAATTTCAACTGCTTCATTTAAAATCGCATGGTCAGGAATTCTATCCAGATAATACAATTGATACAGCGATAATTCTAATAATAATTTTACCCAAATATCTACTTTTTTTGCCTTTGCAATAAAAGGTTGTAGATAAAATTCGAGCAGTAATCGTCGACTAACTGTTCCATAAACAAGCTCAGTTAACAATCGACTATCTTTACCGCTAAGCTGTTCTTTCCTAATTTCTTCATTTAAAAGTAAATTAGAATAAGCGCCGCCTTTTTGGATTCTTTCTAATGCCTGCAGTGCAGCATAACGAACAGTTTTTTTAACATCATGCTTCATTTTGTCCCACCTGTTGTCCAACACTTACTTTCTGTCCTGCACCATTTAAAAAGTCCGCAATCTTTTGTTTACTTTTTCCAGCTGGCTGTAATTCATTAATTGCTAATACAGTATGATTACCACACGCAATCCATAGTTGCCCTTTGCTGCAATGAATAATCGTTCCCGGTTTTTCCTCTGTTGTCTTTTCCAAAGGTGAAACATCCCAGATCTTCCAGCGGTTTTTTTGATAAGTTGTATAAGCAATCGGCCAAGGACGCATCCCTCTAACTTTTTGATCGATTGTACGAGCCGTTTGTTGCCAGTTAATTGCTTCTTGCTCGCGCTTAATATTAGGCGCAAAAGACACTTTTGTTTCATCCTGTGGAACAGGAGATAATGATCCAGCAAGGATCTGCGGTAAAGTCTCAAGCAGCAAGTCACGTCCTACTATGCTTAACTTAGTAAACATCTTTCCAACATCATCATTAGTAGTAATTGGAATTGCCTTTTGTGCGTAAACACCGCCAGCATCCATCTTTTTTACCATGTCCATAATCGAAACGCCCGTTTTGTCTTCACCATTTATAATCGCATAATGAACAGGAGCCCCTCCTCTATATTTAGGCAATAGCGAAGCATGAACATTAAGCGCTCCATATCTTGGAATTTGTAGTAATTTTTCAGGTAAAAACTGTCCGAATGCCGCAGTAATAATTACATCCGGCTGTAACTGAGCAATTTCTTCCATCTCTTTTGAACCGCTTATTTTTTCAGGTTGTAAAACATCAATTCCTAACTCTAATGCTTTATTTTTAACAGGAGACCCAACAATTTCTTTTTTCCGACCTACCGGACGGTCAGGCTGAGTAACCACTGCCGCCACTTCGTAGCTAGCAGTTACCAAACCTTCCAAAATAGGTACAGAAAATTCTGGTGTTCCCATAAATACAATTTTAGTCATTTCTAAACTCCTTTAAATAAAATTTACTGGTTCATTATCAATGGCTACATATACCCCTTTTCGTTGATCCTTTTGCGAATGATTGAGGATTTGTTTTAACATCTGCGAAAGTGCAGGTTCTTTTTTATATTTGATAACCATTTGATACTGATAACGATTTTTTACTCTTGCTATCGCAGCAGGTGTCGGACCTAAGACGATACTTTGGGGACTTAAGCCACTTTTTATCACTTGAGCAATTTGAAACATTTTTTTAGCAGCCACTTGTTCTTCTTGGTGACTACAGGTGATTTTTACAGTAAAATAATAAGGGGAGTAGCCACTTTGATGACGTAAAAACATCTCTTGCTCATAAAATGTTTCGTAATCTTGCCTTTGTGCTAAAACAATTGCATGATGATCAGGATTAAAACTTTGAATCACCACTTCTCCTGCTTTTTTCGCACGGCCTGCGCGGCCTGCCACCTGAGTCAATAACTGAAATGTGCGCTCGCTAGAACGAAAATCGGGCAGATTCAGTGCAGTATCTGCGTTTAATACTCCTACCAAAGTGATGTTAGGATAATCGAGTCCCTTAGCGATCATTTGGGTACCTAATAAAATGTCAGCTTCTTGAGCAGCAAATTTTTGTAGAATTTGTTCATGTGCTCCTTTTCGACGAGTTGTATCAACGTCCATCCGCAAAATGCGAGCAGCTGGAAATAATTCCTGCAGTTCTTCTTGTACTTTTTGAGTTCCCGTTCCATAATATCGAATTTTTTTACTCCCACATTCTGGACAGTGTTGTGGTATACGTTCTTCGTGTCCACAATAATGACAACGCATCGTCTTCGTATCCATATGTAAGGTTAAAGAAATATCACAATTAGGACATGGCAAAACATATCCACAATCTCGACACATAATAAATGAAGAATAACCTCTCCGGTTTAACATCAACACAGACTGCTCATTTTTTTCTAAACGTTCAGCGATTTTTGCTTGCAGAAGTTCTGAAAAATTACTCATATTCTTTCTTTCATACTCTTCTTTTAAATCAACAATTTCTATACTTGGCAAGTTGGCATCCGGGTCGGCTCGCTTACGCAATAAAAGTAACTGGTAGACATTTTTTTGGGCTCTAGCTCGCGATTCCAAAGATGGAGTAGCACTCCCCAGCACGATTGGACAATGATGATAATGTCCACGCCAAATAGCTAAGTCCCTAGCATGATAACGCGGAGCTTCGTCTTGTTTATAAGAAGATTCATGTTCTTCATCGACAATAATAACACCAATGTTTTCTAATGGAGCAAAAATCGCCGAACGAGCCCCTACAACAACTTGCGCTTCTCCTCGCTCAATCTTGCGCCATTCATCATAACGCTCTCCTTGACTTAAACCACTATGCAATACTGCTACCGCATCTCCTAAACGGCTCTTAAAACGTTCTACCATTTGGGGAGTCAGAGCGATTTCTGGTACCAACATAATAGCTGTCTTACCTTTAGCTAGGACAGTTGAAATTGTCTGCAAATAGACTTCTGTTTTACCACTTCCAGTGATCCCTTCGAGCAAAAAAACTTCCGAATTAGCTTTTTTTTCAGCTGTGAGAATGGATGTTACAGCATGTTGTTGGTCCTCATTTAATGTGAGTGCCGTTGTCTTTTTAAATACTTTTCCTTGGTGAGGATCACGATAAGCTTCTACTTCTTCAAACGTTAGCCAACCTTTTTTTTCTCCTTGTTTTAATACAGTTGAAGAAACCCCTTGTTTTGTGTAAAAAGCGGTTGGTTGGTGCGTATTTTCCTTTAATAAATGGACAAGCTGTTTTTGCCGTAACGCACGTTTATCAATCTGTTGATAAATATCCTCTACATTATTTTGTGTTACTTTGCTGTTAACATAACGAATTTTTTTTACTTTGTTCTTCTTTTTTACCACATAATGGAGCTCGACAATACCTTCCTGACGTAACTTTTTCAATTGATTGAGTAAACCTAACTTTTCTGCTTCTTGCCAATCCATTTCACCGTTTTCAGAGAAATATTGCTTAATTGGATGTGAAGAATCTTTTAATATAATTTTCTTTTGATATTCAGCCTTCATCACACTAGGTAGCATCGTTTCAAGACAGGTGATCTTAAAAGCGTAAGTTGTCTCTTTCATATAATCAGCTAAAGCTAGTAGTTCTTGATTTAAAACAGGAGACAAATCTAACATGCGAATAATTGGTTTTAGTTTTTCTTCATATGTACTTGTTTGACTTAATGCAGTGACAAACCCTTGGATGTGCCGATTTCCTTCTCCAAAGGGAACCTCTACTCGCATGCCTACTTCAATGGCATCGAGAAGTTCATCGGGTACTATATAAGTGAAGGGTTGATCTGTTTGCATCGTAGGCACGTCTACAATAACTTCTGCAAATAATGACATGTTGTTTTCTCCTTTCTGACTCATTTTACTAAAAATACAGAGGTTTGTCTCTATTGTCTAATAAAATTAAGCTTTATATGACTTTTTCCCTTATTGAATCGCCTACTTTTAAAGAAAAAAACTATAATATAAGCCTTTTTGATAATAAAATATCCGAACCATAAAAAAAGCTCGCTCCTGCAATTAACAGACTCTTATCGCAAATGTATAACGATTAGCAAACTTCATTTATTATAGTTCGGATGTTTTTATTGTAATTTCTACCTAATTTTCTGACGTATGAAACTTAATTATCTTCGCGAATACGATTTTCTAGGTCTTTTTGTTCCTGCTCTTTTTGTGCTTGTTTCTCTTCTTTTTCCATTTGAATCCTAGCACGTTTTAATTCAGGATTTGGGTCGTTAATTACCGTTTGTGCGTCAATTTCTTCTAAGGCTTTTCCCACATTTTTCACTGAATCAAAATGATCTAAAGTCGGTTTTGCACCAGCATCTAATTCATGAGCACGTTTACTAGCTAATAATACTAGTGAATACTTGGAATTAACCGATTCTAACAACGAATCGATTGAAGGTTTTAACATCATAATATTACAACTCCTCTAACATTTTTCTATACTTTCCAATCACACGTTCTACTCGAAAGTGTTCACTTGAAATAATACTTTTAATTCTTTCTACAGCTTTATAAACCTCATCATTAACAACAGCATAGTCATAAGACGCCATCATCTCAATTTCCTCACGCGCAACTTTCATACGTTTATCAATCGTATCTTCTGAATCCGTCCCACGTCCAGTAATTCGCATACGTAATTCTGCCAAATCAGGTGGCGTCAAAAAAATAAAGACACCATCAGGTACTTTTTCTTTTACTTGTAAAGCTCCTTGAACTTCGATTTCTAGAAAAACATCTTTTCCCTCATCCAACGTTTTTTGTACATATGGCAAAGGCGTACCGTAGTAATTTCCTACATATTCAGCGTATTCTAACATTTGGCCTTCTCTAATCATTTGTTCAAATTCTTCTTTTGTACGAAAATAATAATCTTCCCCTTCAACTTCTCCAATCCGCTGCTTGCGAGTTGTCATAGAAATTGAATACTGGAAGTCATTGTCTTCGCTATCAAATATCGCTTTGCGAACTGTCCCTTTTCCGACACCGGAAGGACCAGATAAAACAATTAATAAACCCCGCTCTGTCATAGTGACGTCCTTTCCCTCTTGATCTTGCTTAACGTCTATTTTGCACCTTTTTTCAGCAACTTTCAAGAATAACTTTATTATAACGGGTCTTAAGGTAAAAAACTAGTTTATTACTTCTTTTCGTTTGGTTTATTTCGATTACTTATGCATCATCACATTTAGCGACGGCTATAAACCAATTACATCGCAGCCACCACTTTTTTCAATGCTTCAAATTCTTCATTACTTAGAGTAATTCCCTTGCCCATTTTTTCGTGGTCAGGGCTCCAATCACGTAAATCAAACTTAGGCGGTCTTTCGTTCCAACTGACAATGTTTAGTTCTTTGCGCCAGCCTTTTGCATTTTCTGATAGGACCGCAACTTCTTCTAAAATTTCAAACGAAAACTCTTTTGCCAAATCTGTTTTCCCCTTTTCACTATGGTTTATATTAACTACGCATTTTTAAAATTCTGCTGCATTAAATTTCTCTTGAAAATAAGTAAAAAACAAACGTTTACCAATTGTGTTTGTTGATAAAATTATACCAGAAAACACTATAGTGTTGGAAATATTTTAATACCTTTTAAAAAATCCTAGTTTTTTTACCTTTTAGAATCTTTCCCATTAAAAACCACTAATTTCTTAAAAATCAAAGAGAATAGGATATGGTTTTTTCAATATTATCAGAGCGCCCTATTTTTATGAATTTCGTCCCTCTTTTTAGTCTACAATGTGCTTTGTTATTCTATATAAAAATATCCCCCTCTAAAAACGACATTAAAATTACAAAGTAATTCTTTCACAAAATTATTTTTACCTTTGTTGACCGTAAAGGATATATATTATTACTTAGTGTAATAAACATTTAAAAGAAACGAAACAAGCATTTTTCTAAAATTTATTGTAAAATATAATTAATCAAAGTTAGGAAAAAGGAGGGATATTCACAATGGCTGATTTCATCTATGTACATATTGACAACGTTAGTAATGCCGTTTTGACCCAAGGTTTTTCTATCGCTGATTTTCATCAAGCAATCATTCATCGCCCGAAAAACCTCTTATTGTTAGATCCTTCTAATGAATTAGGTGAATATGAAGCTCATACCGCAATGAAAACAATCCGTGGCAGTGATGCTGTTGATCATTACTTCCAAACGGCTAGTAAAAAAAGAATAACGGAGACAAATAAGTGGATTGATTTTACTGATATTATGATGCTAAAAGAACTAACACCTACTGAAATTTCCGAACTGCTTTATTTTGGTCATATGAAGACTCATCTTCATTCGCCTTTTTTTTATAAATTACAAAATAACTTTGCTTATTTTGATTTGCAAGATGGTTTAGCCCGTGTCTACTACCGTTATTTAGACGAATTTTACCGAGTTTTAGCTCAAAAAATCACTCATCTGGTGACAACAATCTTAAACACACGACGTTCTCTCTTTCAAAAAAACAAACCAGTCGATCCTCTACCTCTTAATATAGTAAAAAAATTGAGCGATTTTATGAAAGAAGGCTTAGTCTTTTCCTTTAAACAAACGGAATTTCAAAATAAAAAATATAAAATTCCCTTATTTTTAGTTGAAGATACTCATATTCGCATGGGAAATCCAACATTTAAAGACGATGCACTTATTGGATACTTAACCTATTATTCCTCCAAAAAAACGTGGGATCTTGATGTTAATAAAAAAAACCTAGATTTTTGGACGTGGTCAAACATCCCTTTATCATAACTCAAGTAAAAGACGAAGAAACCCTTGCTAAGGTCTCCTTCGCCTTTTTATTATTTCTTTTACTTCCATTTGCAAATGTAGGCTTTCACTTAATATGACCAATAATTAACCAATGTGTCCTTTGACCACAACTATACTTTGTAACGCCTTGGATGAATGCTCATACTACAAGAACTGTTTCTTAAAACATTATTCTTTGAGCAAATTTTTTGAGCAAAAATCGTTAATTAGTCGATAATTTGTTTCCACTCATTCTATCTTATCACCTTGGTATTCCCCGGTAATTACCATAACTTTTCCTCGGTAAAAGTTAAATAATGGTTAGTGATATTGTTTTATATTAGCATGTTCATTTGTTTCATTGTCAAACACAGAAGGGCCTTTACATCTTAGATAAAACCATTTTACACTCGTTTCTAAATCGTCAATGTACCAATAAACCAATTTTCTTGTCCTCTTTATGGTAGATCCATTGCTTCTGGCTAAGCTAGAATTTACTGACCGTCTAATCTGCAGGTATAAACACATTGGGGAATATTTTTTCAAAAACCAACAGAATAACGGTCGCAGCTAAAGCAGTTAACAGGGCACTCACCCCGTTGATTACTAGCGAATAAATTACTGGAGATAATCCCCACATTGCATATTGTCCCCAGAAAATATACCCAGCAACAAAATGCCAAAAATAACGAGCAAACGTACCTGCTATACAAGCACTAATAATGGCTCGGCGTGTTTTTCCATGATTTTTTTCCTGCAAAGCTCTCTGTAATTTTGCTGCAAAAAATCCTGCAAAGCCTGCAAAAGGATAGGCTAAAATATACTCAATTAATACCTGGGGAATACTTAGGTAAATGACCTGACCTAAGGGAAAGTGCAAGAATCCCCAAATAAGACCTGCCAACATCGCCGGTCTTACCCCCCGACGTAAAGCATACACAGTTAAAGGAATCTGACCCAATGATAATGTAAAGGTAGTTCCCACGTCTGTAGGTAAAAAAGATAGCATGACACTAAGTGCAGCAATGATTGTTCCTTCTATCCAAACTTTTGTGTTTGAACGCATAACAAAAACTCCTCCTTTAGAATCTATACAATTCACAAAGGAGAAGCATCTTTACTTTTACTTCAACTCGTCACAATTCCTACGCTCGAATAATCGAAACAGGTACGAAGGGTTTAGAGAGTATACTCAATCTCAGTCCACTTGGACTCCCCTTTGTGATCAGATTCTATTTAATTATTTTAACAAATATAGTCTATCACACTTTTATAAAAAAAACATTTTTAACATTGGTTTATAAGTTAAAAATTTTAGGCATTAAGAGTGGTTTTATTTTGATTGTTCTTCTTGCTCCCCTTTTTCAGCATAACTCATATCATTTACTGATTCTAGAGAATAATTTCCGTCTTTGTATCGAATAATATTCACACTTGCATTCTCCAACCCATCCTCTGGTGCCTTAAAATCGTCAAATAAAGTATCCAATAAAGCCGTAATACTAAGCCCATGTGACGTAATTAAAATGTTCCCAGAGCCAGTTTTCTGTTCTTCTTTTCTAACAATTTGGTCTAAACTTTCCGTTAAACGATCGGTGATTGTTTTGTAATCCTCAGCTGGCCAGTTTATATCATCTTCGATGCCTTCTTCTTCTATCTGCTGTTTATCTAATTTAGCTACACTATCAGCAAAAACTTCTGGATCCATATTTGCTTGGAATTCTTCCAGACTAACACCTTGCTCATCAGCTACATCTTGCCACATTGTTTCGTTTAAATCACCTTCATACGTACCAAAATTAAATTCTCTTAAGCCACTATCTTTTTGTACTTGAAGTTTTTTTTGCTGTTTCATTTTCGTCTAAAATCAAGTCTGCCGTCTGAATAGCACGTCCGCTGTCACTTGAGTAAGCGCTTTGAAAGTCTACATCTTTTAATCCAATTCCTGCATCTGTCACGACTTCTTCTCCGGCAGGCGTTAATACTGCATCTGACCAACCTTGCACTCGATCCGTAGTATTTAACATTGTTTTTCCATGTCGAACAACATACAACGTTAATTCGCTCTTATCTTCTTTAGCATCTGTAGTTTCGGTCGTTTGTGCAGCATGACCTGTTTGTGAACTTCCTTCATTTTGGCAACCCGCTAAAAGCATAACAAGGGATAATGCAATACTACTTTTTATTAAAAACTTCTTCATTTTCTAGTCTCCTATTCTTTTTTTTGCTAATATTGAAGCCCTCATATTCCCCCCTTTCTAGCTAAAAAACAAAAAAACCCACAATAAACCCTAAAAATAGGGTAAATCGTAGGTTATGCTCTTTGCAGATAACATTCCAGCTTCATTATTTAACAATGTACGATGAAAAGGCTATCATAATGAACCACAAGTGTCAACCTCCTTTACAGAAATTAACCTTTTATGAAATAAGTTCCTTTATTAATAAAACATCCAAACTATAGAGAGTTCTTCTGCAGTTACTCGTTGCAAATTTGCAACAATTAACAAATCTCATCAACTATAGTTTAGATGTTTTTAACTTGTCTTTACTTTTGTCACAGTCTAATTAAAATTTTCCTCATTATAAATCCACCTTATTTTCAAACAATGGACTGACTGGTTTATTTTCATGAATTCGTTTGATCGCTTCAGCGATCAAATCGCAAACACTAATTTCATCAAGTTTATCAATTTTACGTTCTTCTGGTAAATTAATGGAATCCGTGACAACTAAACGTTTGATAGCAGAGTCAGAGATACGTTGTAATGCTGGACCAGATAGTACAGGGTGCGTACAAGAAGCATAAACGCTAATCGCGCCAGCTTCCTTTAAAGCATTTGCTGCGAGGGTAATTGTACCGGCTGTATCGATCATATCATCGATAATCACACACGTTTTTCCTTTTACATCCCCTATAATATTCATTACCTCTGCTACATTTGCGCGAGGACGTCGTTTGTCAATAATCGCAATTGGCGCTTTTAAAAACTCTGCTAGCTTACGTGCCCGTGTTACGCCCCCATGGTCAGGAGACACAACCACTACATCATCGCCTTTAATTCCTTGGTCAATGAAATAATTTGCAATTAGTGGAGCACCCATCAAATGATCAACTGGGATATCAAAAAAACCTTGAATTTGAGCAGCGTGTAAGTCTAAGGTAACCATACGATTAGCGCCAGCTTTTTCTATCATATTGGCCACTAATTTAGCTGTAATTGGTTCACGCGCACGCGCTTTCCGGTCTTGACGAGCATAACCGTAATAAGGCATTACTACATTAATTGTTTTTGCACTTGCCCGTTTCAAAGCATCAATCATGATTAAAAGTTCCATCAAGTTATCATTAACAGGGCTGCTGGTCGATTGAATAATGTATACATGTGCTCCCCGAATGCTTTCTTCAATATTAACTTGAATTTCTCCGTCACTAAATTGTTTTACCGTACATTTTCCTAATTCTACACCCACCGCTGTGGCAATCTTTTCTGCTAGCGGACGATTTGAGTTTAACGCAAAAATCTTTAATCTTGGATCAAAATAATGATTGGACATGACGACCTCCACTTTCTATACATTCCAACGAACCATTTATTCGTCTTAAATAGTTGCTTACGTTGTTATTATAATGTTTATAACTAGTTAAAACAAGATATTGACGGAATATTCTTAAATGAGAAAGTAAAAAGCAGAGAAAATTAAATCTTCTCTGCCTTCTTATTATTGTAAAAAGGGCAATCTCTTTGCGTATCCTTCTTTGTTTACTTGTCGCGCACGAGCAATTGCCATATCATTTTCAAAAACATCATCTGTAATCGTTGAACCCGCAGCTAAACAAGTATTGCTAGCAATATTTACAGGTCCGATTAGGTTAACCGCTGACCCAATAAAACTGTGGTCTCCAACAGTTGTATGATGTTTATTCTTACCATCATAATTAACAAAAACCGTTCCACAGCCGACATTAATTTCTTTACCTAAAGTCGCATCTCCCACATAAGTTAAGTGTCCAACTTTGGTTTTTTCTCCAATGACAGCATTTTTTATTTCAACAAAATTGCCGATATGTGCTTGTTGTTTAATTTCAGATTTTGGTCGCAAGTGAGCATATGGTCCTACGTCTGCTCCGATATGCACAGTACTTTCTTCAATGGTCGAAGATTTTACAGTTACATTATCTTCAATCGAGCTATCAATAATTTGAGAATTTTGCGTAATCACACAATTTTCTCCAATAGTTGTGTCTCCCTTTAAAGAAACACCAGGCTCTATAATTGTTTCCGCTCCAATTTTTACACCATCATCGATGTATGTCGTATTGGGGTCAATAAATGATACACCATTACGCATATGGTTGCGATTAATTCGCTTACGCATAATACTATTTGCTTGTGATAGAGCAATCCGGTCGTTGACGCCAATGGACTCATCAAAATCATTCGTTTGGTAAGCAGCAACTGTGTGACCATTGTCCTTTAAAATTTCGATAATATCTGTCAAATAATATTCTCCTTGAACATTATCTGTTGTGATATTGTCCAACGCTTCAAATAAAAGTTCGTTGTCAAAACAATAAGTTCCTGTATTGATTTCTTTTATTTGCGCTTCTTCAAAAGAAGCATCTTTTTGCTCAACAATTTTATCTACAATTCCTACTCGATCTCTTAAAATTCGTCCATAACCACTTGGGTCATCCGCTTGAGCGGTTAAAATTGTAGCAGAAGCATTTTTTCCTTTGTGGTATTCAAATAACTGGTCCAAAGTTTCACTTGTTAAAAGTGGAGTATCACCACTGATTACCAAGGTGGTCCCTTTTTTTCCTTTTAAAAAGTCAGCTGCTTGCATCACTGCATGTCCAGTGCCTAATTGTTCTTCTTGCAGCGCATATTCGCTTCGTGTGCCAAGTTGAGCTTTTACCTCATCCGCTCCATGACCTACAATTGTCACAACTTTATTGGGATTAATTTCTTCTACTCGGTTCATAATATGTTCGACCATTGGCTTACCGCAAACTGGATGGAGCACTTTGTATAATTTTGATTTCATTCGAGTACCTTTACCAGCAGCTAAAATAATTGCGTAACGTTCGTCCACCTGTCTCACTCCATTTTTATTTTTTGCTTGTTTAAGTGTAGCCCACTTAGCTAGACTTTTCAACCAAAGCGATACAATTATAGGTAGACCAATTTTAAATTAACCAAAAAACCGAGCAATTTCTTCGTCCGCTGAAGCTACTGAATCTGAAGCATGAATTAAGTTTCTAGTTTTATTTATCCCATAATCGCCTCGCAAGCTCCCCATTTCCGCTTCCATGGGATCTGTTACTCCAACGATTTTTCTCGTTTGTAAGACGGCATTTTCTCCTTCAATCACCATTAATATGACTGGTCCTTCCAGCATATAGTCTAAAAGTCGTGGGAAAAAGGACTGCTCTATTAAATGTTTATAATGTTCATATAATTGTGCTTTTGTTAGAGTTGTCTTTTTTATTTGTGAAATTTGCAGTTGTTTATCTTCAAAACGTTGAATGATACGTCCTATCAAACGGCGAGCTAAGCCATCGGGTTTTATAATTACCAAAGTTTGTTCACTCATTAGCCTTCACTCCTATTTCTTTATAAATAGTATCTTGCAAACTTAACTAGTCCTTCTTGTTGCCGTTAATCGTCAAAGTAATTACCAGGGACTACCTTAATTGTTTTTGTTTGTGTGTCTACATCCTTAACATAAAGCAGCGAATTATAATCAGTAACTGCTCTTTTTCCCTTGAAATTTGCTTCAGCAAAGACGCTAACACCGACCAATTCAGCATCAAATTCTTCGATCAGACCTTGCATCCCATTAATCGTACCGCCGCCTTTCATAAAGTCGTCAACGACTAACACGTGAGATCCTCGTGCTAAACTACGTTTAGATAATTCCATTTTTTCAATTCGTTCTGAAGAGCCTGAAACATAATTGACACTCACCGTCGAGCCTTCAGTTATCTTTGAATCTCTACGTACAATCACAAACGGTTCATTCAAGTAGTAAGATACAGCCTGAGCGATTGGGACACCTTTGGTTGCCACAGTCATTACAGCATCTACTTTTTCATTTATATATTTTGATGCAATAATTCGGCCGACCTGTCGTAATAATTGAGGTTGTCCTAATAAATCTGTTAAATAAACATAACCACCAGGAAGCAAACGATCTTGTTCGGACAAACGATCAGCTAAAGCATCAATATATTCTTTAGCTTCCTTTTTTTCGATCACAGGAACAAAAATTACGCCCCCTGAAGCGCCTGGTATCGTGTCTAAAATACCTGTTCCTCTATCCTTAAATGTTTTTTTTGCGATTGCCAAGTCTTCACTAATTGATGATTTAGCTGATTCATAACGTTTAGAAAAAAACGTTAGGGGAATCAATTCGTGGGGATGTTCTAATAAATAATGTGTCATATCAATCAAACGTTCACTGCGACGAACCTTCACTTCGTTCAACTCCTTTTTAATTTAATCGTTTTAATTATATAAGTTTTTCTAAACATAAGCGAGCATTTTTTTATTTTTTCTAATAATTGTTCGTTTTTTGTATAAAAACACAAAAAAAACAGAGAGACTTTTATAATATTTGTCGAAAATTATTTTCAATACTTCATTTCCCACAAACATGATATTTTCTCTCTGTTATGATTTATTATTTTTGTTCTTTTATCCGTTGCCCTCGTTGAAACAAACGATATATTTTATTGATGACATTTACCACTAAAAATAATAGAATAAATACTAAAGTAATTGTGGCTCCAGGTGGAGTGTCAATATAAAATGAACCAACTAAGCCGCTAAGCATTCCAATAAGCCCAATAAATACACTAATTAAAATGACTGCGTTAAAACTTTTTCCTAAACGCATACTAATAGCTGCCGGCAAAACCATAATCGCTGAAATCAACAATGCGCCGGCAATGGGGATCATAATAGCAATTGCTACACCTGTCAATACATTAAACAACATAGACATCCAATGAACTGGCAGTCCATCAACATGGGCCGTTTCCTCGTCAAAAGTTAAAACATACATCGGCTTTTTAAAGAAAAGAAATAGCAACAATGCTAAAATAAATAGGACACCTAAAAAAATAACTTGTGGCTGAGTAATTGTTACAATGGAGCCAAATAAGTAGGATTGGATGCTAGCTGAAGAGTTTCCTCCAGTAATATTCATAAGCACAAGAGCAGTTGCTAGTCCACCTGCCATCAAAATAGCAATCGAAATTTCTGAGTAACCTCGGTAAACCATCCGTAAATATTCTAGTAAAACTGCGGCAACGACCACCACAAGCATTGTGGTAAATGTTGGGTTTAAATTAAGAAAAAAGCCTAATGCTACTCCGGCTAACGATACATGAGACAGTGTATCTGCCATAAGTGATTGCCTGCGGATAACTAAAAAAACGCCCAACATCGGAGCAATTCCCGCAATAAAAATAGCAGCTAAAAAAGCTCTTCTCATGAACTCATATGAAAGCAACGCCATTGAGTTCCCTCCTTTCTTACCAAATGAATTTGGCGATCAGCATATTCTTTAATATCTTCATGGTCATGGGTAATCATAAGAACGCCCTTATCATGCTTATGAGCACTATGTCGTAGTAAGCGATAAAAATTTGCGCGAGATTGTTCATCCATTCCATTTGTCGGCTCATCTAAAATAAAAAGGTCGGGATCTGTCGCAAAAACGCGGGCCAAACTAATCCGCTGTTTTTGTCCACCTGACAACTCACCAATGCGTTTATGCCGCATTTCCCACATATCGACAGCTTCTAGCGCTTTGTGTATATGCTCATGATCTAAAGTTGTCAGACGTTTGAACCAGCGACCTTTAGGATAACGTCCGGAACCAACCAATTCATAAACCGTACTAGGAAATCCCACATTGAATGAAGCTATGAATTGCGGAATGTAACCGATGCTAAGTTTGTTTCCTACATTATTTTTTTTAGAAATATAAACACTACCCGATTCAGGCTTTAATAAACCTAAAGTTGCTTTAACCAAGGTAGATTTGGCTGCGCCATTTTCACCCGTTAAAGTAACAAATTCGCCATTATTTACCTGATAGTTAATGTCTTCTAAAACTGGCTCTTCATCATAGTAAAAAGACAAGTTTTTCACTTCGATATAACGCATATATTTTCCTCCTCTTGCAACTTAACCTTTTAATTTGACCAAACAAACCTGTGTGCGTTAAAAAGTGAAATCTATTCTCAACATTAAACGTTTAGACGGTCCATTGTGGTAATTTCTAGCTTGCAAAACGTATCCGTTACGATTTATTGACAAAGCTAAATGTACCAAAACTTTGATTTTTCGTCAAGAAAAATAAGAATAGAAAAAAAGTTCGTCTTCCCATAAAAAAAGCTGGGTTTAACCCAGCATTTTTTATCCCAATGTTCGTACCATATAAACCTCATCGCAAAATCCTTTCACGCCATTTACAATCCGCTTGGCACGACTTTGTTTTTGGCATAACGCAAATACCGTAGGGCCACTGCCACTCATCAACGCAGTATCAGCACCATACTTCACCATACGTGTTTTAATTTGTTGGATGATTGGATGCTTAGTAATGGTCACATCCTCTAAGCTATTTCCCATATATTGTAACATCGCCGAGTAATCTTGCCTTAAAATTGCCGCCGCCAGGTTTTTCATATCAGGGTGTGTGATACGCCTTGTATCTACTTGTTGAAAGATTTTTCTGGTTGAAACACTTAAACGAGGTTTAACTAAAATCACCCAACAAGGCGGCATTGGTTTTAATACTTTGACAATTTCACCCTTGCCAGCAATAAAAGATGTTGTACCATATAAACAATAAGGGACATCTGTACCTACGTGCATGCCAATGTCAATCATCTCTTCTATAGAAAGATGAAGTCCCCACAAACGATTTAAACCACGTAAAGTAGCAGCACAATCAGTACTACCTCCTCCAAGACCTGCAGCAACGGGGATATTTTTTTTGATGGTGATTTTAATCCCTTCGTCAATGCCATAACGTTCTTTTATGATAGCAGCTGCTTGGTAAACATTATTACGTTGATCACTTGGCAAGAAAGCCTTATTAGATTCAATAACGATTTGATTTTTGTTCAAAGGTTCAAAGCTCAAATGATCAGCCAAGTCAACGCTTGACATGACCATTTCTAATTCATGATAGCCGTCTTCTCTTTTATACAGCACATCTAAACCTAAATTGATTTTTGCCGGTGCTTTTTCAATTATTTCCATGTTTTCCACCCATTCGAAATAGTCATGTTGTGTATTTTATCATAGCAAATTTTGCTTGTATAGACTCAGACAAAGCTTTAAAAGCAACTTCACTAAAATAAATTTCATACGGGCTGCTTCAAAGCCTAAAAAATTTACTTGGCTATTTAAACAAAAAGTGTAAGAACCAGCGTCTAAACACTGACTCTTACACTAGTTTAAAGTATAATTTTTACCTTTTAGTTAACTTCAACTTCACCAATCTCTTCTTGAGCTGTCACCTCAGCCTTATTTTCAATGGAAAGAGAGTTAATCTTATCCCCATTTGTAAAAACAGTTAAGACATCGGTTTGTTTTCCAGCATCTTCCACAGCCTTACGGTCCATTGTAGCAAGTTGTGTATCAAAAGTCACTTGATCATTTTCTTTTACATTAATCGTAAATGGCGTTCCTTTTAATTCCACTGTGTCTAACCCCATATGGACAAGTACCTCTGCTCCGCCAGCAGTTAAAATACCAATCGCATGTTTTGTTTCAAAGACACTAGATATTGTCCCAGCAATAGGGGAGTAGATTTTATCACTACTTGGTTTTACAGCGTAACCATCGCCCATCATTTTTTGTGAAAAAACAGGATCATCCACTGCAGTAATCTGCATTAATTGACCGGAAACAGGTGCAAATAATTTTTCTTTTGTAACTTGTGGAGCTGCAGAAGTTGTTGTGGTTTCATCTTCAGTAGAGGAAAGGTCAATATTACCTGAAGCTGCAGCGTCAGCAGCTATAGCCGCTTCTGGTTCTTCACGATCTTCTTTATTGAAAATTCCCCGTTTTCTAAAGAAAACTGTTAAAAGGAAAGGAATAACAATTGCAATAACCATGGCAATTGCAAAGGCCAAGTAGCCTCCACCAATTTGGCTATTGATAACTAAAATTCCTGGTAACCCTCCAACACCAATAGAATTTGCACGTACATCCATAAAGTTGTTAAACAGACCGGCAAATCCCGAGCCTATCATCGCAGCGATAAAGGGATAAACAAATTTTAAGTTAATCCCAAACATAGCAGGCTCGGTAACACCTAGGTAACATGAGATCATTGCTGGGATAGAAACTTGCTCTTCTTTTTTATTCCCACGGTGTAAATAAATGACAGCAAGTACAGCTGAGCCTTGAGCAATATTGGATAAAGCAATCATAGGCCATAAGCTTGTCGTATGATCAGTTATCTCAGAAGCAATCAGTTGTAAGTCAATGGCATTTGACATGTGGTGTAAACCGGTAATGACCAGAGGTGAATAAAGTAATCCAAAGGCAAAACTAAACAACCAACTGATTGAAGATGACAACCCTGCAAAAATCACATTAGAAATAATGTTGCCTAACCACCAACCAAATGGCCCCAAAACAACATGAGCAGCAATAATAGTAGGCAATAAAGCAAATAGAGGAACAAAAATCATCGAAACAGCTTCTGGGATATGCTTACGGAAAAAGATTTCCAGATAAGCAAGTAAAAATCCTGCCAGCATGGCGGGAATCACTTGTCCTTGATAACCTATCATGTCAATTTGAGCAAAACCAAAATCCCATTGGGGAATATCCGCAGCAGGAGTTGAAGCTACATCGTTTGCATTAAGCAACTGGGGAGAAACCAAGGTAATACCTAGGACAATACCTAGGATTTGCGTAGTTCCCATTTTACGAGTAACACTCCAAGTAATACCTACGGGTAAAAACTGAAAGATTGCTTCACCAGGTAGCCACAAAAAATCATTGATCGCAGCCCAAAAAGTAGATCGATCAACAATGGTAGCTCCGCCAAAGTCTACTCCTTCTAAAATATTACGAAAACCTAAAATTAGACCCCCAACAATAATTGCTGGAATAATCGGCGCAAAAATTTCAGCTAAAGCACCTACAGCTCTTTGTAATGGATTCTGTTTCTTCTGTGCTACTGACTTTACATCTTCTTGCGAAGTGCCCTCTATTCCCGAAATTTCTTTAAATTCATTGTAAAAAGTAGCTACATCATTTCCTATAATCACTTGAAATTGACCGGCATTTGTAAACATCCCTTTTACACTAGGGATGTCATCAATTGCTTCTTGATCGGCTTTATCTGGGTCATTTAAGACAAAGCGCATCCTAGTTGCACAATGGGTTACAGCTTTGATATTTTCTTTGCCGCCAACTTCTTTTAACAGACGTTCAGCATCGTTTTGATACTTGCCCATAACGGTTTCCTCCTCAGCAAAAATTGTATATACATGTATAATTACAAATTAATCATACCTTGAGTCTTTTTATATTGCAAGCGTTTTATGACTTTTATTTTATAATACTTTTGTTTTTAAAAGAAATTTTTTTCCGGAAATACAGCTTTTGTTTGTTTTATAGGTTATTTTTGTGAAAAAGTTTTTCTACTTTTAAAGAAGAAGAAAAACTCACTTTTTATCATTGTAATAGCTTACATTATTCGTTATAATTAATTTGCATGTATAGACAAGTTAGGAGGCAGATTCATGAACCTTATTCATGTTAAAACAGGAGACGAGTGGATAGTCAATTGGCCAGACGGTACCATTCAAAAGCTATCAACACCTTTGAAAAAGCGAATAAAGCAATTAAAAGAACGTATGGTTGACCAAACAATTGAAGGAGGCACAATAGACAAAGAAATACTCTTTGAACAAGATGGACAGACTCATGAGTTAACACAGTGGCTGATTGAAGAGACAAACCTTCCTTTTGTTTGCGGACAGCCTGAAGATTTTGAAAAAAAAGCAGCACAAATTCCTTGGCAACTCACTTACTATGGGTATACGCCGGGGAAAAATGAGTACGCTAAAGAATCTTTGCTCACTATAGGAAACGGCTTTATCGGATTACGTGGTACGACCCCCGAGATGGAAATTAGCGACAGTCATTATCCTGCGCTTTACTTAGCAGGCCTTTATAATAAAGTAGGCTCTCAAGTTGCCGACAAAATAATTTATAATGAAGATTTTGTCAATGCTCCAAATTTACAAAAGATGTATTTGGTTATTGATGGAAAACGTGTTGATATCGAACATAATCAAATTTTATATATGAAACGCCAACTTGATTTACAAACTGGCTTGCTTTCTTCGTGGGTTACGCTTCGCTTAGATGATGGCAAAAAAATTGCAATCGAAGCAAAAAAAGTGGCAAGTATGAAAAACGTCCATCAATATGCAATAAGTTATACATTTACTCCACTTAATTTTACAGGTCAAGTAATTTTTGTCTCAGAAGCTGATGGTACAGTTTACAATTATAACGTTGAACGTTATCGCAGTTTGACAAACGAACATTTACAAGTGACTGAGCTAGAAGCAGAAAAAGAAATTGTATCTCTTACAGCACAAACAAATGCTTCAAATATCACTATTGCTCAACAAGCAAAACTACGCAGCACCCAACGTTCTTTGTCTGATTTAACAGTTGAACAAGAGCCCAATAAAATTGTCCAAAAAGTTCCATTAAATGTAGAAGAGCAAGTGTCTTATACATTTGAAAAAACAGTGTTCGTTCAAAAATATAAAAAAGAAAGTGAGTCTTCTGTTACCAATTTACGAAGTTTACAGTTTCCGACTTTTACTGAATGCTTGCAGCAATCTAGTGAACAGTGGACCGATTTATGGAAAAAAGCTGGTATTAAAATTACCGGAGATTTAATGTCGCAAAAATTGTTGAATTTGCATACCTATCACCTTTTAGTATCAGCCTCCCCTATGGGAAACAGTGATTTAGACGCTTCTGTTGCTGCCCGTGGATTACATGGAGAAGCCTATCGTGGGCATATTTTTTGGGATGAATTGTTTATTTTCCCTTTTTACATCCTTCATTTTCCAAAGACTGTTAAGCAATTGTTGATGTATCGTTATAATCGTTTAAAAATGGCAAAAAAAGAGGCCAAAGAAGCTGGATATAAAGGAGCTATGTTTCCTTGGCAGTCTAGTTTAGATGGTTCCGAGCAGTCACAAGAACTACACTTAAATCCAATAAATAAAACTTGGAAAAAAGACAACAGTCGATTACAGCGTCATATTTCTTTAGCGATTGCCTACAATATTTGGCTATATTGGCATAACACTCATGATTTTTCTTTTATGAAAAACTATGGGTTAGAGATGCTTTTAGAAATTGCACACTTTTGGGAAAGTGCAGCTGTTTACGATAAAAATACTAAGCGTTATAATATTAACCATGTAATGGGACCTGATGAATTTCATGAAAGCTATCCTCAAGCTAAAGAAGGTGGCTTAACAAACAATGCATACACAAATATGATGGTTGTGTGGTTATTTGAAGAAATCATGCGAATTAAAAACGAATTTTCTACCATCGATTTTTCTACAATCCAAGAAAAAACTGGTGTTAATAATCAAATACTAGAAAAAATGAAAGATATCATGCACCACTTATCTTTAGAAATTGATCAACAAGGAATCATAGCACAGTTTGATGGTTACTTTGAATTAAAAGATTTAGATTGGCAGTATTATAAAGAAAAATATGGTAATATCTATCGGATGGATCGTATTTTAAACGCTGAAGGAAAATCGGCTGATGATTACAAGGTAGCTAAACAAGCTGACAGCCTGATGATATTTTATAATTTTTCCAAAGAGCAAGTAGCAGCTATATTAGATGAATTAAACTATCAGGTACCAGACGATTACGTACGAAAAAACCTTAATTATTACTTAGCACGAACTTCTCACGGTTCCACCTTATCTAGAGTTGTACATGCTCAGCTGGCTGCGATGGTAGACGACCAAGAATTATCATGGCAGCTATATCAAGAAGCATTATATTCAGATTATCGCGATATTCAAGGGGGAACAACCGCCGAAGGGATTCATGCTGGGGTAATGGCAGCAACATTATATATTCCACTGACTACTTTTGCCGGCTTAGACATTCGAAAAGATATCATTAGTTTTGAACCAAACTTGCCACAAGCTTGGGAAAACATACAATTTACTATGACAATTCGTGATATAGAGTTTAAGGTTTTTGTTTCACATGAAACAATCGCAATTACTCCTACACAAACAACTTATATTGAAATTAATCATAAAAAAATTGAACTAATTGCCCACAAACAGACGACTATTACTTACAAACAAGAGGAGGAAAAACATTGAAAAAAGGATTTGTATTTGACCTAGACGGTGTAATTACTGATACTGCCAAACTACATTTTATCGCTTGGAAAGATTTGGCTGCCATGTTAGACATCGAAATTGATCTAACCTTCAATGAACAACTTAAAGGTGTAGGTCGCATGGATTCTTTAGAAAGAATTCTAGTCTATGGCGGAAAAGAAAAAGATTTTTCTCTTGCTCAAAAAGAAACTCTAGCAGAAGAAAAAAATAAGCATTATGTAGAGCTATTGCAGGATTTAACACCACAAGATTTATTGCCAGGATTCAAAACGTTTTTAGACTCTGCTAAAAAGAAACAGGTTCCTTGTGCTGTTGCTTCAGCTTCCAAAAATGCTCCCTTTATTTTAAAAAAATTGGAAATTTTTGATGAATTCGATGCAATTGTTGATCCGGCTACCCTAACAAAGGGCAAACCTGATCCAGAAATTTTTATCCGTGCTGCTCAGGCAATTCATATTACTCCAGAAGAAGCTGTAGGATTTGAAGACGCACAAGCTGGCATTGAAGGTATAAAGGCTTGTGGAATGTTTGCGGTAGGGGTTGAAACTACTGAGCCTTTGTACCAAGCAGACCTACGCGTAAAAAGACTAGATGAACTTAGCGTTGATTCATTACTACAAAAATAGCAAATTGCTTTTCCTTTTTCGTATAGCTATAATAAACAAAAAAGGAGGCAATGCTTCGATGAATAAATTCAAAGAGATTTTTCTAGATCTAGAGCAAAAAATACTATCAGAAGAATATCCCCCACATTCTCTGCTTCCAAGTGAAAATCAATTGATTAAACTATATGATGTATCCAGAGAAACTGTTCGAAAAGCACTAAACTTACTACGAGATGCAGGTTATATTCAAAAAAAACAAGGAAAAGGTTCAATCGTTTTAGATATTAATCGTTTGGATTTTCCAATATCTGGCTTAACAAGTTTTAAAGAATTGCAAACAACTCAACATATTGAAAGCCAAACAACAGTGGTAGAACTGCGAAAGATCGCTGTTTCGGTTAAATTGCACGAAATTACTGGCTGGCCAGTAGCTAAAGAAGCGTGGAAATTAGTACGACAACGTAGGATAAATGGTGAGGTGGTTATTTTAGACAAAGATTATCTCCTTGCTGATATTGTCACGTATTTACCTAAAGATAAAGCGCAAGATTCGATTTATGATTTTTTTGAAAACGAATTGGGCTTAAAAATCGCTTATGCACAAAAAGAAATAGCTGCTGACCCAGTGAATAAAGAACTGCAAGATTTGATGGATCTACACTTAGAAGACCGACATGTTGTCACTGTCAGAAGCTTAGTTTATCTCGAAGATACTCGTTGTTTTGAATATACTGAATCTATTCATCGTTTAGATAAATTTCGTTTTGTTGATTTTGCTAGAAGAAGAAGGGTATAAAAAAAACAAAGAAACAATTCTTTTTAAAAGAATGTTTCTTTGTTTTTTACTTTTATTTCGCATATTCAGTTGCTCGTGTTTCTCTTATAACAGTAACTTTGATATTTCCTGGATAATTGAGTTCTTCTTCAATTCTCTTACGTATATCACGTACTAAACGGATCGCATCCATATCAGAAATTTCTTCTGGTTTAACCATGACACGCACTTCGCGACCAGCTTGTACTGCAAAACTGTAAGAAACACCTTCAAAACTATTGGAAATATTTTCCAGATTTTCCAAACGACGTATATAGTTTTCTAACGACTCACTTCGTGCACCAGGTCTAGCCGCAGATAGCGCATCTGCTGCTGCTACTAAAACAGAAATCACAGAAGTCGCTTCTGTGTCGCCATGGTGCGAAGCAATGGCATTAACCACAACAGGATCTTCATTATACTTAGCAGCTAATTCAGCTCCTATTTGTACATGTGAACCCTCAACTTCATGGTCTAATGCTTTTCCTATATCGTGCAAAAGACCCGCACGTTTGGCTAGTGGAATGTCTTCGCCTAATTCAGCAGCTAAAACTCCAGTTAATTTTGCAACTTCGATGGAATGATTCAACACGTTTTGCCCGTAACTTGTTCTAAAATGCATTCTACCTAGAATCTTGATCAAGTCTGGATGTAAACTATGTACCCCAAGGTCAAAAGCCGCTTGTTCACCATATTCACGAATACGTCCATCCATTTCTTTACGTGCCTTTTCGACCATTTCTTCAATACGAGCAGGATGAATACGTCCATCTTGGATCAATTTCTCTAATGCCATACGCGCCGTTTCACGTCGAATCGGATCAAAGCCTGACAACACCACTGCTTCTGGCGTATCATCAATAATCAAATCAATGCCTGTCAACGTTTCAAGTGTGCGAATATTACGGCCTTCCCGCCCAATAATTCGACCTTTCATTTCGTCATTTGGCAAAGTAACCACAGAAACAGTTGTTTCAGAAACTTGATCTGCTGCGCAGCTTTGGATAGCCAAAGATAAAATATCTTTTGCTTTGCGATCCGCTTCATCCTTAGCACGTTGTTCTGATTCTTTAACCATTACAGTTAATTCATGATCCAATTCTTCTTTTGTTGACTTCATGATCATTTCTTTTGCGTCTTCTTTTGACAACGCAGCAACTCTTTCTAATTCATTTTGTTGCTTTTGAATAAGTGCTTCGATCTCTTTTTCTCGCTCGTCAATTAATTGTTGTTTATCACTGACATTGTTTTCTTTATCTGTCAATGATTGTTCACGTTTCTCCAAAGAATCATCTTTTCGATCAAGTAATTGTTCTCTTTGCAGTAAGCGATTTTCTTGCGATTTTAGTTCACGTTTGTTTTCTTTCAACTCACTTTCAATTTCTGACCGGTATTGCTGATTTTCTTCCTTAGCTTCTAACAACGCTTCTTTTTTCAGAGTCTCTGCTTCTTTTTTTGCGCTAGACAAAATGCTGTCAGCGCTTCGATTAGCAACATCTATCTCTTTTTGATGACGAGATTTTGTATAAAAAACTCCGCATAAAAGCCCGACAATTAAACCGATGATAGCGAGGAGAATATTAAGTCCCATTGGTAATTCACCTCCATACTATCTTTTTATTTTCATATTTTGTAGTTTCTTGATAAACGTACTGACAAATAAAATTACCAATATGCCTACTTGCATATGTGTGCAATACACACAGTTTAATTTTAATGTTTGTAAGAAGGAGTGTCAACTTAAAAAATAAGAGATGTTTACTAATTAGGCAACTGATGGTTTTTTATAAAAATAAAAAAACGCCCTTTATGGTAAATAGCAATGACCATAAAAAGCGTAGTATTGTTCCTTTTCCTATGAATTTTATTCTAAAGGAAGTTCTTCTTGTCCTTCCTCTGTTTCTGAACCATCTTCTACTCCTATACCAAAAGCAGTCCGTACAAGTGTTGATATTTCAGCGACCATTTCTGGACGTTCCTTCATATATTTTTTAGCATTCTCACGTCCTTGGCCAATTCGTTCTTCCTTATAAGAATACCAAGCACCGCTTTTATTAATAATGTCTTTTTCCACGGCCATATCTAATAATTCCCCAACTTGTGAAATACCTTCTCCATACATAATATCTACTTCTGCTATCTTAAATGGTGGAGCTACTTTATTTTTTACCACCTTAAGCTTCGTACGGTTACCAATGATATCGGTTCCGGATTTCAATTGTTCAGCACGCCGAACTTCTAAGCGAACTGTAGAATAAAATTTCAAAGCGCGTCCCCCAGGAGTTGTCTCAGGGCTTCCAAACATAACTCCTACTTTTTCTCTGATTTGATTAATAAACAAAGCAATCGTTTTGGTTTTATTAATCGAACCAGATAATTTACGTAGCGCTTGTGACATCAAACGCGCTTGTAAGCCAACATGGGCATCTCCCATTTCACCGTCAATTTCAGCTCTTGGCACTAGCGCTGCTACTGAATCAACTACTACAATATCTACGGCACCACTTGAAACTAATGCATCAGCAATTTCCAGACCTTGTTCCCCAGTATCAGGTTGTGATAACAACAATTCATCGATGTTAACACCCAAATGTTCTGCATATTGCGGGTCTAGTGCGTTTTCTGCATCAATAAAAGCAGCAGTTCCGCCTTGTTTTTGTACCTCAGCTACAGCATGAAGAGCAACAGTTGTTTTACCCGAACTTTCTGGCCCATATACTTCTACAATACGGCCGCGCGGGTAACCACCAACCCCCAATGCAACGTCTAGTGCAAGAGAACCACTAGGGATAGTTGAAATTCGTTGATCCGCCTTTTCTCCTAATTTCATTATAGCGCCTTTACCGAAATTCTTTTCAATTTTTTTTAATGCAGTATCCAATGCTGCTTTACGGTCATCTGCCAATTAAGATAAACCTCCTTATATTGTTAAAAACTAGTCATTTACTCATTTAATTGTATCCCTATCATAGCTTTTTTTTATAAAAAAAGCAAGCAAAAAGCGAACAAATATTCGCATTTATTTTGTTAATTTTTTTCGTAGTAAATTTAATCCTGCCATCACTGCGCTATTACGAACGTAGTCGCGGTCATGAGCAAAATGGTATAAATAGCTTTGTACGCCCTCCTTAGAGGCTAATCCGATCCACACAGTCCCTGCGCTTTGTCCCTCTAACGAATCGGGACCTGCTACACCGGTAAAAGAAAGGGCAAAATCACTGTGCGCTAATTTTTTCGTTTGAAGCGCCATTTCTTCTGCACATTCTTTGCTGACGGTTCCATATTTTTTTAACATTTCGGAATCAAGTTCAAGAAATTGTTCTTTCGTTTTTTTCGAATACGTCACAAAGCCACCAGGATAAACTTCGGAAACGCCAGAGATACTTCCTAATGTAGCTTGAAAGCTACCAGCGGTCAAACTTTCAGCCGCACTTACTGTTTGTTGATTTTTTTTCAATAAGTCAACTACGACCTGTGCTAAAGAGTTATTTTCTCCGTAACCATAAAAATAATCTCCAACTCTTGTCAAAATTTCCTTTTCCAATTGATCTAACTTTTGTTCGCCTTGACTTTTGTCTATTGTACTAACTGTCAAACGTAGTGTAACTTCATTCGGTTTAGCATAAGAGGCAAGCGTTGGATTTGTCTGTCCGTTAATCAAATCTGTAAGCTTAGTAACTAGCTCTGATTCTCCAATACCATAAAAACGTAATACACGTGAAATTAAATATTCATCTTGATGGAAGTGACGTTGTAATAACGGAATTGCTTCATTAAAAAACATTGGTTTTAATTCATTGGGTGGGCCTGGCAATAGCAAATAAGAAATACCTGCTGGTGACTGATAAAAAATACCAATAGCTAACCCTGTACTATTTTGTAGAGATTCTCCATCCTTAAAAACGAGTGCTTGCAAACGATTATTTTCCGTCATCGGACGATCTCGTTTTTTAAAAAATGCTAATAAATTTTGATAGCCTCTTTTATCAGTCACTAATTCCTGTCCCAGATGCTTAGCTGTAACCTGTTTTGTAAGATCGTCTTCTGTAGGTCCCAAACCGCCGCATAACACTACCAAGTCACTTCTTTGATCGGCTAACTGCAATGCTTCTTCTAAGCGTTGTGGGTTATCGCCTACAACGCTTTGATAATAAACCTCAATCCCTAGGCCAGCTAACTCTTCTGCTAAAAAGGTTGTATTTGTATTGTTAATTTGTCCTAGTAAGATTTCTGTTCCTACTGCTATAATTTCTGCTCTCATTTTCCTCACTCCTATCATTAACTACGCAAAAAAGTTCCATTTCTATTTTAAAATAAACAAATTTTTTTCTCGAGCCGTAAGTTTAAAGAAAAATCGGATGGGCAAACATTACAACAAAGTTTGCCCATCCGATTTTTTATTGCCATCTAAATTCTACATCGAACCTTTAAACACATCTGCGTTTTTGACAAAGTAGTCTATTCCTGAGTAAAGAGTGAAAAATAGGCAAATATATAATAGAATTTGTCCTAATGGTAAGGAGACTAAATTAAATGGGATATTATTAATATATAAAAAGATAATAGCAAACATTTGAGTAGCTGTCTTTATCTTTCCAGGCCAAGCTGCTGCCATCACACTGCCATTTTGCTCGACAATTAATAAACGTAAACCTGTTATTGCTAATTCTCGACACACAATAATAACTACCACCCAACCAGGTGCTTTGCCTAGTTCAACTAGTAAAATAAAAGCAGTCATAACTAGCATTTTATCAGCCAATGGATCGGCAAATTTCCCAAAATTTGTCACCAATCCGCGATTTCGTGCGATTTTCCCATCGAGCCAATCGGTAAAACTTGCTACAGCAAAGATTACCGCTCCCACTAAGTTTGTTACAGAAAGCTGCGTATTACCTACCGATAATACTCCCCAATCTATTGGTGCAATAACCACCACGATAAAAAGAGGAATCATTAACATTCTGACAACAGTAAGTTTATTTGGTAAATTCACTTTATATTCCCCCGTATCATTGATTCTATCAATAATACATTCCTTTCTTTTTTATTTAGCCTTTATAGTTAATCCCGATAAGTTACATCAAAATTTAGGTTTTTTTGTAACAATTCATAATTAGGGTCATCAAAATTAACTTTTTTATCATTTACTTTCACATCAACGTTTGCACTAGCACCTAAAGTGACTACAAAATTTTCTGTTCCTTCTGGAATGATTGTATTTTCAGTTTGACCAGGTTGTAGCGTTTCTTGTAAAGTATAGTCACCATTTACAGAAACACCTACCCAAGCACGATCATTTTTTCCAGTTATTTCCAGTTCTAATGGTTCTTTAGCATTTGTTACTTTGATTGTTGCTTGGGATTGTGTAGAATCTTCCATAGCTATTTTCATTGGATCTTCTTCTGAAGAACTTGTTTCTGTACTTTTTTGTTCAGTGGATGACTCTTGTTCTGTTGTAACTGAACCATCTACTTCTAGCGAAGAAGCCGTCTGTCCAATTACTGGATCAGAGTGACGATCTTGCCACGCTACATAGGCAATCACGCCTACGATCATAAATGCAATAATTCCTAATAAAACTACGGGTAAATAATCTTTGGTTTTTTTTACACGAGATTTTTCTTCGTGTAATGCCTTTCTAGAACCTTGTACAGTTTCAGGTTGCGATCGTCTTCCCTCTGGCTCGAAACTGGCTTTTCCGTCATATACATCAACTAAAAAGTCGCCTTTTTCGCCCACCACTTGTGCATATTGTCGAATAAACGTACGGATATAGTAAGCTCCCGGTAATGCTTCAAAATCGCCTTTTTCGATCGCTTCGAGGTAACGTTTTTGGATTTTTGTTTTTTGCTGCAGCTCATCAATACTGATATTTTTTTTCAACCGGGCCTGCCGCAATCTTTCGCCAATTATGATTTCATTGCCCACGCCTACATCTACTCCAGTCTTTTTTTATCAATCTAGATTTAGAATACCACAAAAAAGCCCGGCAAAGTAAATATTTTCTCTACCTTCAAATAAATTTTAAACTTCTTTTTTTGGTTTTAAACAAAATTTTGCAATGGCTTCTTTTTGTAATAATTTCTGGCCTGCATCAAGGCAATCTTGTAAACGAATCGAACGAATAATTTCTGGTAAATCAAATAATGTATACTTTCCAAAAAGTTCTTGGGTAAACTGGTTGGCAATATATTCTAATGAATTAAGGGATTGGAAATACTTCCCTAACATTCTCTTTTTTAACCTTTCCAAATTTTCTTTGTTGACTTCTTTTTCATTAGCATAGTTTAAAAGGATATGCTCAACTTCTTGTAAAAATTCTTCTGGTCGTCCAGTATCACTCGAAAAATCAGCAAAATAAAAACTACGATCAAGTGAGAAATCAAATCCAAAACTATCATCAATAATGCCTTCTTGATACAAACGTAAGTAATTTTCACTGGTATTACCTAAAAGTAATTGTAGTAATAAACTTACTGCAGTACGAAAACGTAGCTGTTCTTTATTTCCTTCGGGGAGGTTTTCTTGCAGCCCTTTTATGCCAAGCGTTGCTTTAGGACGACTAACTGGCATTGTTTCACTCGAATAATGGATCATATCTGCTACTGTCTCTTGAGGAAAATAGCGATTGATCTTACGTGTTGCCGCAAAAGTTTTAGAAGCTTGATTTTCTTTGACCCAACGCATTGTTTCTTGAGGTTTTACATTTCCTACAATAAATAAAATCATATTACTTGGATGATAAAATGTTTGATAACACTCATAAAGATCATCAGCAGTAATTTTTTCTATACTATCAACAGTGCCGGCAATATCAATATGAAGCGGATGCTTAGGATACAGATTCTGCAAAAGGCCAAAAAACAATCGCCAATCCGGATCATCTTGATACATCTGAATTTCTTGAGCAATGATTCCTTTTTCTTTTTCAACGGTTTCTGGGGTAAAATAAGGAGATTGGACAAAATCCAGTAAGGTTAGTACATTTTCTTTTATATGATCTGTAGCAGAAAACAAATAACTTGTTTTAGTAAAGCTAGTAAACGCATTAGCTGAGGCACCTAATCGACCAAATTCTTGAAAAATGTCGCCTTCTTTTTTTTCAAACATTTTATGTTCTAAAAAATGAGCAATACCATCTGGAACTTTTTTTCTTCCTTCTCCTGAATGGGCAAATTCATTATCGATGGAACCATAGTTTGTACTAAAAAGCCCATAAGTTTTATGAAAATCTCTTTTTGGCAAAATAAACACAGTCAATCCATTAGCAAGAACCTCTGTATATAATACTTCATTAAGATCAGGATAAACTTTCCTATTCATGAGCCTTCTCCTTATCTATTGTAAAAATTGCTTGTAATTGAAGATCGTTGGCAACTTTTTTAACGTCTTCTCTAGTTACTGACATAATCTTCTTTTCAAATTCTTTTTCATCTTGTACCAAATTAGAAAACCATTGCTTTAAATAAGCCGTTTCAATAAGTCCGCGAGAACTATCTAATGAAAGTAGAAACTGATTTTTTAGCATAACCTTGGTTTGCTGAAATTCATTTTCAGTAAAGTCGCCTTTTTCCAAACTCTCTAGTTGCTTTTCAACCAATGAAATAACCTGTGTACGATCCTTACTATCAATCCCTGTTTGTACTGTAACTAGTCCACGAAAAGAATCAAACGCACTAGAAGCATAATAAGCTAAGCTAGCTTTTTCACGTACATTTATAAATAATTTTGAATGAGGAAAACCACCAAATAGCCCATTAAACACCAATAAAGAAAAGCGCTGCGGATCATCATAGTAAATAGAAGTCTGATAAGCTAAATTCAACTTCGTCTGGATCACAGGCTCATATAATGTTTTTGTTTGTACTTCTGGCTTTAGTTTTTGTCGATAAAAAAGCTCCGAGTCAAAGGAGGAGCGAGGCCCAAAAGGCAAGCTAGCAATTACCCTTTTAGTCTCCTTTTTATCAATATTACCCACTACAAAAATATCAATTTGATCTTGTGATATCATCTCTTCATACGTCTGTACTAAGTCATAAGCATTCAAAGCCTTTACATCTTCTTTTGAGCCAAAACTAGGTGTTTTTTGGTCAACATCTTCAAAGTATAGCTCTTGTAAGCATAAAGCAGCCAAGGTCTGTTTATCTTCTTTTAGACTATCTAGATAGTCTATCATATTTTCTTTTTCTCGTTGAAAAGTATCTTGATCAAAGGCTCCCTCTTTGATATTTGGATGAAACAAAACCTCTTTAATAAATTGAACACCTTCTTCAAAAATGTTGGGCTCGTTTATATATTTCCCATTTACCAGATTTAGCATTAAATTTACCTGGTGAATATTTCCTTTTTTTGCCACATTTAAACCAAAGCTGGCACCATAAAGATCAGCAAGCTTCTCACTGATCTTTGTTTGAGTCGGATAATTCAAACTGTTGGTTTCCAATAAATTTGCCAGCAAGGCTCGTTTGGCAGCATCTTTTTTACAATGTTTCGTCGAAAAACGAAAAAATAAACGTGTGGTTTTAAATTTCTCTGTGGGAATAAATGTTAAATTTACGCCTGACTGCAGTGAAGTAGTCATTTTCCGCCCTCCTTAAATTCGTTTATGAATAATCTACGTTGTGTTTAAAAATTATTATAACATATTCAACCTTTAGAAAAGAAAGAAACAATTTATTAAAAATCTCACTATTTTTGTACTCTAAAAAAAACCAAAATTT
>NZ_BCPY01000020.1 GCF_001544195.1 Tetragenococcus solitarius NBRC 100494
AATCGCTTTCATTTTTTAGGTAAACTTTTTGTATTAAGCCATTTTTCGATGACAATGGCATCGTGGATTTCTTGGTATTTTCTGTGGAAATCGTTAGCAAAGCCGGGGATGTGTTGGTATTGGACATTTTTTGTCACTTTTCTGGTTACTTTAGTTGAACTAATACCCAAATATTCTAGTAAACTCATTGTGACATTCACTGGTTGAGTTTCAGTGTCACGTTTGATAATGCCTTGAGTTAAAAAAGCTCGTTCCATCCGAGTAAAAATAGGGCGCTGCTGGCGATCGATTTCAATATTGAATCCATTTGTGAGTTGAACAATCGTAGGTGCTGCGTTTGATTTAGAAAATAAATTTTCAATTCTTCCAGGATTAATCCAGCTATAGACTCTTGGGCGAAAAGTTAAGCTAAAAGGAATTAAGCTAAAATCATTACTAGCAATCGGCAGAGTATTAATCGTCTTACCTAAAAAGACTTTTAATGTTCTTTTATAGCTTTCAATTTCCATATGTAGATGCTGATATAAGCATTTTTCAGCTAATAAATTTACCGATGCATCAACTAATCGTATGCTATCTTTATAAAGTACAAATGATTGCGTATATTGCCTTCCATAAGGAATAATAGCATAGATCTCTTCTTTAAAACTTGCTTGTGTGCTAATAATAATTTCTTTGTATAGTTGGTCTAAATCAACGGGAAAATAAGGTTGGTTAATACGGAAGGCTAAAAGTTCATCTAACTTTGGTGCGAAAGTCCTGTTACATTGTGTTTGATCATTTTGGGGAAGTAAACAATTCTTCATTCTCTTTCTCCTTTTCTTAAATTACATCCATTATATAATAAAATCGAGAAAATAAAAGGGTTAGTGAAAAAAGTTCAATAAAAGTTGAAAAAGGTTTGGCTCGTCTGGGTTCTGTTATTTCTATTTGTTCACAAAAACACAAATGAAAAGAATATATGAAAATAAATTAAAAAAAATAAGAAAAAACTATTGAATTTAAGGTAAAATGTGTGTATTATAATAAGTGAATTAATTCACATAGTTAGGTAGTCCAAAAGTACAGAACAAAAAGGAAATAATTGGAGGGAACCGTTAATGGAAAAAACAGCACAGCTTAAGAAAGAACAAGTGACTGTAGATAAAGAAACGAAAGAAGAAGCCGCGCGTAAGTATACCGATACATTGGTGGAAAAAGCGTTACAAGCAGAACAAGAATTTGCTACATTTACCCAAGAACAAGTCGATAAAATTGTGAATGCTGCAGCCCTTGCTGGGTCTGAAGCAGCTTTAGCATTAGCCCATGAGGCCGTCGATGAAACGGGTCGCGGTGTTGTTGAAGATAAAGATACCAAAAATCGTTTTGCAACTGAAAATGTTTATCACTCAATTAAAGATGATAAAACAGTGGGCGTAATCGGAGAAGATAAGGTCTTAGGCAGCGTAAAAATTGCTTCGCCTCTGGGAGTTTTAGCCGGTATTGTACCGACCACAAATCCGACCTCAACTGCGATGTTTAAATCGCTGATATCCTTGAAAACAAGGAATGCAATCGTCTTTGCTTTTCACCCGCAAGCGCAAAATTGTTCAGTACATGCAGCAAAAATTATTTATGATGCAGCAGTAAAAGCAGGAGCGCCTAAAAATATTATTCAATGGATAGAAAATCCATCGCTTGAAGCGACTTCATCATTAATTCAAAATCCTAAAATTGCTTCAATTTTAGCCACAGGCGGACCAGGAATGGTCAATGCTGCTTTAAAATCAGGGAATCCATCCATGGGCGTGGGTCCTGGGAATGGCGCCGTTTTTGTCGACCATACCGCAGATATTGACCGTGCAGTCGAAGACTTATTATTATCCAAGCGTTTTGATAATGGAATGATTTGTGCTACAGAAAACTCAGCTGTCGTAGAAGCACCGGTTTATAAAGAATGGTTAGAAAAAATGCAAGAAAAAGGCGCTTACGTAGTACCAAAAAAAGATTATAAAAAAATTGCCGACTTCGTTTTTAACGATAACCATGGCGTCAATGGTGCAGTGGCAGGAATGCCAGCTTCTTGGATTGCTGAACAAGCTGGGATTAAATTACCAGCGGGTAAAGATGTCCTATTGTTTGAATTAGATGCTAAAAATATTGGTGAAAAATTATCATCCGAAAAATTATCGCCATTACTTTCTGTTTACAAAGCCAAAGACCGTCAAGACGGGATTAAAATTGTAGATGATTTATTGAACTATCAAGGTGCAGGTCACAATGCGGGCATTCAAATCGGCTCTCAAACCGATCCATTCGTTGAAGAATATGGAGAAAAAACCAAGGCTTCGCGAGTGATTATTAATCAGCCAGATTCCATTGGAGCCATTGGGGATGTATATACCGACGCTTTAAAATCAAGTCTCACCTTAGGAACAGGATCATGGGGGAAAAATTCATTGTCGCATAACTTATCAACAGAAGACCTATTGAATATCAAAACAGTGGCTAAACGCCGGAATCGTCCACAATGGATTCGTTTACCAGAAAAAGTGTATTATGAAGAAAATTCGCTCTCATATTTACAAGATGAGTATGAAAAGATTGAGCGCGCATTTATCGTAGCGGACCCAGGAATGGTGCAATTTGGTTTTGTCGATAAGGTATATGAACAACTAGAAGTTCGCGATGATCCAGTCAAAACATCAATCTATGGATCTGTACAACCCGATCCCACCCTAGGTCAAACCATTGAAATTGCCCAACAAATGCAAGCTTTCAAGCCCGATGCTATCTTAGCCGTGGGTGGTGGTTCTGCTTTAGATGCAGCAAAAATTGCGCGTTATATTTATGAGTATTCGCTAGATCAAGCGCCTGGATTTTTGGATAGTTACGAAAAAGTAAGCGAAGTCTTTGTTCAACTACAACAAAAATTCTTAGACATTCGTAAACGGATTGTGAAATTCCATCATTCAGAACACACAAAATTGTTTGCTATACCAACAACTTCAGGAACAGGTTCAGAGGTGACCCCATTTGCGGTCATTACCGATGATCATACACATGTGAAATATCCATTAGCAGACTACGAATTAACGCCACAAGTAGCGATTGTTGACCCTGCATTTGTTATGACAGTGCCAAAACGAACAGTCGCTCTATCAGGACTTGATTCATTATCCCATGCTTTAGAGTCCTATGTTTCAGTTCTTTCGTCCAACTTTACGCGTCCTTGGGCTTTAGAAGCGATTAAATTAATTTTTGAGAATTTAGAAACGTCCTATAAGTATGATCCAAAAAATCCGACTTCTGAAGGCGAAGCTGCTCGCGAAAATATGCATTATGCAGCAACCCTTGCTGGAATGTCATTTGCCAACGCCTTTTTAGGGATTAATCACTCGATTGCTCATAAAATCGGAGGTGAATTCGGCCTACCGCACGGATTAGCTATCTCGATTGCGATGAATCATGTCATCCGTTTTAATGCAGCAACTGGCAATGTGAAGCGGACCCCATTTCCGCGTTACGAAGTTTATCGCGGCCAAAAAGATTACGCTGAGATTGCCCGTTATTTAGAATTAAAAGGTTCAACAGATGCAGAATTGGTCGAATCGCTATGTGCGAAAATTGATGAATTAATGAAGTCTATCGAAGTGGAACCAACCCTTTCGGCTAATGGTGTAACAAAACAACACTTTAGCCAATCGCTTGACCAGCTGGTTGACTTGGTTTATAACGACCAATGTACATCAGCTAACCCACGGCAACCGTATTTAGAAGAGTTGCGCCAGTTGTTGATCGATCAATTTTAAAGAGTAGAATAATAAAAACCGTCAAAATTAAAAAGTTTTGGCGGTTTTTTGCGTATCTTAATATGAAACTATTTTTTTGAAAGGGGTAGGAAAGATGCGCAAGAAATCACTTGATTTGTATTGGTTAGAAGCAATGAAGCAACGGGGACATTTAAGTGATGAAGAACAAAGGAGTTATCAACGATTACGAAAAGGTTTTGAAGGAGAGCTGACATTTGATCAGTTGTGTCATCAATTTTTAGAAAATGAAACCGACTATTTAGATGATGTAACCCTTGATTATTATGGCGATGTTTCACAAATGGATAAAATTATTAAAAATAAAAATATCATTTACTTAGTGGATATCAAAAATTATCAAGGGAATTACGTGTACGAAAATAACGCTTTAAGAAGTGAAAAACGAATTTTTACGAATGATATTTTCGAACAAGCAAGACGTTCACGTCGTATTTTTACTCGCTTATTTGCTGACTATCACCTGCCACTAGAGATCAAAAATGTGATTGCTTTTATTAACGGTCAAGGTAGAATTACCATTAATGATGAACTGCCTGAAATTGTTTTAAATTATGAAGAAATACCCATGTGGTTAATGAGTATGCGTGACCACGAACAAGGGCAAAACAACGATTGGCAAAAATTAGTACAGAAATATCAAATTCAATTCTATAAAAACAGTAGATTTTGTACGAAAGAAAGATTTAAGCAGTTAAAAAAAGGAATTCATTGTGAAAAATGTGGTAGTTTTTCATTGAAAACTAAGCGATATACGATTCAATGCCTATGTGGTCATACTGAGGTAAAAAAAATAGGATACTTACGGACAATCTGCGAATATGGTCTTATCATGCATCATCTACCATTAAAACGAAGCGAAATTATTCAATTTTTTGGGAAGAAGTATTCCGCAGATTATATTAAAAACACTTTGATAAATTATTTCATTCCTTTAAACATGGGAATAAAAGATGGAAGATATCAGAATTATGGTCGTCCCTTTGACTATTGGTTCGAAAATGAAGATATAAATTTGGATAAATTGGTAAAAAGGAAAAATTGGCAAACTCGGTTTTAAATGACCACTCAATTAGAGGGGGGATAGCATGTCCTTCCAATCCGAAAAATATTGGGGGAAAGATAGACGATGTGGCCTCAATCCGAAGAATATTGGAGGAAAGATAAAAGATGTGCCACCAATATACAAAGGATTGGAGGAAAGTCAGACGATGTGGCACCAATATACAAAGTATTGGAGGAAAGTCAGACGATGTGCCACCAATTAATAAATTATTGGAGGTAAGTTAAGCGATGTCCCTCCAATCTGTAAATTATTGGTGGCACATATAGAAAGTTGCCTCCAAAAGCTATGAATAACAGTGTTAAAAAAGATATTAAAAAGAATCATTAATATCTGGTTGCTTTTTTTATAAATTATTGGTATTATTCAGAAAAATATAAAAATTCTGTGAAGAGAAAAGTAGGCTTGGAAAATATTGAGAGAGACCTTGGTGGGTGAAAAAGGTTTATTGGAAAAGTTGAAAAATGGTCTCTGAGAAAAATTGTTGATAGGTAAGCAATTTCGTATTCAGTTCATTCGTTAAAAAAGAACGCCGATACTTAATAGTCGTCGGAATAAGAGAAAGAAATTTCTGAAACAAGGTGGTACCGCGTTTGTATTATTCGCCCTTTTGCTAGCATTGAACTAGTAGAAGGGTGTTTTTTTATAAAATAAAGGAGGAATGTAGAGTGAATAAGTGGGGAAAAGTAACGTTTATGCTAGGAGTGGTCGTATTAATTTTGGGAGGATGTAGTACAGGAAAAAGCCAAGATGGATCAGAAAATAATAACGCTTCAAACAAAAGGCAAACAATTGCAGTTAGTTTGCCAGAGCAGCTATCCACCTTAGATACTACTCAAACGACCGATAAGGTGACATTTACTGTCGCTCAACATATCTTTGAAGGGCTGTATAGATTAGATGAAAACAGCAAAGAAGTTCCTGGATTAGCAGAATCAGTCGATATTAGCGATGATGGAAAAACCTATACTTTCCATTTACGTGATGGGATTAAGTGGAGCGATGGTACACCCATTACAGCTGATGATTTCGAATTTTCTTGGAAACGATTGGTTAACCCAGATACGATGGGACCGAACGCTTACTGGCTGGACAATGTAGAAAATAGTTTGGATATTCGAAACGGTGAAAAAGATATAGACACGATGGGAATCGAAGCTGTTGATGATCAAACGTTTGAAGTTCAGCTGATCGATCCACAACCTTCATTTCTATCTGTAGTTTCGATCACATGGTTAGCACCACAAAATGAGAAATATGTAAACAAAAAAGAAGATAATTACGCTGCATCGAGTGACGATATGATTTATTCTGGGCCGTTTATTTTAGAAAATTGGGATCGTAGTTCAGATACATGGGAATTAAAACCTAACCCAGAGTATTATGATCGAGATGCTGTAAAATTAGATGAAGTGGATGGTTCAACTGTAAAAGAGGAAACAACAGGGATTAATTTGTTTGAGTCTGGTGATTTGGATCTTACCAGCATTAGCGGTCAGTTTGTTCAACAATATAAAAATGATGATGCACTTGTTTCTCGACAAGAAGTGGCTAATCAATTTTTAGATTTTAATAAAAAAGCCAATGATGAACTTGCTAATGTTCACTTACGTAAGGCCTTTGCGCTAGCTATTGATAAAGAAAATTTAGTTAAAAGTGTATTGGATGATGGTTCTAAACCATTAAACGGTTTAATTCCAGCAGGTTTATATAAAAATAGTGAAACTAAAGAAGACTTCCGTGATTATAGTGGAAGCTATAATGAATATGACCTTAGTGCTGCCAAAAAAGAATGGGAGAAAGCACAAGAAGAATTGGGGGATTCAGTGGAACTTGATTTATTAGTAGGTGATTTGGACAATAGTAAAAAAGTAGCTGAGTATATTCAAAGTCAATTAGAAGAAAATCTAGAAGGGTTATCCATCAATGTGACGCCGCAGCCGCCCAATAATGTAAATGAGTCGCGCACAAATAAAGACTACGAATTGTCTTTATCGGGTTGGATTGCTGGTAGCAGCGATATGAATTCTTATTTCAATTTATACCGGCCAGGGTCGTCTTATAATTATGGTGAGTATGAAAATAAAGAATACGGCGAATTGACCGAAAAAGCCGTGACAGAAGACGCGAATGATGAAAATAAAATGTTTGAGGATTACAAAGAAGCGGAAAATATTCTTTTGACCAAAGACGCAGCTCAAGTGCCTATTTATCAAAGTGCTGCTAATTATTTGGTAAATCCTGATATCAAGGGAATTATTTATCATTCGTATGGTGATTTTTTCTATTTGCGAGAAGCAACAGTAGAGGAGTAATTAAAAAATATGAGTAAATTATTGGATGACTTTTTAACTTTTGTACGGGTTAACACACGTTCAGATGTTACTTCAGAACAGATTCCTACCACTAAAGGACAAGTTAAATTAGCAAAAATATTAGAAAAAGAATTGAATGAATTAGGGTTAGAGAAAGTTTCTTATGACCAAAACAACGGCTACTTATTAGGAAAATTAGCTGGAAATGCAGAGCAAATTGCTTTAGGTTTTATTGCTCATTTAGATACAGCAGACTTTAATGCTGAAAATATTCAACCGCAAGTATTAAAAAATTATGATGGCAATGATGTTGTATTGCATGAAAAAGAAAATATTATATTAAAGGTAGCGGAGTTTCCGAATTTAAAGGATTATGTCGGACAAACATTGATTACAACTAATGGTTTAACCCTATTAGGCGCTGATGATAAAGCGGGAATTGCTGAAATTTTAGCGATGTTGCGTTATTTTAGGACACACCCGGAGCATCTGCATGGTGATATTTGGGTAGCTTTTGGTCCTGATGAAGAAATCGGACGAGGGGCTGATCTTTTCCCTATTGAAAAATTTCCAGTTCGTTATGCTTATACAGTTGACAGTGGGCGTTTGGGTAATTTTGAATATGAAACATTTAACGCTGCTACTATTACTATTGAGATCGAGGGAGTCAGCGTTCACCCTGGTACAGCTTATGGACAAATGGTGAATGCAATTAAACTAGGAGAAGAACTTGATGCTTCTTTGCCAAAAGACGAAGTGCCTGAAAAAACTCGCGGTTATGAAGGTTTTTATTTACTAAATAAGTTTAACGGTTCGATTGACCATGTGACTTTGAATTATATTATTCGAGATCACGATGAAGAGAAATTTAAGGCACGCAAGCAAACTATGGTGAAAATTATTGAAGATATCAATGCTCGCTTTGCTCATCCGCGTTTAACTTATGAAATGGAGGATCAGTATTATAATATGCGTCAAATTATCGACCAATATCCTCACTCAATTGAATTAGCAAAAGAAGCGATGAGAAAAGTGGGAATAACGCCCAACGTTCAACCTTTTCGCGGGGGGACGGATGGCTCGAAAATTTCTTTAAAGGGTTTGCCGACACCAAATATTTTTACAGCTGGCGAGAACTTTCATGGGCAATATGAATTTATTACACTGGAAGGGATGGAAAAGGCAACAGAGACACTGATAGAGATGGTTAAGCTAGCTGGGAAATATGATTGAATAGTGAAATAGCTCTTGGGTGAATGATTATCCAAGAGCTATTTCTTTGCTTGAAAAAGATGAGGAGCAAACTTCGTTTGTAAAATGGTCAAAATAATAGCAAGGGGAAATACAACTGTAAGACGTAAAAGCCAAGGATCGTTTGCGACAAAAAGATTAAAGTACATAATGGGAAATAGATGCCAGTAATATAGTTCTAGAGAATGCTGTGATAACCAGTGAATGCCAGGTATTTTCTGTAATAACTGTTTGATTGACTGATTGCTGGCAAGTAAAAATAGAGCTAGAGAACCGGCTAATCCATAGCTTAAAAAATAAATCGTAGGCGGATACTTGTTCGCCTCAATGGAAGGTAAATTTTGATTATTTGCTGTAAATAAAAATAATATTAAAAAACAAGTAAATAAAAGTAAATTTTCCCTTTTTCTCTGTCTTATCGCCCACATGCCAACGAGTGCAGCTAGCAAATACCCAAAGGAGATGGCCCCATATTGTTCAAAAATAGACCTGCTTGTTCCGGATAGCCCAGCAATGGCTGTGTTTAGTCCCTTCTGTAGTAGTAAGAAAATACCAATGAGTCCTATTTGCATTAGGAAACGACTCGTCTTTTTTGCTAACCAATAAAGAACCGGAGATAAAATAGCGATAATGAAAAAAACTCTGATAATCCAAATATAACCAATTCCCCAAATGAAAGAATAAGAAGTAAGGATTTTTTTCAAATGAAAGGGAAATGTTTGTCCGGTGATGAAAGTGTAGATAAATAAAATAAGAAAAAAGAACGATAAAAAAACCCATGCAGGAACAATTAAACGCAGGAATCGTTCCTTTAGATAAGTCAGGTAGGATTTGGGTTTCTTTTTGCGTTCTGTACTTAATCGATAGGAAGCGCCCAGGATAAATGTCATTAAGATAACATCAAAATCTCGCAACTCATAAAGCCATTGCGGTGGGTGAGTGTGGGCAAACATAATTAGCAGAATCGCTAGTGCTCGTAATGCATCGATTCTTATATCTCTTTTCATTAAAAGCCTCCTAAAAGTAGGAAAGTTCAACAAAAAACAATGATTAGTAAATTTTATTAGGGTAGATAAAAATTATCAAAATAATTTCTAAATAAAGCATCTAATACAATATGCAAAGTGGTAAATAAATTATATTCCGCATGTGGATTGTCGGAAACTCCTTCAAGTTGAGTCGCTTGGTAGTATAAATTGTTGGAAGACAAGGTAGACAAAGGGTTTTTCGATAAGGGAGTAATAGCGACCATTTTTACCTTTTTTAATTTTAAAAGTTGTGAAATTTCTGTCACATCTTTACCTTCGCCACTATAAGAAATAATGATGATTAAATCATCTTTTTGAACTTTTTCTGAAACCCAACGTAGCTCAGTAATTGAAGGAATAATCGTCATATAGACACCAACGGCGATAAAATTTCGTACAAAAAGTTCAGCTGTATTTCGCTCTCCCCAGTCTGTTCCAAAAATAAAAATATTTTTTGCTTCAGCGATTAATCGACTAATGGGTAATAGATTGGCCTCTTCAGTTAAGTTGATCGTTTTTTCGATGTCAGCTTGTAAAAGATGCCAGCTTTTATTCTTATTGGTTTTGAGTTCGCTAACTTCTTGTTTTAAAAAGAATTTAAATTCATTGAAACCGCTAAACCCTAGCTTTTTTGAAAGACGTGTAATACTTGCAGGAGAAGTATATGTATGGCTAGCTAACTCAGCTGCTTGCATATTCACCACTTTGCTTTTAGCAGAAATGATATATTCTAACAATACGTACTCTGTATTAGAAAAGCTGTGTACTTGGTTAATTCGTTCTTCTAATCGCATAGTCCAATCCTTTCTGAAATCACTTTCATTTTACGAAAATAAAACCAGAAAAGCAAATAATAACTAAAATGACTGAAAATGATTGGGAAGGATGTTTTTTTATCTTACTATGTAGGTGCAAAAAAAAGAAAGGTGGATATGTGATGAAAAAAAGTAATTTAAATGTAGTTATAGCCGGTGGAGGAAGCACTTATACTCCAGGGATTGTACAAGCAATGATTTCCAGTCGTGATCGCTTCCCATTTTCTTCATTGACTTTGTACGATATTGATGAGGCAAGAAATGACGATATGTTTGTGATTATTGACTATATGTTAAAAAAAGAAAAGTTAGCAAAAGAAGTAAAACTTTTTCAGTCAACCGATCCCGAAGAAGCCTTTACTGGAGCAGATTTTATTTTTTCACAACTACGTGTTGGTGGAATGAAAATGCGTGAGCTGGATGAAAAAATTCCTATGAAATACGGGCTTGTAGGACAAGAAACATGTGGTTTAGGTGGCTTTTCTTATGGGTTGCGTTCGATTAAAGGTTTGTTAGAAGTTGTTTCTTATGTGAATCAATATGCGCCAGATGCTTGGCTGTTAAATTATACCAATCCTGAAACTCTTGTATCAGAAGCGGTAAGACGAGCTTTCCCGAATGTCAAAATGTTAAACGCTTGTGATATGACGATTTCGATTGAGGAAACGATTGCGACCAATTATGGTTATGATCGTAAAAATTGGATTCCTATGTATTATGGATTGAATCATTTTGGTTGGTATAGTTCCATCTATGATAAATCTGTGGATCGTGATATTTTACCAGAACTTATCGAACGATTAACGCAAGAAGGAATGCATGTGGCTGATTTTAATGCAGGTGACGCGACTTGGCAGGAAGCATGGGATATGCTGCGTGTGATGACACAAAATTTTCCTGGCTATCTGCCTAATAATTATTTGGAGTATTATTTATATCCGAATCGCACAATTGAACATACAGACCCTAGCTATACTCGAGCAAATATAGTGATGGATGGTCGTGAAAGACGGACAAAAGAAATGGCTCGCAAAGTTCGTGAACAGGAAAAAGGAGAAATTTTAGATTTTAACTTTGGCGAGCACGGACAATATATCATGGATATGGCTGCTTCTATTTTAAATGATAACCACGATCGCTTTATGTTGATTGTACCAAACAAAGGAGCGATTCCTAATTTACGAGACGATGCAATGGTGGAAGTGCCAGCATATGTCGGGCGTACAGGTGCCGAACCTATTTCTTTACGTTTTGAAATTAATGATTTTCATAAAGGGTTGATGGAAGCCCAAAATGCTGCCGAAAAATTATTGGTGGATGCTTATTTTGAACATTCCTATCAAAAGGCTTTACAGGCATTTACTTTAAATCAAACCGTTTATTCCGCTGATCCGGCAAAACAAATTTTAGATGATTTTATTGAAGCAAATGGAAAGTATTGGCCAGAGCTGAATTAATAAGGAGGAAAACACTATGATGGCAAAGATTCAACGTTTTGGTGGTGCAATGTTTACTCCAGTTCTGTTTTTTGTTTTCTCTGGAATTGTCATTGCGGTTGCATCCGTTGTTAATGATCCAGCAATTGTGGGGAATATCGCACAAGAAGGGACGCTGTGGAACAAATTATGGGAAATTATTGAAGAAGGCGGCTGGACAGTTTTCAATAATATGGAAATCTTGTTTGCCATTGGTCTGCCGCTAGGGTTAGCCAAAAAAGCTAATGCACGAGCAGCGTTAGAGTCATTTGTTCTTTACATGACATTTAATACGTTTATGTCAAAAATACTGGAAAATTTTGGTGCAACTTTTGGAGTTGACTTTGACCAAGAAGTAGGCGAAGGTCTAAAAATGATCGGTGGCGTAAAAACATTAGATACAGGTGTAGTCGGTTCGATTATTATTGCTGCGGTTGTCATCTATTTGCATAATCGCTTTTTTGACACTCAGCTGCCAGAATACTTGGGGATTTTTCAAGGTTCAGCGCTCATTGGAATGATTGGATTTTTTGCAATGTTTATCATGGCGCTTCTTTTTTCCTGGATCTGGCCAATTTTTCAACAAGGCGTACAATCTTTACAAGATTTCATGGTACGTTCAGGTAACTTTGGGGTGTTTACTTATATCTTTTTGGAAAAGGCTCTATTACCAACGGGGCTCCATCATTTTATCTATGCACCTTTTCAGTTTGGTCCTGCCGTGGTAGAAGGCGGCACCACCTTATATTGGATGGAACACTTAAAAGAATTTGCTTCGTCTTCGCAAAGTTTGAAATCACTCTTTCCTGAAGGGGGATTTGCTTTGCAAGGTTTATCCAATTTGTTTGGCGTTCCGGGTATTGCCTTAGCTTTTTATGCAACATCCAAAAAGGAAAATAAGAAAAAAGTATTGGCTTTGATTGTCCCTGGAGTGATTACTGCTGTATTAGCGGGAATCACAGAACCATTTGACTATACTTTCCTATTTATCGCTCCTGTTCTATTTTTTATCCATGCTGTTTTAGCCGCTATTTTAGCAACAACTTCTTATGCTTTAGGCGTTGTCGGTGATATGGGCGGTGGTCTGATTGAAATAATCACTAAAAATTGGATTCCCATGTGGGCGAACCACTGGCAAACCTATGCCATTCAAGTAGGTGTCGGATTGGCGTTTATTTTAGTCTATTTTCTTGTTTTCCGTTTTTTGATTTTGAAATTTGATTTTAAAACTCCTGGAAGAGCAGACGAAGAAGTCGCGATGTTTACAAAAGCCGATTACAAAGAGAAAAAACAAGAAGCTGGACATGAAGATGATCTTTATCATGATCAAGCACACGGCTTTTTGGAAGCATTCGGTGGTGCTGAAAATATAGAAAATGTCAATAACTGTGCGACAAGGTTACGCGTATCTGTGAAAGATGAAGACAAAGTACAAAATGACGATGCATTTAAAGCTTGGGGCGCACATGGTGTTGTGAGAAATAAAAAGTATTTTCAAATTATTGTTGGTTTAAATGTACCTCAAGTGAGAGAAAGTTTTGATCAATTGATAGATGAAAATAAAAAATAGTAAAAAACTGTTCATCGTTTAGCGATGGACAGTTTTTTATTGGAGGGAACTTTAGCAATGTGCCTCCAATAATATGTAGATTGGAGGGGACTTTAGCAATGTGCCCCCAATAATTTATGGATTGGAGGGAACTTTAGCAATGTGCCCCCCAATAATTTACAGATTGGAGGGGACTTCTACGATGTGCCTCCAATAATTTACAGATTGGAGGGAACTTTCATAATGTTCCCGCTAATCATACTATTTTATATGACGGATTGATTTTACCCTTTATTTATGTAAAGCGATTTTACTAGGATAGAATAGTATGCGATTTGCTATGGGTTACTTATTTGATTTTATTCAATAAATAGTATTAAAAATCATTAGCAAACAAATATTTAGTCTATTGTTAGTGGCTAACAATTTTATTCATCGAACCGTTTCTCGATGATAGACCGTAGTACTTTTTCTCGCAATTGTAAGGTATCTACTTGGTTGTTACGTTCATAACCACGTACCAATAGGTCACTAATATATAGCTGAGAAATGATTCCCGCTAAAGATCCCCCGTCGAAAAAATCTTCCACTGAAGTTTGTAATACAATATCCCCCAGTTGAGCGAGTGGCGAAGAAAGGTAGTTTGTAATAGCAATTGTGGTTGCACCGTTTTTGGATGCTAAATTCATTGCATTGTAACTATCTTTGGTTCGTCCTGTTAATGAAAAAACAACTACTGCATCTTGTTTATCTAACAAAGAAGCTGATTGTGCTTGATAGTGCGGATCAATAACAGCTTGGCAATGGACACCAACGCGTAAGAACATTTTTTCTAAGCTGATACTTGATGTACCGCTTGAACCAACACCAAAAATATAAAGATAGCGAGCTTTAGTAATGGCGTCGACAGCTTTCATTAATTCTTTTTCATTTAATAACTGGCGGGTTGATTCCAACGCTTCATATAAACCATCAAGTACTTGATCATAATATTTTTTTTCTGTCGTTTCATAAGTATTAGTAAAATCCTCTTTAGCGATTTCGATTTTTAAATCAGCGAATCCAGAAAACCCCAACTTTTGGCAAAAACGAATGATTGTCGCATCACCGACATTAGTTGCTTTTTTGACTTCTTGGATAGTACTATATTTTGTTTTATCTTTAGTCACTAATATATAGTCAGCTACTTTTTTTTCTGATTTAGTTAATGAATGATAGTGCTCTTGGATTAACTTTATAAAGTTCATACTTTTAGATCCTTTCTGCAAGTAATTTTATTATACCTTAGAAAAACTTTTGTTAAAATACTTATTTACTTATTTGAAAGCGTGTGCTATATTCTTTTTACGGAGAAATTTTCCAACATAATTTAAAAATGGAGGTTTATTGGAGAATGGAAAAAGAAGAGTTTATTACAACAATTCAAGACGGATTGATTGTTTCTTGCCAAGCATTACCGGGTGAGCCAATGTATACGAAAAAGGGTGGGATTATGCCACTTTTTGCTTTAGCGGCAGAACAAGCTGGGGCAGTAGCTATTCGTGCAAATTCCGTTCGAGATATTACAGAAATTAAAACGATGGTTGATTTACCTGTGATTGGTATTATCAAAAAAGACTACCCACCACAAGAACCCTTTATTACTGCAACTATGAAAGAAGTGGATGAATTAGTCGCCACTGGTGTTGAAGTTATTGCATTAGATTGTACATTACGGGAACGTTTTGATGGTAAAACCGTAACGCAATTTGTCCACGAAATTAAAAATAAATACCCAACACAGTTGTTGATGGCTGATATTTCGACTTTTGAGGAAGGAGAAAATGCCATAAAAGCAGGAGTGGATTTTGTTGGTACGACCTTAAGTGGTTATACCAAAGAAAGCGCTGGATCTGAAAAGCCGGATATTCCCTTGATAAAGCACTTGGTTGCCGCAGGTTTTCCTGTAATTGCAGAGGGAAATATTCATACACCTCAGCAAGCAAAAGAAATTCAGAAATTGGGCGTAGTAGGGATCGTTGTCGGTGGTGCGATCACAAGGCCTAAAGAAATTGCTAGTCGATTTGTTTCCGCATTACGAGATTAATAAAATTTTGGTAAAAGGGAGTGGGAAGAATGTTTAAGAAGTTTTCACAGATCGGCCGGGCTATGATGTTACCGATTGCGATTTTGCCAGCAGCTGGTTTGTTACTTGGGCTAGGAGGCGCTTTGACTAATGAAAGTGCTTTGATAGCTTATCCTTTTTTGGATCAGAACTGGTTACAAACAATCTTAAGTATCATGAATTATGCAGGAAATGCTGTTTTTTCTAATTTAGCATTAATTTTTGCTATTGGTGTATCGGTTGGTTTAGCCAACGGAGATAAAGGGACAGCTGGCCTGTCAGGTGGTGTTGCTTATTTAGTTTATACAGCCACTATCAGTGGTTTTTTGGAGTTGTTTTCTGCTAAAGACGCAACGATTGATACAGGAGTGGTCGGTTCTATAGTTATCGGTGGAACAGTAGCGTATTTACATAATAAATACCGTAAGATTGAACTACCACAGTTTCTAGGATTTTTTGGGGGTTCACGTTTTATTCCTATTGTTTCCTCATTTGCTGCTATTTTCTTAGGGGCCTTTTTCTATCTTATTTGGCCACCCATCCAAGATGGACTGACAACCCTTGGCGAAAATATAGCGGAAATGGGTAGTCTAGGCACATTTTTATATGGTTTTTTATTGAGACTAACTGGAGCAGTTGGGTTGCACCATACTATTTATCCATTATTTTGGTATACATCTTTGGGTGGTTCTGAAATGGTTGCCGGGCATATGGTAACCGGTGCGCAAAATATTTTCTTTGCCCAATTAGCTGATCCGAACCATACAGGATTATTTACTTATGGCACTCGCTTTTTTGCTGGTCGTTTTGCTACCATGATGTTTGGGTTACCTGCAGCTTGTTTGGCAATGTATCACTCCATCCCTAAAATCAATCGCAAGCAAAATGGTGGACTATTTTTTAGTGGGGCACTTACTTCGTTTTTAACTGGGATTACAGAACCCATTGAATATATGTTTTTGTTTGTTGCACCATGGTTATATATCATACACGCTGTTTTAGATGGATTCTCCTTTTTAGCAGCAGATTTGTTAAACATTAGAATTGGAAATTCTTTTTCTGGCGGATTGATAGATTATTTGTTATTTGGTGTGCTGCAAGGAAATGATAAGACGAATTGGATATTAGTAGTGCCTTTAGGTATTGCTTGGGCCGTCATCTATTATTGTGTATTTCGTTTTTGTATTACGAAATTTAAAATTGCCATACCAGGGATGCAGAGTAATACAGAAGTAACTAGTACTAGTAAAACAGCCGAAAATAGTTCGTTAACTGAGGAAGCCAATACTATTATAGCGGCCCTTGGTAATTCAGAAAATATTGAATCTGTGGAAGCATGTGCTACCCGTCTACGTATATCAGTAATAGACGGAAAGAAAGTAGATAAAGAAGTAATAAAAAATCTGGGTGCTACGGCAGTTTTTGAAGCTCAAGGTGGGATACAAGCAGTATTTGGTGGTAAGGCAGACATTCTTTCACAAGAAATTAATCAAATTTTAGGGAAAGACGTTTAAGTAGTAATCAAGCTATTTTTTAGGTTTTTATTAATTAAACTACCTCTTTATATTTTAATTAAATAACAGTAGGACCATTTCTATTTTTGAAATAGAGATGGTCTTTTATTATGATTTTTCCTAGTACTAGGAAAAAAAGAAGTTTGTCCCTGAACTTTTGTACCCCTATAATAACTTTATAAATAAATAGAAAGCGGTGTCAAAAGTGAAAAATATTTTATTAATTTGTGGTTCTGGTGCATCAAGTGGTTTTATGGCAGGTGCTATACGTAAAGCAGCGAAAAAAAAAGGTGAAAAAGTGGATGTAAAAGCAGCGAGTGAATCTCAATTAGATGAACGTATCGATGAAATTGATTATTTATTGATCGGTCCGCATCTATCCTATATGGTTGACGAACTTAAAGAAAAGACACAGGAAAAAAACGTAAAAATTGCAGTAATCCCACAAGCTGTTTATGGAACATTGGACGGTAAAAAAGCACTCGAGATGATTTTAAACATGGAGGGTTAAGACAATGATGAATAAAATTATGGATTTTATGACGAATAAATTTGCTCCGCGAGTAAACAAAATCGTAAAAAACCCTTGGATTGCGTCCATTCAAGATTCTATTATGACGGCACTGCCTTTAGTTTTCGTTGGTTCCATCATCACGGTGGTTTCTTTGTTGAATAATTTTTTCGATAGCTTACCGGATTTTTCTCTTATCAGTAATTTTTCTTTTGGAATGTTTGGTCTAGTGGTTTCGTTTCTAATCCCTTATTACTTGATGGAAAAAAAGGGAAATAGTCAGAAATTAATTACTGGCTCAACAGGTTTGGTGCTATTTATGATGTTGTTATATCCGACAGTAAATGCAAAAGGTGATATTACCTTTACTTTAGAAAGATTTGGCGCAACAGGGATGTTTTTGGCTATTATTACAGGTCTATTTGTTGGTTGTATTATGAACTTTGCTGCCAAACATTCTTTTTTTGACGAAGATACGCCGATACCGGATTTTGTTGTTGGCTGGTTTAATAGTTTGTTGCCTATTACTTTTTTACTATTAATCGGTTGGCTCATCACTGTGCAATTCAATGTGGACTTTTTTGAAATCGTTATTTATGTGTTTAAACCATTAGCGGCTATTGTTCAGTCATATCCAGGATTTGTACTATCGGTATTTATTCCTGCATTCTTGTATACTTTTGGTATTTCAGGATGGGTCATGATGCCAGCGATCTATCCGGTATATATGGCTGGTTTAGCAGAAAACATTCAGGCGGCTTCTAATGGGCAGGAAGCGACTAATATTGCGACACAAGAAACTATCTACGCCTTTTCTTCTATGGGTGGAATTGGAACAACCTTGGCGCTTGCTTTTATGATACTAATACTAAGCAAATCAGCACAGCTAAAAGCTATTGGGAAAGCTGTATTTATTCCTTCCATCTTTAATATTAATGAACCTTTGATGTTTGGTGCCCCAGTTGCATTTAATCCTTATCTGATGGTGCCTATGTGGATTAATGGTATTATCGTGCCAAGTATTGCTTATTTTGCAATGTCGATTGGTGTAGTAAACATTCCTACGCAATCTTTCTTACTGTGGTATGTACCTTATCCTATTACTTCTTATCTTGCTACACAAGATTGGCGGGCAATTATCGTAGCTATTCTTGTTTTTGTTGTGACTTGGCTTGTGTTTTTACCCTTTTTCAAGGCTTATGATAATTCATTACTTAAAAAGGAAGCAGAAGAAGTTGAAACAGAAGGATAATGTTAATCTTGTTTAGGAGGAAAGTTATGTCAAAAAAAGAATTTATAGAAGAAAATGATGAACTAAATGAATTATCGATGAATATTTTAGTCCATGCGGGAAATGCACGTGAACAGTTAGTCCAATCGCTGAATAAATTGGAAGAAGACAATTTTACAGAAGCAGAAGAAAAAATAAAATTAGCTAGAAAAGAAATTGTTACTGCACATGGCTTACAAACAGATACTTTACAACTAGAAGCAAGCGGAGAGCAAATTCGTTATTCGACTCTTTTTTGTCACGCGCAAGATACATTAATGACAGCACAAAGTGAAATATTGCTAAGTGAACATTTGATCCGTTTATTCAAGAAAGCGGATCAAAAAATTAAGGAGGCTAAATAATGACTAACAAATTTCAATTTCCAAAGGATTTTCTTTGGGGAGGTGCAATTGCAGCTAATCAAGCTGAGGGAGCTTTTGGGGTAGATGACAAAGGTATTAGCTTAGCAGATGTCCATCCATATTATCCCGATAAAACGAATGAAGAAATTCATGAAGAACAGTTAAAAGGAATGACGCTAGAACAAGTAAAAGAAAATATACATGATAAATACCACTATTACCCTAAACGCCATGGAATTGACTTTTATCATACGTTTCCGCAAGATTTAGAACTATTAGCAGAAATGGGATTTAAGTGTTTTAGGACATCTATTGATTGGACCAGAATTTTTCCTACAGGAGAAGAAGATGTTCCTAACGAAGCAGGACTACGTTATTATGATAATCTAATCAATAAAATTATTGAATTAGGAATGGAACCAATTATTACTATTTTACATTATGAAACTCCTATTAGTATCACATTACATTATGGGGGTTGGCATAACCGAAAGGTCATTGATTTATTTGTTAAATACGCAAAAGTTATTTTAGACCGCTATAAGGATAAAGTTAAGTATTGGATTGTTATTAACCAAATTAATTTAATTCAGTTTGAACCTTTTAACTCAACAGCTATTGCTTATGATACAGTGGATGACTATCCATCAGCAGTTTTCCAAGCCATTCATAATCAATTTATTGCTAGTGCCAAGGTTTATGAATATGCAAAAAAAATTAACCCTGAATTAATGATCGGAACAATGGTGGCCGATTGTACAGCTTATCCTTATTCTTGCGATCCAAATGATGTTGTTTTAGCGATGAAAAGAAATCGTATGCAATATTTCTATACGGATGTACAGTTTCGCGGCCACTATCCTAAATACGCTTTAAATTATTTTGCAGAAAATAATATTAATGTAGATATTACCAATGCAGATAAGGAATTATTAAGAAATAACACAATGGACTATTTAGCTATTTCATACTACTATTCGCAGATGGTTGATTCTAGGAAAAATACAATGGATTTAACTTCAACCGCCCCTAACCCTAATTTAGAAGCAAACCCATGGGGATGGGCTGTTGATCCCCAAGGCTTGTATAATTGTTTATCTCAATACTGGGACCGTTATGAAAAGCAAATTTTGATTGCCGAAAATGGTTTTGGTATGTACGATAAATTAGAAAATGGCAAAATTCACGACGACTATCGTATCAATTATCTAGCAGAACATATTAAAGAAATTAAACATGCAATTTATGACGGAGCAAAAGTCATCGGGTATTGTGCTTGGGGACCCATTGATATTATTAGTTGTTCGTCTGCTCAAATGGAAAAACGCTATGGTTTTATTTATGTTGATCTAGATAATACTGGACATGGTTCTGGAAAAAGAATCAAAAAAGATAGTTTTGCTTGGTATAAAAAAGTCATTGCTTCAAATGGAGAAGATTTAGATACTCAATAGTAAAAAATTAGCAGTAGGCATGGTAGCAGTTGACTTTTGATGCGATTGGTTTTTATAAAACGGAGGCTGTAAAAATGGGAAAAGATACCCAAAAAAATATTCTGTCTTTTTTAAGAAAAAATAAAAACCGTTGGGTTACTTCAAAAGAACTAGCCAATTTTTGCAACTGTACAACTCGAACAATAAGAAATAATGTAACAAAAATTAATCAAGAAAATCCAGGACTGGTCTTTGCTAGTCGTTATGGCTATCAAGGAAGTTTTACTAATAATGGTTTGATCCTTGGAGATGAACAAAATGAACGAAAGTCTACACTGTTTTTACTATTATTGAAAAGTTCTGAAAGGGGAATTGACTTATTTGAACTAGCTGAACGATTATTCATCGCTGAATCAACATTAAAAAATGATATTCAAGATTTGAAAACGGAAATTGCACATACGAAATTACAAATTGTGATTCAGCAAAATAACGTTAAACTATTAGGAACTGAACGGGCTAAGCGAAGTTATATGATTTCTTTATTATATAAAGAAGGAGATTATCAAGAAAAGCTAAAGCAGGAAATTCAAGAAATGATTGGTTATATTTCCTTGGAAGAATTAGAAGAGACAATAAAAAATGTGTTGAATAGGCGAGCAATTTATGTCAATCAGTATTCAATGAATAACATCGTATTGCATTATGCGATAAGTATCGAACGAATTCGCCAAGGAAATGTGATAACGAAAATCAAAAAGGCCCTTATTTCTAAAGATACTTACGAGTTTCAAACAGCCAAAGAAATTACAGATGTTTTGTCTCACGCTTATCATATTGCTTTTTCAGAAGAAGAGTTAGATCAGTTGGCATTACTATTTATAGGTTTAAAAAAAGAAACGCAAGCCACTTTACAAAACATGGAACTACGACAAATTGTTGAATCTAAAATTATCGAAGTATTAAAAAATGTTTTGGAAGATGTAAAAACAACTTATCTTATTCAATTAGAAGATGAACAATTTTTTACAAAATTAGCTATTCATTTACAAAGCTTATACGATCGTTCACAGTATGAAACTTTTACTAGAAATACTGGATTATTAGATATAAAGACTGCCTATCCTCTCACTTTTGATATTGCAGTTTATATCTCTTCTTTAATTCAAGAACAGTTAGGTATCTGGTTTAATGATGATGAGATCTCTTTTATTGCTTTACATATTGGATCTTTTTTAGAAAATAAAAAAGAAGAACGAATGCAAATAAAAGTGGTGTTATTCGTTGAGGATTATCATAATATACGTACAAATATGATCAAAAAATTACAGGACAATTTTGGCAATGACATTATTATTCAAAATATGGATGAAAAAAAAGAACTACTTAATGGAGACATTATTTTGACTACAGATCGAAAAAAAGCCAATCAACTCTCTGGTTCGTTGTTTGTCCACCCCTTATTGACAATAAAAGATCTAGAAAAAATCGAAGCAAGAATCAATTTGAAAAAAAAGAATATCCAAAATCGTCTATTTAATGATTCAATTAATTCTTTTATTGAGCCGTCACTTTATTTTGCCCAAATTGATCCAGCAGAATTAACCCCTGAAATGCTACGTAAGCAAATGGTTGACAAAATGGAAAAGGAACATTATGTAACAAGTAAATTTGCAGAAAATGTGGAAAAAAGAGAAATCATGTCTCCTACCAGTTTCCCTTCTGGAATTGCTATTCCACACTCGATGGAACATGACGCCTGCAAAAGCGGAATCTCAATCATGACGTTACAAGAGCCCATCGTTTGGAATCAATACCTTGTTAGTATCATTGCATTAGTTGCCATAAATAAGCATGAATCAAAGCCGTTTAATGATTTTTTTGAGAAATTTATTGAAATTGTATCAGACTCAGTTAACGTTAAAGAGTTGGCAATGTCAGACGATTTCACAGAACTAGTGTTTAAATTGAAGTTAATGTTTAAATCATTAGCGTGATAAATGAGCGATATGAAAAAACTAACACAAAAAGTTATTCAATAACTTTTTGTGTTTTTTTGGGTGTGCCAGGCATGACATTTGTCTAGCTAGTGAAAATCTAGCCGCGGATGATTATCTTCAAGCGTAGGGAGCCACAAGCTGAAGTCCAAAAGGTAAACGTAAAACCAAGACAGTAAATCAAGAGGTTGTGGAGAGAAAGATAAATGTCTTACCCTGGGAGATCTTACGGACGTTTGCGAACGGTCGAAAAAGGTTTGTCGTAAGAAGTCAGCTGAGGCCATAGTAGCTACTGTTTCATGTAGTGAAGGGCTGAATGTTTGTATAGTGTGAATCGCTAGAAGAAAATATTCAAGCAGTCCGGAAATGAGGTTACCCTAGAACGGTAGAACGTAACTATGGATGGGAAAAGGAGTGAGGACGATCTTGGATCCATCTACGCCTAGAGGAGGAACAGCGTATGAGATTCATAGAAAAGATCACGAGCCATCAAAATATGAGACAAGCCATGGAGCAGGTCAAAAAAAATAAAGGGACTCCGGGCGTTGATAAGATGCCTGTGGAGGAACTTCCCCCTTACTTCTATCAAATCTTGTTCAGGAGATTCGATCGATGACCTATCGGCCCAAGGCAGTCAAGTGAGTTTATATCCCTAAAATGGAATTCGTAAATTTAATGTAGGAACAGAATTGTTAGTGGGCTGGACTCAAGAAGCGAAAGATCATTTTGGTGCAACGGAAGTAAACAAATCATTAAGGCATAATATTATTCCAGCAAATATGAAAGTAAAAGAAACAGTTAAACATAAAATTGGATTATTTATGAACTTAACTGAGCCTATGAATGTAGGTCGAAACACAGATGAATAAATATTTGATTTTAATTGCAGGGAGCCCTGCAACTGGTAAAAGTTACTTAGTACATGAGATACAAAAAGTGATTCCGTCAGTTTTTATTGTTACACCAGATGAATTAAAAGAAACCATCGCAAATTCTGTAGGTTATAATGATTTATCTGAAAAAGCTCAATTAGAAAAAGAGGTCTGGATTAACTATTATCGCATATTGGCTATTTATATGCAGTTGGGTAAGCAGTTTATTCTGTCTGAATATCCTTTTTCTGATAAACAAAAGGATCAATTTAAACATTTGTCAGAAAATTATGGTTATCATGTCATTACAGTCCGATTGAGGGCAGAATTTGAAACATTATGGCAACGTAGAAAAGTGCGAGATCGGAAAATGATCGACATTTAAGTCACATTATGACTCACTATCATTATGGCGACCATTTAGAAGATAGAACGCAGGCGGATAATTTAATCACTAAATCTGAATTTAGGAAAATTCTAGAGGATCGTCAATATGACCAATTTGCTTTAGGAGAGGTATGGGAGTTTGACGTAACAGACTTTAATAAGGTAGATTATACTGAGCTTTTAAAGTATTTAGGTCGACTATGAATTAAAATTGTAAGTTGGATCCAATAAAAAATTGCTTTTTAATATTTCATTAAAAAAATGATTGACTATTTTATAGAAAAATAATAATATGAAGTTGTAAGAGGAAACAAAAATTAAATATCAGTGTAACTGTTTGATCAGGCATGATTAAGTAATTCGAAAGAATACTTAATTATGCCTTTTTTGTTTTATTAGGAGGGATGATTTTGAAGGTCGTACAATCATTAAACCAAAACGCCTTATTAGTAAACAATGATGGTAACGAATGTATCGTTGTTGGGAAAGGGATTGGCTTTGGTAAAAAGAGAGGGGATGTGGTCGATAATAAGAAAAATGTTAAGTTTTATAAAATGGTACCAGAACAAGGCGGTGTAAGAGAATTCATTGATGATATTGATGATCAAAGTCTTCAAGCTGCTGAAGAAATTGCTTCATATGCAGAAAAAACTCTTGGTAAAGAATTTACAGGTAATTTCATTTTATCCTTGGCCGGTCATATTCAATTTCTTGAAGAAAAATATAGAGATAAGGTTGAAATTCCAGAGCCTTTTCATTATGAATTAAAATATCTTTATCCTTCAGAATATAAAATTGCAGAATGGTCGATTCATTATTTACAGGAAGAATTTGATTTTAGTCTTCCAAGTGCAGAGGTTTCCTTTTTTACTCTACATTTTGTGAATGGATTAGTTGAAAATGATTCTTTAAAAAATGTAGTTGAACTAAGCGACATCTTGAACGAAACGATCGAAATTATAGAAAAGGAAACACATGAGGTCATGAATAGGGAAACAATTGCTTTTTCTAGGTTTATTATTCATTTAAGATATTTCGTTATAAGAAGTCTTTCTAGAATAGCTAAAAAAGAAAATAACGAAAATTCTGAGTTTAAGAAAATTTATGATTTAACTTTTGAGATGTATCCGCTTGAAAAACAAATAATTAAAAAGATAAAAGAACAACTTTATGTAAATCACAATATAATATTTGAAAACTATGAGGATTTTTATCTTTTATTGCATTTAGTCAGAATACTGAGTAACGGAGTTGAAAGTAGATGAGTTATAAGGAGAACTTTAAAAACGAGTTAGTTAGCCTCAATTTAGCGGTAGATAACCAACAAGATTTTTTTCATACTATTTCAAATGATTTGTATACTAAAGGTTATGTTGAAAAGACATTTGAAAAGGCGATTCTTGAAAGGGAAAGTACCTATCCTACAGGTTTACAATTAGACCACTTTGCTATTGCTATCCCGCACACCGATGTTATTCATATTAGGCAACCTTTTGTTGCTATTTATCGTTTAATAAAATCGGTAGAGTTTTACCAAATGGGCACTGATGATGTTATTGTGCCAGTAAAAGACATTTTAGTTTTAGGGATTAATGAACCTAAAAAGCAAGTAGGTTTATTATCGAATTTAATGCAATGTTTTACTAGAAATGAATTTGTTGAACAATATAAAGGTGCGGTATCAGCCGAGGAAATTACAGAATTGATAAAAAATAATTTATAAATTGGGAGGAAATTATTATGAAAAAAATTATTGTAGCTTGTGGTTCAGGAGTTGCCACTTCACAGACGGTCGCTTCAAAACTTGCAAAATTATTAAAAGAAAGGAAAGTACCTGCTGATGTTGAAGCAGTAGATATTAAATCATTAAAACATCATGTAAAAAACGCTGATGCATATGTATCTATCGTTAAATCAAAAGAAGAATTTAACATTCCTGTATTTAACGGTGTAGCTTTCTTAACAGGCATGGGGCAGGAAGAAGAATTACAAAAAATTATTGATCTACTTGAGGAGGAATAATTATGGATGTACTTCAGACTGTTGTTAATTATATATTAAATGATTTAGGAGCAGCTGTTTTTGTACCAGCTTTAATGTTAATTATAGGTCTTTGTATGAAAATGAAATTTTCCGAAGCTTTTACTTCTGCGTTGACTCTAGGTATCGCATTTACTGGAATGTCAATTCTTATTGATTATATGATGGGGTCTATGGGCGATGCTGCAGCAAGTTTAGCTAAAAGTACTGGGGTTAACTTGCCAGCGGTTGATGGCGGTTGGCCAGGAATGGCGGCGATTTCTTGGGCCTGGCCTTATGCATTTTTAATGTTTCCGCTGACAATTGGCGTTAACATTGTACTTTTAATTTTAAATCGTACGAAAACATTAAATGTTGATATGTGGAACGTTTGGAACAAAATTTTTACAGCTGTTATGGTTTCTTATATTACTGGAAGTACACTTTGGGGTTTTGTGGCTGCTTCCATTCAAATTATTTTGGAATTAAAAGCAGGTGATATATGGGGGCCAGAAGTTGAAAGATTGACGGGTATACCTGGCGTTACCGTACCACATTTTATTACTTTAATATGTACTTTGCTTTTTCCTATTGATGAATTATTAAAAAAGATCCCCTTTTTTAACCGTCCTATGGATGCGGATGCTTTAAAAGAAAAAATTGGAATTTTTGGTGAAAATTCAGTAATGGGCGGTATTATCGGTTTGTTATTAGGATTGGCTTCTGGTTACGGTATCGCAGGTTCTCTACAATTAGCGGTTCAGGCGGCTACTGCTTTAACCCTATTTCCAATGGTTTCTAAACTTTTTTCTCAAGCATTATCTCCAATTTCAGAAGCTATTTCAGACTTTATGAAAAAACGTTTTGAAGGAAAAGAAGTCTTCATTGGTTTAGATTGGCCTATATTAGCAGGACGTAATGAACTATGGGTAGCAGTCATTATAACTATTCCAGTATTACTAGTTTTAGCGATTGTTTTGCCAGGAAATATTGTACTACCCTTTGCGGGAATAATTAACCTTTCATTTGTGGTCGGGGCATTACTAATGACTAATGCCAACCTAGGAAGAATGATATTTCACGGCGTTATCTCTGCTCCCTTCTTCTTATATGGTGCCACTTATTTTGCTCAATATGTAACTCGTTTAGCAAATGAAACTGGCGCGGCAAACGTACCAGAAGGAAAGTTACTGTCATGGAGTACTTTTGAAGGCCCAGACATTCGTTATCTATTTGCGACAGGTTTTTCAGGAAATATCTTAAGCGTTATTTTATTAATTATTTGGTTAGGTTTATTTTATTGGATGTATACGAGTAAGAAAAAATATAACCAATCATTAGAAAATGAGTAATATGAAAAAAGGAAAAATTTGCTGGACAATACTTGTTTTATTAGATGCCGTGCTGCTTTTATGTGGATTTATCTATAAAAATTGGGTTTTAAGTTTAATGGCATTAGGTTTAATTCTAATGGTAAGAATATTTGCTTATGATTTGTTATTTAAAAGTTTTGATGAAAAATGGGATAAAAAACGTAAGGACTATGTCAGAAAAGAAAGAAGGAAATTAAAAAAATGATAAAGTATACAGAATTAACTGCTGTCAAAGAGCTAGCTAACTTGACCTATACGATGTGGCAAATGGGATGGGATGAAAAAAATGGTGGAAATATTAGCTATCTTTTATCTCCTGAAGAAACAAAAGTGATCTATTGTGACCAAACTCCAAGATTTATAAAATTAGAAAATATTCCCAATAATTTAGTTGGTCACTACTTAATTATTACAGCTTCGGGTAGTAATTTTCGCTTGGTAAAAAATTCTATTGAAACAACAGTTGGGGTTATTAGAATCGAACAAGAGGGATATACGATAGTAGCAGGATTTGAAAATAATAATAAACCAACTAGTGAGATCTACATGCACATACTTTCTCACAGTTCGCGTTTAGAAGTAGATCCAACACATAGAGTTGTGGTGCATAATCATGCTACAGAAATTTCTGAGATGACTTTTGTCCATGAATTAGATGATAAGACGCTGACCCGTTCTTTATGGGGAATGATTACAGAATGCATTATTGTATTTCCTGACGGCGTGGGAGTATTGCCTTGGATGGTTTGTGGTAATGAAGAGATTGGAAAAGCTACTGCCAAAAAATTAACAAATTGTCGAATTGTTATTTGGGCTCATCATGGTATTTTAGCAACTGGAAGTAGTTTAAATGATGCATTTGGTTTAATTGAAACAGTCAACAAAGCAGCTAAAATATATATGAATACGTTTGACAAAAGAATAACTACTGGAATTACAGATAAACAATTAATAGAGGTATGTGACTTTTTTGATGTCACTCCTAGAAAGGGAATTATTAATGGATAAGACAAGCTAAAATATTCAAACTATATTTTATTAATATGCTCTCTTATAGTAATCAATAGAAATAACAAAAATTCTATTATACTATAAGAGGGCTTTTAATAAAGAAATTTACAGCAATATCTACATACTACATTGACTATATACTTGTGGGAGTCGCATATCACTTAAAAAGAAAGAAGACCACAGAAATTTCTATCCCAGCTCAATACCATTAATTTTTCCTTGTCCAGAAACATTAATAACATAATTAACACGATCACAGCGAATTGTTGAAGTTGAAAAATGTATAACTTCATCATTCTTAGTATAACTTAATTTATCAAGGACAAACAAAGGATCACCAGTATAGCAATGCAAGAGATCAGCTAATTCTGGTTTAGCAATGATACCACTAAATTCTATCTTTGAACGATATGCTGTTACTTTATATTTCTTTTCTAATAAATCGTATAAAGAACCAAAGCTGTTGATTTCATCTAAAAGACCAGGGTAATTTTCAGCTGCTGCAAAGAAACTATCTGTAGCAATAGGAACTTCGTCATCCCACATTAATCGTTGAATATTTATGACCGGCGCCTCAAGTTGAATTTGTAATTTTTCAGCCAAAAAAGGGTCTGCTTTAGTTAATTTTGTCGAAAGAATATTATTTTTTATTGAATGCCCAGTTTTTTCTAAAAATTGGTTAAAACCTTGTGTAGCACCTAAAGATACTTTCTCCTTGTTTAATTTTACAAATGTCCCCCTACCTCGTGAGCGTTCTACCAAACCATTTTTAGTCAACAATTCAAATGCTTTTCGTATCGTAATTTTACTAACATTATAAATTTTACACATTTCAGTTTCGGTGGGTAGTTTTTCTCCTGGAAGATATTTTTTTTGCATAATATCGTTTCTGATATCTGCTTCTACTTGAAGATAAAGTGCTCGATTACTTTTTGAATCCATTATTTTTTTCTCCTTATCAATTTTTATCTAATTCTATTTAATTATAACATAGTACTATAACTAAACATGACTATTGTATATCGTTATTTTATATAGAAAAGTTTCAGAAAATTTTTTTAATTAAAACTATTGCAAAAAGTTTTGAAATCATTATAATTAGTATTATAAATTTATATAATTTTATAATACTAATTTGGGAGAGGGATAAAATGAGAACGGAACATCAAGAACAAATTAATAAAGTAATCGAGGGGCTACAAGGAAAGTCAATTACCCATGTTTATTTTACTGCATGTGGTGGCTCTCAAGCAGTATTAATGGCAGGACAATATATTATAGACAAAGAAACTAGCATTCCTGCCCATGTTTATACAGCTAATGAGTTTGTTTATGATACGCCCAAAGAGGTTAATGATCATGCATTGGTTATAACTTGTTCACACTCCGGAAATACCCCAGAAACGGTTAATGCTGCAAAAAAAGCTAGGGAAAAAGGTGCTATTGTTGTTGCTTTATCAAATGAGATTGCTTCACCACTCTGTCAAGCTGCTGAATACCCAATTCATTATGATTGGGGGAAAGAAGCAGATGCGAGTGATTTAAATAAAGCCATTCTGTATGGACTTGTATTTAAACTTTTATCTACTTTAGATGGCTCAGAAAAATGGGAAATTTGTCTCAAAGCTTTAAGTAAGTTAAATGAGTTGACAATAAAAACAAAAAAAGAAAATGCTGAATTCACTAAACAATGGGGAAAAGACAGTAAACGAGACAACATTATTTACACGATTGGCAGTGGTATTAACTATGGAGAGGTTTATTCTACGGCCGCATGTTGGTTTATGGAAATGCAGTGGCTCCATTCTAATTCTATTCATTCTGGTGAGTTTTTTCATGGTCCTTTTGAAATTGTAGATTTTGATGTGCCATTTATTTTAATTAAGAGTATAGGAAGTACTCGTTATTTAGATGAGCGGGTAGAGAAATTTACAGCTAAATTTAGTGATCGATTTGTTGTATTAGATCAAGCAGATTTTGATCTTACTTCTGTAGAAGAAGAAGCTAGAGAGTATATTGCAGCGATTCTTTCTGGAGTTGTTATTCGTCAAATGGTTGAATCTATCGCTTTTGAAAGAGGCCATTCATTGGACGTACGTCGATATATGTGGCAGATGGAATACTAAAATTATTTTGATCAGAGGAGGTTGTGCACGATGACAAAGGCACAGTTTAGAATAATAATAACTACGCATAGTTCTTTATGTAATGGGTATTTAGATGCGGCAGCTTTAATTTTAAACAGTAAGTGTGAAAATGTTGAATTGCTCACATTTAAGGAAAACATGTCTACAGAAGATTTTGAAAAAAGTTTAGTAGAAATGATCGACGTGCATCCTACACAACCTCTTTTAATTCTTACTGATCTAGTAGGTGGTACCCCTGCTAATATAGCAATCAAGTACATGAAAAAAGCGGCCATTGAAATTGTTTCAGGCATTAATTTGCCACTTTTACTGGAGGTACTGATGAAACAAGAAGCGGGGGAACAACTAAAAGATATTCAGTTTAAAGAGGTAATCAAAAATTCACAAGAGAGTATTATTTATGTTAACGAGTTATTGAGAGGAGGAACGGTCAATGATTAAATTAGTGAGGGTGGACCATCGGTTATTACATGGACAGGTAATTTTTTCTTGGACCAAGCAGTTAGGAGTTAATCATATTATTGTAGCAGATAACAAAGTTCCTAACGATCCTATGAACAAAATGGCGCTTTCAATTGCAAAACCAGCTGAAGCTAAATTGGATGTTGTACCAATTGGTGAAGTGGCGTCGATTGTAGAAAAGGAAAAGGACGACCTATATATGATTTTGGTTAAAGGACCACAGGAAGCATTGGAGTTAACCGATGTTCTTGAAGAAATTCGAGAAATAAATTTTGGTGGGGTAGCGAAAAAAGCAGACTCAAAACCTTATGGTAAAGCTGTGTATTTAAATGAAAATGAACTAGAGGCTACTCATAAACTGATTGATAAAGGAATAGAAATTTTTGTTCAGCAAGTTCCTTCATCAGCAATTGAGCATGTTAATTTTGGTAATTAAGGAGGGGTTTGTATGCTTGTTAAAGCAATATTGCTGGGTTTAGTTGGTGTTTTAGCAGTTGTTGATTCTCGTTTAATAGGAAGACAAAATATTGGAAGACCCTTAATCTTAAGCACATTGGCTGGTTTAGCCTTAGGTGATTTGAAAACTGGTATTACTTTAGGAGCTTCACTTGAATTAATATCAATGGGAATGGTTTCTATTGGTGCAGCAGGACCACCAAATATGCAACTAGGAAGTATTATTGCTACGGCATTTGCTATCTTATCAGGAAGTTCTACTGAAACAGCACTTACGATTGCGATTCCAGTAGCCGTTGCAGGAGAGTTTATGAGTATTATAATGCGTATGGTTATTGCCCAGTTCGCACATGTGGCTGACACATCCATTGAAAAAGGAAACTTTCGTACAGCTGAAATTATTCATATCTATTGGTCATTTATTTTTAATGCGATTATTTATTTTATTCCCATTTTCTTAACTGTTTATTTTGGAGCAGGGGTTGTCAAAGACTTGGTGGATATGATTCCTCAAATAATTACAGATGGGCTTACTGTAGCTGGTAATATGCTGTCTGCACTAGGTTTTGCGATGTTATTAAGTACTATGTTAAGTAAAAAGTTAGTTCCATATTTTCTTTTCGGCTTTTTCATTGTGGCTTATTCAGGGCTTGATTTAATTGGAGTGACAATTTTTAGCGCCTTTTTGGCTTTTATTGTTGACCAGATGAACTTTAAAAAGGAGGCGTCCGTATAGATGGAAACTGTAAAACAAAATAAACAAATTACGAAGAAAGATTTGACAAAAGTGTTCTTGCGTTCGATGACGATTATGTGTTCTTGGAATTATGAACGACAAATGCATATGGGGTTTATGTATGGCATGACGCCGATTCTTGATAAAGTTTATGCGGATAATGAAGAAAGAAAAAAAGAAGCTTACGAACGTCATATGGAATTTTTTAATTGTACGCCTCAGATGACAACTTTTATTATGGGTTTAGCAGCTTCAATGGAAGAACAAAACGCCAATAGTAACACTGGAGATTTTAATGTTGAATCCATATCTATGATTAAGGCAAGTTTAATGGGACCCTTTGCTGGGATTGGTGATTCTTTTTTTCAAGGTACTTTACGTATTATCACATTTGGGATCGGTTTATCTTTTGCTAAGCAAGGAAGCATCTTAGGCCCTATTTTGGCAGTTGCTTTGTTTGCAATTCCTTCATTATTAACAGCGTATTATGGGACGATGTTGGGTTACCGTTCAGGCGATAAATATCTTGCTAAATTGTATCAAGAAGGATTAATGGATCGAGTAATGCAATTTGCTTCAATTATTGGTTTATCTGTAGTTGGGGGCATGGTGGCCAGTATGGTTCCTATTGAAACACCCATAAAATTTACCACAGGTGGAACAGAATTAGTTCTGCAAGATATGCTGGACTCTATTCTCCCAGGTATGTTGCCTTTAATTGTTACTTTGATAATGTATAGTCTTATAAAGAAAAAACTTAGTACTAACTGGCTTCTTTTAGGGGCTATTGTTGTTGGCATGGTATTAAGTATGATTGGTGTTTTATAACGTTAGATTATTGTAATGAAACTTATCCGTAAAGCAAGTAGAAAATTACTTACTTTACAGATAAGGTCTTTTTTTATTTCCAACACTATTTAACTCACACTGTTGAAGGAATAAAAATACTGTTGAGAATATTCAGAAAACAATGTCTTATTCTTGATTCTAAAGGATTATATTTTTTTGGCACGTAATTTGCTTCTATATTTACAAAGACGCAAAAAGGAGGGTTACGATGAACCAAATCTTACTAGTAAGTCATGGTGATCTTGCTAAAGGAATGCTACAAACTGTCAGCATGCTAATTGGGGAATTAGATAATATTTATGCTTTTTCTAGTTATCGAGATGATGAAAATGCATTGTTATATCGTATAAATGAAAAAATAAAAACGTTTAATAAAAGCGATGAGATCTACATATTAACTGATATTTTTGGTGGCAGTGTAAACAACGAGGTTCTTACACTACTCAACCAACCCAATATTACGTTAATTGCAGGAATGAACTTAGGGTTAGTTGTAGGAATTGCCACTCAAGCGGACAAAATAAACGAAAGCGAATTAGATAGAATTATTCAAGAAAGCCAGCAAGGAATTATTAATTGTAATGCATTTCTTGCAAAAGAAATGAATAAGGAAGGGGACGACTTATGATTAAATTAGTACGTATTGATTATCGTTTGTTACATGGACAGGTGGTTTTCGCTTGGAGTAAAGCTTTGGGTATTACGCGCACTATTGTTGTTAATGATGCAGCCGCGACAGATGATTTTAAAAAGATGTCCTTAAATCTGTCAAAACCTTCGGGAATGAAGCTTAATATTTTTACTGTAGATGAAACGATTAAAAAAATGGAAAAAATTGAAGGATTAAATGATTCTATCATGCTAATTTTTGGGAACACGGAGGAAACATTAAAGTTCTGTGAGGCTTACCCTAAAATTAAAGAAATTAATTATGGGGGTATTCCGAAAAAAGAGGATGCCAAACAGTACAGTAACGCGATTCATTTAACGCCTGCTGAAGTAGAGGATTCCAAAAAATTAAGAGACTTAGGTATTCATTTGTATATGCAACAGGTGCCAACGTCTAAAAAAGAAGATTTGAATAATAAATTATAACGACTAGAAAAGGAGGAATTTTTATGTTGGTTCAATCGATTTTATTAGGAATTATCGGTGTTTTCTGTATTCTTGATTCTCGATTATTAGGTCGTCTGAATTTCGAACGTCCACTCATCGTGAGTACGTTAGTAGGAATTGTTTTGGGCGATTTACAAACAGGACTTATGGTTGGGGCCTCGCTTGAATTGATGTCTTTGGGAATTGTTAATATTGGTGCAGCCGCGCCTCCAGATATGAATATGGCTTCAATTATTGCCACAGCGTTTGCAATTTTTTCAAATGCGAATGCAGAAACTGCTTTGACTATTGCTATTCCTATCTCGGTTTTAGGACAAATGCTTGCTATTGTTATGCGGACAGTGTTATCTAATTTTTCTCACCGAGCAGATACCTTAATTGAAGAAGGAAAATTTGATGCAGCAAAACGAATTCATATTATTTATGGCTCAATTTTATATAGTCTGTCTTATTTTGTTCCGATTTTCCTTGCGATCTATTTTGGTACAGATCTAGTTAAACAATTAGTTGATATGATCCCGACTTGGCTAACCGACGGTCTAAATGTAGCAAGTAAGATCTTGCCTGCTTTCGGGTTTGCTCTTTTGCTTAATACTATGTTGACCAATCGTCTGGTTCCTTATTTACTGTTAGGCTTTTTGATTACAGCATATTCTGGTTTGAGTATTACAGGCGTAGCCTTTTTCGCATGTATTGTTGCATTTGTAATGTATGAAGTAAAATACAGCGGCAATGGTGGCGGTGGTTCTGCTGAAGTAGACCCACTTGAAGATGACTTATAAATTGGAGGGAGATTCTAATGGCGAAAGAAAAAGATCCAAATAGTTGGAAATATTGGCAGTTCTTCTGGCGCTCTTGGGCAATCCAGGCTTCTTGGAACTATGAGCGACAGATGAATATGGGGTTTATGTATGGAATAGCACCAGTTTTGGATAATATTTATAAAAACAGCGAAGATGGGCAATTGAAAAAAGAAGCTTACCAACGTCATATGATTTATTACAACTGTACGCCGCAAACAAGTGCATTCGTTCTAGGGTTGAGTGCTTCGATGGAAGAGCAATACTATGAAGACCGTGAGAACTTTAATCCTGAAACCATCAATGCTGTGAAAACGAGTTTGATGGGACCCTTGTCTGGAATTGGCGATTCATTCTTTCAAGGAACGATTCGTGTCTTGGCTTTCGGTTTAGGAATTAATTTAGCTAGACAAGGGAACATATTAGGACCTATTTTAGCAATGGTTATTTCGTTCGTCCCTTCTTTTGTAGTTACCTATTATGGAGGAAAGTTAGGTTATACGATGGGGAACAAATATTTAACCAAACTTTATGAAGAAGGTCTGATGGATCGAGTGATGTATGTCTGTTCGATTGTGGGTCTGATGGTCATCGGTTCGATGATTGCTAGTATGATCGGGCTTGAAACCCCTATTCACTTTGGTGAAACGTTTGTGTTGCAAGATGTTTTAGACGATATTTTACCACAAATGCTCTCTTTAGCAGCTACTTTTATTATGTACTGGTTGATTAAGAAAAAAGTTTCAACTGGCTGGTTATTGACAATTTGTATTGTTGGAGGCGTGGTATTTAGTGTATTAGGTATTTTAAATTAACTCGCTATAATAAACCATTTTGGTTTAATATAAAAAAATTTTTTAGGAGGTATTCTTAAATGAATCCAAAAAGTATTATCAAAGAAATCTTAGGAAAAAATGAAATCGCCCATGTGGTGTTTGTAGGTTGTGGTGCTTCAAAAGCAGATCTTTATCCAGCAAAATATTTCTTAGACCAAAACGCAAAAACATTAAGTGTAAGTCACTATACTTCTAACGAATTTAATTATGCAACACCTGCTTTAGTAAATGAAAATACAGTAGTAATTACAGCTTCATTAGGGGGGACTACTCCCGAAACCGTCGAAGCAAATACGGTAGCTAAAGAAAAGGGTGCTCATGTGATTAGCTTAACCCGTAGTGAAGGTTCTCCTTTAACCAAAGATGCAGACTATGTTATCTTACATGGCTTTGCTGAAAATTATGCCGCTAAATTAGAAAAAACGGGCTATGCTTTACAATTAGCTGTAGAGTTGTTAAATCAGATTGAAGGCTATGCTCATTATGAGGAAATGCAAAGTGGTTTTGATAAGATTTATGACCTGGCGCAACAATCCGCTTTAGATGCAAAAAAAGACGCGAAATCATTTGCGGAACACTTTAAAGATGAAAAAGTCATTTATGTGATGAGTAGCGGGGCAACGCATGAAGTCGCTTATTCTACTTCCGTTTGTTTGATGATGGAAATGCAATGGATTAACTCAGGGACTTTCCATACAGGTGAATTTTTCCACGGTCCATTTGAAATTACTGATAAAGATGTACCATTTGTACTTCTAATGAATGATGGCACAACAAGAGCGATGGATGCACGTGCCTTAACATTCTTAGAGCGTTTTGATGCTAAAGCTGCGGTTGTGGATGCGCTGGATTATGGATTGTCTTCTGTGATTGATAAATCCGTCATTGATTACTTTAATCCGTTTGTGATTACAGCTGTCTTTCGAGTGTATGCTGAAGAACTTTCAAAAGCAAGACAACACCCATTGACAAAGCGTCGTTATATGTGGAAACTAGAGTACTAAGAAACTTTTAGGCTGAGGCATTTTGCCTCAGCCTATTGACTAATTAGCATTTTTATTTTTTCATACCCAAAACATAGAAGTGATGGCAAGGCGTCTAAGGAGCTGTGAAAAATGAGAAAAGATATTGAAAATTATTTATATAAGTTAACAAAAGATTACAGTCAGACGGCTAAAACGAGTTTTTCGGCAAGTTCTATTTCTCAACAAGTTGGCTTAAACCGTAGTACGGTAAGCAGCTACTTGAACGAAGCATTTCGAAAACAGAAATTATTAAAAGTTAAAACATACCCCGTTTCTTTTTTACATAAGCAAGCTTTTGCGGAAACATTTTTTGAAGCCAATCACTTAGAATACGACTCTTTCGAAGAATTATTTTCTGAAGCTCCAACAAAGAATAAAGAAAAAGATCCTTTGGGAACTATTATAGGAGCTTTTGGCAGTTTAAAGGAAAAAATTAACCAAGTAAAAACTGCGGCTATGTATCCTAATGGTGGCTTGCCTGTTATGCTGCTGGGTGCTAGCGGTTCGGGGAAAACTTTTTTAGCTGAAAAAATTTATGAATATATGGTAGAAAAGCAAATTATAACTTTTTCTGCGCCTTACATTTCTCATAATTGTGCCCAATATTTTAATAATCCAGAATTATTGTCTAGTGTACTTTTTGGCTATGCAAAAGGCGCTTTTACTGGAGCAGATACGGATAAAGAAGGTTTATTAGATGCAGCTGATGGAGGAGTGTTGTTTTTAGATGAAGTGCACCGTTTATCAGAAGAAGGACAGGAAAAATTATTTACTTTTATGGATACTGGGGAGTATTCTCCTATCGGTAATGATAGTGTTAGGAAGAAAGCTGATATCCGGTTAATTTTTGCTACTACTGAAGACATCGAATCGGCTTTTTTACCGACTTTTTTACGCCGTTTACCTGTGGTCGTTAGTTTGCCGAGTTTTCACGAACGTCCACAACCTGAAAGATTACAGTTGATCGATCAGTTTTTTATTCAGGAAAGCAACATTTTACAAAAAGAACTTTCTGTATCGAGTAAAGTGATTCATTTTTTGCTTGACGCCGATTTAGAGGGCAATGTGGGAAAAATCAAGAACTTAATTAAATTTGCCTGCGGAAATGCTTATGCTAAGCAACATGACAACCAAAGAATTAACGTCAAGTTATTGGACATTCCTATAGAAAATTTGTTACAACCATTTTCTTCTGCTAAAGTTACTAGCCAGCGTCTTATGGATGAACGGGTTTATTTGCCCAACACGGAAATACAACCTGATTTAGAAACTTCAGAAAGAAAACGCTTGAAGACTTTTTTTACTCGTTTGTTAGATGATTATAAAAAGGTTGAAGATGGGGTGTTAACGCCTGGACAGTTGATCTCTTTTGCTACGGAAAACGTTGTATTATTAATGGATGAATTCGTATTTTTTACACCTGAAGACAAAGAGACTTCCTTTTTCTCGTTTATTACTTATAATATACGTTCTTCTTTTCAATTTATGAATGAAAACTATGGTTTTGACCAAGATGGAAATAAAATCCTTTCTATTGCTAATTATTTATATGTAAAAGAAAATCAAGATTTTTTACTCGAACATACAGATTGGATAACGTTAAAGAATTCTCTTCTACATTTTTTAGAAGAGCAGATGAGAGATGAAGTATGGTTAGCTAAACGTTTTTTAAATTCATTGTCGCTACATCTGGATAGTGAAGTACTGGACGAGGACATTGTATTTATTGCTTTATATTTACACAGTATGAATCTAACAATGACAGATACCAGTACCAAAGCTATTGTGTTAGCTCATGGGTATTCGACTGCAAGCAGTATGGCCAATGTTGCCAATCGGATGTTACAAAAAAATATTTTTCACGCTTATGATATGCCACTAGGTATTACGGTAGATGAAGTAGAAAAGAAAGTGTTTCAATATATTGAAAATTATCCGGTTGAAAAAGGACTTATCGTGCTGATTGATATGGGTTCTTTAAACCTTATCACTGAAAAGCTAGCATCAAAAATCTCAACACCCTTACTTGTTATTGACTCCTTTAATGCTCCATTACTGTTGGAAGTCGGCAACCTTATTAATAATAGCCAAACGATTTTTGAAATCTCTGAACAAATTAATGAGACATTGCCGATAAAAAAGCAACTCGCCATGCCAAAAGCAGATAAAAAGAAAGCCATTATTACCTGTTGTTATACAGGAATGGGAAGTGCAGTCCAAATTAAAGAAATTTTGCAAAAAAGTTTAGGCAAAACAGGTGAAACTTTGACTGTTTTACCCTATGATTATCAAAAGTTAAAAGAAAATAAACGTCGGGAACTGCCGTTTCATATATATAATGTTTTAGCAATTGTTGGAACAGAAAATCCGGAAATAGAAAATGTGCCATATTTTGGTTTAGATAAACTAGTCAATGGTGAATTAATCGATGAATTTGTGCAAAATATCGCACAACATTTTAGGGTAGATGATCAAGGCTTAAAACAAGAGCTTATTTTCAATTTTTCTTTGAAAAAAATGGTAGAAAATTTAACGATTTTAGATGCAGATCGAGTACTTTATTTGGTGAGCGAAACAATTAATGAAATAGAACGCGTACTAGAGATAACATTTGATGCCAATAAGAAGTACCTTCTTTTTCTGCATATTAGTTGTATGATTGAACGAATTTTGCGCAAAGAAGAAGTGGATAAACAAGAAGATATTGACGAATATGTAAAAGAAAATCGTGTAATGATGGAAAAAATTCATCGCAGTTTACAAAACATCGAAGAAAAGTATACGATTAAAGTATCAAGCTTAGAATTGCGTTTGATAAATGATATTATATTTAGTTAAAGATAAGGAGAAACGATGTATACGAGCGTTATTTTTGATATGGACGGGGTACTGATTGATAGTGAGCAATTTTATTTTGAACGACGTATGGAATATTTTGATTCAATTGGATTAAAACCAGGTTCTCGAGATTTAGGTGACTATATAGGAAAGACAGAAGAAGCTACCTGGCAACAATTAGTGGAAGATGAGTCATTACGTTGGGAGTTAAAAAAAGATTATGAACAATTTCAACAAAAGAATCCCATTGATTTTCGACAATTTTTAAAACCAGAAGTTCAACAGGTCATGCGAGAGTTAAAAGCAAGAAGGAAAAAAATTGCCATTGCTTCTTCCTCTAAAAGAGAAAACATTGAAGAGATGGTAGAGCAATGCGGGTTGGTTTCTTTTATCAACTATTTAATTAGTGGGGAAGAGTTGCAAGAAAGCAAGCCCCACCCGGAAATTTATCAGATAAGCGCTAAAAAGTTGGGTGGTAATGCAATCGCTGTAGAAGACTCTTTTATCGGTATTGCGTCTGCAAAAGCCGCAGGTCTTTATACGGTAGCATTGAAACAACTCTATGAAGTAGACCAAAGTAGTGCTGATTGTCAGATAAGTTCACTACTGGATTTATTGGGTATTGTGTAGGAAAAATTTTTTACGAAAGTAGCTTCGCTGATTTATAATTTAAGATAATAAAAAGCAACTGTACAT
>NZ_BCPY01000021.1 GCF_001544195.1 Tetragenococcus solitarius NBRC 100494
AAATTTTGGAACATCACAATGTTTAAGATGATACATATAAAAGCAAAATACAAGGTATAAATCGATCCCCATGTAATAAGAGCAAGTGGTGCCCAACCTAGATCAGTAATTGATAAAGTAATACCGGTTGATTCAACAAAATTATTTAAAGCTGGGCCAAAAGCTTCTGTCAATAATGAAATAACAGCACTCATTCCTGTCAAAGCAATGGCCATTCTTAAACCACCTTCGATGGATTTTCCTAACGGAACTTTAAAAAATAGAGCAAGAATCGTTAGTACAATGAACATCATAGCAGGGCCGCCTAAATCAATAAAAAAATTGAAGCCTTTTTCTAATGTTTCAATCATGAATTTTACCTCCAATTATAAAATCGTTTTCGTAATCGTTTACATTTAGAGTGAATTTATTTTAGCATGAAGTATTTTTAATTGAAATAGCGTTTTCAAAGTAATTAATTACTTTGAAAAAATCACTTGACTTTCCTTTTAAAACAAGTAAAATTTACTTGTAATCGTTTACGGAGGAGTTTAAATGACAACCATAAAAGATATAGCAAAAATGGCTGGTGTCTCGACTGCCACAGTGTCGAGAATTATTAATGGTAAAGGCGAAGCAAAGCCTGAAACCATTGAACGTGTTCTAAAATTAGTAGAAGAATTGAATTATCAACCAAATAAAATGGCACAATCATTAAAACGCAGAGCAACTAATTTAATCGCAGTAATGGTTCCAAATTTAAAGAATCCCTTTTTTGGTGAACTAGTTACGGCAATTGAAACGGAAGCAGAGAAATTTGGACTACAAGTTTTTCTGTGTGATACAAATGATAGTAGAGAAAAAGTGGAATATTTTTTGGATACCATCGCCGATAATTATTGTTTAGGGGCGATTATTTGTACATTGCAGGTAACAATTAACGACTTGGAAACATTGGAAAAACGAGGTGTGCGGACGATCACGATTGATCGTTCTTACTTTCATCATCCTTACTCTGCAATCAATATTGATCAGTTAAACGGGGCATATATGGCTACACACCATTTAATTGAACGCGGAGCAGAAAAAATTGTTTTTCTTTCAGGTCCCCAGGAAGATGCTTTATCTGTTGAACGTGAAAAAGGGTATTTAATGGCATTGACAAGTCATAACTTATCATTTAGTCAAGTCCTCAATGGGGATTATACTTTGCAAAAAGGTTATGAAATCATTGACGATTTGTTTCATCAAAAACAGCATTTCGATGGTATATTTGCATCCAATGATTTAATGGCTATTGGTGCATTGAGAGCTTGCAAAGATAATAATAAAGCTGTACCTAAGAAAATAAAAATTATTGGAAATGATGATTTAACTTTGGATAATTTTATTGAACCAAGACTTACTACTATGTCACAAGAAAAAGAAAAAATCAGTGCTGCGATCATTAAAGAATTATTCAACATAAAACAAAAGGAAAAGCAACCACAAAAATTAGTTTTTCCGCCAAGATTAGTTTTAAGAGAGACAACTTAAATTTACAAGGAGGCAAGTAATTATGGGTTTAGATGTTGTTGTTATGGGGAGTATTAATATGGATATGTTGGTCCATGTAGATGACTTTCCAAAATATAGTGAAAATGTAGTTGCCAAAAAATTAGAAGTTTTAGCCGGTGGAAAAGGATCAAATCAGGCAGTCACAATTTCCAAACAAGATGTGAAACACGCCTTTTTAGGAGCTGTTGGAGCCGATGACTTTGGCAAGCAAATAATTGATATGTTAAACGAAAAAGGAGTAGAAACGAAAGCGATCATTCGTAAAACTGATGCTCCTACAGGAACTGCGGTAGGAATTGTAGATAAAGTCGGAGAAAATACCTTTATGGGGGTCCTTGGAGCCAATATGGCCTTGACAGCAGCTGAAATTGAAAAGGCCTTTGAGAACTTAGAAGCAAAAGTCTTCTTACTCCAATTAGAAACAAGTCAAGAATCTGTAATAGCCGCCTTAAAATGTGCGAAAGAAAAAGGCATGTATATTATTTTAGATCCAGCGCCTGAAGGATGCTATTTTGAAGAATCCTTAAGTTATACGGATTTGGTAACGCCCAATAAACAAGAAGCAGAAAGAATCACTGGAATTGCGATTGAAAATGTAGAAGATGCAAAAAAAGCAGCGAAGATCATCGCTGATACAGGTGTAGCTAATGTTATTGTTAAATTAGGTGGCCAAGGAAGTGTTCTTTTTGAATCTGCGAAAGATAAATGTACCTTCATTGAAGCGAAAAAAGTGACTGCAGTCAATACGGTAGGAGCTGGTGATACATTCGCAGGAGTTTTAGCTTCAGAACTTTCAAGAGATAGAGATAATCTGGTCAATGCCATCCAAACGGCTACGCAAGCTTCCGCGTTAAAAGTTGCGCGTCATGGGGGCCACGAAGCGATCCCGACAAGAAAAGAAATTATGGAATCGATGTAAAAATTTTCGATATTTTCTATTGGATATTTTCATTTAAGAGAAAAGGAGACTGTGTAATGCAAGATATATTGTTATGTCCATCTATGATGTGTGCGGATTTTTCCAAGCTAGAATCGGAAATGACTTATCTTAACAAAGCAAATGTTGACGTTTATCATGTGGATGTGATGGACGGCGTATTTGTACCAAACTTTGCTTTAGGTATCGAAGATCTGAAGGCGATCAAGAAACTGACAGATAAACCAGTTGACGTTCACTTGATGATTAGCCATCCGAACCAATATGTTGAACAATTTGCTGATTTAGGTGCAGATATTATTTATTTTCATCCAGAAACCGATCCGTTTCCAATTAGTACAATAAATAAAATTAAAAATAAAGGGAAAAAGGTCGGGGTTGCCGTGAATCCTGAAACATCCCTTGCTTATATTAAAGAGCTACTCCCTTTGTGTGATTATTTGCTAATTATGACCGTGGTTCCAGGATTTGCTGGACAAAAATATCTAGAGTTTGTTAATGAAAAAATAAAAGATGCTATAAAATTAACTACGCAATTTAATTTCGAAGTCATGGTCGATGGTGCAATTTCAGCCGAAAAAGTCCACGAGCTTTCTACTTTGGGTGTGAGAGGATTTATTCTTGGAACGTCTGCTTTATTCAACAAAGAAGAGAATTATTCTGATTTGATAGATAAATTAAAGAATACTGAAGTACAATAGACGAACAAACCCGAGATAGCCTATTGGCACCTGTTTATTTTGTTTCATTATCTTGATATAAAACAAGAAGATGGCTTTAACTTTCATATTCGAAAGCTAAAGCCATCTTCTTTTCAGTATAAGGATATAATAACTATACCGCCGTCGCGTATTAAATCGTAAATAGAGGAAGCTATTCTTTTATAAAAAAGATAATTTCAAAAAATATAATGAAAATGAGGGAGTTGATCAAGTATACTATCTTTTACAAAAGAGGAGAAACTAATTATAAAATCCTTTAGTTCAATTCCAATCAAATTATAAAAATTGATAATTTAAAATACGTGCATTTTAAATATTGACTTTTATGCGTTAATTGCATAGAATGTAAACGTACTTAATTTTTATTTGTCTGAAGTCCTCGGGTAAGGTGCCTTTTGGTTTGTGAGATTTAGTAAATAATCAATGCTGGTGTTATGGTACTTGGCTAGCTTAATTAATGCCTCGGTTGGGATGTCTAAGACCCCCGATTCATAGCGAGAATAAGTTGTTTGACTAATACTTAGAATTTTTGCCATATCTGTTTGGCTAAGGTCTTTATCATCCCGTAAATTACGTATTCTATAATACATCAGATCACCTCAAGATTATTGTATATTACATAGGAGTTGTCGCCTTTTTTAATGCGAAAAACGCATAAAATTAATATTGATATAACTAAAAAAATAATAACAAAGACTATGTTTGCTAATTGCTAAATAATGTATATTTTAGTTTAGTTATAAATGTAACCGATTTAATACAAATATAATTAAGTACAAGCGCGGCAGAGGTCTAGTCATCCATTGAAAGTAAACTAAAGGGGATGTGAGATATTTGCCTGATTTATAATGGAATATCGGGGAGTAACTAAATTAGCGGGCTTAACCCAAATTCTTTCTTTACATTTTTGTTTAGAAAGGATTTGGGTTTTTATTTATAAAAGTTACGAAAAAAAAGGGGGGTTATGAGCTGAACCAAAAAAAGTGAAAATCATTTTAAAATAGCTAACTAGAAGGAGATAAGAATGGAAAATATTGTTTATACAAGAGTAGATGATCGTTTAGTACATGGACAAGTAATGACTGCTTGGGTACAAGTGACAAAAGCGAGTGAAGTATTGATTGTGGATGATAATGTAGCAAAAGACACTTTTTTACAAATGATAATGAAGTCGGCGATGCCTAATAAAGTTTCATTAAAAGTAGTGTCTATAAATGAAGCCAAAGACTACATTGAAAATCAAGGAAAAGATAAAAAATTATTCATTCTCGTAAAAACGCCTATCACGATTGTAAAGTTACATGAACACGGCGTTGATATTCAAAAGTTAGGCATTGGCGGAATGGGCGCCAGTGAGGACCGTACAACATTATTTAGAAATATTTCAGCAAGTGAAGAAGAAAAACAAGCCCTAATTCAACTAAAGAATCTAGGAGTAGACGTCTTTTTCCAAGTGACGCCAGATAATACAAAAGTTCGATTAAATAATGTATTGAAAGGAGAATAAAATATGCAAACAACCATAATTCAAGCAATACTTATTGGTTTACTATATTATTTGACAGTAGCCAATTCACCTTGGTTCACTGGCTTGACTAGTGTTTCTGTGAGACAGCCAATTGTAGCTGGAACCATCGTGGGAATCATATTAGGTGAACCAACACAAGGGTTGATTATTGGTGCTACATTAAATGCTTTTTTCATAGGTTTTATTTCTCCAGGTGGTGCGGTTTCTAGTGAACCAGGTATTGCGGGTATTATTGGTACGTCGTTAGCAATTATGACAAATGCAGATCCAGGAGTTGCCCTTTCTTTGGCTATTCCGTTTGGCTTATTGGGTACCGTTATCTGGAATGTGCGGATGACAATTAATTCTTTTTTTGTTCATTGGATGGATAGAGTAGTAGAAGAAGGCAACTATCGTAAGGTCTTTTTCATTCACCTTGTTCCTGCTCAAGTATCAACATTTTTAATTAGTGCTGTGCCGGTATTTTTAGTTGTGTACTATGGTGGCGATTCAGTTCAATGGTTCCTAAACGTATTAGAAGGAAAACCAACAGAAATATTGGAAGCAATTGGTGGTATTTTGCCTGCACTAGGGATTGCGTTGACCTTAAAAGTTATTATGAACAGAAAAGGGATCATTCCATTCTTTTTAGCAGGATTCTTTATTGTAGTCTATGCAGATGTACCCATGTTATTATTGGCGGTATTTGCTACGATTATTGCCTATTTCTATTCAGATCTAAAATTTGCAAAGCAGGAGGGTTAAATCATGGAAGAATCTTATCAATTACCTGAAGAAAGGCGTTTAACAAAACGGGATTTAAATAAAGCTTATTTATACTGGATTTCATTATCTCAAGCAACCTATAGTTGGGAACGGATGATGGGACCGGCAATGGCAGGTACGATGATTCCTATCATGGAACGGCTTTATCCCTCAAATGAAGAGTTTAAAGAAGAAAGAAAAGAAATGATGAAACGTCATATGCAATTTTATAATACAGAAGCTTGGTTAACTGGGCCTCCAGTGTTATCGGTCATTATTTCAATGGAAGAAGAAAAAGCTGCGGGTGTACCGATAAAAAATGAAGATGTTTCCGGTATGAAAACGGGTTTGATGGGTCCGATGGCTGGAGTGGGAGATACGTTACGACAAGCCACTTTGATTCCGATTATTGGCTCAATTGCTATTTCTCTAGGTACTGAGGGAAACTTTTTAGGACCAATTTTTTATATGTTAGCTACTTTAATTTTAAATTATGGTTTTTCTTACTTTTCTTTTCACTGGATGTACAAAAAAGGAAAAGAAGGAATCAATGAAATCTTTGCAAGCGGTGCTTTGGAGAAATTTATGACAATGGCAACTGCTGTAGGAGCTGTGACAATCGGAGGACTAGCTGCTAATACAGTAGATGTTACATCTTCGCTTACACTAAATTTTGGAGAAAACCAAATTGTTATTCAAGAAATTCTTGATACCATCATTAAAGGAATTTTACCTTTAGGTGCTATATTTTTAACTTTATATTTATTAGTGAATAAAAACTGGGGATCAACCAAAATTTTACTTATATTGATAGCGATTGCAATAATTGGCGTTTTGATTGGATTTTTATAGTGTGCGAAAGGAGAAATAAATATGCGTGCCACAATTATAGGCGGTGGAAGAATCGGAAGAGGTTTTGTGGCTTCTTTATTAAAAAGAAACCAGGTAGAAATAGACTTTTTTGATACAAACAAGCAACTAATGAAAGAGTTCGAACAGTATAACTCTTATACGGTGCATGTCTTGGGAAATACAGAAGAGAATACAGTCATTGATGGGTATCATAGCTCTCATATTGATGATTCAAAAGCTTGGGCAACTGAATTGAATCAAACGGATATTATTTTTACCGCAGTTGGTGGTAAGAATTTGACTTCCCTTGGAACAACCATTGGTAAAAATTATCAACAAGCTCTAGCAAAAGGGGAGATACCTTCTTTTATTCTAATCACTTGTGAGAACTGGATGACTCCTGCAGATGATCTGCAGCAAGCAATTGAATCGCAACTTACAAATGAAGAAAAAGAAGTTTTTCAAAATCACGTTGATGTGACTCAAGCAGTCATTCGAGCCTCAGGTACTTCAGCACCCCCAGGGAAAGAAACTGCTAATCCACTGGACACTTGGGTTCAAGATTATTGGGTACTGCCAGTTGATGGAAAAAGAATTCAAAAACATTCAAAGCCGGATTTACGTTATTTTGAATTTAATGACAACTTTGGAGAAATGCTTGCTCAAAAAATTTATACCAATAATACAAGCGTTGCATTAATTGCTTATTTAGGGTATTTGAAAGGAATCAGCCATGTAGCAGACGCCGCAAACGACCCAGAAATCGAGCCTATTTTAGAAGCAGGATACCAAGAAATTAATCAAGCATTGGTTTATTCGTTAGGCGTAAGCCAGGAAAGTCAATTAGAATTTTCTCGGGTAGCGGAAGCGAAATATAAAGATTACGCTATTGTAGATGAGGTCGTTCGCATTGGTCGTGATCCACTTCGAAAATTAGCAGTAGATGATCGTCTAATTGGCCCGGCTAAGATGGCACTAGATGCGGGAATAACACCAAAAGCTATTTCTTTAGCTACTGCAGCGGCTATTTATTTTGATTATTCAAAAGATCCCGCAGCAGAAGAGTTGAAAAAAATTAGGGAGACGCAAGGAGTCGATACTGTATTAGAAGAAATTTGCGGGATTGCAAAAGATAGTATCTTGGCGAATTTAATCAAAGAAGGCATCTCAGAATTAAAAGAACGTCAATGGATAAAGGAGGAAGATTAGTGGTTAAAACAGCAGTTGTTTATGGTGCAGGACAAACTGGCCGTGGTTATGTGACTCGTTATTTAAAAGAGAAGGGATATCAAATTATGTTCATAGAGAAAAATAAACAGTTAATCCAATACTTGAACGAAGATGGGGGTTATGCTATTCATTTTTATCATAAAGATCGTACGCCAGTTCTTATCAGCCACTTTCATGCCTATAGTTTGGCGGACGAATTACGTCCACTTTTGTTAGAAGCTGATCTGGTTATCACTTCAGTCGGAGAAGAAAATCTTCATGAAGTTGCAACTTCGTTAACAAAGCACTTAACAGAAAATGAAATCCCTCAATTATTGACTTGTGAAAATGGTATTAATCCAGCAAGTGTTCTAAAACGATCTTTACAAAAAAATATGGCGACGGATAAAGACTTTCTTGTTTCGCAAACGGCTGTTTTTTGCTCAACCGTCAATATAGATGAAACACGTTTGGATATTCTTTCGCAAAACGAAACTTACTTCCCTTATGATGCAGAGGGTTTCAAAGGAGCATTGGATTTTGATGGGGCAGTACCTGTTACAGACTTTGAGAATTTCTTGAAACGTAAAATCTATACCTATAATTGTTTAGCGGGTCTGATCTCTTATTTAGGTTATGTGAAAGGATATCGCATTTATTCAGAAGCAGCAAATGACCCGGAAATTTCAGAAATCATGGAACTTTTATTGAAGGAATTGAATCCAGCGTTAGCTGATTACTTTAATATCCCTTTAGAGGAGCAACAAGCATTTTCGCAAAAAGCGTTAGCTAAATTTAAAGATCAATTCATCCTAGATTATGTCATTAAAAATGGACGTGCTGCCAGAAGAAAATTAGGTTCTACCGAACGTATTTATGCGCCTTATCAAATTTTAAGAGAACGCAATTATTCTACTGAGATCATGGCATTGGTTGCAGGAGCAGCGTTAACATATTTAGAAATGATTGAATATGAAGGCGAAAATTTCGACCCATCGAAAGAATTATCTGAGACATTACATTTGGATGAACAAAATGACTTTATCAAACAGTCAGTAGCATTTTATCGACAAATAAAAAATGAAGAAGAGTCATTACGCTTATTGAACTTATTAGAAAACTAAGGAGAAGATAAATGACCGATTTTTTGATCGTAACACACGGATCGCTTGCTTCTGGAATAATCGATTCCGCGAAGTTGATTATAGGAGATACTTCGAATGTATCTTTTCTGAGTTTTGACCACGGAGATAATCCTGACGAGCTGGGACAAGCAATAAATGCAAAAATACAATATTCGATTAACCAGAATCGCCAACTAATGATCTTTACAGATTTATTTGGTGGAACGCCTGCGAATCGGCTTGCTCTTGTTACCAAGCAGTTGATAAAAAGAAATGATCTTGAAATATTAGTAGGCGTGAATTTACCTATGTTACTAGAAGGCTTGATGTCCGCTCAGCAAAATGAAGATGTAAAAGAAATAAAAAGAAAATGTATGAAAGCAGGTTTAGATGGAATAAAGGATTTAAAAGAAGCGTTTAACCTTTAATAATAAGTTTAAAAATGTTCAAATAACATAGAAAGGGAAATGAAGTTGAAAAAAATAGCTGCATCGTTAATGTGTGCTGATGTTCTTCATTTGGAAAAAGAATTAAGGCGTTTGGAAGAAGCTGAGTGTGATTTATTACATTTAGATGTTATGGACGGTATTTTTGTGGATAACATGGCGATGTATCCAGAAATGTTGGAAAATATTCGCTCTCAAACATCGATTCCTTTTGATATTCACTTAGCAACAATTACTCCGGAAAAATACGTGGACATGTTCTCTTTTTTGAAACCTGAGTACTTGTCGTTCCATATAGAGACGGTAAAAGATCCAGTTGCTTTAATAGAAAAAATTAAAAAACAAGGAATTAAACCTTCTATTGCGATAAATCCTGAAACCCCATTGGAAATGATCCTTCCTTACATTCATTATGTGAACATGGTTTTAGTAATGACGGTTCATACAGGCTTTTCTGGACAAGCATTTCTTAAAGCAACGCTTGGGAAAATAGAAGATTTATATAACACTTTGTCAATAATGGAGAAACCACCCTTGATAGAAGTTGATGGTAATATAAATATTGAAACTATCCAATTAATGAGAAAAAGTATGCCTGATGTTTTTGTTTTGGGCACTTCTGCACTATTTTATAATCAAGATAGTACGAATTATACTCAACGAATTAATGACATACGTCAGAGCATTACAACAATGAGATAAAAAAATTTCTTTTAGTAAGATAGATCGGATTCTTCATAAACCCTTGACATCCTTATTTACTTCTTGTAACATTCAAAAAAATATAAAAATTCTGTGAAGAGAAAAGTAAGCTTGAAAGATATTCAGAGAGGTCTTGGTGGGTGAAAAAGATTTATCGGAAAGGCTGAAAATGGTCTCTGAGAAAAATTGTTGATAGGTAAACAGTTTCGGGTTAAGTCTACTCGTTAACAAAGGACACCGATAGTAGTAGTTTTGTCGGGATTGAGAGAAGGAAACTTCTGAACAAAGGTGGTACCGCGATTATTCGTCCTTTTATCAGCATTCAATTGCTGGTAAAAGGGCTTTTTTTATTTTAAAAATTAAAAGAGGAGGAATTTTTTATGAAAAAAGGATGGAAAAAAATAATCACAGGATTTTTAGCAATTATTTCAATTACTTTACTGGGTGCTTGTGGTGCCGGAAATGGTAATGAAGATAGTGAAGATAAAACAGTTAGGCTGGGTGTTGTAGGCGAAAATAATGAGGATTGGGAATATGTACAAAAAGAACTTAAAGAAAAAGAAAACATTGATTTAGAAATTGTTACTTTTACAGATTATCGTGGTCCAATCACAGCTTTAGAAGATGGCTCAATTGATTTGCATTCTTCTTTAACAGAAATTTTTATGGATGAAGTCAACAAAGAAGGAGGTTATAGTAATACCACTATTGCGTATACAACACTAAACCCATTAGGTATTTTTTCTGATAAAATTGATGACGTAAAAGATTTAGAAGACGGAGCAAGTGTAGCCATTCCTAACGATGTCTCCAATGAAAGTCGTGCGTTATTGTTATTACAACAGGCAGATTTAATCAAATTGGATGAAGACAAAGGAAATATGCCTACGACAAATGATATTACAGCTAATCCAAAAAATTTACAATTTGAAGAACTAGAAGCTAATCAGACGATTCGTGCTTTGGGTGATGTAGATATTGCTTGTGTGAATAATAATGTAGCAGTAGACGCTGGCTTTATTCCAACAGAAGATGCCATTTTCTTAGAACCAGTGGCTGAGTCTTCCAAGCCTTATTACAATGTGATTGCCGCACGTAAAGATGAAAAAGACAACGATGTATATCAAACGGTCGTTGATTATTATCAAACAGATAAAGTCAAAGAAGTAATCGATGAGCAAACCCAAGGATCAAGTATTCCCGTGTGGTAACAACAGTTCAGGCTTATATTATAGTTAAAACTTGCAAGGTGAATAAATTTTGTCACCCTGCAAGTTTTTTTTGAGTTATAACTAGACTTAAACAAAGAAATTAGCGTAATACTTTTTTAAATAGTCAGTCAGTTCTTCATTAGGAATATGTTTGATTTCGTTGACAAACTGTTCAGCGATGATTTTACGTTGAGAATTATGAGAAAAATTCAATTTCGCTAAATACTTAATATCCTCGGAGTGAAAGTAATAGTTTACTTTGATATTTGGAAGACCATTTTCATCTAAAATAGTAGAAATTCGGTTTGAAAACGTAATCAAACTATCATACTTTAAGTTTTGCAACTGATAAATTTCGTTAATATTTAAAATTGCTACCACTTTCGCATCAAAAAAATAAACAAATTGTTGAGAAAAGAAATTGCTTTTTTCTTTAGCAGAATTTGTGATAACGACGATTTTTTTGAGATTTCTACCTGAAATTTTGTTTTTTAAAACATGATTTCGAAAAAGTAGAGTTAACGTACTAAGTTGGTATTGGTCTAAATATATTTTTGTTGCTAAAGATTTTTGATAACAATAATCAACTAGCTGATATAAAAAAGAGAATTCTTTTTTGACATCATCCAATTTATTATCATAGAGATCATAATTTAAGAAATTGCGTACAAGACATTTGTATAAATATTGTTCAATTTCGTAATTAAGTTCTTTACGAGAATAAAAAGTCGTAATAATACGCTCTTCTACATATTTTACGAGCTGTTTACGAATAGTAATGACAAGCGAATCTTTGGGATAAAAGTTTGTTCCGTTATTATCCAAACTTGCTAAAACGCAACTAAAGGAAAAATCTTCTTCCTCTTGGCCGAATGAATGATAAGTTTGAACCTTTACTGGTGGATGATATTTTTTTGTAATTACAAAACCATTTTCAATTCGATGTAGACTGATAAAATAATAAGCGTATAAAAACTTCATTGACGTATAGTTAAAAGACCAGCTATAAATATTTAATAAATCAGTTAGATGTGTCTTTTTCTCGTTTTTTATGAAAATCTTTTTTGCATACTGATAACGAAGCTGTTGGGTCGGGTTATTTGCTTGACGAGGAATAATTTGGTTGTTTCCATTAATCTCAATGATCTGACTCAAAAGTTGCGCAGTCTTTATTCGCAGAGTGAGCTCATCACCAACAACAGAAACTCCGTTGCCTCTTAGAGAGAGCAATTTTAAATGTTCTTGTTCAAGTTCTTTAAAAAAGAGTGCCCGATCCTTCTTCTTAGTAGACTGGCTGATTCCTAGGAGTTCATAGAGTTTTGTTAAATTTACTTTTTTTTCAACCATAGTGATACATAATAATAAATCTAACCGTTCACGCCAAGTCGTTGAAAAATCGTTTATCGTTAACCTTTGAATAAAAGCAACAAATTCAGTGTAACTCAATTGATTGATTATCTTTGATTCCGTTATAACAAAAGCTAAAGATGGTTCCAGATATTGGTTTAAGGAATGAACTGTTCGTCGAATAGTGGCAATAGAACGGCCTGTTTTAGAAGATAACTGATTAAGGCTAATCTGTTGTGCCTCTTGAATACGATTGGCTAAATATAATGAAAAAGAACTAACTGTCATAAAATCAACTCCTAATGCTAGTATAGCATTTCTCACAAATGCACAATGGTCCTTTATTGAAACATGAGGCAAACAAAATAGAACCTTGTAGAGAAAGCGATTTCTAACTAAACTGAGGCTATCATAAATTAGGAAATGGAAGTGAAGGAGAAAATGAAAGACGGAATACAAAAATTTGGACGTTCTTTATTGTTACCCATTGGTGTAATGGCGCCAATCGGTATGGTAATGGGGTTAACAGGTGCTTTAACGCAAAGTTATATGATTGACCATGTTTCGTGGTTGGGTAATTCAACAGTGCAAGCTATTTTAACTAGTTTGCAAACAATTACAGGTATAGTTTTTGATAATATTCCTTTGCTGTTCGCGATGGGGGTTGCCTATGGGATGTCCAAAGTGGATAAAGGTATTTCTGTATTTTCCGCTGTTTTAGGTTATGTGACTTTGTTAGTTGTAGTCAACGTTTATTTAACGTTAACGGGTTCTTTAGCAGATGAGGAAACGATGGCCGAAGTTGGTCAGGGAGTTGTACTAGGCATTCAAACGCTTAAATTGGATGCAGCTGGCGGCATTATTGCAGGACTTGTTGCTGCCTATTGTACAGATAAATTCTACAAAACAGAGTTACCTTTGGCTTTTGCCTTTTTTGGAGGTAAGAAGTTTCCTCCAATGGCTACATTTTTCTTTATGATTCCGATTGGCTTATTCATTCCGGTTATATGGGGATTATTTACTAGGTTCTTGTTGTTTATTTCCCCCGTCTTTTTAAACGATGTATTTGGTGTGGGAGCTTATTGGTTTGCTCATAGGGCGTTGATTCCATTCGGTCTTCACCATGTTTTAGCTTCTATCTTGCGCTTTACCGAAGCAGGCGGGGTGTATATGATCGATGGTCAACAATACATTGGAATTTTGAATGCTACCAATAAAGTGCTATTTGATTTAGGCCCTGACAATCCTGCTTGGAGCATGGCGCCGGACTTGTTCAAATACCTAGCTAGTGGACAAATGTTAACTACTTTATTCCGCGTACCAGCGATTGGGTTAGCCATGTATCATACGGCATTTAAGGATAATAAAAAACTTGCCAAAGGAGCCATATTAACGGTTGTACTCACCGCATTTCTAGGTAATATTACAGAACCCTTAGAGTTTTCTTTCTTGTTTATTGCGCCGCAGCTATTTATTGTTTACGCTGTATTGTGTGGTGTAATGACGATTCCACTGAACTTTTTAAATGTCGGTATTGGTTATATTCGAGGAACTATTTTTGATTTTGGTATTTTTGGTTTAATGTATGAAAATACCAATTGGTTAAACTTAGTTCTACTTGGTTTAGTTAACTTTGTGGTCTTTTACTTTGTTTTTAAATATGCGATTAAGAAATTTAATTTAGAAACATTAGGACGTGAAAAAGGACTAAAAAGCAATACATTATTAGCAGAGAAAAAATATGACGAAGTGGCTGGCGTTGTTCTTGCTGGTCTAGGTGGAAAACAAAATATTAAAAATATCGATAATTGTGTTTCTCGTTTAAGAATTGATTTAAAAGATCAAGAACAAGTGGATGTAGAAGCGGTAAAAGGATCGGGTGCATCAGGGGTCTTTTTCCCACAAAAAAATCATATTCATATTGTATTTGGTCCTTATGTAGAGTTTGTTAGAAACGCTGTCGATGATGAAATGAAAAAAGAGTAGGTGAGTAAATGAGTGCACTTTATGATTCAAAAAGTAAAACACTGGATGATAGAGGAATTAAGGAACTATTAAATAGTCGTGCGAAATACCAATCCTGGTTAGATGTAGAAGCAGCTTTAGCACAGGCGCAAGGCGAGTTAGCAGTTATTCCTGAAAAAGAAGCGAAGAAGATTGCTAAACAAGCTAAGGTAGAAAACTTAGATTTTGTGAAAATGGATGAAATCTATCAAAAAGTAGGCCATGGGTTTGTCCCTTTTTTAAAGGTTTTTGTATTAGCATGTGGCAAAGAAACTGGGAAATATATCCATTTTGGTGCGACAACACAAAATATTCAACAAACAGCTCAAAATTTGACGACTAAAAAAGTACACAAAAGGTTTTTAAGCTTTTTCAAAGACATTCTAACAAACTTAGCGAATTTAGCAGATAAAGAAGCAGAGACTGTCATGCCAGGAAGAACCCATGGAAAACATGCCATTCCGATTACTTACGGTTATAAAGTAGCGACTTGGATTTCTGAATTATGGATGTCTTTGGAACGGATGCAAGAAGTTGAGAAAAGAATGTTTACGACTATGATGGGAGGAGCTGTAGGGGCATTTAATTCCACTGGAGAAGTTGGGATACAGGTGCAAAAAAGGGTAGCAGAACTTCTTGATATGCCAGCAATGGAAATTCCCTCAAGAAATATTAGCTCGCAAAAGATTGAATATATTAATTGTTTAGCTTTATTAGCAAACAACCTTCATAAAATCGCAGAAGAAGTATTTCAAACTTCTATTGAGGAATTCGCGGAAGTCTCTGAAGGTTTTAGTAAAGGAACGGTTGGAAGTAGTACGATGCCGCACAAGATTAACCCTAAATTATCTAAAGGAATTATCGCTAATGCGCAAAAGTTATATAGTTTAACTTCAGCTGGTTATGCTTCATCTGCTCGACCTTTTGAAGCAGATAGTACGAGTAATATGCTATTTGATGGTATGATAACGGAAGCATTGGAATTAATGACAGAAATATTGATGCGCGCAGAAGAACTTACCCGTACGTTGACAGTTCATAGAAAACGGATGTTAAAAAATGCAAATATTAATCAAGGAATAGACAATAGTGAATATATTATGATGTATTTTGCGAATCGAATTGGCAAAGACCAGGCGCATGAACTAATTTATGATTTGGCCATTGAAGCAGAAACGTCAGAAAAAAGTTATCGTGATGTTTTGTTAGCCAATCAAACCGTTCGTCAGTCTTTTACAGAAGAAGAATTGTTAGAAATGCTGAAACCGGAAAATTATGTTGGACTTTCAGCTCAGCTAGCTCACGATATGGCAGAAAAAAGCCAGACGATTATTGCTGAATTAGAATAATAAAATAAGGGCCGTCAGGTAAGAGGAAGATTTCTTTTTACCTTTCGGTCCATTTTTCTGTAGATATGTTTTAGCTTTAATCATATTTAATTGGGGAAAATGGATTTGTTAGTAAGTATAAATTAATAAATATTTTCTATAAATAAAAAGTACGCGGAACTAGTTTTACTAACTCTTTGTACTTTTTATGCTTTTTAGACATAATTATCATTTAATATAGGCATTTGCTATCTTAAAAAAACTGATTTATCATGAAAATAAATCGAATACTTTGGTTATTTCATAATTTCAAACCATGTTTGATTTAAAATTTAGTTGCATAATCAGGCAGATTTAACCATGGAGTCGTTAATTAAAAATAGTTCTTTTTAAGAATTAGGCAAAGAAGCAAGCGGTCAAAGAAAACAGTTTTTGAAAAGAGTATATTAGAGCGTCTAAACTGGAAAATTGAAAATTATAGTAGTAGAGAAATTTTCCATCCACAAATATGTAAGTGACACTTGAAGAAAATAAATAAGTTTATCATCCTAAAGGAGGCGATCTCGTTTTTTGGCAAGAATTCTATAATAAATTTAGAATGATTACAAAATTAGTAATTGAAGAATGAAAGGGGAACAAAACATGAGCATTTTAACAGAACAATATACTTTATCTAATGGAGTGAAAATCCCGAAAATTGGTTTTGGGACTTGGTTAGTAGATGACAACAAGGTGGTAGAACCAGTAAAAGATGCCATCAAGGCAGGTTATCGCCATATTGACACAGCCCAAGCTTATGGCAATGAACATGGCGTAGGGGAAGGAATTCGTCATTCAGGTGTAGCCCGTAAGGATATTTTTGTGACAACAAAACTAGAAGCTGAGATTAAAACTTATGATGAAGCAGTCAAAGCCATTGATCAATCACTTGACAGAATGGGCCTTGATTCGATTGACTTGATGATTATCCATAGCCCACAACCTTGGGATGATTTTAAAAATGGTGAACATTACTTCGAAGGGAACTTAGCCGCTTGGCGTGCGATGGAAGAAGCTTATAATAACGGCAAGCTTCGCGCGATTGGTGTTTCAAACTTTGAAAAAGAAGATTTGGAAAATATTTTAGAAAATGGGACAGTAAAACCTATGGTCAACCAAGTGCTTGCTCATATAAGTAATACACCTTTTGATTTAATTGAATTCTGTCAAAATCATGGTATTTTAGTAGAAGCTTACTCTCCGGTTGCCCACGGTGAAATATTAAATAATCAAGCAGTTAAAGATATGGCCGAAAAGTATGAGGTAAGTACGGCTCAACTGAGCATTCGTTATTGCTTACAATTGGGAATGCTGCCACTGCCAAAATCCGAAAATCCTGATCATATTCGCAGTAATGCCGATTTGGATTTTGAAATTTCTGCAGAAGATATGAATCAGTTAAAACGGATCGAGCGGATTAAAGATTATGGAGAAGCCAATGCTTTTCCTGTATTTGAAAAGGCTAAGGAGTAGCTGTTGCTAGCTGAATGGGGGGCTTCTTTATGAGTAGATGGAGACAAGAAGAACTAGAAGCGATTGCTAAGGATGAGAATTTGTATATAGCTATTCCGAATCCAGATGGGACCATGCACAAACCTACTTGGATTTGGATTGCCCAAGCAGGAGACGACTTATACTGTCGCGGATATGCTGGAACGAATGCGCGTTGGTATCAATCAGCCAAAAGAGAAGGTAAAGGACATATTTCTGTAGGCGGTGTAGAAAAAGAGGTGCACTTTGAATTTCCTACCGATGAAACAACTAATGAACAAGTCGATGAAGGTTATCGGCAAAAATATGAAGGTAGCCCTTATTTAAGACCTATGGTTAGCCATCAAGCACGCCAAGCAACAGTTTGGCTTGTACCAGCAGAGTAGTTGCTGAAAAAAAGAAGTACAAAATCTCGATGAATAAAGAAGCTTCTTACCAGAGTAGGAAAAACTCTGATAAGAAGCTTCTTTAAGTATTTAATAATAATTGATCGTCTTTTAACTCATCTCCACTGCTTTGTTGGAAAAGATCCATTAGTTGGTTAATCGTCAAGTTTTTCTTTTTCTCAGCCGGGATATCAACAACGATTCTTCCTTGATGCAACATGATCAGTCGTGTACCATACTGCAAAGCATTTTCCATGTCATGAGTAACCATAAATGCGGTTAGCTGTTGATCAAAAATTAACTTTTCTGTTAAGTCCATGACTGTCTTAGAGGTTTTAGGATCAAGTGCTGCTGTATGTTCGTCTAGTAAGATTAGATCAGGGCGTTGTAGCGTAGCCATTAAAAGAGTGATTGCTTGTCTTTGCCCTCCTGAAAGCAAACCGACTTCAGTCGTCAATCTTTTTTCTAAGCCTAAATTTAATGTTTTGAGTTGTTCTTTAAAAAAGGGACGGTTTGAGAACTTTACGGCTAAACCAAACCCGCGATTTTGGCCTCTCTTTAAAGCTAAAGCTAGATTTTCTTCGACCGTTAGACGAACGGCGGTCCCTAATTTAGGATCCTGAAAGACACGGCTGATCGATTTTGCTCGTTTAATAATCGACTGCTTCGTAATATCTTTATTGTTCAAACGGATTTTACCTATTTTAGTAGGCAAAGCTCCGGCTATGCTGTTTAATAAGGTAGATTTGCCGGCGCCATTTCCTCCGATGATGGTGATAAACTCGCCAGGATTTATGGTAAGGTCCACTCCTTTAAGTACATGGTTTTCATTGACCGTGCCTTCTTCAAAAATTTGATGTAGATTTTCAATTTCTAACACCGACTTCATTTTGCGACACCTCGTTTCATCTTTTTCTTTGAACCCAAAGCTCCTCGAACTTGTCCTAATGAAAGACAGAGGACAAGGACAATGGCTGAAGCGATTTTTGCATCGGCTGGCTCTACATCAAATTCAAATACAATGGCTAAAATGAATCGGTAAATAATAGCCCCTAAAACAACAGTGAACAGCCGAAATAGTAAAGGTTTATTGCGAAAGATAACCTCAGCAATAATAATAGAAGCAAGACCAATAACGATCGTTCCTACACCAGAATTTAAATCAGCAAAGGAATTATTTTGTGCAACTAAAGCGCCGGATAAGGAAATACAGCCATTTGAAATCATATACCCGATGATTTTCATATTATCAGTATTTACGCCATTAGCCTCGCTCATTGCGATATTATCTCCAGTGGAACGGATGGCTAAACCTAATTCTGTCCGGAAGAAAAGAAATAATAATAAAATAACCAAAAGCGAAAACAATCCGCCGACAATGATTGTTGCATTAATTTTAGATAGACCTAGGTCTTCCAAAGGGGAAAAAACAGTATCTTCCCCAAGTAAGGCGATGTTAGGCGCTCCCATGACTCTAGAGGTAACTGAATATAAGCCTGTCATTGTAATAATTCCTGCAAGCAATGCCGGAATTTTTAATTTTGTATGGAGCAAACCTGAAACAAGACCTGCAAGAACGCCTCCTCCAAAGCCAAGGAAGGTAGCTGTCCAAGGCGAAAAACCACTGGTGATTGCAATGGCGGCAATACCTCCACCTAAGGGAAAGCTGCCTTCAGTTGTTAAATCAGCGATATCTAAAATACGATAGGTGAGAAATACACCAATTGCAAGTAATGCCCAAATGACACCTTGGGAGCTTGCCGATTGTAAAATAATTCCTAAGTTATTGATTGTCATCATAATTATTCCCCAAATCTAATATTTTTTCAGCTTGAATTATTTTGGCTCTTTGATACTTTCAGGATCAATATCTAACGCTTGAGCCATTTCTTTATTCACGTAAAGTTTTAACTCATCTGCTTCTTCAACTGACATGTCACTAGGCTCAGCGTCCCCATCAAGAATCTTAGCTGCCATCGTGCCGGTTTGTTTTCCTAAAGAGGCGTAGTCAATGCCATAAGTGGCTAAAGCACCACCTTCTACTTGTTCGATGGATCCTGCAACAATCGGGGTTTTGGTTTCTTTTGCAACATCGCCGATGACCGTTGCTGCACTAGCAAAAGTATTATCAGTTGGAATATAAATACCATCGACATCTTTAGCTAAGCTAGTCGTTACTTGTTGCACATCATTGGTCGTATTGGCTGTCAAAGTTTTGACTTTTACACCAGCCTCTTCTAGAGCTTCTTGGGCTAAATCTGCTTGGATTTTTGAATTGGATTCTCCTGCATTATACATAATACCGATGGTTTTAGGTTGTTCAATAACGCTTAACAGTAAGTCGGTTTGTTTTTTTATATCTGGTACCATGTCTGTTGTCCCAGTGACATTGCGGCCCGGTTGTTCGTTTGAATCCACTAATTTTGCTTCGACTAAATCAGTGACTGCAGTGACAACAATTGGAATATCTTGTGTGACATTGGCTAACGATTGAGCGGCGGGAGTTCCTATACCTAATACTAAGTCGGATTGATCTTTAACTAATTTTTCACTCATACTTTTTAGGTTGTCTTGATTGTTTTGTGCATTTTGGTAATCGATAGTAAGATTTTCACCTTCTTTGTAACCACCTTCAGCCAAACCTTTTTTAAACCCTTCATAAGCTGTATCTAAAGAGTCGTGTTCAACAACTTGTAATACCCCCACTTTTTTAGTATTATCTGTCTCTTGGTTATCAGCTCCGCCATTACTGCAAGCTGCTAAAGCTAGAGTACTTAATGCTGTTAGAATCAATAATCCACTTTTTTTCATTTCTTTTCCTCCTCAAATTTAATAAATAAAAAAACCATTCAGACAACAAGTCCAAATGGTTTGATAAATACCTACATTCATTGTTTTATTTCAGCCATTTTGGAATTGTCCGTATGGCTAAAATCCGTTAAAAATCGCTCTAGCCATAATTAGATATAAAGGTGTGGCACCGCTCATATCCAAAAAGGCTGGATATAAGCTTATCTAAAATAGCTAAAGTAAAAGTTATTCAATTGGGGTTGTAAATGGCATAATGGGTTATTCATAATTAACGCCTCCGTATTGAATTGTTTATAAGTATATAAAAAGATAAATAGAAAGTCAACAAAAAATCGAAATTTTCTGATTTTTATCGTATAAAAAAATTCCCAAAGCCGAAAACTTTGGGAAGCTAAGCGTTATTCATTATATTGACGGACTGTATTTACGATTTTTGTAATACTATAAGGCGTTTTATCATTGAATTCATTCATAATATTGACATCTAAAGTATCAGAAAACATTTTTTCATATTGTTCTATAGACAGTTTTAAGCGTTTGGTAAATTGCTTTTTATGCCAATCTTTTGCTAAATAGTTCTGATATCCTTTTACTAGACGCATGCTAAAAAATTCAGAAACGGAACCTGAACCATAGCTAAATAAACCAATGCGATCATTTGCTTGTAATTTTTCAGAGTTTTCCAGAAGCGAAATCAACCCTAGGTACAATGAAGCTGTGTACATATTGCCTGTTTTTCTACTATAAATCGTGCTTTCTTCATAACGACTTAGTAGGCGATTTTTTTCATCTTCGGAAGTGTTCGCTAAAATGGAAGTTAATGCTTTTTTTCCCATTTTTGTGTAAGGAATATGAAAGGCAAGTGCAGCATAATCTGTTAGCGATCTATTATTTTTTTGCTCATTTTTTCCCCATACTTTTTGAAAAGATTGGATATAAGTTTCATTAGAGAGGGGGCCGTCCACTAAGGGAAAATCGTAGCCAACTGGACGCCAGAAATCATAAATGTCTTGGGTTAACATTACATTGTCATTCTCAAAAGATAAAATCTTGGGATTGGTACTGATTAACATTGCAACTGCTCCAGCTCCTTGAGTAGGCTCACCACCTGATTTAAGGCCATATTTTGCAATATCAGTAGCAATAACTAATACCTTCTTATCAGGATGCAAAGTAATATGGTCTTTAGCAAATTGCAATCCTGCGGTGGCTCCATAGCAAGCCTCTTTAATTTCAAAAGAGCGAGCAAAGGGTTGAATACCTAAAAGACGGTGTAATACAACAGCTGAAGCTTTTGACTCATCAACTCCGGATTCTGTCGCTACAATTACCATATCAATTTGTTCTCGGTCATTTCTGTTTAAAATATGTTGAGCTGCATTGGCAGCAAATGTGATAATATCTTGTGACTTAGGATTCACTGCCATTTGATCTTGACCAATGCCGATGTGGAATTTAGCAGGATCAACCCCACGAGCATTTGCAAGTTCGGTCATATCGATATAATAAGACGGAATAAAAAAACTAATTTTATCTATACCAACGTTCATAATTGTTCTCCTTTAGTTGATTTATATAATAACAAAACTACCATACTTTGATTCATTTTAGGAAGATTAATTTTATAATTTAAAGATTGTTAAAGATTACATGTTAGAGTATAAGACAGCAAAAGAACCATTTGTTTTTTCTCCAAAGAATGCTATAGTTCATTTTGGAGGTGACAACGTGAAAGAAGTTGTAATCATTGATGCATTGAGAACACCAGTCGGTAAATATCAAGGACAGCTAAGCCAATTTTCAGCGGTGGACCTTGGAACAGCCGTTACAAAAAAGCTGATAAATAAAAACCCAAAAGCAGCCTCAGCAGCTGAACAGGTAATTTTTGGAAACGTATTACAAGCAGGAAATGGGCAAAATCCAGCTCGGCAGATTACTTTAAATAGTGGCTTATCAGAAGAAGTCTATGCTTCGACAATTAATGAAGTCTGTGGCTCTGGTATGAAAGCAGTATTTTTAGCTGCACAGGCGGTTCGTTTAGATGAAGCGGAGGTTGTCGTGGCTGGTGGAACTGAAAGCATGAGCCAGGCTCCTTATTTAAGTCGGTACGATAAGCAGCAAGATACATATTCTCAACCTAAACCAGTGATGCTTTCTGATGGGTTAACCGATGTTTTTAGTGGCCAACACATGGGACTTACCGCTGAAAATGTGGCGGAAAAATTTAATATCACAAGAAAAATGCAGGATAAATTCGCCTTATGTTCGCAAAAAAAAGCAGCGAATGCTCAAGATAAGGGATATTTTTCTAAAGAGATACTTCCTCTTCATATTGATAAAGAAGTGATAGATAAGGATGAAGGAGTTAGAAAAGATACGTCATTAGAAAAATTAGCCCATTTAAAAACAGTATTTAAACAAGCAGGGACAGTGACAGCAGGGAACGCATCCACCATTAACGATGGAGCCTCAGCAGTTATTGTTGCGTCAAAAAGTTTTGCTTTAGAGAATGACCTTTCTTATTTAGCTGTTTTAAAAGACACCGTAGAAGTAGGGATTGACCCTAAAATAATGGGCGTTTCCCCAATTAAAGCAATACGCAATTTGCTAAAACGCAATGCCTTACAAGTAGAAGATGTGGATCTTTTTGAAATTAACGAAGCATTTGCCTCTTCATCGATTGCTGTACAGCAAGAGTTAGGAATTGCTGAAGGAAAAGTCAATATTTGCGGCAGCGGTATTTCTATTGGTCATGCAATTGGAGCAACTGGCGCACGTATTATCACTACTGCCTGTCATCAGTTAAAACGGATCGATGGACAATATGCTGTTGTATCGTTGTGCGTAGGAGGCGGTCTGGGCTTAGCTGCTTTAATCGAACGTCCGAAAGCAAAGAAAACTCATAGATTTTATGAATTAACGAAACAGCAACGACTAGATCAATTGGTTTCACAAGGGAACATTACTGCTGAAACAAGTCAAGAACTAGTGCAGACAGCTTTGCCTGAAAATGTTGCAACGAATTTAACAGAAAATCAAATCAGTGAATTTTCTATCCCAATGGGGCTTGTGACCCACCTTACTGTCAACCAGAAAGAATATTTAGTTCCAATGGCAACAGAAGAGCCTTCAGTGGTCGCAGCGTGCAATAATGGGGCACGGTTGGTCAAAAATAGCGATGGTTTTATTGCTTCTATGGCCAAAAAAGAAATCCGAGGTCAAATTGTTTTTATGGAGGTCAAAGATAAACAAAAACTTATTAAAAAAATCAAAGAGCAGAAATCATGGATTATCTCTACGGCTGAAAAAGCTTATCCCTCGATAGTCAAACGAGGTGGGGGAGTTAAAAAAATAGAAATCCGTGAGTTTACTGAAGATCCCGGTTTTTTAAGTGTTGATTTAAGTGTTGACACCCAAGACGCGATGGGAGCGAATATGGTCAACACCATGTTAGAAGCGGTTGCAAAACTTTTTGAACAATGGTTTTCTGAAAAAATTTTATTTAGCATTTTAAGTAACTATGCCACTGGTGCTTTAGTAACGGCCCACTGTCACGTTTCATTTGCTAGTTTAGGAAAAGGAGAGTTTGAAAAAGGAAAGCAGATCGCTAAAAAAATCGCTGCGGCTTCAGATTTTGCCCAAATAGATCCTTATCGCGCAGCTACGCATAATAAGGGGATTATGAATGGGATTGATGCGGTGGTTCTTGCTACGGGAAATGATACCAGAAGTGTCAACAGTGCAGTCCATGCTTATGCAGCTCGAACAGCTAAGTATCGAGGACTCAGTCAATGGACGATTCATGAAGAGGACTTGGTAGGCAGTATCGAATTACCTCTTGCAGTGGCGACCGCTGGAGGAGCGACAAAAGCTCTTCCCAAAGCAAAAGCTGCTTTAGAAATCTTGCATGTTCATGAGGCTAAAGAGTTAGCTGAGGTAATTGCAGCGGTGGGATTAGCTCAAAACTTGGCGGCTCTTAAAGCTCTTGTGACCGAAGGCATTCAAAAAGGACATATGGCACTACAAGCGCGCGCTTTAGCATTAAATGTTGGGGCCAAAGACTTTGAAATACAAAGAGTAGCCACCAAATTGAAAAGAACACAGATGAATGAAGAAAATGCCCGAAAGATTTTACAGGAGCTTAGAAATAAGAATGATTGAAAAAACGACTGGAAGCACTGCTTCTGGTCGTTTTTATCCATAATTAGAGAATGAAGATGAAACTTGTTTCTATCATTAAAAGATGAGTAAAGAATCTCTTTTTCACTCCCTATGTTTTCAATATCAGGGAATGTTTTTCCTTTTTATTATCTATGTTTCATTGTTTTTCAACTATTTTCTGTTTATTCTTTCTTTTTTTACTAATATGAGGGAGTGTTTCTCATATTCATTACCTATGTTTTTAATATCGGGTAATGTTTTTCTTTTTCATTCTCCATGTTTTCAATATCCGCTAGTATTTTTGTTTACACATCAAGTTTTTATTCAAAAATAAAAATTACTCGCCTTTTTACTAAATTACATACGATTAATAATTTCTTCCACGTTTTTAATTGTAACAGAAATCGTTCCATCTGGATTGTTAATAAATTCAATCAGTTCAGGATCCCGGTATACATCAAGTGGAACAACCAGTTCAATACCATTAGAAAGTTTTAATTTTTGCTTGCCGTACTTTTTCTCAGAGACTTCACGTACTTCACGCATCATTGGTGTTTGATTGCTAAGCCCTTGTTCTTCAACTTCTTCTTCAAAAGACATTCTCGCTGTAACATTGTCCTTAAAAACTTGTTCAGCTACTTGTTTTGTATCGATTTGTCCATGTTCTTCGATCGTATCGTAAACAGCTTCTTTTACATCAGCCAATAAATCATAGCTAGGTGCATTGAACTTTTCCCCGATCTCTTCGGCAGTTTTTTTGATTACTTTGACATGGTCTTCTAAAGAAGGCGCTGGCTTAGATTCAATCACTTTGTCAGAAAAATAATTCATCTTTTCTCCAGAAAAAGTATATTTTTTCTCAATGAGTTCGTAAGATAAATCTGCCAAGTTAATGGTGATCCCTTCCTCTGCCTTTTGTGATTTACCGCCTAAAATGGCACGATTGATAATAAGATCATTTTGGATGCCTTGTTCGTTGGTATCTACATAGTGAGTAAATCCTTCCGTATATTTAATTTTTAAAAAAGCCACATACAATTGAGTATCCAGTTCGTATAAGACAACAAAAACATCGCTATCTGGGGCTTCTTCACTTTGCTGATAAACTTCATACCAGCGTGTGACAAATTTTTCGCTAAAGTTGATGAAATTATCTTCTGCTTCTTTAGTTAACTGGGCGATAGCTGAATCTTCCGTTAGAATGCCTGTTTTCGTTTGAGAACTCGCTAATTTTTGGATCTTTTTTATCAAATAGTCTCGTATATATTCTGTACTTAAGTCTAATTCAACTTGAGAAAAGACTGGGTCCCCTGATTTTCTATCAATAATATGCATGATGGCTTTCTTTAAATAGATATCCATAGTTTTCTTCCTTTCATTTACCATTTTATAGTGTACAAAAAAATAAGCTGCAAAGAAAGCAAAATGATAGAAGTTGTTTTACTAAAATAATGTGTGTTGGTAGATTGTTAATTAGTAAGGAATTTAGTTTTTTTCTATTTAATAACAGCAATTCCGTGTGATAAATTGAAAATAGGTTTTTTAACGTTTTCTGAACTTTTTCATGAAAAATACTGTTCAAAGAACGATTTTTTTCTTATAATCAAATAGTATTTTGAAAGGGGAACACTATGAAAAAGAAACAATTAGCTAAGCTACAGCAACAATTTCAACCATCTTTTAAAACCACACAAGTTAAAGTACTTCATTCAATGGAAAAAAAGGTTTACAAAAGACACGGTTTTAAAGTAGAAGCTTTTATTCAAGCTGAATATCCGGATGAGTTAGTGATTCGACGTTTAGATTTAGATGAAAAAGCAAAAGATAAAGAAATTAACGTTCCATTAGATGAGAACTTTGCTGGAGTGATTAAACGAATTCAAAATGGAGAAAAGGAACTAGGCGAATTATTTAGTGATAATTTAGCGCAAGAAATTGCCGGCTTTTGGACTTCTAGTCAGTCACAAACCTCATTGGAGACTGCTCAAAAAAACGAAGCTGTTCATACAAATGATTCAAATGCAAAAGAAGTAATGACATTTGCTACTTTTAAAGAAAAAATCGAAGCATACCCGAATTTTTATGTCGAAATAACAAACGATAATTATGAAATTAAAGAACAAACAAAAGATAAGCCTCGTCTTTTAGCGACTATTTCCTCAAAAGTTAAAAACGAATATACAATTGAATCAGCGTTAAATAGAAAATATAAATTAAAGTTAGAAATTATTCCACTTATTGAAACATTTGCTTATACGCCGCTGGATGCTCGTTAAAAATTACTTTGGATCTTCAATAGCTGCTAGTTAAACAATAAAGTACATATACGGCGGCAAAAATTTCAACCAAACAAATGTTAAAGGTATTTCAAAGAAAAATTGATTTTTATTAAATCTTTTTATTTTTTCCCATGTTTCATAGACAGTCTTTTAAAGAAATAGTAGGCTAAATTTTGACATTAAAAAGTTTGGATGACAAATTCATGAAAAAAAAGAAGAAATCAATCCTAAAAAAAATATTATTATTAGCTTTGATAATGGCACTTACAATCGGTGGCTATTATTTTTATAGAAATTACCAAATTTTAAAACAAGTACATCAATATGAAGAACAAGTCACAGAAGCGGTCCAAAAGGAAAACATTCCGCAACATAAAGATTTAGTATTGGGAATTATTTTTACCGAAACAAAGGGTGAAAATAATGATCCAATGCAGAGTTCTGAAAGTAAAAGTGGTTATCCCAACCAAATCGAAGAATCACAAGAAAGTATTGATCAAGGAGTGGCTTTTTTAGCTAAAGCAATCAAAAAAGCTGAGGCTGAAGGTTGCGATTTGTGGACGGCTGTTCAGGCCTATAACTTTGGTTTGAATTATATTGATTATGTCGCAGAAAATGGAGGGACCAATAGTTTACAACTTGCAGAACATTATTCAAAAAGTAAACTATCTCCTAAGCTTGGTAATGATACACAAACAAAATATCGTTATTTAAGTTTGCATTCTGTATTCTATAATGGAGGATATTTATACCATAATGGCGGAAATTTCTTTTATGCGGATTTAGTAAAAGCGAATGAGAAAAAAATAAAACAAACAAACTTTTTGTTTTAGAAGAAAACCAAGGCAGGAGTGGAAAATTGAATGGAAAATAAGACGCAACGTGCTACAGGTGACACTAAAGATTGGATCTTACGCTTTGTAAAAGGGATGTTTATTGGATCAGGTTTTATTTTACCAGGAGTATCTGGGGGTGCTCTAGCAGCTATTTTTGGTATTTACGAACGTATTATTAGTTTTTTAGCTCATGTCACAAAAAACTTTAAAGACAATGTCTTGTTTTTTATGCCTGTTGGTCTAGGTGGACTAGCTGGAATTTTTATCCTATCTTTTGTGGTCAGTTTTTTATTAGGAAGTTATGCAAGTATTGTCCTGTGGTTTTTTGTTGGTTGTATCGTAGGCACTGTTACAGCCTTGTGGAAAGAAGCCGGCAAAAAAGGACGTTCCAAACGAGATATTCTCATTTTAATTGTTAGTTTTATTGTAGGGATTATCTTTTTATGGAAAGGCGCAGGATTGTTTACTGAGGTTCCGCATAACACTTGGACTTGGATGGTTGCGGGTTTTTTGATTGCTTTAGGTGTGATTGTTCCTGGCTTAAGCCCTTCTAACTTCCTTGTCTATATGGGAATGTATAAAGCAATGGCAGATGGTTTTAAAAGTTTGGACCCTAGTGTAATTATCCCCATTGGTATTGGCGGCGTTGTGACGGTTTTGACCTTATCTAAATTAATGGATTATATTTTTAGTAAAGCGTACCCGCAGTTATTCCATTTCATTATGGGAGTGGTCTTTGCTTCAACGATTATGATTATCCCAACTGATTATGCGGGCTTTGGCTTTCTTAGTTATAGCGCTTGTGTTGTCATGTTAGTGCTAGGAGTACTTTTGGGAGCCTGGATGAGTCGTTTAGAAGAACGTTATAAATAAAAGCTAAGACAATAGCTAGCTGTGAGCATAAAGTTTGTAAAAGCTTGAGAATATGATATAATAGTACATGTAGAAAACTGTCTATTTTTTAATCGCACTGATATCATGTTAGTGCGATTTTTTACCGATAGAACAGCTCATCTTACATTTTTAGGAGGTGAGTAAATGTGGCGAGAATTCCGCAACAAGTGATTGATGATGTTCGTGAAAAAACGAATATTGTTGATGTGATTGGTCAATATGTGCAATTGAAAAAATCCGGTAGCAAAAACTATTCAGGACTTTGTCCGTTCCATAACGAAAAAACGCCATCATTTTCTGTTGCTGAAGATAAACAGTTTTATTATTGCTTTGGTTGCGGTCGTGGTGGAAATGTCTTTTCCTTTATTCAAGAGATAGAAGGTCTTTCTTTTATTGAGTCTGTTTTAAAAGTGGCTGAAATAGAAGGCATTGAGGTTTCTGAGCAATATCGGAATATTTCAGTTGAAAATCAGGCTGACTCACAACAACAACAGCTAATTCAATTACATGAAAAAGCAGCTGAAGTCTATCATCATATGCTGGTTAACACAGCTATCGGCGAAACGGCACTCGATTATTTACATAAAAGAGGGCTAGATGATCAGCTGATTGAAGAATTTAATATTGGTTTTGCGCCTAATCAGCGTGATTTTTTGTTTCGGGTCTTTCAAAATGAATCATTAGATTCAGCTTTATTTCCTGAGTCAGGTTTATTTGTCGAACGTGAAAATGAAGCGTTAGTTGATCGCTTTTATCAACGGATTATGTTTCCTATCCGTAATTTTCAAGGGAAAACGGTCGGTTTTTCAGGTCGATTTCTTGCAACTGAGGATTTGGCCGATAAGGACCAGCCAAAGTACCTTAACTCTCCTGAAACAGCAGTGTTTAACAAGCGAGAGATTTTATTTAACTTTGATAAAGCACGTGGCGCTCTACGAAAAAGCGGTACTGTTTATCTATTTGAAGGATTTATGGACGTTTTGGCGGCTTATCGAACGGGGGTTACAAATGGTATTGCTTCGATGGGAACGAGCCTGACAAATGAACAGATTAGTTCAATTACCCGACTTGCCCAAGAATTAGTTCTTTGTTATGACGGTGATCAAGCGGGTATTGAAGCCACAAATCGGGCAATTGGACACTTACAAGAAACAAGTCGTATTGGTTTATCTGTTGTAAGTGTTCCGGAAAAACTTGACCCAGATGAATACGTGAAAAAACATGGACAAGAGGCTTTCGTTAACTTACTTGAACATGGTAAAGAAACAGTATTTTCATTTAAAATGCGCTACCGGCGTATGAATAAAAACATGGCAAATGAAAAAGAGCAAGTTGAGTATGTACAAGAGTTGTTACATGACTTGTTGAATGTCGATTCTCTGATTGAACAAGATCGTTATTTAACTCAGTTGTCTACTGAATTTCAAATCTCACGAGAGACATTACAACAACAACTACGTGATTTGAAACGCCAACGTCGTAATAAAGAAAAGACTCCTGCTCAGACAAATTTTCAGCCTGAACAAGAAGCACCGCAAAGTTCAGTAAAAAAAACAAAAGTACAAAAAGCAGAAGAATTGCTGCTGTATCGTTTATTTAATGATGAAACGCTCAATCAGCATTTTAAGCAAGCACAAGTTACATTTGTTCACGAAGTTTACCAAGAGCTGTATATGCTTTTTGATGCTTATATAGAAAGTGAAGGTGAATTTGTTCTTGCGAAGTTTTTAGATTTTTTAAAAGATGATCAGCGTATGCGAAATATTGTTAGTACGATTGCCAGCTTAGATGTGCCAGAAGAAGGGAGTCAACAAGAATTTCAGGATTTATTAGCGGTCATGCAGACGTCTAGTCTATTAGAAGAGATTAATGACAAAAAAATTAAACAACAAGAAGCGAGTCAAAAGGGGAATCAACAGCTAGAATTAGACTTAGCAGTTGAAATTATCAACCTCACGAAAAAGTTAAAGCAACCCAAATAGCAACATCGAAGGAGGACTTCTTTTATGGCAGAAGAAACTAAAGTTAAATACGAACAAGCGGTGAAGGATTTTATTAAGCAAAATAAAACAAAAGGGCAAGTCGTTTATGACGAATTATCTAATACCTTAGCTACGCCTTATTCATTGGACGCTGAGGCTATGGATAAATTAATTCAACAAGTAGAAGATGCAGGGATCAGTGTTGTTGATGAAAATGGTGAACCATCATTACGTAGTTTGAAAACTACGGAAAAGGTGGAAAAAGAAAAACCTAGGGATGATTTATCTGCTCCTACGGGCGTAAAAATTAATGACCCTGTTCGTATGTACTTAAAAGAAATCGGCCGCGTTTCATTATTGACAGCTGAAGAAGAAGTTGATCTAGCGCTTAGAATTGAAGAAGGCGACCAAGAAGCAAAACAACGTTTAGCAGAAGCCAATCTTCGTTTAGTCGTTAGTATTGCAAAACGATATGTAGGACGTGGCATGCAATTTCTTGATTTAATCCAAGAGGGTAATATGGGCTTGATGAAGGCTGTAGAAAAATTTGATTACCGTAAAGGATTTAAATTTTCAACTTATGCCACTTGGTGGATCCGCCAAGCGATTACTCGTGCAATTGCAGACCAAGCAAGAACCATTCGTATTCCAGTGCATATGGTAGAAACAATTAATAAGTTAATCCGTATTCAACGTCAGTTATTACAAGACTTAGGACGTGAACCAACGCCAGAAGAAATTGGTGCTGAAATGGACTTGCCAACGGAAAAAGTTCGAGAAATTCTAAAAATTGCACAAGAACCCGTTTCTTTAGAAACACCTATTGGAGAAGAAGACGATTCTCATTTAGGAGATTTTATTGAAGATCAGGAAGCGACGAGTCCAGCTGACCACGCAGCTTATGAACTGTTAAAAGAGCAGTTAGAAGATGTATTAGATACATTAACGGACCGAGAAGAAAATGTTTTGCGCCTGCGTTTTGGCATCGACGATGGTCGAACACGCACCCTAGAAGAAGTAGGTAGAGTATTTGGCGTTACCCGTGAACGGATTCGTCAAATCGAAGCGAAAGCTTTACGTAAATTGCGTCATCCGTCTCGTTCAAAACAATTAAAAGATTTTCTAGAATAATAAAAAGGAGAGACTTTTAAAAGCCAAACGAGCTTTTAAAAGTCTTTTTTTACATAATATAACTTGTAGGTTAAAAGAAAATTGAGCAGATTTATAAAAATTATTTAAATAATTTTTTCGAAGTTCAGTGAAATAATTAAAAATACACTTGTTTCCTTCTTTTTGTTTCGATATGATGTTAGGAAAATGTAAACGAAACAAGAAGGGGGCTTTTTTATGGAAGAAAAAGCACATTATGAAACATTCACAGATGGTCTTAAAGCTTGTATACCTACGATTTTGGGCTATTTAGGAATTGGCTTTGCTTTAGGTGTTGTCGGAAAGGGCGTAGGATTATCCGTTTTTGCTATTTTTTTAATGTCTGTCATTGTTTATGCTGGCAGCGCACAATTTATCATTTGCGGATTAATAGCCCTTCAAGCACCTGTAACTTCCATTATAGCTACCGTTTTTTTAGTAAATCTTCGTCACTTTTTGATGAGTCTTTCAGTAGCACCTTATTTTCGTCAAGCTTCGTTGCTGGAAAATATTGGGATTGGTACATTGCTGACAGATGAATCTTATGGAGTTTTGACAATGGCGTTAAAAAGTATTGGAAAGGTCAGTGTTGCCTGGGCAAATGGATTAAATATTTGTGCTTACCTTACGTGGATTGTGGCGACTGTATTAGGAGGGCTATTGGGAGAATTTATACCAGAACCTGAGATGTTTGGTTTAGATTTTGCTTTAGTGGCTATGTTTTTAGGCCTTTTCTTATTTCAAGTAGAATATTCATTAAAAGTTAAAACGAAACAAACAATCATTGTCTTGATGAGTGTTATTATTGTATTATATTTACTTATGTGGCTAACAACTCCTGAAATTGCAGTGATTATTTCGGCTCTTGTAGGTTGTTTTGTGGGGGTGACAACACATGATAAGTACTGAGTATCTATATTTAATGTTAGGATGTTTTATTGTTACTTGGATTCCTCGGATTTTGCCTTTTGCTTTTGCAAAAAGAATGCAATTTCCTGAAAAATTCCGCTTATTTCTTGATTATTTGCCAATGTGCATTTTAACTGCTTTGTTAGTTCAAAACTTATTGAGCGTTTCAGCTGGTAAAGCGCCTGTATTAAATATCCAAGAAATAATAGCGTGTGTCCCTGCTTTAATTGTAGGAATTTATACAAAAGATTTGATGAAAATCGTTGTCACAGGTATTATAACAATAGCACTTATACGCTTTTTTGTTTAAAGGAGAAAAAATTATGAATGAATTACTTGGCACAGTGTTTACCGGGATGGTTACTGATGAAAATGAACAGTACTATTTTGTCCAAAAAAATGGACAGACTTTTAGACTAGCTAAAAAAGAAGGGAATCATGGTTTAGGAGAAGCAGTTAAAGGCTTTGCTTATTTAAACCAAAAACAAGAAGCTGTTTTTACAACAGAGATTCCTAAAATAAGAAAAGGCCATTATGCTTTTGCTCCAGTAACAGAAGTACGTCGTGATTTAGGAGTATTTGTCGATATTGGACTAGCAGATAAAGATATCGCTGTTTCTTTAGATGAACTTCCTTCTTTACACGAACTATGGCCTAAAAAAGGGGATCGTTTAATGATTGCCTTAGCTGTTGATAAGAAGAATCGTATTTGGGGAACTTTAGCAGAAGAAAAAAACTTTCAATCATTAAAAAAAATCGCAAATGAAGAAATGAAAAATAAAGATATTGTGGGTATCGTTTATCGATTAAAATTAGTAGGTACTTATTTATTAACAGATGATTATCACATCGGTTTTATTCATCCATCAGAAAGATATACAGAGCCAAGATTAGGGCAGTATATTTCTGGCCGTGTGATTGGCGTGCGTCCAGATGGTGTATTAAATATTTCTTTAAAGCCTAGAGCTTACGAAGCGATTTCTGATGATGCAGCGATGATATATGCTTATTTAAAACAAAAACCTGCTCAAGAAATGCCATACACAGATAAGTCTTCACCAGAAGATATTAAACAGCTTTTTGGTATTAGTAAAGTACAATTCAAACGAGCCTTGGGTAGTTTAATGAAGCAAGGTTTAGTGTCACAAGAAGAAGGTGTGACAAAACTAATTCAAAATTCTAATTGAGAAAACTTGTCTATTTCTTCTTTCTATTTTATACTTATTTTAAAGTTTTACTGGTTGAATTACGCTCAGATTATAATAATTATAATTAATAGATGGTGGAGGTTACTATGAATACGGCTGAGGCACTTAAAAAGACAAAAAAACAACTTCATGAATCAGGTTTTAAGCTGACTCCTCAAAGGGAAGCAACGTTACTTGTTTTATTAGAAAATGAAAAGGATCATTTGTCAGCAGAAGAAATTTTTTTCTTTGTTAAACAAAAGAATGATGAAATTGGCTTAGCTACTGTTTACCGAACCTTAGAAATTTTAACTGACTTAAAAATTGTAGATAAGATTAGTTTTGACGATGGCGTTGCTCGTTACGATCTCAGAAAAGAAGGAGCGAAGCATTTCCATCATCATTTACTTTGTCTTCAATGTGGAAATATCGAAGAAATTGATGAAGACTTATTAAGTGAAGTTGAAAAAGTGGTCGAAAAACAGTTTCACTTTATAGTAAAAGATCATCGACTCACCTTTCATGGTATATGCCAAAACTGTCAAAATAAATCAAAAGAAAGCTGAAATCAGCTTTCTTTTTTGCTGAGAGTAGCTGATGAACAGTACTAGGGCGAGCGGAGCGAGGCGTAGTATCCTTTACCTCCGAATCACTATGATTTAGCGACCAAAGGGAGCTAAGAGAAGGTCCTTCAAGGCCTTAGCGACTTGAGCGCTTACACCTTGATGAGATCGAAGCGTAAGCGAAGAGATGAACAGTACTAGGGCGAGCGAAAGCGAGGCGTAGTATCCTTTACCTTAGAATAAGGTTTATATCTAAGGTAATTTTATTTGAAGATGAAACATACAAAGGGATAATTTTTTGCTAAATTGATTGCAGTTTGAGTTCGTTTTGTGAGATAATTCAAAAGCAAACGGAGAAGGTGAGAAATCCATGGAAGAACAAGTAACCGATTATTTACACTATCTTTTGATTGAACGTGGACTTTCTAGTAATACTAGAAAGAGTTATCAGCGGGACCTCGAACAATATTTGGCATTTTTACATAAAAAACAGGTGACTAAATGGCAAGATGTTGATCGTTTTACGATCCTTTCTTTTTTACAGTTTTTACAGGATGAAAAAAAATCTGCTGCTACAATAACTCGTATGGTAACCAGTTTGCGTCGCTTTCATCAATTTCTTCGCCAGGAACGTTATATCGATCATGATCCTATGCAGCATATTGAGTCGCCTAAAAAGGTGCAGAAATTACCTGATACACTAAATCTCAGTGAAGTAGAACGTTTAATCGAAACGCCGGATACTAAAAAAGTATTAGGTATACGCGACCGGGCAATTTTAGAAATAATGTATGCAACTGGCTTGCGGGTAAGTGAGCTTATCGGCCTAAAGTTAAATGATTTGCATTTAAGTATGGGGTTACTTCAAACCACTGGCAAAGGGGATAAAGAGAGAATTGTGCCTTTAGGAGATATGGCTATTCACTGGTTAGAAATTTACTTAGATGAAGCTCGTCCTTTGCTATGCCAAAAACACCCTGAAGAGGAGCATTTATTTGTCAATAGTCACGGGAAAGGTCTTTCTAGACAAGGAATTTGGAAGAACTTGAAAGCTTTAGTTTTAAAAGCAGGAATTAAAAAAAGTGTCACTCCCCATACTTTGCGTCATAGCTTTGCGACTCATCTGTTGGAAAACGGAGCGGATCTTCGAACCGTTCAAGAACTTTTAGGTCATGCGGATATTTCGACAACACAAATTTATACCCATATTACCAAAAAGCGGATGGCTGACGTCTATAAACAATATTTTCCACGCGCTTGAATTTACATTATTACACAGGTCTTATAGGTGAGGAGTAAGCATGCAAGAAATAAAAGTAAAATTGGATGTATTTGAAGGACCACTGGACTTATTATTACATTTAATTAAAACATTAGAAATAGATATTTATGATATTCCTATCGCACAGGTTACCGATCAATATATGAATTTTATCCATGCAATGAAAACTTCGCAGTTGGAAGTCGCTGGTGATTATCTTGTGATGGCAGCAACATTAATGTCCATTAAAAGCCAGATGCTTTTACCTAAACAAGAAATAGAAGACGATGATGATAACTATGAAGAAGACCCTAGGGAAAGCTTGGTTGCTCAATTACTAGAATATAGAAAATATAAATACGCTGCTGATCAGCTTTCAGAAAAAGCGGAAGAACGTCGTCACTTTTTTACTAAAGAACCTATGGATATGGACGAGTATAAAGACGAAGATACTTCGCTTGAAGCAAATCAGTTTAACACCATTGATTTGTATTTGGCATTTCAATCAATGTTAGAAAAAAAGAAGAAAAGACAAGTCCTTAAAACAACGATTGCTGCAGATGAAACAAGTATTGATGAAAAAATACATACTATTGAAACACAGCTTTATAAACGGGAAAATGCACATCAGGGCTGTTCGTTAGATTCTTTTATGGACAATTTTGAAACAAGCGAAATTGTAGTGACATTTATTGCTTTGCTGGAATTAGTTAAAAGTCAAAAAGTTCATGTATCTCAAAGCGAAAATTACAAAGATATCCTACTTTATCCCACTTATGAAGATGAAGGAGGTCATTCAAATGAATAATACGGGACAGTTAGAAGCATTGCTTTTTGCAGCAGGAGATGAGGGCGTTCGTTTGGAGGAACTCAGTTTTCTTATTGACCAACCCGCTTCCAAAGTTTATCAAATGATTCAATCGTTAAATGAAAAATATCAAAAAGATGTACAATCTTCGCTAAATATTCTTGAACTAGGCAATCACTTTGTTTTAACTGCTAAAAAAGAGTATGCCCCTATTTTAAAAAAATACGCTAAATCACCCATTGCTAATCGTCTCTCACAGGCAGCACTTGAAACTTTGTCGATTATAGCTTACAAACAGCCGATTACTCGAATGGAAATTGACGATATAAGAGGTGTACATTCTTCAGGTTCAGTACAAAAGTTAACCGCTAATCGGTTGATCGAAGAAAAAGGACGTGTTGAAGGACCGGGAAGAGCTATTTTGTATGGAACAACAGAATATTTTATGGATTATTTTGGTTTGAAATCCATGGAGGAGCTACCTGACATAAAAGCCATGGAAGAAGAACTCTCAGAAGAAATCCCGCTTGATTTATATACGGACCGCTATGAAGAACCAATCGAAGAAAAAGGAGAAAATTAAATGCAACGTTTACAAAAGGTAATTGCCCACGCTGGAATTGCTTCTAGAAGGAAGGCTGAAGAGTATATTACGCAAGGGCGCGTGAAAGTTAATGGCAAAGTGGTAACAGAACTAGGTGTGCAAGTTGCTAAAAAAGACCAAGTTGAAGTTGACCAAGTACCTATTTATCAAGAAGAGCCGGTTTATTTTATGTTTTACAAACCTCGCGGTGTAATTTCTGCTGCTTCGGATGATAAAAATCGTACAGTGGTAACAGATTACTTTGCAGAAGTCAAAGAACGAATCTACCCAATTGGCCGATTAGACTATAATACTTCTGGTTTGTTACTTCTAACAAATGATGGAGACTTCTCACAAAAATTGATGCATCCTAAATATGAGATTGACAAAGTCTATGTAGCTAAAGTGAATGGAATTGCTACAAACAAAAAGCTTATGCCGCTTACTAAGGGAATGAAGGTTGAAGGGAAAAAATTAGCTCCCGCCAAATTTTTAATTTTATCAACAGACACGAAATCACAGACAAGCATTGTCCAAATGACCATTCATGAAGGGCGTAACCATCAAGTTAAAAATATGCTGAAAGCTTGTGGTTTTCCGGTGGAAAAATTAAAGCGCGAACGTTACGGTCATCTAACATTGGAAAATTTGAAGCCGGGGGATTATCGGGAGCTAAATAAGAATGAAGTAAACCGTTTGCTAGAAGAAACAAAAATAAAATAGTTGCATTTATGGTTCGTTCATGTATAATGAAGTTGAAAAAAATAATAAAGGTTCGTCTTCAGGGGCAGGGTGTGATTCCCGACCGGTGGTAAAAGTCCACGAACTACTTAGTATAAGTGGTTGATTTGGTGCAATTCCAATACCGACAGTAAAGTCTGGATAAAGAAGATAGAGCATATTTGATTTATCTGACTTTTGTTAGTGCAAATACTCTATTCTCCCTTGGGAAAATAGAGTATTTTTATTGATAATAAGCAGAAAAATAAATAGGTTCCATTGAAGATGAGTCCTTGTACTAGGAGGATTTATATGCACAGTAATGCTCGAAAAATGGTATCAGTAGCGATGTTTGCAGCAATGGGGTTGGTACTACAATATGTTGCGTTTCCAGTTATGCCAGCCTTTGGTTTTTTAAAAATTGATTTTAGTGATATTCCAGTGATTTTAAGCATGTTTTTATTTGGACCTGTAAGTGGTATTTTAACTGCCTTTCTTCGTTCTTTTTTACATCTTATTACGACTGGATTAGCGCCACAAAATATTGTAGGAGACGTTGCCAGCTTTCTAGCAACAACTGTTTATTGTTTGCCGATTTACTATTTCTTTAGTAAAGGTGCCCATTTAAAAAATAAAATAGCAGGCACGCTTTTAGGAATCTTTTCGCTGACTTTATTTATGAGTGTTGCTAATTATTTTGTTATTACGCCGTTATACTTACGTTTTTTCCAACTGTCGGTAGACGAAATGTTGGGGATGCCGTTAGCCAATTATGTGGTATTAGGAATCTTGCCATTTAATATCGTTAAAGGCGGTTTAGTGAGTGCTGTGTTCTTAGTGTTACATGCAAAGTTACTTCCATGGATCAGCCGAAAACAACATCATTCAATCACTCATTCATCAACACTTAAATAGAAAATATAATAAAATTAGTTAACCAGTTAAACAAAGGCAATGTTTAACTGGTTATTTATATCTATTACTAAATTATTTAATGAAAAAAATTCTTACCTGAA
>NZ_BCPY01000022.1 GCF_001544195.1 Tetragenococcus solitarius NBRC 100494
ATTATCAAGGCCAAAAGATGGATGTCAAAGAAATCTTCAAACGAAATAAAAAGCGCCGCGGTCGTTCTCGCTATCTTTTGAGTGTCCAAGTAGAAGCTGTCGTAGAAGGGAAAATCCTTCCCATTAAGTTGGTATATATTCGCAATCGCAATAAACGAAACGACTATTTGGTCTTAGCTTCGACCGATATCGATCTGACCGAAGACGAGATCATTCAGCTCTATGCTAGACGCTGGTCGGTGGAAGTCTACTTCAAGATGTGCAAACAATACTTAAAATTAGCCAAGTACCAAGGGATTTCTTATGACGGGATCTTTGCGCATACGACACTGGTAGCTATCGGTTATATGATCCTAGCGGTGCAAGAACGTGAAAGTAAAGACGACCGAACGCTTGGCGAGTTATTTTATCTTCTCATTGATGAGCTTTCCGAGCTTTCTGTATCGGAAGCCATTCTGCAATTACTCGTTTTATTCCAAGAAGCTTTTGCGGATGAATATGTTTTGGATGAAGCCGTATTAAATAACATTATCGAACAGTTCCTTGAAAAACTACCTTCCTCTATACAAAAACAGCTCAAGCAAGCAGGTTGAAGTTAATTTTGTGCATGAGATCCTTGGTATACCAAGGGATACGTATCGAAAAGTAGGTTTCAAGTTTTAGTGACTAATTTGTCATTTCCGATTAAACGAACAAACACTTCTGTTGAAAGAATCGCTACAATAATTGCGACAAACAAACCTGTAGTATCCATACCTGTGGCTCCGCCGACCGTAAAGAACGAAGCTAAAGAAACGATTCCCGTTGACACTGGATCCTTGCCATAATCCTTGGCCAAATTACTGGCCACTAAATAAGCAATCATTACAGATAATACTGCAAACGTTCCACCCCAAACGGAATCACCTACGCCCTTCCAAGATTCATTAGCAAAAATTGAATTCATCAATTCTTGGAAACCAGGAATAGGTAAATTATTAATCATGGTGGCTAAACCACCGAGAATTAATAATGGCATCGTGACCATAAATGCATCACGAATAGCAACTAAATGTCTTTGTGCACCAATTTTTGAAGCCACTGGTACAAATTTTTCTTCCATAAAACGTACAAATGTATCCATTTTTTCCTCCTACAAAACTAGGGTTTATTTTTCGTCTAAACGACGATATAAATCAATAATTTCCGTCGCCAAATCTTTAAAAGCAATAGCTGTCATTAAGTGGTCCTGGGAATGCACAGTAAGTAAAGTTATATCCATGTGTTTTCCTTGAGCTTCTTCTGCCAGCATATTTGTTTGCGACTGATGGGCCTGATTTAATGATTCATCAGCATCTTTTAGTTTTTGCTCTGCTAAATCAAAGTCCCCTTTTTTAGCTGCTGCGATGGCTTCCATTGCATCACTTTTGGCATTGCCGCCATACATAATCAATCCTATCACTGCTTCTAAATTTTCTTGCTCGTCCATACCTAATTCCTCCTCATATTTTTCAGAGAGCAAAAGTAGTTTTTACTCCCTGTCTTGTTAATCATAGGGAATGAATCTTCAATTTAACCCCCATCTTTTCATTCTCAGGGAGTAAATTTAAAATTCTATCCCTATCTTTAACATTTTTCTTTCTATTTTTTTTAAAAGTCCTCGTTTTCCGGCAATTTTAGGGAGTCTTTTAGCAATTCATTCCCTGTCTTTTCATTCTCAGGGAACAAAAGTAATTTTTACTCCCTATCTTTCTAATCATAGGGAGTAGATTTCTATTTCTCTCCCTGATCTTTTTTTCATAGTTGTCATGCCATCAAATTTTGTGCTTGTTGTAATACATTTTCGCCGTTCATCATGCCATAATCCGACATATTGATGACATCTAGGGGAATATTTTTTGGTGCTAAGCGTTTTTCAAAATCCCCCTTCATAAAACGCACTTGTGGGCCTAACAATAACACGTCCACAGGTTTATTCTCTAAATTTTGGTCTGCTTCAGAAGAAGAACAAGCAAAGATTTCAGCGTCTACCCCTTTATCTTCTGCTGCTTTTTGCATTTTTGTTACTAACAAACTGGTACTCATTCCTGCCGAACAAACTAACATAATGGTTTTTTTAGCCATGATTTTCTCTCCTTCATTTTTGTATTTACACTTATTTAAAAGCAAAAAGCATGCCAAAATAAATAAGACCAAATCCTCAGTAACACAAGGTTTTGGTCTATATCTTTTATCTTACACACTAAATTTAAATTTTACACACTAATTTTGTGTGTAAAGCTTAAAGGGCGTATCGATCTGGTTTTTAATAAACGCCTCTGTTAAGTATGCAATTTCGTCATCAGGAATCCGAATATCATAGTTTTTTTCAATCGAAATAAATGACGTTTTTAGGATATCCGTTTCTAAACGATATTTCTTTTGAAAAGAAGATAAATCATTGAATTGCCTATCTATCCCTGTTGTTCGTAAAGCTTCGATTAAAAAGGCTAGATGAATCACTAATCCTGCTTCCACACTTGGCTCTAAAATGATATGTAATTGTGATTGTACTTGCTGAACGAGCGATTTTAGTGTTTCAACTAAAACAGGCAACGAACCAGCGTGAGTAATCGTTCCATCCAGTGAGTTGACAATTGTTTCTGCAGGAATCTCATCTTTGACAATACTCTTAAGCACCTTTAACTTCTGGTCGTCAAAAACATCATAGGCAGAAAAGAAAGGAATATTTTGATATTCAACTTCCACTGTACCTGCAATGGCTTTAATTTCATATTCTTCCAAAAGATTATCGATATGCTTTTTAAAAGTTTCTCTTTCAATAAATTGCATCTGAATCACTTCAACTTTTGATTGATCGACAATAGCAGCAATACGTTCGTATAACTTAGCTGCCACACCTTCTCCGGTAAAACAGGTTACAACGATGGCTCTTTTATTCGCTTTATCTTCATGTTCTACTTGAAATTGTTCGCGCACAATCGTTTCAAAAGAGGTTTGGATATTCTGGTAAATATCTTCTAAGCTGCGCCCTGCTTCTGACATTCGTAGGGCTTCAATGACAATCATTGTACTCGTCATTGAAATCGCTTTGGTACGAATTCCTGTTTCTTCATAAAGTAGTATTGCAAATGAATTTAATGACCCCATATCTGTTAATAATATTAATCCATTTAGAAAGTTTGCTTTATTTTCTAAAACGTAGTTCAACAGTTTTTGATACATTTGATTCACGACTGTATCAAGCGGCATATCCATGGCTGTCCCACTATCTGTACCTAACAACTCTTGAGCAGCCGACAAAATACTCGAAGCTGTCGAGTTTCCGTGCATCAAGACCACCACTCCTACTTTATTTTGAGGGAGCTGTTCTTCTTGCCCCAATTGAATGGAAAGAAACATACTGACAAAACCAATTTCATCAAAAGGAATCTCTACTTGCAGTTCTTCTTCAATCTCTGTAGATAAATCTAATGCTACTTGAAACTCGTTTTTTAATGTTTTTCTGACTCGGTTCAAATCAGGGTGAACGATAGTCTCCCCTTTACGAATACGATCTAAGGTCAATTGTAAATGTAGGGCAAAGGCAAAGCGCGCTTTTTCATTATAACTACGATCTAGCCGCTTTTCCGCTACGTCATACAAGCGATTGGTCAAATCCCATATATTGGCCGCAATCATCCCTCTTTGAGTAGATGTCTGGGCTAATTCTTCCACATAGCTTTCAAAATAAGCCTCTACATCTTTAGAAATAACTTTTTCCAAGTTCGTATGGTCCACACCCATTTGATTTAAAGAAGCTAACTTGTCTTCAATTTCTTGATAGACTTCCATATTGGGATCTAAATCTTGTGTCCAGCTAACTTCGCTTCCTTGAGGCTCAAAAGTCAGATAATCTCCTTTTCCTTCAAGGAAAGGTTCGAGTCGCTCTGACATTTCTTTTACTTTAAGCATCCCTTTTTGTACTTGTAGAGGACAATCTTTTTTACGAATTAATAAAACGTTTTGTTCGCGCGTCCTATAATGTAAAAACGACTTTGCGCAAACTAATTTTAAGTCACGTTTCACTTGTCCGATATTGGCTTTGGCATCATATAACATAAAAGCTAAAAGAGCGTCTTTTTCCACTTTAATTGGTTGATTTAACCGATTGGCCTCTTGTTTAACAAAAAGCGAGATGATTTCATAGCGTTCATCTAAAGAACGCGCAGCTAAATCAGGCAGGGTAATCGACATAGGAATCCTGCGGTTAAAAGTGTCTAAAAAAGCATCTGAGGTTTCGGTAGTTGCTCCTATTATCTGAACAGACGCTTCATAAGTTTGGCTACTTTCCCCTAAGGGACGATAAACTCCCTTGTCGATAAAGCTAAACAACATCTCTTGGCCTTCAGGCGGCAGGCGATGAATTTCGTCTAAAAATAAGATACCGTCATCTGCCTCAGCTAAAAGGCCTGTTTGATTGGTCTCTGCTCCGGTATAGGCTCCTTTTTTTACACCAAAAATATGTCCAAACAACAACTGTGGATTTTGCGCGTAATCTGCACAATTAAAAGAGATAAAAGGCGCATCTTTGGGTAAAGCTTCGGCTTGTACAGCAAACTGGTACATACATTCTGCAAACATGGTTTTTCCTGTACCTGTTTGACCAAAAATAATCGTATGTAATCCTCTAGGCGGATATAACATCGCTGCTTTGGCTTGTTGAATACTGACTTTTAAAGAAGCATCTGCTCCCACTAAGCGGTCAAAATGAAAGGTTGTTGCTAGTTTTTCCTCAGAATTTATGTCCTTAGCTAATTGAGGCTGATAAACCACAGGGCGTCCAGAAGATTTATTTACCTGCCCATTTTTTGCCAATTCATTTAGATAGCGGCTAACATTACTGCGATCCATCTGCAGTATTTCGCCGATTTGCTTGGCTGTTAGTCCAGTAGCATGCTGTTGAACTAGTTGTAAAACTTCTTGTTTTCTTGGATTCATGAAACTCCTCCTAATGATGTCTAACGGTTACCAGAAGAAGTCTTTCCATTACGTTTCCCTTTATTTTTTGGCTTTTTCTTACTCTTTTTGGGCTTCTTCGATTTCTTTTTCGTTTTTGTAGGGGTTGTTTTGGGTTGTTCTTCTGGATTTTCAGTGGTTAGAGTTCCTTCATATAAATAAATTTCTTGCAGGGATAGTTTTAAACGATTTGTGATTTTTTTTAGCTGGGGCAAAGTATGCTCTTGCACAATAGTAACGACAGCTCCGCTTTTTCCCATACGTCCAATACGACCGGCACGGTGCAAATAGCTTTCTGCTGTATTCGGTACCTCCGCATTAATCACATAGTATAAATCTGCAATATCTAAGCCTCTAGAAGCGACATCGGTCGTTAACAATTCAACTAGCTGTTGCTGGCGGAAATTTTCTAATGCCTGTTTGCGCATTATTTTCGATTGGTCAGAAGCTAAACTAGCCACAGGCAAATGGTGATACTGTAGTTTTTCTTCTGCACTTCCTAAATCCTGCACTTCATTAAAAAAGACCAATCCCTGAAAATCAGGTAAATTTCCCATTCTTCTTAAGGCATCTACTCTTTTCCTAGCAGGATAAACTAAATAATAGTGAGTGACTTTTTTATGGCTGTCTTCTTCTTTAGTCACATCAAATACAGGCAAATCACTCTGAACAAAACGCTTGATCGCTGGTAAAGCTTTTTCCCCTGTTGCAGAAAAGAAAGCGTACTGACTTGTCTTAGGCACACTTTTTAGAATGGACTCCATAAAACCAACGGCTTCTTTTTGCAGCAACTGATCTACTTCATCTAAAATAACCATTTGAATATGCGCTGCTTTTAATTTTTTTTCTTTCATCAGCTCAACCAACCGACCAGGTGTACCGATAAGTATTTCGGGCTTTGCTTTTAGTTTTTCTAGCTGCCTTTTTTTATTTGCTCCGCCAATAAGTGCTTGAACATGTAAGTCTAAATCTGCTGCCCAAGGCCTTGCAACGTTAGCTACTTGTATGCCTAATTCTTGCGAAGGCGTCACAATCAATAATTGATTGCCTTGTTTAGGTTTCACCTTTAAAAGTGTCGGCCAAAGATAAGCCAACGTCTTGCCGGTACCTGTAGGTGCGATACCGACAAGACTTTTTCCTTGATATAAATCAGAAAAAACTTTTTCTTGAATCAAAGATGCTTGTTCAAATCCTTCTGATATTATTCGTTGTTGCCAAACTTCCGGCAGAAACTGTTTTTCCATATTTTTCCTCTATTCTTGATCGGCGTCAAAAACCACACCTGCTTGTTTTCTTAATTCATATAATACCTGATTGACATTACGAGCTAATTCCACCCATTCTTCATATTTTTCTCCATAAACAGTGTTTTCAGGATTTTGAATGACGTTAGCAAAATCGCTGGCTTCTTCGATCATCGGATTTTCTTTAGCAGACACTTCAATTTCTAGTGGTGCACCATTCTCTGTGTGTTTGTACAAATAAGCTTGGTTAATTGAATTGACTGCATCAAGCCAAAGCGTTCCATCATCGAAGTAAATTTCTGAAGGCAAATGAGCTTCACCAATTTTTCCATGCTGTAAAGTAACATCAAAATTTTCATAGCGTAAAATAATGATACCCATACCGTCGACGCCGGTTTGAATTTTTTTAGCAAAATGATGAACTTCTTTAGGAAGACCAAACCAGCCTAGCGCTGCATAAAGCAGATAAACCCCTAAGTCTGCCAAAGAACCAGCAGAAAAATGGGGGGAAAAGATATTGGGCTCTTCTCCTTGCAAGACTAAATCATAACGCGAAGAATATTTCATGTAAGTGAAATTTGCTCCGATAATATGATTCGGTGTCGGCAAAAATTCCTTCATTTTTTTAAAACTTTCTTCATGGATATTACGTGCTGCTTCAAAAAAGAAAACTTGATTTTCATTGGCTTGTTTAATGATCGTTGCCATCTCTTTAGGTGTCGAAAACGCTGGTTTTTCAACAATCACATTTTTCCCTGCTGCAATCGCTTGTTGGGCCTGGGCAAAATGCAGGCTATTAGGAGAAGCAATATAGACGGTATCCATCTCTTCTATAGCAAAAAAATCTGTTAAATCATCCATGTAATGCCGATTTCCTGCATATTTTTCACCAAATTCTTCGGCTTTAGCCATTTTTCTAGAATAAACAGCCGCTAACTCATATTCTCCAGTTGCAAGAGCTGCTTGTACAAATTGATGGGTAATCCAATTGGTGCCTATAATTCCTAAATGAATCATCGTCATTCCTTCTTTCCATAATATTTTATTTAAGTGGATCGATAAATGGAGCCTCCAAATCAAAGGGGACTTCTTTTACAATTTCAAGTTGACTTGCACTTACCTGACAAGCGTAACAAAGAAAGCTAACTCCCTGTGTCATTGCTGTCTGGACCGTTTCTTTTAGTTCAGGCTGCATCGCTTCATGAATCGTTGCGACGTCTATATTGGCAAACTGAGCGACAAAAATCACATAACAATGGGCTCCTTTGTTCTGGGCTTGAATTAATTCACGAACATGTTTTAATCCGCGAGTAGTGGGTGCATCAGGAAAGGCGCCAATACGGTTATTTTCTAGCGTCATTCCCTTTACTTCGACCAAACCTTTTTCCCCTTGGTCCGTTTCAAAATAAAAATCAATCCGCGACTTTCCGTATAATACTTCTCTTTTAACTAAAGTTATCCTGCCACGTAACTTTGGCAAAACAATTGTTTGCGCAAGTAATGCATTAAACACCACTTCATTGGGCGCACTACTATCTATATTATACCAGTGATCTTGCTTTTTTACCGCAACTAAATCGTAAGCAGTCTTTCTTTTACTACTTGGTAAAAAATTCAAGGCAACGGTTGCTTCGGGTACAAGAACTTCTTTTCCTCGTCCCGTATTTTTTACATGAACGTCAACAATTTCGTTTGTTTCTTTTAAACGACAACTTGCTACAAAACGATTTTTTCTCTGTAAAAAATAAGCCAGTTGAATATGTTCGTATTTCATTTTATCACCTGCTATCAAAATTTTACCATATCTTCACACTTTCTACGTAAAAAAACCGATAAACATTTACTTAGTTGTCCTGAAGGATTTGCTATAATTTAATAAAGAATTAAACGAAAGAAGGAAGCATTATGTTGCCAACTATTCTCTCCTTGTTATCAGTTTTTGGACTCAGTGGTGTCCTAGTTGTTTTTTCTTTCCTAAGCTATCAACTATTGCAGGAAGAAAACGAATCAAAGTAAGCCGAAGAAAAAAGCTTAAAGTCGATACTTTGAGCTTTTTTCGTTTGAATCTTCCTCTAACTTTTGGTAAAATCTGTTTGATTAAACCAAAGGAGACACATTCATGAATAAAAAATCTTTTATTCCCTTTGTCATGAGAATTATTTTTTTACTTTTTTCTCTATTGACGACAACCAGCGTTTCAGCTGAAGATTTAAGTATTAGAGCAAAAGCGGCCATTTCTGTTGATTATGATACAGGTAAAATTCTTTATGAGCAAGATAGCGACAAGCCAATGGGCATAGCTTCAACTACCAAATTAATCAGCTTATATCTGGTACAAAAAGAAGTCCAAGATGGTAAGCTTACTTGGGATGACGAAGTGCCAATTTCAAAAGACGTCGCAAAATTAAGTGAGAATCTTGACCTTTCCAACGTACCTTTGTCTGAAGATGAAAACTATACCGTCCAAGAATTATTTGAAGCAGCCGTCATTCAATCAGCAAACGCAGCAACAATTGCTTTAGCTGAAAAAGTAGCGGGTTCAGAAGAAAAATTTGTCGATCAAATGCGTAAACAAGTGGAAGATTGGGGCATTGTTGACGCAAAAATTGTCAATAGCACAGGACTATCTAACGAATATTTAGGAGATAACATTTACCCTGGGACTACAAAAAAAGATGAGAATGAATTATCAGCTAAAGATTTAGCTATCGTGACACGCAACTTATTACAAGATTTTCCTGAAACTTTGGAAGTCAGTCGCATACCTAAAAAAGAATTCGGAACGGATACTTCAACGTCTTTTGACATGGAGAACTTTAATAAAATGTTGCCTGGACTCCCTGCTGAAAAAGAAGATGTCGATGGCTTAAAAACAGGAACCACTGAATTAGCTGGTGCTTGCTTTGTCGGTACCATCGAAAAAGACGGCAATAGAATCATCACGGTTGTTTTGAATGCCACAGACCATGACGAGGTTGAAAACCCACTTGCTCGATTTGATGAAACGAGTAAATTAATGGACTACTCTTTTGACCATTGGAAAAAGGAAACTGTATTAAAGGCAAATGATCCAATTCCAGGGATGACTTCAGTTGATGTTCCTCAAGGAAAGCAACAAACAGTTCCTGTTGTGGCTCAAGAGGAAATGAGTCTCTGGTTGCCAGCTGGCAAAACACCAGAAGATGTCTCTTATAAAACTTCATTAAAAAATGAGGAAGTGCAAGCACCCGTCAAATCAGGAATAAAAGTGGGCACCGTACAGGCAGAGATTGCAGATGACAACCTAGGCTACTTAGATAATAAAGAGGCGAAAAAGCAGTCCAGCAGTGCGATTATTACAAGTGAAGGTACCGAAAAAGCCAATATTTTTACCACAACCTGGCGTAACATTAAAGGATTTTTCAGTCGTTAACTTTTAAATAAAAATTCATACGACTAAACGATTTTATCTTGAAAAATAATAAAATCGTTTAGTTTTTTTCATCCTCTTACTTATTTTTTTTAGCCTCTTTTCGACCTTGGTTATAATTTTTAACAAAAAAGAAGGTCGTATTTTTCAACAACCTTCTTAGCCTATTATTGGAATTATTCTATTTTATAAAATTTCAACAGGAAAATATAGTTCAACCTCTCCTGTTGCAAATTTTGGTAGATAGTGTTCTTGAATAGCCCCTACAAGAGTTTGTTGTTCTTTTGGTAAAATCTCTTCAAACATCTTCTGAGTCATTGTTTCAAGATTAGGAGCATCAGTTTTAACAACTAGGTATTTCATGGCCGGCATTTCCCAACGTTGCCAACCATCGGGGGGTTGGACACTAGCAGCTAGTTCAATTCCTGCTAGATATTTTCCTTGTTCTTGCCAAGGTTCTAACCAGCGCTTACTATCAGACATTAAGCCCCACAAATCAGCCTCTTGATCTTTTTTATCAACGTATTCATTTAATTCATCTAAATCTTGATAGACTGTTTTCCATAATTCAGATACCCAATTTGTACTGTCTTCTATGGGTCCTTGCCCTTCTTTGCCAATAACCACAAAAGCTGGTTTGGTGGTCTGGATAACTTCTCCAAGTTCCAAATTATCATCTCCTTTGTTTTCGTTCTACTTTATTGTAACGAATTTTTTGCAAATGAGCGAATATTAAAAGTATTTATTAAAAAAATTTGCTATACTATGCCTACAAGGAGTGAAATTTATGAATTTTTGGCATATTCCGTGGTTTATATTCCCTTATCTACTGCTTATATTTATTTTTATAAAATGGCATAAAAAAAGCAATAAGCCTGACCTCTTTTTTAAGTTGGCTTACGGCTCATTTTTTTATTTATTTCTTTATTTAGGAGTAATCGAGGCTCAGAATAAAAGTTATTTTTTTCTTGTACCTCTCCTCTTTTTTGTGTTCTTTTCCAGCGTTTATTCTCGACAAAAAGCACGATTAATAAACGGTTTCCTTTTTAATCTATTTATTGGTACTTTTGGCATTTATCTACTTTATAATTTTTTTATCACTTATGATGTCATTGTTTTTGCCTTGCTGTTTTTAGTTGGAATTTTCGTTGCAATCGTTGGTTTGTTTGGCTTTGTAGGACTAATGGTTTTATTTTACTGGAATGCTCTTGTAGTCATTAGACGAGAATCACATTCACTAGCTAACTTATTAACTTTAATTCTAGCGATTTTAATGACCGCCTGGCTGATTTATGACTCAATGATCGCTAAGATGCTTCCTAATTGGGCAAGTTTGTTGTTATCCATTTTACCGGTAATTTTTTCTTATTTTATCTTTACCTTCTTAAATTTTCTTAGTGCTTCAATCTTGTATCAATTTAATCGTCCTTCTTATGACCAAGATTTCATTATCGTTTTAGGCGCAGGATTAGTTCATGGAGCAGAAGTTTCACCATTACTTGCCAACCGGATTAAGCGTGCCATCGATTTCTACTACGAGCAACGCAAACATACGCGTCATTTAGTAAAATTGGTGATGTCTGGCGGTCAAGGTCCTGATGAAAAAGTGGCAGAAGCTGTCGCGATGAAAGAATATGCTTTACAAAGAGGGATTCAAGCAGAAGATATTTTAATCGAAAGCAACTCAACCACTACTTTTGAGAATATGAAATATTCAAAGGAAATTATTGACCAATCAGAAGTTAAAAATCCTAAGGTCATTTTTTCATCCAATAATTATCATATTTTTCGTGCGGGAATATTTGCTAAAATGGCTCACTTAAAGGCCGAAGGTATCGGAGCCAAAACAGCATTTTATTATTTACCAAATGCTTTTTTGCGCGAATTTATCGCTATCATTGCTATGAAACGTAAGTTGCATTTTACCTTTGTTGGTATATTAGCAACATTGCTATTATTATCAGCTATTGTGTCACAGATGTTTGTCTTATAAACGATTTTTTACTACGCCCTCTTCGTCTTGATGGCAACTTTGTTTTTAACTATCCAATAAGTCCATTTCTAATGATCGGACATTAGTTGACTATACTTTTGTCCGATAGGAAGAAGCTAGACATAAGTTTTGCGTTCTTTTGTCCAGTATGTAAAAAAAAGGCAAAAAAATCCTTTTTTTCTGGTCAAATGGGACATTAGTTAAACAAACTAATGTCCCGTTTCTAACGATCAGACACTACTCAGCTGAACTTTTGTCTGATAGCCAGTCATCGGACAAAAGTAGAGGCTGTATTCAGCTACCTTGGGTTTCACTCAAATAAACGACAATTTTGAGTCAATATTTATAAAAAAGGAAGGACAATAAATTGTCCTTCCTTTTTTAAACTGTCATTTTAGGCAGATTGTTTTTTCCTAAAAGTTGTTGCCCAACGATGTTTAATTCGTTCGCTCATTGGTTGACTTGCTTCTTTTACCGCGCAATACTTGTCAACCATCGTCACAATATAACTTTCTTTATAGCGTGGAGGTGCAATCGTTGCACCAAACATATGCTTAATAATGATATCTTTTTCCATATCGGTTAATTCAGTTAATTTTTCAGCGTTTTTACAAGCGATGCGTGGATGAACATAAGCATGTGTGCCTTCATCAAACTTTGTTGTACGCCAATCGTAATAAAATAAGTCATGCAGCAATCCAGCACGAGCACAAGCCTTTGCATCCCCATTAATTCTTTTCGCTAATTTATAACTATTATAGGAAACACTAATCGAATGCTCTAAACGTGTAGAATGTCGATGTTGGACAAACTCACCTAATTTTTGTACTTCTTCTGTTTGAATTAAATCTTCTATATATGATACATATTCTGGATCTTCTTGCCAAGTTATTTTCATATAAATTGATTGCCACCTTTTTGGACTTTTATATACTTACGCTTTTAAGTATAACACGTTTTCATCAACAGTCTAATTATGAAAAAGAAAAACGCTTAATTTTAAAAGTTCCTTAATATCTCAAATAAGAGCATACATTAAAATTCCCGCTGCAACCCCCACATTAAGCGATTCAGCAGCACCATAAATCGGGATATATAAATTTTGATCCGTTAATTGTAAAATTTCTTCATCGACACCTTGTCCTTCATTACCTAAAATCAGAGCAAAAGAAGAATGCTTTTCGACTTGTTTATAAGACAACGCTGCCGGATCTAATTGGGTACCGTAGACTTTACTACCTATTCTTTTTATTTCAGAAATCACTTTTTTTACATCCCCACTTAAAACGGGTAAATGAAACTGGCTGCCTTGCATACTACGTAAGACTTTGCTGCTATATCTATCCGCTGAGCCTGCGCCTAAAAAGACACCATCAAAACCCGCTGCATCTGCCGTACGAACGATAGTTCCCACATTTCCAGGATCTTGTACATTATCTAATAATAACCATTTTCCTGAAAAGTTAGCTGGTTTTTCTTCTTCTTTTTTGACCAAAGCAACTATTCCTTGAGGTGTTGGCAAGTCAGATAAAGCATTCATTACTTCATCAGAAAAAAAATAATAATCCAATTGATGTTCTTCAACCCAGTTTTGCCATAACTGTAACCCACGTTCGTCAAGATAGACTTCTTGCACAGCGGCATGAGCATTTACCGCTTCTTCGACTAAGTGGTAGCCTTCTAACAGATAACTTTCTGCTTGATTGCGGTATTTTCTTTGTTGCAGTTTTCTTAGTTCTTTTATTTTGTTATTTTTTACTGACCGGATTTCTTTCACGATTTCACCTCAGCCATATTATAACATATAAAAATTACTTTACTTGTTCAATAACTGAAAAAAAGCTATTATAGAGTTAAAAGAGGAGGAATGCATCATGAGAAAAGTCCGTATTAGAGTTGAAGGCCGTGTACAAGGTGTAGGTTTTCGCTTTTCGACTAAAATGGTCGCTGACGAATTAGGAATCACGGGCGTTGTCAGAAATGAAGACGATGGCTCAGTATCCATGGAAGCTTGTGGTGAAGATCATGCGCTGGAAACCTTTATTCAGAGGGTGAAAGAATCCCCTTCTCCTGCTGGTAGTGTTTCAAATATTCAAGTAGAAGATGATCCTTCAATCAAGGAACGTAAAAAGTTTATAGCAAATTAAAATTTCCTTTGCTTTCCTCTTTAATTTGTTATTGCACATTGAAAAAAAGCGATATTTTTAGTATAGTTAAGTTTGTGCAAAATTAAGGAAAGAAAAGGAAAAAATCACATGAGTAAAATAAAAAAATGGCTAATGACTTCTGGCCTTATCACAATGTTGATCACACTTAGTGGTTGTGTTAAACGTCTAGATGATGGTTCTCCTGATCCTAATGGTCTCATTTATCGATTTTTGGTGAATCCTTTAGGTAGTTTTTTAACCTATATGGCAGATAACTGGGGGTTAGGATTCGGTTGGGCAATTATCGTTTTAACGATTATCATTCGGTTTATCTTGATGCCGCTTATGATCAACCAATCGCGTAAGTCAATGTTCCAATCAGAAAAAATGCAGTACCTAAAGCCTCAAATTGAACTTGCTCAAGCGAATATGAAAAAAGCAACAACACAAGAAGAGCAAATGCAGGCGCAAAAAGAAATGCAGAATGTCTATAAGGAAAACAATGTCAGTATGTTCGGCGGAATTGGCTGTTTGCCTTTATTGATTCAAATGCCTATCTTCTCCGCCTTATTCTTTACGACTCGCTATACTGCAGGAATTGAATCCTCTACTTTTTTGGGAATGAATCTTGGCGAACGTAGTTTAATTTTAGTTGCAATTGCTGGTTTAGCTTATGTAGCGCAATCGTTTATTTCGATGATCGGAATTCCCGATGAACAGAAAAAGCAAATGCGCAGTATGATGATTGTTTCTCCAATGATGATTGTCTTTGTATCTCTTTCCTCACCTGCTGGGGTGACTTTATATTGGGTTGTCGGTGGTATCATTGGTTGTATTCAAACATTTATTACAAATGTTTTGATGAAACCACGAATCAAAAAACAGATTGCCAAAGAGATGGAAGAAAATCCACCTAAAACAGTCGTTACCGAACGCAAGGACGTTACGCCTAGCAAGCAAAGTGCTGCTACAAAAACAGCGAACACAAACAAAAATAGAAACAACAACAGAAATAGAAATGCTGGTAAACAGCAACAGCATCATAAAAAGTAGGAATTGTTAAAGCGAAATGGGAAGAACCTCTTCCTTTTTCGCTTTTTTTAAGGAGGTTAAAAGTTGTTAGAGGCTTATCTAAATATTTTGGTGATCTTTTTATTAATGTTTGTCGGCTATGTTTTGTCCTATAAACAATGGTTTTCTAACCGTACCGCCGATGTATTTTCTAAGGTGGTGTTAAATCTAGCACTCCCTTTTAATATGTTTTTGACCATAACCGATCGCTTTTCCAAAGAAGAATTTCTATCCCTTTTTAAGGGAATGATTATTCCCATCTTATCCATGCTTTTGACATTACTTTTTAGTTTGTTTTATCGGCGATTTTTTCAGGTCAAAGGAACTCGTAGGGGCACTTTTGCTACCATATTTACCTGTTCCAATACAATTTTTATTGGTTTACCAATCAACCTAGCCATTTTTGGCGAAAAGGCTGTCCCTTATGTTTTATTATACTATATTGTTAATACTTCGATTTTTTGGACCTTAGGAGTTTTTCTAATTGCTCAAGATGATCCGCATATCAAAGAGGCAAGGGTGACTTTCCATCCGCTTGTGGCACTAAAAAAGGTTTTTTCTCCTGCACTAATGGGGTTTATTATCGGTTTAATTTGGATGTTATTAAATATTAAAGTTCCTGGTTTCATCGCCGACTTTGGAGGCTATCTAGCCAATTTAACTACGCCTTTATCGATGTTTGCAATAGGAATTATTGTGTATTTTCACGGAATTAAAAACCTGAAGTTAAATAAAGATATTATCGGGGTATTACTAGGACGTTATGTATTTTCTCCGCTTATTGTCTGGTTGTTGGGGCAATGGATTGCAGTCCCTACTTTAATGCTCCAAGTATTTATTATTCAAGCTGCGATGCCCGTACAAAATTCCATTCCTATACTTGCCCGTAACTATCATGCAGATGAAGAATTCGCCGCTTCTAGTTTAGGCTATTCTGTTCTTCTATATTTAATTTATATTCCATTTTTATTAAAACTTATTTATATGTTATAAGTAAATAAGCCGGAAAAATCGGTACTTAAACTGACTTTCCGGCTTATTTTTATTTCTCTTATTTTGTTACTAAATCGTTCAGACTTGCTACAGCAATCGCCATTTGTGTAATTTTCCTTAACTGAGCCAAGCGATTATTGCGAATGGTTTCATCTTCTGTCATTACCATGGTTTGATTAAAGTAATCCTCAATCAATGGACGTAAACTTACCAAAGCTTGATAATTTTCTTCCACTGTTTGATGGGCAAAATTTTCTTCAAGTTCTTTGACTGCTTGATATAATTTTTGTTCCGATTCATTTTCAAACAAAGCAGGGTCTACTTCGTTCTCACTTTCGTCTTTTTGCCCTAAATTCATCACTCGTGTTAAAGCTTCAATTGAAGGTTTAAAATCTTCATCATATAAATGCTTGCCTAGTATATTGGCTGCTTCAAATAAACGGTGAATATCTTCTTGTTCAGCATCGAGGACAGCATCAATAATATCATAGCGATAGTCTTGGGCAGATAGAAATTGACGTAACCGACCTTTTAAGAAAGACCGTACTTCAGACATTTTATCCTGTAAGTGAACACCATAGAATTCTTCGTTTTGATTGATGGTTTCTTCGATTTTTTGTTGTAATTCAACAAAAGGAAATGACCAATGTTTAGCCGCCAAAATGCGTACAATACCATATGTTTGGCGTCTTAAAGCGTAAGGATCACTGGAGCTTTTTGGTTTTAACCCAGCAGCAAAGAAAGAAAGTACACTATCCAATTTATCCGCAATAGCTAAAACTGCGCCAATGTTAGAAGCTGGCAGCTGTCCTTCACTAGCAATGGGCATATAGTGTTCACGAATGGCTTGTGCTACTGCAGGTTTTTCGCCTTTTAACAAAGCGTATTTTTCTCCCATAATCCCTTGCAATTCAGGAAATTCATCGACCATATTTGTGACCAAATCAAATTTATAAATTTGTGCAGCACGTTGTAAATCCGCTAATTCAGTCTCAGATAAACCCACATGTTCTCCAATAATTTTGGCCATGGCTTGTACACGTTGCATCTTTTCATACATCGAACCAATTTTTTCATGGAAAGCCACATTTTTTAATTTTCCCACGCATTCTTCAATAGACAATTTTTGGTCTTCATTATAAAAGAATTCGGCATCTTCTAAACGCGCGACTAACACTTTCTCGTTTCCTTCTATAACATTTTCGATTCTGTCTTGGTTCCCATTTCTAACGGAAATAAAGTGAGGCAGTAATTGACCCTCCGATGATTTGACATCAAAGTAACGTTGATGTTCTTTCATCGAAGTAATCAGCACTTCAGCTGGCAAACGTAAATACTTTTCAGAAAAGTCGCCGACAAATGCTGTCGGAAATTCAATTAAGTTATTGACTTCCTCTAATAAGTCTTGGTCAATATCAATTTGCCAGTGGTATTTATCCGCAATCGATTGAATTTGTTGGGAAATTCTTTCTTGCCGTTTAAAGCGGTCCGCAATGACAAATTGTTCTTGTAATCTATCTTCGTAATCATCCGCATTTTTTAATTCAACGGAACTTCCCAAAAAACGATGCCCGTAAGTGATTCGATCTGTAGTAACATCTAATATTTGAAATGGTACTACTTGATCTCCTAATAAAGCAACTAACCAACGAATCGGGCGAATATATTCAAAATCATATTTATTCCAGTGCATAGTAATGGGAAATGTCAGGTTCATAATGACATCTTTTAACCCAGGAAGAATGTCGATAGCATTTTGACCTATTGTCTGTTTCGTAACATAAGCATATTCTGTATCTTTCACTTGTTTAAAATAAATATCTTCTGTCGACAAACCTTGGCCCCGAACAAAGCCTTGTGCGGCTTTACTCCAGTTGCCATCCTCATCTAATGCAATCTTTTTAGCTGGTCCTTTTACTTCTTCTTTGGTATCAGCCTGTTTTTCTGCTAGATCAATGACTTGAACAGCCAAGCGTCTAGGAGTGGCAAAAGAATGTATGCTAGTAAAGGATAAATGGTTTTCTTGTAAAAATTGTTTGGTTTTTTCTTCAAATTGTACAACACTGGGGTCGACCACATGAGCTGGCATCTCTTCTAACCCAATTTCAACTAGTAAATTTTTTGTCATTTAGTCTTCCTCCTTCAACAATTTTTCTGCTTGTGCGCGATCCAATAAGGGATAGCCTAATTTTTTACGTTCTTTTACAAATAATTTAGCAACTTGCTTTGCCATATTACGAATATGAGCTAAATAGCCGGCTCTTTCTGTCACAGAAACGGCCCCTCTTGCGTCTAGTAAGTTAAAATTATGGCTGCATTTTAAGATGTAATCATAAGCAGGATGGACTAAATCTTCAGCAATACAACGTTTGGCTTCGCGTTCAAATTTGTCAAAATTGTCTAACAACATTTCCTGATTGCTTAAATCAAAAGAATAACGTGAGTGCTCATACTCTGGTTGTTTGAAAATATCACCATATTTAATGCCACTCGTCCATTCTAAATCAAAGACATTGTCAACTTCTTGGATATAAGAAGCTAAACGCTCCAGCCCATAGGTAAGTTCAGAAGTCACAGGATGGCAAGCGAGTCCGCCCACTTGTTGGAAATAAGTGAACTGAGTAATTTCCATCCCATCTAGCCAAACTTCCCAGCCAAGACCCGCACAGCCTAATGAAGGATTTTCCCAATTATCTTCAACAAAACGAATATCATGCTCCAATGGATTAATCCCTAGAAGTTGCAAACTTTCTAAGTAAAGCTCTTGAATGTTTTCTGGCGATGGTTTCATAACCACCTGTAACTGATGATGTTGGTATAAACGATTCGGATTTTCTCCATAACGACCATCAGCTGGTCGACGGGAAGGTTCTACATAACAAGCATTCCAGGATTCAGGTCCAATCGCACGTAAAAAGGTATACGGACTCATCGTCCCTGCTCCTTTTTCTGTATCATAAGCTTGCATAATCATACAGCCATTATCAGACCAAAATTTTTGTAAACGCAAAATCATTTCTTGTACTGTTAATTTTTTTGCCATCTTATTGCTCCTTTCAAATTTGCCAATAAAAAAGCCCTATACCTATACAACATTTGTATAGATATAGGGACGAATATCTCGCGGTTCCACCCTACTTCCGATTGATTCATCGGCAGCTTTTTTGATGTGCTCCCAATCGCCTACGGTAAAAGTTCTTCTGCCTGGCTCACACCTTCCCAAGCTCGCTAAAAGAAGTTTTTCTTTTCCTTTAAATGTTCATCGCACTATTTTTATTATCACTATCATAGTTCTAAAAGTAGTCATTTGTCAATTAAAAAATAAAATTTTCTGAAAGATTTTCATTTAACGCGGCTTTAACACATCGCCCCATTTTTGCATTTGGTCGATAAATTTTTTACTTTTTAAATTCAAGCCAACGTACTCTTCATAAATTTGGTCAATGATCTGTCGGATTGATTGCTTTGTTTCTTTTTTCAACTCAATGGAATGAATATTATCATAAGAAATTTGTGCAAAAAGGCGGATAAAGTGAATCGCTCGCGGGTCAGCATGATAGCGGCGTAAATCACGTTCCCAATGGTTCTGACATAAGATGCCATTATATTTCGGTGAAAAATCAAACTTTCCTTGTGTCTTCCCGCAAATCGCGCATTCCTGCCAATTAATCGCCACGCCAAACCGTTGTAAAATCTGAACTTCAAAAATATTGGTTAAAATTTCGCCATCAATTCCTTGGTCAAGCATCTCTAGTGCTTGAAACAAAAACGTATAGAGATGAGGATCATAGATCTTGTCTTCAATTGCAGCATCTGCCAAATTCATAATATAAGTGGCATAACCTGCAGTGAAAATGTCTGCTTGAATGTGAGTAAACGGATGGATAAACTTCGCACTGTTTAAAAAGGAGAGTCCACTCTCATTAAATTTTCCAATATAAGTCGCTTGTGTATAAGGTAAGATAGCTGGTGCTAATGGATTATTCTTACGATGGGCGCCTTTAACATAAAACATCAATTTCCCGCTTGACTCCGTAAAAATCTTGACCAACATATCTTTTTCTTTGTGATCTTTGCGAAATAAAATAATTCCTTTGGATTCCGCTTGATTCATGCCGCGCCATCTCCTTTTGATAAAAGGCTAAAATGTTTCTTTTTTATAACCAAAATCGTCTAAGGTTCTTTGCTTGTCGCGCCAATCTTTTTGTACTTTTACCCACAATTCAAGATAAACTTTATCTCCTAGCATTTTTTCCATATCTTGCCGAGCTTTAATACCAATTTGTTTAAGCATCTTACCCGCTTTACCAATGATAATTCCCTTTTGACTATCACGCTCAACGACAATTGTCGCCTGAATGCGAATTTTGTCATTTTCATCCCGCTGCATTGAATCTATGACAACCGCCACTGAATGAGGAATTTCTTCTCGGGTAAAAAGCAGCACCTTTTCTCTAACTAGTTCAGAGACAATAAAATACTCTGGATGATCGGTTACTTGGTCTTTAGGGAAGTATTGTGGTCCAGCAGGCACTTGTTTTTCCAACAGCTGCATCAATTTTTCAAAATTATTTCCTTGGATGGCAGAAATAGGTACAACTTCAGTAAAGTCCATTTGCGTCGAATAATCTTGAATGACACCTAATAAATCATCTGGGTGAACTTTATCAACTTTATTTACTACCAAAAAAATTGGTACTGAAAGCTTTTGCAGACGTTCGATAATCAGATTATCGCCTTTTCCTCTTTTTTCGTCAGCGCTAACCACAAATAACACTGCTTCGACTTCTTGTAAAGCACTGTACGCTTCGTTTACCATATAGTCGCCTAAACGATGTTTGGGTTTGTGAATTCCTGGCGTATCGATGAAAACAATCTGCATGTCTTCTGTGGTGTAGACGCCTTGAATTTTATTGCGTGTTGTTTGTGCTTTATCACTCATAATCGCAATTTTTTGTCCTACAACCCGGTTTAATAAAGTCGATTTTCCTACATTGGGCCGTCCGACGATAGCCACAAAACCAGATTTGTGCTCTGTCATTTACTATTTTCCTCTTTTCTAGTGTATAATCAATTGAAAAATTTTAGGTAAAAAGATGATTGCTCCTATAATGATAGAAAATACAGCAGTAAATAATACCGCTGCTGCTGCAACATCTTTGATTTTTTTCCCCAATGGATGAAAATGTTTATCGGTCACCATATCTACCACATTTTCAAAAATGGTGTTAATAATTTCCATCAACAAGGTCAAAAAAATGCATAAGACAATCCAGAGCCATTCCCAGCGATTAAGACGCAACAAAAGTCCCAAAAAGATGACTAAAATCGCGCAAACCGTATGAATACGTATATTTCTTTCATCTTTATAGACTGTTTTTACGCCAGTAATGGCAAACTCGACGGAGCGAATTAGATTTTTACTTTTTCCCACATTGTTTTTTTTATCGTTTGAGTCCATAGGCATTTAAAATTTCCTTTTGTAAACCAAACATCTCTTTTTCATCTTCAGTTGTCATATGATCATAGCCATTAATATGCAAGAATCCATGCAGAGCCAAAAAACCAACTTCACGTTCATAACTATGCCCATACTCTGCCGCTTGTTCTTGAGCTCTTTGAGTTGAGATCATGATGTCACCTAATTCATGAGGCAAATCATTTAGTTCATCTTCTGCAAAAAAGATTGGTGTTTCGTCTTCGCCTTCTTCTATCGCAAAACTAATCACATCAGTTGGCGCATCTTTTCCACGATACTTGCGATTAATGACTTGGATTTTGTCATTGTCCATAAAAGTGACTGACATTTCCGTATTTTCTGGCAAATGCAGATAATCCGCTGCAAATTGCAATAAGCTTTCAATATCTTTTATTTCTTCATCGGTTACTTTTTTTGTTTCATCAATAAAAGTGATTTCCATCATTGACCACTTCTTTCTTGTTCTTCTTTCATTTTTTCAGCTTCAGATTCCATTTTAGGATATTTAATTCGTGAGTGGAAAGTACTGCACAATCCATTAATCAGAGATCTTTGTATGATTTTAAGTTCTTTTAAGGTTAGTTGTGCATCATCTAACTGACCATCAAGCATGCGATCAGTAATTAAGTTGGCAACAAATTCTTTTATTTTAGCATTCGTTGGCTCATCCATTGCACGTACAGCTGCTTCGCAACTATCTGCAATACTTACCACCCCAGCCTCTTTTGTTTGAGGAATAGGACCTGGATAACGAAAGTCTTCCTCTGTCACTTCAGGATTACGTTCTTTTGCTTTCATATAAAAGAATTTCATCAACGTCGTTCCATGATGCTGTTGGCAAATATCGATTACCAATTGCGGCATTTGTTCTTTTTTTAATAGCGCTACTCCGTCTGTAACGTGACCAAAGATAATCTGTTTACTATCTTCTGGTAATAAAAAATTATGCGGATTTTCAGCACCTTGGGGTAAATTTTCAACAAAGAAATTGGCATGTTTTAACTTGCCTATATCGTGATAATAGCAAGCAACACGAGTTAGAAGCGAACGGCCGCCAATTTCAGCGACTGCATTTGCACTTAGGTTCGCTACCATCATGCTATGATGATAAGTCCCCGGAGCTTCTTCTAATAATTTTTTAAGCATAGGATGATTCGGATTACTTAACTCATTTAAAACAATATCACTATCATCAGTCACCATTAATTCAATAAATTGATACAAACCCACACCCATTAATAACGACAGAACACTTCCTGCCAAACTACATGCTAAAGCAATCCATGTTTGACTATCGGCAAAATCCACTCCTTGTAATACCAGCAAAATAATGCTGATTAAGAAAGGAAAAACGACAATCCACAATACCGATTGTTGTCCTTGATGAGAAATACGTTTTCTTGGTAATAAAGTTCCCATTAATCCAGAAAACATATAAGTAATCAAAATAATAGACAACACATTTGTTCCGACCGCTTCGTAAAAAATAAAAGTTGCCAAAACGACTTGGAAAGCGGCTGCTAAGATACCAGAGCGCCGATTAACAAAGAAGTTTAAAACCAGTGGTATAAAGGCCGCTGGGAAAAATAACGGGATATAAGCGACAGACTCTGTTTGAAACAATTGGAAAAACTTCATAAATACAAGACTCAGTGTCATTGCCACGACATAAAATACCGCTTGATTTTCTCGTTTATCTTTGTCTTTTACAGGATGAGTAAAATAAATGAATACGAGAATCTGTAACAGTGAAACAAGCACAATAGCGACAAAAGGAAAGAAAGATTGATTTTTTTCCGTCATTCCTAATACATTCAATTTTTGAATCGCTGTAGAATCAATCTGCGAGCCTTCCCGTACGATGACTTCGCCTTGATAAATCATCACCGGCTGTACAGAATCTTTGGCTTCTTCTTTTAATTCATCTGTTTTTTGTTCATTTAAAAAGGTATTGACAACAATTCCTTCATCAACCAAATAAGAGACGGCCTCTTTTTGTTCACTGGACAAATCAAGCGTTTCAACTTGTTCTTCAGCGTCTTGTCTGGCCGTATTTAAATTGGCTTGACGAACTTGTTCTGCCATCTTCTGATCAATAATATTTAAACTTTCTTCTTTAACTTGATCTAAATTATTTTGGCTTAAATCAAAGGCAATCCGATAAAAACTAGATGGAATCTGCTGATAAAAATTCAAATTATCACTATCCACTTGTTCTAGTTCTTTTTTCATGGCAGCCATTTTCTCATCTTCGGTCACTTTTTCAACAGAATCGCTGTCATCAGCTTCTTTTTCACGTTCACTGTTTTCTTCTGCACTATCTTGTCGAACATTATCCACCATATCAAATAATTGTTCAATTAACTGATGTTGTTTGCTTGAAATTTCTTCCTGATAGGTGTACTCAGGCACGACAGCTTCTGCAGCCAGCTCTTGTTTTTGTTCGGTAGCCTGCCTATTTTCCACGGTTTTATTTGCGCGAATACTTTCTTCTGCCACTTGTCCTTCTTTATAATTGGTATCTTTTTGATGGACACTGGAATATAATATGCCACTTGTAATCAAAAAAAAGAGTAAAAACAAAACAGGCAAAAAATATTTTCCCATTTTATTTTTTAAACGTTTTAAAGGTGCAATGATCATTCTTTTCCTCCCTCCTCTGTTGTTTAAAACATGGTTAAACAAACTGAGGCTTTAGGCCATTTTTAAAAGAAGCCCTTTATTTTTTCTGGTCATATGCTTCAATAATTTGTGCTACAACAGGATGTCTTACTACATCACTAGCGTCAAATTTGACAAAAGCGATGTTTTTTATCTCATTCAATGTCTTTTGAGCATCTACTAGACCACTAACTGCTCCTTTAGGCAAATCAATTTGGCTAATGTCTCCATTAACAATCATTTTTGATTGAAACCCTAAACGAGTCAAAAACATTTTCATTTGAGCGATCGTCGTATTTTGTGCTTCATCCAAAATCACAAAAGCATCGTCTAACGTGCGTCCCCGCATATAAGCCAATGGAGCAATTTCCACAACTCCACGCTCCATTAAACGATTGGTATGTTCGATGCCAAAAATTTGATAAAGCGCATCATATACTGGACGCAAATAAGGATCGACTTTTTCTTTTAAATCTCCCGGCAAAAAACCTAAACTTTCTCCGGCTTCTACTGCAGGTCTAGTCAATATAATTCGTTTAACTGCTCCTTTTTTTAACGCAGCGATAGCCAAAACAACGGCCAAAAATGTTTTCCCCGTTCCTGCTGGTCCAATACCAAAAGTGACATCATGTTTATTTATAGCCTCAATATAACGTTTTTGTCCTAAATTTTTAGCACGGATGGGTTTACCATTATGATCTTTAATAATTTCTTTTTCATACATTTCAATAAAAGAAGATAGCGCGCCTTGATGGGCTAGGTTCAAAGCAGAAACCACATCAGGCGTTGCTATCTGAATCCCGCGCTTAATCAATTCTTGTAACGATTGAAATACCGCAACAACCAAGTCCACATTTGCTTGGCTGCCTTGTATTTGGATCATTTCTCCTCGAGCGCGGATAGTGGTTTGGGTCGCATCTTCTATCAATTTAACATGTTTATCGTGTGTTCCTAAAAGCAAATCCATATCCTGCGGTTGTGTTACTTGTAATTCAAAAGATGTAAAATCTTCCGTCAAAAAACTCGCTCCTTTTACCACAGCTCACTCAAAAAAGTTTTTTTAAGCTTTTTTTCGCTGTTTTTCGTCCGTTAATTATTTATTTTGATTGGCGGTATTGATCTAACCGCAACGATTCTATCATATCATACCATAGAAAACTCAAAAGAAAAATTGCTTTTATTTATAGCAGAAAAATAAAGCTGTTGTGAGAACTTTTTTGAAGTTTCACAACAGCTTTTACTTTTAATTTTGATTTAATAACTCTTTGACGATCGCATTCACTTGTTTACCGTCAGCTTTGCCTTTTACTTGAGGCATAACTACGCCCATCACTTTTCCAAAATCTTTGGAAGAGCTAGCGCCTGTTTGTTCAACGGCGTTTTTGACAATTTCGCGAAGATCTTCTTCGGACAATTGAGCCGGTAAATATTTTTCAACAATCGCAATTTCGCCTTTTGTCTTTTCAGCTAAATCCTTGCGACCTACTTCCTCAAATTCGGCTAAAGAATCACGACGTTGTTTCATCTCGCGAGAGATAATCGTTAACTCTTCTTCTTCAGTCAAGTCACGACCAAGGTTAATTTTTTCGTTTTGCAACGATGCTTTGAGCATGCGAATGACTTGTAAAGACTCTTTGTCCCTATTTTTCATAGCAGCTTTCATATCATCGTTTAACTTCGTAAGCAGTGTCACACTACCAGCTCCACTTCTTTACAGATGAAATTAAAATTTCTTGCGTTTTCTAGCTGCTTCAGATTTTTTCTTACGTTTCACGCTTGGTTTTTCGTAAAATTCACGTTTACGTGATTCTTGCAATGTACCTGCCTTTGAAACGGAACGTTTGAAGCGACGAAGAGCATCATCAAGAGATTCGTTTTTATGAACGACTGTTTTTGACATATAATTCCCTCCCTCCGAGCTCAAATAGTAACCGTTTTTGTTATAAAAAACAATCATTTTTCATAACAACACTGTCCACTAAAAATTATAGCTAACTCAAGAAAATGTGTCAAGCTGTTTTCGCAAAAGGCCTGGCTGTTTTTTATAACAATTGCAATTTTCATTATTTTTTTGGGACCATTCACTTCAGTTGTAATTTTTTTACTTTTCAGCCATACTTAAAAAAGACTTACTAAACGACTTTGACAAAGGAGTTTATTCTTATGAAAAAAGCAAAACTCATTTTTTTGTTGTTATGTTTTTGTATGTTTTTGGTTGGTTGTTCTTTGCCGGGTCTGCCTTCTAATAAAGACGATAACGTCATCTCTATCTCAGGAGGTATTACCACTGAGTCTCAAATTCTAGCAGGTTTAGTAGAAGGTATGCTTCAGCACTATACAGATTATGAGACAAGTATAATAAATAATTTAGGTACTGCACAAATTGACCAACAAGCTTTAAATAATAACGACGTTGATATTTCTGCGGCTAGATACACCGGCACCGATATCACAACTATTTTACAGATGAAGGCAATTAAAGATCCAAAAAAAGCGTTTGAAGTATCAAAAAGAGAACTCGAATCACGCTTCAATCAAATACGTTTTCCTTCATACGGCTTTGATAATACTTTTGCTTTTATGGTACGTCAAGATACAGCAGATAAATATCACTTAAAAAAAGTTAGCGACTTAGAGAAAATTTCCGACCAATTGACAGTTGGCACAGATCGTCCTTGGCTCACACGAAAAGGGGATGGCTATCAAGGATTTATTAAAGAATATGGTTTTGACTTTGACACCATGCTACCTATGCAAATTGGACTCGTTTATGATGCAGTAGCCTCAGGAAATGTTGATGTAGTACTTGGTTATTCTACAGATGGAAGAGTCGCTAGTAACCATTTAGTCGTACTAGAAGACGACCGGCAATTTTTCCCGCCTTATGATGCAACCATGATTGTAAATCAGGATTTTTTAAGCCAACATCCCGATTGTAAAAAAGTGTTAGATAAACTTGTAGATACAGTGGATACCCAGACGATGCAAGAACTCAATTATAAAGCAGATAATAATTTGATCGAACCTTCTATAGTGGCTGAGCAATTCTTAAAAGAAAATAATTATTTTGAAGACAAATGAAAAAACTTCAAGCAAACGGCTTGCTTACTCAAACCTTTGCTTGAAGCTTTTTATTTTTAGACAGCACTTTGACACTCTTTGCAACGACCATATATTTCAAAGCGATGGTCTTCAATGGTACATCCAGGTAATTGATCTTGGAAAAATTCCATCGGACAAGTGGTCAGTTCTTTTGTTTTCCCGCAAACGGAACAAATAAAGTGATGGTGATGATGATCCGCTCCTTGTAATGAACAGTTAAAGCGAAACTTCATCTCCCCTTCTAATTCAGTATCTTCTAAAATTCCAATATTCACAAAATCACGTAAATTGCGGTAAATTGTATCATAACTAATCCCAGCGTATTTTTTTGTTAAGAAATCATGTAATTCCTTGGCTGCCACATATCGATCAGTCTTTGCTAGATACGAAATAATAGTCTCTCTTTTTTTGGTATATTTAAATCCGTAATCTTTCATTTGTTGTACGGCTTCTTGAATCGCTGTTTGGTTTTCCATAATGTTTCCCCTCCAAACCAAAATCATTTCGATTTCACTTTTGAATATATGTTATAATAATCCTAATCAAATTGCAAGTGAGGGATAACAACATGCAAGAAGACAACAACAGACCCAATGTGACAATATTTGTCATTTCTGATTCTGCTGGAGAGACAGCATCAAAATTAGCACAAGCTACCATGGCACAATACTCTACGGTTGAATTTGTTTTATTTAGACGTACATTTATTACAACAGATGAATCTTTACTTAAGGCATTAAAAGATGCCAAAAAACATGATGCCATTATTTTGCATACTTTAATTAATAAGCATCTAGTTGAGATTGCTCACCAATTTTGCCAAGAAAATCAGCTATATCAGTTTGATGTTTTGACACCTCCTGTCGCTGAAGTAACCAAACGAACCGGAATACAACCTCTTAATGAGCCAGGAGCCATGCATCATTTAGACAAAAATTACTTTCGGCGGATCAAATCCATGGAGTTTGCGGTTAAATACGACGATGGCAAAGATCCTCGCGGTTTTTTAGAAGCCGACGTCATTTTATTAGGGGTATCGCGTACCTCTAAAACACCTTTAAGTTTATTTTTAGCTAATAAAAATTTGAAAGTGGCCAATTTACCCATTGTTCCACAAGCTCATATTCCTAAACAAATTTGGGAAGTCGATCCAAACAAAATCGTAGGCTTAACAAACGATCCTGAAGTTCTGAATACTATTCGAAAAGAGCGGATGATTGCTTATGGCCTTAGCCCTGATTCAGCTTATTCAGATATCGATAAAATCAAAGAAGAACTTGCTTTTGCTAAAGATCTTTATGAAAAGCTGGGCTGCATTACAATTAATGTTGCTTCATTATCCATTGAAGAAACAGCTTCTGTCATTTTAAATGAACTAGATTTAGAAGATCATAGTTATTATGGTTCAGAAGAAGAAATTGACGAAACTTAAAAATATTGTGATATTAGTCTTTTCAAACATAAAAAATACCCGGATGATAGAACATTTGCGTCAATGAGCAAATCGTATTTTCTATCATCCGAGTATTTTTATTGTTGATACAACCTTTTTTAAAAGACCTGCACACCTTCTCGATCTAACGATAACTGCTCGATTTGCGCTGAACCTGCCATCTGTTCTAATTCAAAAGTAATCAGGTCCGCCTTTTCTTCGTTGGTCAAAATTAAAACTGTTGGACCTGCCCCACTAAGAAACGCAGCATAGCCGTTATTACGTTTTACAATTTGGCGAATGGTCGCTAGATGGGGGACAAATTTTTCACGATAAGCTTCATGCCAACGGTCTTGTTCCATCATTTGCCCTGCTAGTACCAAATCCCCATTCAAAATCGCCGCAATCATCACATTGGCAATCGAACTAGCTTTTACTGCTTCAGCAAAAGAAAGTGTTTCAGGTAACACATTGCGACTTTCTTTTGTTAATACTTGTGCGTTAGGAATATAAGCAATCACGCGACATTCAGGAAAGTAATGCTTTACATAGTGAACAGTGGGTTTTTTTTGATTAAAATAATAACTCCCTACCACAAAGTCTCCGCAAATAGCTGGCGTACAATTATCAGGGTGTCCTTCAATAGCGGTAGCTATTTCAATTTTTTGACGCTCGGTCAAATTTAAATTCTCCAAACGACTGGCTAACTCAATTCCTGCCACTATCACTGAAGAACTACTGCCCAGACCGCGAGCAATTGGAATCGTGCTTGTCATTTTTAAATGATAAGGGCGCAATGTGGGAGAAACCTTTTTCGCTGTTTGCACTAATAGATTTTGCTCATCATGAGCGATTTCGTCTCCTAATTCGTGGTCAATCGTCCACTTTGTATCTTCGCCGATTACCTCGACCGTTAAATAGCTAGATAGTGCAATCCCACAAGAGTCAAAACCTGGTCCTAAATTAGCACTAGTAGCTGGGACGCGAATTTTCATTTTCTATTCCTCCACAACACTTAATATTTGTTTAATGTGACTTACTTGCTGTAATTGTTCGATTAACCAGTCTTTTTGTTTGATTGTCAATTGCTTAGCGACAAAAGCAGCTTCGATCAAATCTGTCTGAGACAAAGATAAAGTTTTCACCTCTTGTTTTTCCAAAAAGTTTGCCAAATCAACCGTACAATCAGAAAGTAAGAAATAGTAATCTGACACAACTTCTTCGTGTATTTCACAGTTAGGTAAATTAGAAACACTCATTTGTGGAACGGGTTGTTTATTTGTCATATTCTGAGCAATCGCTAAGATGTCAGCCAACACACTTTGAGCAGTGGGTGACGCTCCAGCACCAGGTCCATAAAACATAGAAGTACCCATCGCTTTGCTTTCAATAAGTATGCCATTCATCTCGTTTTTGACAACTGCTAGCGGATGCGTATTGGAAAGCAAAACAGGAGCTACTTCAGCATACAGATGCTCCTCTATTTTCTTTACTTGTGCAAGTAGCTTAATTTGGTAGCCTAATTTTTGTGCGTAGTCATTATCTTTTTGTGTAATGCTTTGTATCCCAACAATTTTTATATCTTTTAGTGCTAAATCCTTAGCAAAAGCGAGTCGAACTAAAATCATTAATTTATAAGCAGCATCCCAACCATCTACATCGTTTGTAGGGTTAGCTTCAGCAAAACCAGCCGCTTGTGCAGTTTGTAAAGCTTTATCGTAAGAAAGACCTAATTCAGCCATCTGAGTCAGCATAAAATTCGTCGTTCCATTTAAAATTCCTTTAATTCCCGTAATTTCATCGGCAATAAAGCTGTTATTTAAAGTATGTAATATCGGAATGCCACCTGCTACGCTGGCTTCATAAAATAATGAAACATTGCTTTGCTTAGCAATTGATGTTAATTCGTTACCAAACTGTGCAATTAAATCTTTATTCGCTGTAACCACATGTTTTTTCTGTTTTAGAGCTTTAATAATCCACTTTTTAGCAGCATCTGTTCCTCCGATTAACTCCACAACAATATCAATAGTTGGGTCATCGAGAATCTCGTTTACATCAGTGGTCAGAGTTAACTGATGCTTTTTAGCTTGCTCTTCTTTATTTTCTCGAGAACGTACCAATACTTTTGCAATCGAAAAAGTTAAATTTGTCTGCTGTTTGATTTTTTCTTTGGCAGCATTTAAATTTTCGACAAGACCACTTGCCACCACACCTAAGCCTAAAACAGCGATCTTTACTTGTTTTTCCATACCTACTCCTTTAACGATATTTTTACATCTGAAATCTTTGCGTTTTTTCTTAGGAAGGATATTTATTGGGTAATCTTTTGTCCTAAAAAAATGAACAGACCATTTGTTACCTATACTTTTGTCCTTAATAAAAATGCAAAATGATTTTAGATTAAAAACATTTTCATAAAATTCTAATTTGCTTGTCTAAGCATAACAAAATTTTGCTTAGAAAAAAAGAACTTTCTAGCTGAAAGTCCTTTTTTAACGGTGAGAAACGTGTTTGAAAGTTTGTTCTAAAATATCTAGAATATGGGCATCATCAACACTATATAGTATTGCTTTGCCTTGTCTTCTAGTCTTTACTACACGATTATCACGCAATAATTTTAATTGATGAGAAACAGCTGATTGTTCCATTTCCACTTCATTGGCGATATTTGTCACATTCTTTTCGCCTTCTTTTACCGCCAACATGATTTTTAAACGTGTCATATCACTCAACACCTTAAAAATTTGACTGACATGTTCAATGTCTTTAATTGTGGGTCTATCCATAGCGTCCTCCTCATAAATTTACTCAAGTGAAAAAACTAGGACAAAAATCGACGGATTCTTGTCCTAATACTTTTTATTTGCTAAAACTAGCATAAAACATTTCCATTATACAACTAATTTCCAGTGACTTCATTAATGGCAGCTTGTAGCAACTCGATTTTTTGTTGCGCACGTTCGTCAGAACCAGCTTTTACACCGATATAAAATTTAATTTTAGGCTCTGTCCCTGAAGGTCGAATCGCAAGCCAGCTGTCATCTTCCAATGTATATTTCAAAACATCAGATGGCGGCATGGTAATCTTTTGGGTCTCTCCTGCTGCATTTTTTCGAATTAACTGTTTAAAGTCCTCTGTTTGTTCCACCTTAATTCCTGCAAATTCAGTAGGTGTTTTTTCTCTAAAAGATTTCATTAATTCAGCAATTTTAGCCGTTCCTTCTTGACCAGACATTGTTAACGAAATGGTTTTTTCTGCAAAATGTCCGTACTCAGCAAAAATCTCTTGTAACGCATCGTATAACGTCTTACCTTGTTTTTTATAAGCAGCCGCCACTTCTGCTAATAAAACAAGGGCTTGAATGGCATCTTTATCACGTACAAACGGTTGAACCAAAAATCCATAACTTTCTTCAAAACCAAAGATAAAGGTATGGCTGTGGTCTACTTCGAATTCTTTGATTTTTTCAGCAATAAATTTAAAGCCGGTCAAAACATTCACTACAGGCACATCATAACTTTGGGCAATGGTTGTAGCTAATTCACTAGAAACAATAGATTTTAAAATCACTGCGTCTTCTGGCAAAGTATTTGTCTTTTTGCGTGCTTCTAAAATATAACGAATAAATAATGCTCCAATTTGATTTCCGCTAAGCACCTTATATTCACCGCTTGGCATACGAACAGCAGCGCCTAGACGATCTGCATCTGGATCTGTTGCAATTAATAAATCGGCATCTTCTTTTTTTCCTAAGCGTATTGAATATTCAAAGGCGGATGCTTCTTCTGGATTAGGCGATTTTACAGTTGAAAAATCTGGATCTGCTACTGCTTGCTCAGGTTCTAGAATGAATTCTTTAAAGCCTGCTTGTTGCAAAGCTTTTTCGCCTAGCATCTTTCCGGTACCATGCAGCGGTGTATATACTAATTTTAACTGATCACCCATTTGGTCAATCACATCTTGATCAATCGTTACCTTGCTTAACTCTGCTAAATAAGCTTGATCTATCTCTTCACCAATCATGGTGATAAGTCCTTCTTCTTTAGCAGCCTGTTCTGACATCACAGGAATCGTTAAAGGATTATCAACTTCACGAATCAAGGACGTTACAAGGTCAGCATCCGCAGGTGGCATTTGTCCACCATCTTCACCATATACCTTATAACCGTTATATTCCGGTGGATTATGCGAAGCTGTAATCATAATCCCCGTAAATGTTTCTAGATAACGAACGGCAAAAGATAATTCTGGCGTGGGTCGTAAGCTTTCAAAAACATAGCTAGGGATATTATTATAAGCTAATGTTTTAGCAGCTTCCATAGCAAACTCTTGCGAGAAATGTCTAGAGTCGTAAGCAATCGCGACACCTCTTCTAGCAACATCTAAACCTTGCTTGATCATAAAGCGAGCCAAGCCTTCTGTGGCTTGTCGTACAGTATAAATATTCATGCGATTAATTCCTGGACCTAAAATGCCGCGCATACCTGCAGTACCAAATTCAAGCGGCGCATAAAATGCGTCTTCCAGCTCAGCTTCCTTTAAATTAGCTAGTTGGTCTTTTAAACGAGGGTCCAGCGCATCATCATTTGCCCATTGTTGATAAATTTCCTTCCAGGACATAATAAAACCACCTCTTCACTTATTTTGTCAGTTTAATTATACCACAATTCACAATTATTCAGACAATTTGAAGTAAAAAAGTATTTTTCACAAAAGCACTCTCCTACAGACAACTTTTTTAAAAGTGCTATAAGAGAGTGCTTTAATATTCTTTTTAGCTAAAACTATTAATTGTTAGATAGATCTTCACCATTTGAAGCAATCACTTTTTTGTACCAATCAAACGATTTTTTCTTGGAGCGAGCTAACGTCCCATTTCCTTCATTATCTAAGTCAACATAGATAAATCCGTAACGTTTTTTCATTTCGCCACTACCAGCGGAAACTAAATCAATACAACCCCAACTAGTGTAGCCTAGCAAATCAACACCATCGATTTCTACTGCGTCTTTCATCGCTTGGATATGTTTGGCTAAATAATCAATGCGATAATCATCTTCCACATAACCATTTTCATCTGGATGGTCAATCGCACCTAAACCATTTTCGACAATAAATAATGGTTTCTGGTAACGATCATAAATATCATTCATCGTGATACGCAAGCCAAGTGGATCAATTTGCCAGCCCCACTCACTTGATTCTAAGTAAGGATTTTCTACTGAAGCAAAAATATTTCCTTGGGTTTGTTTCAATAGCTCAGGATCACTTGTAGCTACACGAGAAGAATAATAAGAAAAGGAAATAAAGTCTACCGTGTTCTCTTTTAGAATTTCTTTGTCGCCATCTTCCATTTGAATCTCAATGCCTTGGCGTTCTAGATCTTTCAAGAAGTAAGCAGGATATTCCCCCCGTGATTGGACATCGATAAAGAAGTAACTTTCGCGGTCTTTTTTACGCGATTCAAAAACATCTTCTGGTCGGCAATTATAAGGATAATAAGAACCAGAAGCCAGCATACACCCTACTTGGTTATTAGGGTCTACTTCGTGTGCAATCTTGGTTGCAATCGCACTGGAGACTAATTCATGGTGAGCCGATTGATATTTTACTTGTTCTTCATTTTCGCCTTCTTCAAAGTAAAGCCCTGCGCCCATAAATGGGGCATGTAAAATCATGTTAATTTCGTTAAAGGTTAGCCAATATTTTACTAGACCTTTGTAACGATTAAAAATCGTCCGGCAAAGGCGTTCATAAAAAGTAACCATTTTACGGTTACGCCAGCCACCATATTCTTTAATTAAATGCATGGGACAGTCAAAGTGTGTAATCGTTACAAGAGGTTCAATGCCGTATTTGTGACATTCATTGAATAAATCTTCGTAAAATTGCAAACCTTCTTCATTGGGCTCTGTTTCATCCCCATTAGGAAAAATCCGTGTCCAAGCAATCGATAAACGATACGTTTTAAAGCCCATTTCACCAAATAAAGCAATATCTTCTTTATAACGATGATACATATCAATTCCTACTTTTGCAGGAAAGTGATGTTCATTGTCAAAATCAAACATTTTCTTATGTCCGGCAATAATTTCTGCTCGATCAGGACCATTAGGTACAACATCAACGTTAGCTAAACCACGTCCCCCTTCATTATATCCACCTTCGCATTGGTTCGCAGCAGTTGCGCCGCCCCATAAAAAATCTTTTCTAAATCCCATTTTAATTCCTACTTTCTTTTTATTTAAATGATTTGAAAATGTTCAAAAGCTTTATATAAACCATCATCTTCAACAGATGCAGTAATATAATCCGCCATTTCTTTAATTTCCTTGCCACCATTTCCCATCGCTACGCCGATTTGACAGTGATCCAACATCGGGATATCCACCTTAGCGTCACCAAAAGCAAATGTATCTTCGACATTTTTTGCTAAGAAATCTAATAACTCATCAATAGCTACCGCTTTATCAATATCTTTTAAAGCAATATCACCAAATAAAGCTTTTTCACCAGCACCGCCCCAAGTTCCCACTTTTAAAGATGGAAATTTTTCTTGCGCTGCTAAATAGTCGTCATAACTATCTAAAATAAAACTAATTTTATTGACGTCTCCGCGGTATAAAGATTCGCCATAAATCATGTCAGGAAAAACAGTGGCAGGCGTTGCATACTGAGCACTTGGTTTGTCTTTATAAGCAGTATATTCCTGCACCGTTTTTACACCGCGACTGGCGAAATTTTCACTAGCAAATAAACCATTATTACTTTCTAAATAAAACTCTAACCCACGATTTTTTAGCCAGTCGACAATTTGTTGGGTGTCCTCAGCGCTCAATGTTTTTTCTTTTACAACTTGACCTTTAGATTCAATACAACTTCCATTTCCACCTATATAACCATCAAAACCGATAGCTAAAATATAGGCATACATTTCTGCTTTCGCACGACCCGTGACAGTATATACTTGGTGACCATTTTCTTGTGCTTTATGAATGGCTTGTACCGCACTTTCTGGGAGATGATTATGATAGTCCACTAAGGTGCCATCCACATCTAAAAATATAATTTTTGAATTCATTTATCCTTTCCATCTACTTTCCCGGGTCAATGCTTGTTTGTAAATAAAATTTTCCGTCTTGATATTCATAGATCAAAATACAACAATTTGAAAAGGAAGGGCGTTGATCTCTTTTCTGCCGCCATTTTAAGTAAAAGGAATAAAGAGCCCCTCCACTGCTAATAGCCAGCGCATTCTCTCCTTTTAAATCATGCATAATTTGTGTAAGGGTGTCAGTCATCCGCTGCTCAACTTGGTCAACAGATTCTCCGCCGTAATCCAAGAAATATGCTCCGTAGCTTTCCTCCCCTGCTTTATGAGGTGGATTTAGGTATTCTGGGGCGCCTTCATAAAGTCCAAAGTTCCATTCTTTTAAACCTTTTTTACGTATATAAGGCTTATCGGGACAAATAATTTCCATCGTGTCACAAGCTCGTTCCTGCGTGGAAGAATAAGCAGCATCCAATTGAACTTGTTCTTTTATAAAATAATCTCTTGCTTGTTTAGCTTGTTCTTTACCTAAATCAGTTAAAGGCGAATCGCAAGCACCTTGCACTCTTTTTAGTTGATTAAACAAGGTTTCTCCGTGTCGCATCAGGTAAAGCTTTTTACTCATATTTCACCTTCTTTCTACATTCATTTACAAAATTATTATCTATAACAGAAATACTTTTCGCAAGGATATCCCCAATTTTCAATTTTTGTTTACAGATAAATAAAAAAATTCGACAATTTACGTAAATAACGTTTACAATATAAGTTGAATACACGTAAATGAGGTAAACATTATGTTGTTAACAGAAAAATTGGAAACAAGCGCTTTTTCTCCAGCAGAAAAAAATGTAGTGGATTATATTTTGAAAGACTACACGAAAATTGAAAACAGCACGGTAAAAGATATTGCCCAAAAAACTTATGTCCACCCTTCTACGCTAATTCGGGTGGCAAAAAAGTTAGGCTTTCATGGATGGAATGACTTTAAAGCAGCCTTTTTAAAAGAGCAGAATTATTTACACAACCACTTTGTACAAACAGATGCCAATCTGCCGTTTGAAGAAAACGACAGTATATTAACAATTGCTCAAAAGATTGCTTCTTTAGAACAAGCAACCATCTCTGACACCCTTTCTTTGCTTGAACATAAAGAACTACAAAAAGCAACAGAATTGTTATATCAATCAAAACAGATTAAAATTTTTACTTCGAACGCTAACCTGCTAATTTCACAGGATTTTGCTTTAAAAATGCGGCGAATAAAAAAACAAACGAGCGCAGCAGAAATTATTGGAGAGCATGTTTATGAAGCATATAGCACAGATGAAAATACCTGCGTCTTAATGATTTCTTATACGGGTGAAAACGAAATACTCAAACGAGTCCTACCAATTGTAAAACAACAAGGAGCAACCACTATTGCTCTTACTGGAATTGGTGAGAACACCTTGTCAAAATTTGCTGATTGTCATTTGCGTTTGGCTACTCGGGAAAAACTTTATTCAAAAATTGGTAGTTATGCAACAAGTACTTCGATTTCTTATCTATTAGATATTTTATACAGTATGGTTTTTGCTAAAAATTATCAAAAAAATATAGCTCATTTAATTACTATTGGAGAAGAATACGATAATCGTACCAGTACTTCCCCAGTGATGCACGAAGATAATTCTCCGAAAATCCACGTGACGGATGCCATTATTCCAAATTAAATAAAAAAGTCTTACATTTTTTAT
>NZ_BCPY01000023.1 GCF_001544195.1 Tetragenococcus solitarius NBRC 100494
AAATTTTGGTTCGAAATAATACAGTTAGCATACAAATAAACAAAACAACTTTCTTACTACACAACGTTCAAGCATTCCCAATTTTATTCTCCTTATAACCCCCTTTGCTTCAAAAAATTTGTTCATAACTATTCAACATTTTTACAATGTTTTCTTATTTCTTACACGTAAAGATGATTTAGTTTTTGTAGCATTGAAACTTTCAGGTATGACGCCCCCCGTTTTTTATTTTAAAAACTATTTTTCCCCTTTAGTATTGATTTATGCTATACTAGAAACATGCGAAAAATATTTTTATGCAATAATTTGATTTATTTTTTTGAAGTTTATTTACACTGGCGTAACTTAAGCGTTACAAGGGTATATTAGTAGGTTAGGGAATATATCGTTTAAATGAGAAATAGTTAATTTTGAGCAATAGTCTCATCAACTTTAAATAATGAATATTGATTAGTTAGATAGCCTTCTCACAACTGAGGAGGCTATCGTTTATTTTTCTTCCATTTTTTATTATGCAACTCAAATTTTCTCTAGAAGCAAAATAGTTAACTACTCTTTTTAAATTTCAAAAACTATATCTTGGTGATATTCAGTTTCTAAACAGTAACTATCCTTACGCTTCAGAAGGTAAGAGGCAAAAGTGGAACTTTCACAATCACCTTCTTTGATCTGATAGTTGCCAAATCGTAATAGCCTACGTCTTATTTTTAGATACATTAAAAGAAACAACTCGCAACACTGTTAAATTTTATGCAAAAAGATATGATGAATTAAAATTTCAGATAACTATATATTTTATTTTTATGTCGATAGAACCTTAGACCTTCAAAAAATTTAGATTAAAAAATAACAAGCAACAAAAATTTTAATATTTATTTCGTTATTTTTTAGAAAAAACAGCTCTGCACAGGTACTTCTGTGTGATATAATGTCTGTAATTAATTTTTAGGAGTGTTAAAATGAAAAAAGTTTTGTTAGGTAGTTTGTTGGTATGTACGTTAAGCTTAGTTGCTTGTTCAAATAATGGCGACGAAGAAGATACCACCGCTGCAAGTACAGAAAGCAAAACAGAAGTAACAGCAGCAGGGTATGAAGAAGAAGGTCAAGATGTAGCTGAGATGTCTTTTAAAGACGGTAAGCTGGAAACAGACTATATGAAAATGTCCATCGACAAAACGCAAGTCGCACATGATAATACAATGGACGAAGACGGGTTAGTTATTTGGTATACAATAGAAAATACTTCTGAAGATAACATCGTTCCATCGGAGGAATGGTATTTGTTTACTGCAAAACAACAGGATGATTCAACAGAATACAATCTTACAGATGATATAGGATATTTTAATTCTGCTGAAGCGTTATATCCCACGGAAGACGAAAATGGAGAATTTGTTGACGATGCCTCATGGGATGAAGCAGATGCAAATCAAACCGAATTCAGAAATGAATATGAAGAACCCGCTGACAATGAATTACTTCCTGGAAAATCAAAACAATTTGCTACTGGAATCAATTTAAATAACACGGAAAAACCAGTGATAATTCAGGTTGGAGAAGAATTCCCTACAAGTAACAATGAAGAGTATAAGATTAATTTAAATTAAAGAGGTTGGTTTTAAAAGAGGTGTTGCTGTCGATCAACTGATAATTTTATTGGTATAGTTGATTATAATGTTACATTTGGATTAATTTAATATATTACGAGGAGAATGTTGAGATGAAAACTACGAAATTAGTTGCAGGTATTTTAATGATTGTGTTATCAGTGTTTATTCTTTTCCAATCTACAGTGGCCGGATTGGGAAATGCTCTAAGTGGTAATGGTGAAACTGGAGGCTCTGGAGGCATGATTACAGCTATTATTTACTTAACGACAGGTATAGTATATATAGCTACGAAATCAAACAAGAAAATGACAGCTGATATTATAAATATGATTTTACTTTTAATAGCATGGTTATCTGCTATTTCTAACGCTGGAAGTTATAGTGATTTAACAGTTTGGGGCTGGTTAGCTTTCATCATTGGTATTGGCTTTTTTGTTTGGCATATATTTGCAAATCGTAAAACTAAGAGCACTCAAGAACTTCAATAATAAAATACGTAAAGATTAAAAACATTCAACAAGAATAAAAAAGGCGCTCATTTTGAGCGCCTTTTTTGTGATGTAGCACAGATTTTCTATAACAGCGTACATGCTTTGTACACAGTTAACTTTAAAATACATTTAAACGTTGATTTATAAACGTTTGTTCAGCTCATCAGCCAAGTCTTCAAAGCCGGGTTTGCCTAGTAAAGCAAACATGTTTTTCTTATAAGCTTCTACGCCGGGTTGGTCAAATGGGTTAACACCATTTAAGTAGCCTGAAATTCCAACAGTAATTTCAAAGAAATACATGGTATAACCTAATGTATACTCGTCCATTTCTGGGATTTTTAATAGTAAATTAGGAACGTTCCCATCTGTATGAGCCAACAAAGTTCCTTCAAAGGCTTTTGTATTTACAAAGTCAATTTCTTTGCCTTGTAAGTAACCTAATCCATCTAAATCGGATTCTTGTTTTGGAATAGAAACACTTTTCCGTGGTTTTTCTACTTTTACAACAGTTTCAAATACATTCCGTGTACCATCTTGAATCGTTTGGCCTACCGAGTGAAGATCTGTTGAAAAGTTCGCACTTGATGGATAAATTCCCTTTTGGTCTTTTCCTTCAGATTCACCGTATAATTGCTTCCACCATTCAGAGAAATATTGCATTCCTGGTTCATAGTTAACCAAAATTTCAATGGCTTTATCTTTACGGTGCAAAATATTACGCAAAGCAGCGTATTGGTAAGCTTCATTTTTCTTCAAATCTGGATCCATGTATGCTTTCCGAGCATCAGCCGCCCCTTGCATTAAAGCGTCGATATCTGCGCCACTAACCGCAATAGGCAATAAACCAACAGGGGTTAATACAGTAAAACGTCCGCCAACATCATCTGGAATGACAAAAGTTTCCCAACCTTGTGCATCGGCTTCTTCTTTTACAGCACCTTTTTGACGATCTGTCGTCGCATAAATTCGTTTATTGGCTTCATTTTCACCATACTTATTAATCAATAATTCTTTAAATACTCGGAATGCGATTGCTGGTTCGGTAGTTGTTCCTGATTTTGAAATAACATTTACAGAAAAATCACGATCACCTATCATTTCAATCAAATCTGCAAGATAGGTGGAAGAAATAGAATTACCCGCAAAAACCACTTGTGGTGCCTTTCGTTGTTCTTTTGGTAACGCATTATAAAATGAATGTTGTAAAAACTCAATAGCTGCGCGAGCTCCTAAATAAGAACCACCAATACCAATGACAACTAAAACCTCAGAATCGGATTGAATTTTTTCTGCAGCCTTTTTGACGCGAGCAAATTCTTCTTTGTCATAGTTTTCTGGTAAATCAATCCATCCTAAGAAATCATTACCAGCGCCTGTACCGTTTCTTAACGCTTTGTCTGCTGCAGTCACTTGGTTTTGCATATAATCAAGTTCATGTTCGCTAACAAAGGGAGTTACTTTTGAATAATCAAATGAAATATGTCCCATGTTGCCTCCTCCTTATAAAAAAGTAAAGTAGTAATGTACATTACTACTTTACTTTTTTTATCACTATTTTTCAAGTCATTGTTCTACTAGACTAAACCTTGTTCGACCATCGCTTTTGCTACGTTGCTAAAACCGGCAATGTTTGCTCCTAGCATGAAATTGTTTTCCGATTCATACTCTCTAGCAGCGTTGCGTGTACTTTCGTAAATCTTCTTCATAATTGTATTTAGCTGTTTATCCACGTCGTCTTTTTCCCATTGCAAGCGTTGTGAGTTTTGACTCATTTCTAAGGCAGAAACCGCTACACCACCAGCATTTGCTGCTTTACCTGGGCAATAAGAAACTCCTTGGTCAATAAAGTATTCCGTTGCATCAATTAGACAAGGCATATTTGCTCCTTCAGCTATAACTTTCGCACCATTTTCTACGATATTTTGTGCTTTTTTCTTATCAATTTCGTTTTGTGTCGCACATGGGAAAGCTAAATCATAAGGAGCTTTTAAATCCCAGACAGATTCATCTTTATGATACTCAGCTTGAGGACGTTTTTTCGCATAAGCTGTTAATCGATCCCGATCAACTTCTTTAACTTGTTTTAATAATGCTAAATCGATACCTTCTTTATCATAGATATAACCATTAGAATCAGAACAAGTAACTGCTTTAGCCCCTAATTCTTGTAATTTTTCAATAGCATAAATAGCGACATTCCCACTACCAGAAACAGCAACCGTTTTGTCTTTAAAGTTTTCGTTTTTATCAGCTAGTAAATGTTTAACAAAATATACTACACCATAACCAGTAGCTTCAGTACGACCTTTACTACCCCAGAAATCTAATGGTTTGCCTGTTAAAACACCTGCATCATATTGTTTTAAACGTTTATATGTTCCATACAAATAACCAATCTCACGAGCCCCTACACCGATATCTCCTGCTGGGATATCCAAACTAGGACCAATATATTTGGATAATTCAGTCATAAAGCTTTGACAAAAGCGCATGATTTCAGCATCTGATTTTCCTTTAGGATCAAAGTCGCTACCGCCTTTACCTCCGCCTATAGGCAATCCGGTTAGACTATTTTTAAAAATTTGTTCAAAGGCCAAGAATTTTAGAATACTTAAATTTACACTAGGGTGAAAACGTAGCCCGCCTTTATAGGGGCCTAAAGCCGAATTAAATTGGATACGGTACCCACGATTCACTCGCCAATTTCCTTTGTCATCTTGCCAAGGCACACGAAACTGCAAAATACGTTCTGGTTCAGTCAATAAAGATAATAAATTGTTCGCTTCATATTCAGGATGTTTTGCTAAAAAAGGCTCTACAGTAGACAAAAATTCATCTACTGCTTGTAAAAATTCCGTTTGATGCGGATCTTTATTATGAATTTCCTCTTGTACTGCCGTAATATAGTCACGTGTTTTTGTCATAAAAATGCCTCCTTATATTTCTTTCTTATTCTAGCAGAAAAAATTTTTATATGCATTATATTTTTGTAATTTTCAAAAAATTTTCTTAAAATGAAAGATCGAGTAAACTATTTTCCAAAAAATAAACAAACACGCTCCATACCCTTCAATAGACCTTTTAGCTAAACATTTATTTTCAGTACATGAAAACACCTTATGTACTGAAAATAAATGGCTAAACCGAACTTTGTGCTTTATGTTGTAATCTCGGCAAACATCCCATTGACTATATTTGCTAAATCTTCTGGTGACAGCTCAATCTGTAAACCACGCTTACCTGCTGAAACTAAAATTGAAGCAAAATTTTTTGCAGATTGATCGATGTAAGTTGGAAACTTCTTCTTCATTCCGATTGGCGAGCAGCCACCTCTAATATAGCCTGTTGTTTTTTCCAAATCTTTTAAATGTAACATTTCAACTTTTTTATTCTGACTCGCCTTTGCAATTTTTTTTAAATCTAATTCTTGATCTCCTGGAACCACAGCGACGAGTGCCCCTGTTTTATTCCCTACTGCTACTAGTGTTTTAAAGATTTTTTCAAGATTTTGATTGAGCTCAAAAGCCACATGTTCGGCGCTCAACTGCTCTTCATTCCAAGAATATTCATATTCTTTATAAGAAATATTATGTTGTTCAATGAGACGTATTGCATTGGTTTTTTCTTTTTTCTTCTTACTCAATTGCTCTACTCCTAATGATTTTTTCTAGAACTAAACAAACTGCTTAGTCCTTTTTTAAGTGTAAAGTCTCTAAAATAAATTGTAATTCTTCGATGGGAATTTGACCAGGAGCTGAAGTTTGGGCATCTTCTAAAGACCCAAAAGTCAAAACGGAACCAGTAATTTCTCCAGTAATTCGAGAAACTTTTCCTAAATCTCCCATAGAAATCGTTGCAATAGGTAGTTGGTTAAAAGCTCTAGATTTTGAAACAATGTTCATCATCCGCAACACATCTTCTAAACTGTGAGGCATAGCAGCAATTTTTCCGATATCCGCTCCAAATTGGTTCATAACGCCTATACGATAGATCATTGTAGCATCTTCAGGAGTTTGATCATAATCATGACTGCTCATGATTATTTTTACTCCTTGAATTTTTAAGTCTTGGACAAATTTACGACCTAAAAATTCTACCTTGCCAAACTCTATATCGATCAAATCAATCATTTGCGTACTAGCTGCTGCTAAACATAAATCATGATACATTTTTAAAGAAACAGGCCAATTTCCGCCTTCTTCTACAGAACGGAATGTAAACAAAAGGATCTTTTCCGGCAGGATTCCTGCAATCATTTCCAATGTTTCCATCATATCATCAATTTCTTGACTTTCACTAAATAAATCTGCCCGCCACTCCACAATCTCAGCTATGGATTGCTTCGCGCGATTGGCTTGCTCTGCAATTTCTTCTGTTGTTTTTCCAGTAATGGGTACGCACATTTTAGGCTGACCGTCACCAATTTTTACATTTTTTATCTCTAACAAAAAGACACCCCCGTTAATATTTTTCAATCTGATAAAAATAAACTTTCAAATAATTTCCTTCAGAAAAAGCTGAATCAACAGCGTAATCCTCAGGAAGATCCAACTTTTTCGTTAATTTATAAGACACATTTTTCTTTTGTAAAGCTGTTTCAATCATTGCCCGAAACTTTTTAGGCGCAAGATTGGCAGCATTCGTCGATGCTATAATAGTCCCTTTATTGTTTAAAATCGCCACACTATCTTCAATGAGTTCTCCGTAATCTTTCACTACGCGAAAGACCTTCTTTTTATTTCTTGCAAAACTAGGAGGATCCAAAATAATACAATCAAATACTAGATTCTTTTTCTTTGCATACTTAAAATACTCAAATGTGTCCATTACACGAATCCATTGTTGGTCAAGAGGTATTTTGTTAGCGGCGAATTGTTCTTTTGTCTTTTTTAGGCTGCGTTTAGCTAAATCGACGCTTGTCGTACTTTTAGCTCCACCAGCAGCTGCTGCGACCGAAAAAGCTCCAGTATAACTAAACATATTCAAAACCTTCATATTTTTGGCAAATCCCGCCGCAAGAAGTCCTCTAACTTCACGTTGATCAAGAAAAATCCCCGTCATTAAACCCTCATTTAAATAGACTGCATAATTCAAATTATTTTCTTTAATATAAAGCGGCTCTGGTGCATCGATTCCCAAAAGAAGTCTTGATTGGCTTTGATCTGTTTGAAAACGTAATTTTTCGTAAACACCTTTTATTTCAGGAAAAACTTCTACAAAAGCAGCGATGATTTCTTCTTTTTTATTATGCAAAGTTTGGTTATACCAAGAAACCACAGCAAAATCACCATATTTATCTACCGTCATGCCTCCTATACTGTCTCCTGCACCATTTACAAGACGAAAAGCATCTGTTTGCTTATCTTCATAATAAATATACCGCTTTTTTCTTGCTTGAAAAAAAAGTTCAACAAAAAAAGCGTGGTCAAGGGGGCGATTTTCTGTAGTTAAACTCCAGCCTACTCCATTGTTTTGCAAGCCGAGATACCCTTTAGCAATAAACTTTCTTTGTTGGTCAACAAAAGTAAGCCATCGATTTTCTTTTATTGGCTCAAGCAAATCTTCTTTTTGTAACAACGGATAACCATGATTCAGCCGTTTTGCCGCTTGCTGAGTGATTTTTATTTCCATATATTCACCTATTTTTCATTGATTTCTTACAACCAAGTATACCAAATCCTCCATTTTTTGTCTTTTAGGAAAAAATTGATAAGAAAAACTTAATTTAGCCTCCATCTCTCCAATTTTATTGACAGTCCAACAGGGAGTTAGTAGAATATTATTGATGAATGAAAACTATAGAAAATATTTTCATGGTGCACACCAGAAAGTGAGGAACAAACCTTTGAAGAACATAAAAATACCAAATCTTCTAAACACAAGGTTAGGTTTTTTTGGTCTACTTGCTATATTGCTCTGGGCTAAAAATATCTTGGCTTATTTTACCGAATTTAATTTAGGAGTCGACAGTACTATCCAATATTTTATTCTGGTGATTAATCCAATAGCAACGACGTTATTTTTACTATCGATTGCTTTATATGTAAGAAGAACCAAGGCATCGTATTTTACCATGCTTTTTATTTATTTCCTAGCCACTGTCTTACTTTTTGCAAACATTGCTTATTATCGCGAGTTTACAGATTTTATTACTATCAATACGATTTTAGGTGCCGGTAAAGTCGCTGGAGGACTTGCAGGTAGTACTTTGAAATTATTACAAATAAAAGATATCCTTTATTTTATTGACTTTATTGTTTTAGCGATTGCACTTGGGACGAAAAAAATCAAAATGGACGAACGTCCTATTCGAGCTAGAACCGCTTTAGCTATAACTGCTTTATCTGTAATGGTATTTTCTGGAAATTTATTTCTAGCAGAAACGGACCGTTCAGGATTGTTAACCCGTACATTTTCTCGTGATTACTTAGTCAAATATCTAGGGATCAATGCTTTTACTGCTTATGATGCCGTGCAAACTTATCAAACGACACAGGTTCGAGCACAAGCGAGTCCTAACGATATGGATGAAGCTAAAGATTATGTTAGTGAGCATTATGCTGAACCTAATGATAAATATTACGGAATGGCAGAAGGCAAAAATGTGATTTATATCCATTTAGAAAGTGTTCAACAATTTTTAATTGATTATGAATTAGAAGATGAAAATGGCGAAAAACATGAAGTCATGCCTTTTATTAATAGTTTATACCACGACGATAGCACATTTAGTTTTGACAACTTTTTCCATCAAGTAGCAGCTGGTAAGACAAGCGATGCTGAAACATTAATGGATAATTCATTATTTGGTTTAAACCAAGGATCATTTTTCACACAATTTGGTGGGAAAAATACCTTTGAATCTGCACCGAATATTTTAAAACAAACAAAAGGTTATGAATCAGCTGTCTTTCATGGTAATGCAGGAAACTTCTGGAATCGTAATGAAGTATACAAACATTTTGGTTATGATCACTTTTTTGATGCAAGTTATTACGATGTTAATGACGAGAATTCTTTCCAATATGGCTTACATGATAAACCATTTTTTGAACAATCTGTCAAATATCTAGAACATTTGCAACAACCGTTTTATTCTAAATTTATCGCTGTATCAAACCACTATCCTTATTCTGAATTTACTAATGAGGAAGCTGGCTTTCCACTTGCAGATACCCCCGATGAAACAATTAATGGTTACTTTGCTACAGCAAATTATCTAGATACAGCTGTTGAAGAGTTCTTTAACTACTTGAAAGAATCAGGCTTATATGACAACTCAGTGATTGTACTATATGGGGACCACTACGGAATCTCTGATGGGCGTAATGAAAATCTAGCAGAACTATTAGGAAAAGATAGTAGTGAATGGGATAATTATGATAATGCACAAATGCAACGTGTTCCGTATATGATTCACATCCCGGGACAAAGCGAAGGTGGTATCAACCATACTTACGGCGGAGAAGTTGACGCTATGCCGACGCTCATGCATCTTTTAGGCGTAGATACTAAAAATTATATTCAAATGGGCCAAGATATGTTGTCCGATCAGCATCAACAATTGGTAGCCTTCCGCGACGGTTCTTTTGTATCCCCTGACTACACTAACTATTCAGGAACGCTTTATGATAACAAAACAGGTGAAGCGATCGAGTCTCCTTCAGAAGACCAGCAAGCAGAAGTGAAAAAATTACAAGAAGATGTGAATAAACAATTGGAAACTTCAGATAAAGTAACTCAAGGTGACCTACTTCGCTTCCATACAGGTAGTGGTCTTGATCCTATCGATCCAGACGATTATGATTATAAAAATATGGAAGAACGGATACTTAAAAAAGAAGAAAAATTAGGCGACGATTCCACGAGTATCTATTCTGAAAATGATGACAAATCAACCGAAGATGAATACGAAACAAAATCGTACCAAGAGTACCATCCGGAAGTGCGTGAACAATTAGAAAAAGAAAATAGTGAAGATAAATAGTTAAACAAAAAAAGAATTCTGGCATCTATAATTGATGTCAGAATTCTTTTTTTTACAATAAGATGTTCATATTTTTTTCAAACTCATTTTATATACTCGAGTTAAGAAGGTGAGAAGGATGTCTTTTTCAAAAATTGCTTTAGCCAGTCTAAAATACCACCGACGTATAACTACTTTTTATATCATTTTTTTAGCAATTACATTCTGTTTATTATTTATTATCGACAGTCTAAGGGTTTCATTGCCTTACTTATACAGTCATATGGAAGACTTGCTGACATCTTCAGGCTACTCACTAGAAAAACAAAGTATCCTGACCTCTATCCAAGAGCCGGTTGCAACCGTGAGTCGTTACTATAGTCTATCCCAAAAAGCCGCACTTCTTTTTTTTACTGTGATGTTCTTGATTTATTTTTTCGCTTGTCAAGTCGTAAAAGAAAAAGAATATTTTATCTGGAAACATTCTGGTAGTACTACCCTTTCCTGGTTGTACTTTAATTTATTAGAGGCCTTTTTCCCTTTTCTTATCTTTGCTGTAGCAATTACCATAATCACTATGATTTTACAGCACTTTTGGATGGGGATTGTTTTAAGCCAACATTTAAAAACAATTGAATCCATTAATGGAATACATACGTTCACTGAGCAGTTTGGTCAGAATGATCTAGGTTACTTAGTCGTCCGTTTCCCTCGTACCAATCAAGCGCTTATTCAGTCTATCCTGTTATCAAGCAGAGAGTGGACAAAGATTCTTTTTATCTCGCTTGGACAGACGCTTCTAAAGCTGATTTTTCTGATTTTCCCGATTCAAATCAGCGCCATAGGCATTCATCACTATTGGAGGCATAAATTTGGAACAAATGATTAATATAAAGCAACTGCCCACTGGCTTTTATCTCGTGGCTACAAAAACTTATAAGAAAAATTTTTTAGAACAACAAAATAAACAAAGTCAACCTATAATAGGTGAAATCACAGGAAATTGGGAACAACTACCTTACTTATCGCTAAGAGAAAATCTTCTTTTAGGAGTAGATAAAAGTAAACGTCCGAAACTTTTACACTACATCAAATTAGTTGATATGAATCCATCGTTTTTTACCAAACCTAAAAAGGAACTTTCACAAATGGATAAAATAAAGTTACAATTTATCCATCTTTTATTAAAAGAAGTACCAGTTATTTATCTTTATGATTGTTTTGATTCTATTACAATAAGTCAGATGCAATGGTTATTAAACTTTTGTCAAAAACTTGCCCAAAATTATTCTTTGCGTATATTACTATTTAGTAAAGACGAACAACTTCTTCAAGCAGCCAACATTGATGAAATTTTATAAAATTTAACCTTATGCTTATTGGAGCTGTGACATAAGTTCCTTTAATAAAAAATATCCGAACTATATTTGATGAGATTTATTAATCATTGCGGATTTGCGACGAGTTCGCAGGAGCAAAGCATTTCGTGCGACGAAGTAACCGCAGGAGCAGTGCAGTTCGTGCGACGAGTAACCGCAGGAGCAGTGCAGTTCGTGCGACGAGTAACCGCAGGAGCAATCTCTCTTATAGTTCGGATATTTTTGTCTTGTCTTTACTTATAGCACAGTCTCCGTTTATTCGACTTCTTTGTCTGGATCTGTGTCAGGAAAAGTAATAATAAAGCTGGTTCCCTCATTCGGTTTGCTATGAACTTCAATGGATCCTTTGTGCATATTAACTAACTGCTGCACAATTGGAAGTCCTAAACCTGATTCACCAAACTTTTTATTCTTTCTAGAAGGATCTATTTTATAATAACGTTCCCAGATATTATTTACCTGTTCTTCAGTCATGCCAATACCTGTATCAGCGATTGTCACAATAGTTTCTAAGTACCCCTTTTCAATTTTAAGACGAATTTCACCGTTTTCTGTAAACTGAATAGCATTTTGAATAATGTTTACAATGATTTGTACAAAACGATCATAATCAGCAAAAACCGGAATAGAATCAGTCGTTTCTAAGATTAGTTGATCATTTGCTGCTTCTGCTTTTTTCTCCATTTGTGTCAATATCGTTTGTAGCGCTTGAGTACCATCAAATTTTTTGATAACAATGGAAATTTGATTCGTACGGATTTTTTCATAGTCCAAATTTTCATTGACTAAACGAATGAGACGATTGGTTTCATTTTTCATCAGTCGAATAGCATTCGCTTTTTGATCTTCGGGAATTGCTTGATACTCCAAACCTTCTAGTATCCCATTGATTGTAGTTAAAGGAGTACGCATTTCATGAGAAGCATCTGCCATAAACTGTCTACGCCGCTCCTCTTGACGATCAATTTCTTCTTGCGACTCTCGCAGTGAATCCGTCATCTTATTAAAATCTTCGGCTAATTCATCAAACTCATCTCTATGACGTGAAGGTAACTTATTGTCAAAATTCCCATTAGCAATCTCTTTGGTGGCTTCTTTCATTCGATTAATTCGTCTGACTTGCATTTGAGCATATAAAAAGCTAATAATCAAAGCAACAACGACAGATAATACAAATCCCTTCAGCAAATTATTGGTAAACTCAGAGACTGAATTTTTCACATTCTGTGCAGACTGAGTCACAATCAATGCCCCATAAAATTCATTATCCAGATTAAAAGGGATCATCGCATAGGAAGTCGCTTCCTCTTCTCCAAAAATATTTTTACTTGCTGTGACTTGTTGTTGTTCACCTGCACGTAATTGATCCCAAAAATTATTAAACGGAAATGAGATTTGTTTTTTGGGCATGGGAGGATAAATCACTTCCTTAGAATCAGTAATAAAAGTAAAATGCACATTTTGCTGATTTAACATCGCTTCTGAACGGTCTAACGAATTTCTAATTGCTGACTCTAGTGAACTTGCCGGCAAATTCCCGTTAACTTCTTCTACAACTGCATCAGCATAGCCAAAAAGCTGGTGATAGTTATTTTCTTCAATTGTTTGTTTTGTCATCTGGGTAAAAGAAATTCCCAGCGTGATAAGCGTTACTAAAATTACAATCCAAAAAGCTAGTAATTGTTGATATAAATATCGCATTATTCGACCCCTGAATCATCAAATTTATAACCTACGCCCCACACGGTTTGAATCACCTGCGGCCCAATTTTTTCAATTTTTTGTCGTAATTTTTTAATATGAGCGTCCACCGTCCGTTCGTCGCCAAAATACTGATAATCCCATACTAGTTCGAGTAATTTCTCACGTGAAAAAACTTGACGCGGTTTATTAGCCAAGGTATATAACAAATCAAACTCTTTAGGAGTTAAATCTGTAATTTCTTTGCCGTTTAAATAAGCTTCTCGGGTCTTGGTATTCATTTGAAAATGCGCAGTTTTCACATCAAACTCTGTATCATTTTCTGAAACATTTTCTGCAGAGATACTATTTAAGTCACTGCGACGATGCAAAGCTTTCATCCGTGCAATTAAAGTCAACGGACTGAAAGGTTTAGTGACGTAATCATCAGCACCAATTTCCAATCCGATTACTTGATCACTTTCAGAATCCCTAGCTGTTAGCATAACTAAGGGGACCGTACTAGAAACTTCACGAATTTTACGTGCTACAACCATTCCATCTACTTCAGGCAGATTTAGATCCAATGTGATCAGGTCCCACTTTTGTGGATCTTCTAAAAACGCATCGATACCTGTTTGACCATCATACTTAAAAGTGACTTCCCAGCCCTCATTTAAAAAAAACATTTGCATCATTTCACAAACGGACTCATTATCTTCGATCATCAATATATTCACGCTGTTCACCTCTTGTTTTAATCATTTTTCATTTTTCGTAATTTAATGTTTGTTTAGCAAATAAAAAGTTACATTAGGGTCTAGTACTTGAACCAAAGAATAGACCTATCTCGAAACAAAATCATCCCTAAAGTAAGCAAAATCATGTAAACTTCCTTGTATTAGTATACTCCAAATTAAATAGTGGACCAACTAATTCTTGATTTCTTTGAGAAACCTTTGGATTTAGCAACGCACTGTTTTCTATCAATTTCCTTACGCTTTTGGTTTTATAAATAACATCATTGCTATCAAAAATTATTCAAACAACGCTAATTTTTGATAGATTTAGTCAATACAATCACAAACAGTTTGCAATCAATAATTTGAAGACAAATCGATTCCTTTTTCTTTTAAATTAGTTAAACATTCCTGAAGATACAAATCATCATGTTCAATATAAATCGGTTGCTCTAGCTTCACATGTTCTATGTGTTCATATTTTGGACAAGATTGTCCTCGATATAAAGGGTCAAACCATTTTTTATCTGGCTTATACCCTCTTTTCAACATTTCTTTCATAATTAAAAGATGATATTGATATAATTTATAAGGGGAATAATTAAAAACGTAATTTACAGTTGCATGGTTTTTCTCCCAACCTTTTCCGCGTAATGCACAACATTCTCTATGTTGTCCTAATAGTTGTTGTCTAGGTAATAACGTTATTAAGTCTTCATGCCATAAACGCATTAATCAAACCTCGCTTAAATAAATTTGTTTCCAATTACATCAAATTCAACCATCAGAAAGATAAATAAAAAATACTCCTGAAAGTTGTTCAAACAACAATCAGGAGCACTTCACTCCATATGGAGACGGCGGGAGTTGAACCCGCGTCCAGACATATCGCCTCTTGAATCTCTACGCTCATAGTCAGATCTATTTAAATTTCGCTTTATAAACCGCTGATCGACGAGCCGTTTATAAAGCTAGTCTGATTGTCTCTTCATTGACTTCCAGACGGAAAGTCAATGCGTATCCCACTAAATTTGAGACCCTTACTCGAGCACATGGGCGATGCCGAGAGGATCTACGCTAGCTGGTTTTACGCAGCTAAAGCGTAAGAATTATTATTGTTTTTAGCAGTTATATTTAACTGAGCGTTTTTACGTAGTCGCAACCTACGAAGCGCAACTCAAGCTCGATCTATGCCTGTCGAATCCGTAACGTCCCCTTCATAAGGGGTATTACTACCACGCTTTATTATAACACAAACTCCCGCTTTTTCAATTATTTGGCTTAAAGAATATAACATGTGCGAAATATAACTTATTTAATTTGTAATAAAAACTAATCAATTTGTAATCGGTACCTATGTTATTCTATTGAATAGAGGGGGACGAGTACATGGAAGATATTTTCTTTGCACCATTCGATTGGTTATACCGTCAATTCTCTGGTAGCAGTTATTGATTAACCGCTCGAAATAACATTTGAAAGGAATTGTAACGTAAGTCCTTTTGATAATAAAATCCCGAACTATAGGGAGATTTGACTCGATTTCGCGTTTAAACGACAACTAGCAAATCTCATCAATTATAGTTCGGGAATTTTTGTCTTGTTTTCAATTAAGTCACAGGTGCTTTGATTTATTTTAAAATACCTGTAATAGTTGCTCACAATACTTTTCTAAATAGTTTTGATCTGTAAGATCATAACTATTTACTTCTTGACTGTCGATATCAAGCACGCCTATTAAACGCTCGTTTTTAAGCATAGGTACCACAATTTCTGAAAGTGCTGCTGAGTCACAGGCAATGTAGTTTTTGTGTTCTTTGACGTTTCCGACAATGACCGTCTGCTCTTTATGAGCAGCCTCGCCACAGACACCTTTTCCCATCTGGATACGTGTACAAGAGACATTTCCTTGAAAGGGTCCTAATATTAATTCATTTCCATCAAACAAATAAAATCCTGCAAATACTGTATCTGGTAATGTCATATTTAGCAAAGCTGTCGCATTAGATAATGTAGCTAACCAATTTTTCTCATCTTTAATGAGCTCAGCTTGCTGTGCAAGCATCAATTCATATGCTTTTTGCTTTTCTTCTTTGCTCCACAAAGTAGATGTCCCTCCTACTAATTTTTAAATGAATGTAAAGGTGCGGGTATTCTGCCGCCCCGTTGGATAAAATCAGAAGAATTTGCCTCATTTGTTTGCATTACCGGTGCTGATCCTAATAATCCGCCAAATTCGACATGATCTCCTACTTTCTTATTTTTTGCTGGAATAATGCGCACTGCTGTTGTTTTCTGATTGATAACTCCAATCGCTGCTTCATCGGCAATCATTGCGCTAATAGTTTCTGCGGGCGTCTTGTCAGCAATAGCAATCATATCTAAACCCACTGAACAAATCGCCGTCATCGCTTCGAGTTTTTCTAAATTCAATGTGCCGTTTTCGGCTGCTTTAATCATTCCAGCATCTTCTGAAACAGGAATAAAAGCCCCGGATAGACCACCCACGTGGTTGCATGCCATGACACCGCCCTTTTTTACTGCGTCATTTAACAAAGCTAGTGCAGCTGTTGTTCCATGTGTTCCAACTGATTCTAAACCCATTTCTTCTAAAATTTGCGCTACGCTATCACCGACTGCTGGTGTAGGTGCTAATGAGAGATCGACAATTCCAAAGGGAATTTCCAATCGCTTGGAAGCTTCTTTGCCAACTAGTTGACCCATACGCGTAATTTTAAAGGCAGTTTTTTTCACCGTTTCAGCGACAACGTCGAATGATTCACCTTTGACCTTTTCCAGAGCCCGCTTTACCACTCCTGGGCCGCTGATGCCCACATTAATAACTGTATCTGCTTCTCCAAAGCCATGAAACGCTCCTGCCATAAACGGGTTGTCTTCGACAGCATTCGCAAATACCACAAGTTTTGCACATCCTAGATCTGATTGTTCTGCTGTTTTTTTGATTACAGTCCCCATAGTTTTTACTGCATCCATATTAATTCCTGCTTTGGTTGAGCCTATGTTCACCGAAGAACAGACAAAATCTGTTTCTGCCAAAGCTTGGGGGATCGACTTGATAAGTGCTGAGTCTGAGCCTTGAAACCCTTTTTCTACTAAGGCACTGTATCCGCCTATAAAATCCACACCCACTGCTTTGGCCGCTTGATCTAATGTTTGAGCGTATTGGACACAATCTGTTGCTGTTGCCTTTGCAGCAGAAGCAACGGCAGCAATCGGAGTGACGGAAACACGTTTGTTAATAATTGGAATACCGTATTCTCTTGCAATCTGGTCGCCAACACTCACTAAGTCCTTAGCACAACGTGTGATTTTTTGATAAATTTTTTTACAAGCTGCATCAACATCAGTATCAATACAATCTAGTAATGAAATCCCCATGGTAATTGTTCGAATATCTAAATTATCTTCTTCAATCATACGAATCGTTTCAAATATTTGGTTGGTTTCCATATTCTATCTCCTAACCTAGCTTATGCATAGCGTTAAAAATTTCTTCATTTTGAATACTAATTTTGATTCCTAATTGTTGACCGACTTTATCTAATTCTTCTCGTATATAGTCAAAATTAGCCGTTTTATCCATTTCCAAAATCATCATCATCGTAAAATAATCTTGCATGATCGTTTGTGTAATATCAATAATATTGATATTTAAGGTTGCTAAATTGTGACTTACTCCTGCCACAATGCCCACCTTATCCTTACCAATAACCGTCAAAACTGCACGCATTTCTCTTCCCCCTTTGCAGTGACTTTGATTCATTATAGCATAGCTGTATTTTTCTAAGGAATATTTATCATAAGAAAAACATTTTAACCAATCTTTTTACAGCTTTTTTTATCGAAAAATGCAAAAAAGATTGAGAGACAAATTTTATCATTTGTCCCCCAATCTTTTGCTTTATACCTAAAATTTATTTGATTACCATCACATTACAAGGCGCATGATTGACAACAAAAGAAGTAGTAGCTCCAACCAAAGCCTGAGCAATGGCTCCTTTTCCTGTTGAGCCCATAACAATCAAGTCAATCTCATGTTCTTTAGGCAAGTCCATGCCAATCATTTCTTTAGGCGAACCAATTTCAACAATCCGTTCAATTTTTTTAATACCCGCTTGTTCAGCGATTTTCACTTTTTCATCCATGTCTTCTTCGATATTTTGCTTCTCGTCTTTTAATAAACGAGAAAAGGCATAAGCACTAGTAGTCAACTCAACATCATTAATAATCCAAGCTAAAAAAACTGTAGCATCATTACGTTTGGCAATTTCGATAGCTTCTTTAAAAGCTTTTTCTGATTTTTCCGACCCATCAATAGCGACTAATATTCGTTTATAGGCTTCCAGCATTGTAAGCGCCTCCTTTTCTTTTATTATATCATTTTGTTAATAAATACCATAGTATTTTCTTGTACAAACCAGCAAATCTGGCTTTCATTTATTAGTCATGCTAAAATAAATGAGTCTGAACAGTAAACTACTAGAAACGAGGGAATATATTGGTTGAATATTTAGAAGTAGGAACAATTGTCAACACACAAGGAATTAAAGGGGAAGTGCGCGTACTTTCCCAAACAGATTCTCCAGAAAAACGCTATAAAATAGGAACAAAGTTAACCCTTTTTTTAAAAGGAAAAGACCCGTTTGAATTGACCGTTGCAAGTCATCGCAAGCACAAAAACTTTGACATATTGTCTTTTGAAGGCTATCCATCCATTAATGATGTTGAGCCTTTACGTCAGGGCACATTAATGATTCCGAAAACGGAACTCACAGAATTAAGTAAAGATGAATATTATTACTATGAAATTATCGGTTTAGAAGTTTATCAGAAAACTGGTGAAAAATTAGGACAAGTAAAGGAAATTCTTTCTCCTGGAGCAAATGACGTCTGGGTTGTCCAGAGACAAAATAAACCAGACGCTTTGTTGCCTTTTATTTCTTCTGTCGTTAAAGAGATTGATTTGAAAAATCAGAAAGCATACGTAGAAATACCAGAAGGGTTGTTAGATGATGAGAATTGATGTGTTAACGTTATTTCCTAAAATGTTTGAAGGACCTATGAACGAATCGATTTTAGGCAAAGCACAAGAAAAGGACCAATTGGAGATTAATCTTTCAAATTTTCGTGATTATTCTGCAAACAAACATCATACCGTAGATGACTACCCTTATGGTGGCGGAGCAGGCATGCTGTTAAAAGTACAACCTATTTATGATAACCTACAGGCGATTAAAAATGCTACCCCCCACACCAAAAAACGTATTGTATTATTAGATCCAGCGGGTGCTCCCTTTAACCAAAAAATGGCAGAGGATTTCTCCAAAGAAGAACACTTAATTTTTATTTGCGGTCATTATGAAGGTTATGACGAGCGGATTCGTTCATTGGTTACCGACGAAGTTTCGATTGGTGATTACGTATTAACTGGCGGTGAATTAGGCGCGATGGTAATGATTGATGCTACTGTTCGTTTACTACCGGAAGTATTAGGAAATGAACAGTCAGCCAAAACCGATTCACATTCTACCGGTTTATTAGAGCACCCTCAATATACGCGCCCTGCTGTATTCAATAATATGGAAGTTCCAGAGGTTTTAAAAAATGGCAATCACAAGTTGATCGAACAATGGCAATTAAAAGAAGCATTACGCCGTACATGGCAGCGCCGGCCCGATATGTTAGAAAAAATTGAATTAACTGACGAAATGAAAAAACTTTTGGAAGAAGTCAAACAAGAACAATAATGAAACAAACTGCAGCAAGCCCATTTTTATGGAGGTTATTCTATTGTCAATTGGTATTTCCATGCTTTTTACTTTTATTGTCGCTTTTATAGGTGCAAAAATCGGACAAAAATTGCATTTCCCAGCTCCTTTTATGATTGGTAGTATGCTTGCCGTCATGCTTTTTTCTGTACTTACAGATACAGCTTATTTTCCAAAAGAGGCCAAAATTATTGCCCAAATAGTAGCGGGAATCTTTATCGGTCAAAAGTTAACTCGATCAGATGTCATTCACTTAAAATATGTAATAAAACCTACGCTTTTACTTTTAGTTATCTTGACTCTCAATACATTTATCATGGGATTAGCTTTTTCTTACTTTTTTCATTGGAACGTATTAACCGGACTTCTAGCAACTACCCCTGGTGGCTTAATGGACACCACCCTTATCGCAGCTGATTTTGACTCTGAAATTCATATTGTCGCTATTATGCAATTAGTACGTAGTGTCGGTGTACTACTACTCTTTCCTACTTGGATTAACCTTTTTACAGCTGAAAAAGCCCAAGAAGAACCAGCAGAAGAAAATGTTGAATCAACCAGAAAAAAACAACCATTAAACAAAAAACACTTTTTAATTGTCCTGTTTGTCGGGGCTTCTGGTGGATTAATTGGTTACTTTTTAGGTTTTCCAGCAGGAACACTTAGTTTATCCTTAATGTTTTCTGCCCTATTTAAATTGCGCACCAATATTAGTGCCTTCCCTATTCAAATTCGACAATTTGCTCAAATTTTAGCGGGTTCAATGGTTGGCTCCAGTTTTACTCGTGAAGTTGCGGCTTCTTTGAAAACCTTTTTTATTCCAGCACTGCTTTTAATTGTTGTCTATTTATTAATAAGTTATCTTTATGCCTGGATAAATAAACGCAAAGACTGGTTAGATTTCACCTCTGCCTTATTTGCTTCCTGTCCTGCTGGAGCTACAGACATTGCTTTGATTTCGGCTGACTACGGCGTCAATATGAACAGTGTCGCTATGATTCAAATCGCTCGTTTAATTCATGCAGTCGGAATTATGCCACTATTGTATCAATTCGTTAGCTTCTTTTTATAACAGCTCGATTGTTGATTGAAAATATTGTTCCAAAAAATGTGTAGAATTTTTTATTTCAGTAATTGAAAGTTCTTCACCTACTTTTGTAGCCACCCATTTATCTTCCACATCGTCTTTGCGATGAATAATCGCTACAATTTCTCCAGTAAAACTTGCAATAGCTTCATTGACGTCTTTTGAAATAATGTAAACATCTTGGCCTTCCCCATCTCCTGCAATAATCTCTGGGATATACCCGTAGTTAAGAGGATAAATGTTTCCGTGGTTATCTTTGTATCCTTGAGGACGGTCAATTGTTACCCTGACTTGCATTTTTTTACCCATAATAACTCTCCTTGTCCTATGATATCACTCATAAATAACCGATGCGATTTCAAATTTTATTTCAAGTCTATAATATCACGATAAAACAAAACCATCTATTTCATATCCGTCACTTTTAAAACAACTTTTCCTTTACCTTAAAGAAAAGAGTGCTAGAATAATTTTACTAGGAAATTTACAAGGAGCTTATGAATGAAACGTTTGTTTGATTTTTTCCGCAATGATCTTCTTTTTAGTATTTCACTTTTACTAGCTGTAATCGCCATTGTCTGGGGGCGTTTTGCCATCCAAGATATTAATTTTAAAGTCATTGCAACACTGGGCGGCTTAATGTTAGTTATTAGCGGATTGGACTCCACTGGAATTTTGAGCTATTTCGGTCAGATCTTAGTTAAAAAAAGTCTGACTTTCCGGCAACTGATCCGATATATTGTGCTATTAAGCTTTTTTAGCTCAATGTTTTTAACCAATGACGTAGCGATATTAACCTTATTACCTATTTATCTGCGAATGACAAAAGTGATTGCCAATCGCCAATCCGTATTGTTAGGTAGCGTTTATATCATTGTCGCGGCAAATTTAGGAAGTAGTTTTTTCCCATTTGGCAATCCACAAAACTTATTTTTATATTCGTATTATCATATTCCGTTACTGGAATTTTTCTATTCAACTGGTCTATTAGCTGTTTTATCATTAGCATTACTCATGGCATCTATTCAATTTATACCTAAAGAACCTCTCAGCTTAACAATAACTAGCAAGCAATTTGACCATCAAAAAGCAATTGTTTATGGTCTTTTAATGGTTGTGATGATTTCTGGTGTTTTTAGTATAATTCATTATCTTATAGCCATTATCATCGTTGCTGTTATTGTCTTATTTTGGCAGCCTCAACTTTTCCAAAAAGTCGATTATCGTTTGCTTTGCACTTTTGCCTTCTTTTTCATTATCGTGGGAAATCTCAGTCAATCGGAGGAATTGATTCACTGGCTACAAAGAACATTCACTAATCCAGTGAATACATTATTAGATGGTATATTGGCTTCGCAAGTGATCTCTAATGTACCTGCAGCCATCTTGCTAGCACCTTTTACTAAGTATCACCAGTCAATTCTTTTAGGGGTCAATATTGGCGGTTTGGGGACATTGATTGCTTCTTTGGCCAATCTGATTGGCTATAAAATTGTTCGTATGCAAGTTCCAAATGACCGTAAGCTGTTTACTCGTAACTTTTATCTAGTTAATATTATGTATTTGTCACTTTTAACACTAATCATCTCATTTATTGTTTGAAAGGAATGATTTTTTTGGAACTACGTACTCCTCGTACCCTTCTGCGCCCTTTCCAGCCAAGTGATTTCTCTGATACTTTTGCATTTTATCAACGTGCGGATGTATGTCAATTTCTTTTACATGATCCTTGGACAGATGAAAATGCAATGCAAATGTTTGAAGAAAAGCTACAAAAAAATAACTTTTCAGCCAATAATGGTCTACAATTAGCTGTTGAATTCAAACAGCAAGTTATCGGAGATATTTCTATTTTTTCTACCGGTATGCCAGATAGCGTGGAGATTGGCTATGTTTTTCATCCAGTATATGCTGGACAAGGATTTGCCTTTGAAACACTACAAGCAGTTATTGATTATTTGTTTGAAACACAAAAGATACATCGTATACAAGCTGTCCTCGATAAACGCAACACAGCTTCAGAAAAACTTTGTCAACGTATTGGAATGCGAAAAGAAGGCGATTTAAAAAAAGATTTTTGGAATAAAGGAATGTGGACAGATACATTAATTTATGGTCTGCTAAGAGAAGATTTCTATACTACTTAAAACACAGAAAAATCTAATCGAATGAAATCTCATACGACTAAAAAAGCAGCGCTTTTTTATGACAAATAGCCCATCGTTTTACAATTCTTATGCGCTTATCGCTCGTTTAGCACATAGAATCGTAAGACTTATGGGCTTATCTTTATCCATTGGTACAATAGCTTTCAAATATTAGACGCTATGAATCAAATAACGCACCGCATGGTTTTTGACATGCAGTGCGTTATTCTTGTTTCTACTTATCCTTCTTTTTTATCGATAATTTCTGTAACTTTTACTTGCATATCTTCAATGGAGTGGCGACGTTGTCGCCCACATTCTTTTGCATTTTTTTGACAAATTAAACAGCGTCTTGGCAAAAAGCCAATATCTTGACGGCTCAAGCTTTGTAATCCCTCTGAGTAATAATGGACATCCAAATCAAAGAGCCGTCCGTAAGCGTAATTTTCTTCAAGGTCGACCATGTTTTTCTTTAATATTGCAGGTAAAATATCTACAACTAAGTAAAATTCAGTTCCTGTTTTATAATTATACTCAGCACTTGTAATAATAGGACAAAAGGACAGCTTTTGCTTGATACAGGTTATCATTTGTGAAAAAACTTGACTCAATACTTCTGAATTTTTCACAGGACCTGGTATATTCATCGTTGCTAGTAACAATGTAGCATCAGGGTATTCTTTTAGTAAATCTTCTTGGCGTTTCGCTCGCATCTCACGAGCTTCAAGCATTTCAAATAAAGAAACAGCTGGACCCGAAAATACCTCTTCAGACATTTTTTACCACATCAATTAGGGAACCATCACGATACTCAATCAGCGCAACCACTTTATCGCCATATTCAATCGGATCAGGATCACCAACAATGCTATAAGCTTTTTCTTTTAATTCTTTAATTGAATATTGTGGAACATCCAAGTCTTTAAAATGTTCAATTAAGTCTTGACGTTTGGGGTTAATCGCAATCCCGATTTCAGTTACAACAACGTCAACACTATCTCCAGGAGTTACAACTGTATTCACTTCATCAACAAACGTTGGTATTCTACCTCTAACTAAAGGCGAAATCACTAAACTCATATTGCAGGCTGCACTAGTGTCTGAATGTCCACCTGAAGCACCACGAAGAACGCCATCAGAACCAGTAATGACATTGACATTGAAGTTTGTATCTACTTCTAAAGCAGACAAAACCGCTGTATCTAATTTGTTAATAACAGCTCCCTTGCTTAATGGAGAAGCGTACATATTTGCATCAATTTCATAGTGGTTATCATTTTCGTCCAAAGAAACCGCAGAAGGATGATCAAAATCTTGTACGTCAATAATTTTTTCTACCAAACCTTCTTTTAGTAAATCAGCCATTGCATTTGTAATACCACCGAGAGCAAAGCTTGCTGTGATACCTTCTTCAATCATTTGTTCACGAATATAACGGGTAACAGCTAATGCTGAGCCACCCGTACCTGTTTGGAAAGAAAATCCTTGCTTAAAGTAAGGTGAATTCGTAATCACTTTAGCTGCATTTTCTGCAATCATTAATTCTTTTGGATTTTTAGTAAAACGAGTTGCTCCTTTAGCAATGCCTTCCGGATCTCCAATAGCATCCACTTCTACTACATAGTCAACGTCTGTTTGCGGGATACTAATTGGTGTATTCGGATAATCTGCTAAAGTATCAGTAATAACGACTACTTGGTCAGCATACTTAGCGTCAATCATCGCATATCCTAGCGAACCGCAAGTGGCTTTTCCTTTTGTACCATTAGCATTCCCATATTCATCTGAACTTGGCACGCCTAAAAAGGCCACATCAATGTGAATATCGCCGGCTGCGATAGCGCGTGCCCTACCACCGTGTGAACGGATAACGACTGGATTTTCCATAATCCCTTCGGAGATAGCAGCACCTACTTTGTCACGCAAACCAGAAGAAGTAACGTTAGTCACTACACCGTTTTTTATGTGATCGATCAATGGTTCGTGGACATTAGCAATTGAACTTGGTGCAATCGAAATATCTTTAATCCCCATTTTTGCAATTTCATCTAAAACCATATTCATTACATAATCGCCTTCACGAAAATGATGGTGAAAAGAAACAGTCATTCCATCTTTTAGGCCTGTTTTTTGAATGGCTTCGCGGATGCTTTTTAATAGTTTTTCGTCCTGTGGTTTTACAGGCTGTGTCTGACGGCTTGCTTCTTTATATTCATTAATGTGAGCAAGCTCACCTTCATAAACGCCAAATTTATCTGCATATTCTTGAGGAATATCTTTACCAACTTTATTTATTGCCATAATTAAACGTCCTCCTCTTTGATCATGTTTGCAGCAAGTGCTAAAGCAATCACACGTTCTGCCCTTTCGACGACAGGTTTATCAACCATTTTCCCGTTAACTGATACAACGCCAGAGCCTTTTTCTTGTGCTTCACGAAGTCCCCAGATAATCTCTTTAGCATCTTGTACTTCTTCTTCTGTAGGAGCATAGATTTTATTGACCAGTGGAATTTGACGCGGGTTAATCACTGATTTTCCATCGAAACCAAGTTGTTTAATTTGGCGTACTTCCTCTTCAAATCCTTCAGGGTTTTCAACATTAGAATACACGGTATCAATGGCAGCAATCCCAGCGGCTCTTGCACCATGTAAAATCATACTACGCGCAAAAAATAGCTCTTTACCATCTGGATAACGTTCTGTTTTTAGGTTGGTAACATAATCTTCCGCACCTAAGGCAATCCCAATGAGGCGGTCAGAACTTTGGGCAATATCAGGAGCGTTTAACACCCCTTCTGCCGATTCTATAGCTGCCATCATACGCGTTGTCCCTACTTCAATATCATTTTGCGTTTCTACTTCAGTAATGACTTTTTCAACATCAATAATATCTTGAGCAGTTTCCGTTTTTGGTAGACGAATAACATCAACACCTGCTAGTACCATTGCTTCAATGTCTAATTTCCCGCCAGCATCTAAACTATTAATGCGAACGACAGTTTCTACACCACTATAATCAAAAGTACGCAAAGCGTTGTGTACCAAAGTTCTTGCGGAATCTTTTTCAGGCAAAGAAACCGCATCTTCTAAATCAAACATAATGGAATCTGCCCCATATAACGGTGCATCTCTTAACATTGCAGCGTTTTGGCCAGGGACAAACATCATCGTTCTTCTTAATTGTTCCATGAGTCAATCTCCTTCCAGTCATAATGCTCTTGTTTAGCTGCACGGTGAGCAGCTGTAATGGTACGGGCTTGAATCGTACAATCTAGCGCCCCTTTATCGACTGCTGTCACTTTGACGCCTTGTACATCCAAATGTTCTAAAGTTTCTGTAATCACTTGACGAATCTTGCGACCAAATTGTTTTTCCACACTACTATCCAAATCAATTTGGATTTCATTACCATCAATCGGTTGGACAGTAATTTGAATATCACTAGATTCCATAGTACCACTGACAGCATTTTGTAAAATTTCCATTTTTTCACCTCATTTAAAAATTTTTCTTTAAGTAATTGTATGTTGTTGCGGGTAAAAATTCTAAAAGTAACTTTTCATCATGTTCTGATAGGGCTTTACGTACTTTAGTAGCTGAAACAATATCCCCTTCTATTGCTTTTCTAGATAAAATAACTAAGTTCAACTCCTTACCAAAAACTTCTTGCATGGCTTGGTTATAAACCTCAGTTACTTTAGAGTAAGGTTCATCCCCTACGTAACGAACACGGATATCTAAAACTGGTGCAATTTTTTCTTTAAAAATTTGAGCGTCAAGTTTTGCTTGTGTTTTAGCCACTGTTAATTCGGCTTTATCTTTTAGAAAATAGGCTGGGAAAGTGGCCTGTGAAACAAGGTATTTTCGAGTAGAAAAGACAGTAACATTAGATAAATGATTCACTCCTGCCTTAACCATTTTTATACGATCTTTTGTGGAAAATTCGGAATGGTCTTCAGACAAAACAAACACATACACTTGATCATTTTTCTCAGCTGCCGTTTCCACCAGATATTGGTGTCCCAAAGTAAATGGATTGGCGTTCATAACAATACCTGCGCCTTGGCCCGATTTTTTATTTTCTTGTAAATAGTGAAGGTAGGTAGAAAAATCATCCGGTCCTTGTTCCATAAATAAGACGTCTTCATTCACTACAATCTTTTTAAATCCTAATGATTGAAAAATTTTTTCTTTTTCAGGTTTTGTATATAAGAAATAATGAAAATAGCCGTTTTCGTTCATCTCTTCAATTAAATGGGTAATTATTTGGGTTAATAAATTTTCTGCTTGATAATCTTTACAGACTGCCACACATTTAATAATATTTTCTGCAAAAGAGCCTGTAGCGATAAGTCTTTTTCCGTCATATATTCCCCATGTAAAATCAAGAGTTTCCTCGGTTTGAAGCCCAGCTTTTTTCATAAGCTTACACCAATCTTCGTATCCTTTTTTATCTTTTTCTAACCAGATACGCTTGCTTGTATAATTGTTGTCCATCATCTTAACCTCCTTCCCAACACCATATATCCTAAAAGTACGCATCATTGCAGCCAGCAGTAAATTTTGCTATCGTTTCCTAGAATTTTCAGATCTTTCGTCCTCTTTTTCTTTATGAAACAACCATCTAAAATTTCGTAGTATGCTCCTTTCAAAAATATGCTTACACCTTCATTATAAGAGAAATTTATAAAAATTATAGGTAAAACAACCAAGAAAATTGTTCTTTTAGTGTTTCTAGTCTCGCTTTCTACTTTCGTTTTGTTTCATATTCGAAGCATAAATAGTTATTGTACTTTATAATCGAAACCACTATAAATAAAAGCGAGAAAGACTTTACCTAAAGGAAGACAGCAAAAAGACTCTCCCAATCGCCTTCATTTATGGTAAAATGAAGATGACTATTACAAATAAACTGTCGGTTCAAGGAGGAATAAAAATGAATCCCATTGTCGACGCAATAAAATGTAATCTTGACTTAACACAAAATAGACCATTAAAGATTTGTGTATATGAAGCTTTACGTAAAACAATCATTTTGGGCGACATTCCGGCAGGAAAACGCATAAATGAAAAAGAACTGTCTGAAAAATTAAATATTAGTCGTACTCCCATTCGCTTTGCTTTACAAGAATTGGTAAAAGAACAACTAGTCGAACATGTTCCTAGAATTGGCATTGTCGTTAAAGGGATTAGTATCAAAGATGCCTATGAGATTTACGATATACGAAAAGCTTTGGACACATTAGCCACCATCAAAGCCATGACTTTCATGGATGACAATGATTTTAATGAATTGGAACAATTATTAGAACAAAGCGAGTATTATAATAAAACGGATCAAGTAGACAATCTTCTGCAAAGCTTTTCGGACTTTAATGAATTTATCTATCAAGAAAGCCGAATGCTACGTTTAAAAGCGATTGTTACAGACTTACAAGCCTATTTGATTTATTTTCGTGATATTGCTATTCGTGCCTCTGCTAGAAGAAGCTTAGCACTACAAGAACACTGGCTAATCTTTCGTGGAATGAAAAATAACGATATTGAACAAATCACTTTAATTACTCATGAACATTTAAATCGTTCATTACAGTTTATTTTAAAAGAAATGGAACGTAGAGAAATTGGATAATCCTTTATTAACACATATCCCAAGCCTTGCAACTAAGGCTCTTTATTATGAGGTGGCTATATCTCCAAAGCCTGGTCTAGTAGACCGCTTTGACAATGGCGCGCATTCTGATATGAACTTTTTTACTTTCATCAATAGTATTGAAAGCCTAGCGCCTTATTTTTATAGCTACTATCAATTAGGCTTTGAACATGCCTCTGATTTAGCTAGCCTTTTTACTAAATTACGCAAGCAAGGAGTAGAGGCTGAAAATAAAATGCTCACAGCGACTAAAGGGATTAATACCCATAAGGGAGCAAATTTTTCTTTTGCAGTGTTGCTTGGAGCAACCGGTTTTTATATGCAAACACACTCTTTTCCTTTTTCATCAAAGGATACCTCAGCTATTTTAAAATTAGTTGCCAAAATGACCCATCACCTCGTTCAATATGACTTTTCCAAAATTACCCAAAAAGATCAATTATCGCATGGAGAAAAGTTATACATGAAAGCTGGTACATTAGGCGTTAGAGGTGAAGCGGCTAAAGGCTATCCCGCTTTATCTCATTTATTATTGCCATTTTTACGACAGCATGCTAGTTATACCGACACAGAAACATTGTTATTGCGAGGATTAGTTTTACTGATGAGCCAAATTGAAGACAGTAACTTGCTTCATCGTGGTGGAACGGAAGGTTGGCAACAAGTAAAACAACATAGTACTTCCATTTATCACTCTTCTTTAAATAATACCGATTTTAACCTTGCACTTACAAAGTTCAACCAAGAACTGATTAAAAAAAATCTAAGCCCTGGAGGTGCAGCAGACCTTTTGGGTTTAGGAATCTATTTTAGTTTCTTAGAAAACATTATCTAACTATTAATAAAGATAAAAAAAGATGCTTCAAATTTTACTTTGAGGCATCTTTTTTTATTCCATTGTTTATCATTTATAAAAACGTTGAGTGTTATAAGACATAACTGTTGCCTCATTTTTAATGGATAAGTTGACCAAACCACTGAGTCAACCTTTGCCATATATTCATTAAAAGAGAATAAAAACGTCCAGAAACATTATCTATATTAATTGTTTTTCCTAAACGATCGGCTATGCTTGCAACTTCAAAACGATAAATCCACAATAAAAAAATGAAAAGCAAGATAGCAACTAGACGAGAAAAACAACTCCTCGCTCGTATCATCCAAGCAAAAAGAAAAAGTCCAATAACAAAAGCAATAAGTGTTTCCATACAGCTGCCTCCTTTATTATTATCCATTATAATAGGAGTGTGGATAAAAAACATCCTTCGCTAGTCGGATAAAAGAAAAAGACCAGGACAAAAGCTAACCTCCCATATCACAAAGAAACTTAAAAACATCTTCCTAAACGTTTAAGATTCTCACATTGCTGGAAACTTTTATCCTGATCTTATTTTCTACTCTTTGCCATCTAAAATGTTCAATCGTACTTTTTTACGATCGTCGGTTTTAACACTATAAACAATGGTGCGAATTGCTTTTGCGATACGTCCTTGTTTGCCTATGATGCGTCCCACATCAATGGGGGCGACCGATAAATTATACTCAAAAAAATGATCTGTCTCATTAATTTCGATTGACACTTGTTCAGGCTGTGTAACTAAGGGACGAACGATCGTTAAGACCAAATCGGTCAAATCTGTCATAGTTAGTCACCTTATTTCTTTGCGTTTTTTGCTTCATGATGCTTTTTCATAATACCTTCTTTAGAAAGAATATTACGAACAGTATCAGAAGGTTGAGCACCATTAGCTAACCAGCCTAATACAGCATCTTCTTCAATTTTCACTTCGCTTGGTTCTTTTAGCGGATTATAAGTACCAACTGTTTCGATAAAGCGGCTGTCACGTGGAGCACGTGAGTCTGCTACAACAATACGGTAAGTTGGGCGTTTATTATCTCCCATGCGTTTTAAACGAATTTTTACTGCCAAATATTACACCTCCATTAGTTTTAATCACAAAATGTAGTTTAACAGGTTTTACTCACTGTGTAAAGACTTTTCTCTTTACAGTTCATATTTTTCTCTTTGGACTATTTCTTAGTTTAGATTATAACCTTTTTATCTAGCAACTTAAGACGTAATTGCTTTTTATTGCAAAAATTACTAACTTTTTGTAAGATAATATTGTAGTAAACAATAACCACATTTTATTTACTACACTTTTAAAGGAGGAATTTTCATGAATACAAAAATTGGTTTTATTGTTGGAAGTCTACGTAAAGATTCTAATAATTTAAAAACAGCGCAAACATTTGCAAAATTATTGCCAGACGGAGTAGAAGCCAACTTTATCGAAATTGGTAACCTGCCTTTTTACAATGAAGATTTAGAAGTCCCTGGAAAGGTACCAGAAAGTTGGACAAATTTTAGAAATGAGATCCAAAAAATGGATGGGATACTGTTCTTTACTCCAGAATACAATCGTTCCATGCCAGCCGTACTTAAAAATGCATTAGACGTTGGTTCGCGACCTTTTGGTGAAAATCAGTGGGATGGCAAGCCAGCTGCTGTTGTCAGTGTAGCGCCACGTGGAATTGCCGGCTTTGGTGCAAATCATGCTTTACGTCAATCATTGGTTTTCTTAAATATGCCCGTTATGCAACAGCCTGAAGCCTATATTGGAAACTTTGATTCTTTGTTAAATGAAGACGGAACTTTTGTAGAAGATACAAAGAACTTTTTTAAAGTAATTATCGATAGTTATTTGGATTTCTTTAACAAATTAACCAAGTAACGTTAGATTGGTTCTTAATTTAACCTAAAGATACTAACTTAAAATACTTACAATTAATAAGCAAAAAACTTGAGTTTCTTTTTCAGCTGCTTTAAAGTTATAAATGTACCAAAAATAGGACAAATGAAGAATAAGGAGAGGATCATTTATGACAAAAATTTCAATTATCTATTACAGCTCAACAGGAACCAACTATCAACTCGCTCAATGGGCTAAAGAAGCAGTGGAAGATGCAGGTGCTGAAGCTCGTTTAGTGAAAGCTCCTGAATTAGCACCCGATGTAGCAATTGAAGCAAATCCTGCTTGGAAAGCACATTACGATGCAACAAAAGATATTCCAGAAGTAACATCAGAAGATATTACATGGGCAGATGGCATTATTTTTAGCGTTCCTTCTCGTTTTGGTGTTATGGCAGCTCAAATGAAACAATTTATCGATACTCAAGGTGGCTTATGGGCAAACGGCGATACGGTAAATAAAGTTGTATCAGGTATGACTTCAGCTCAAAATGCACATGGCGGACAAGAGGCTACACTGCTTTCTCTTTACATTCAAATGATGCACTGGGGCGCTATTATTGCTGCACCCGGCTATGCTGAAACAGAATATTACGCTGCAGGCGGTAACCCTTACGGAACTTCAGTTACTGTTGACGCCGATGGGAATATGCTCGAAGATGTTGAAGCAGCTGTGAAACAACAAGCTCGTCATACAGTAGATATTGCCAATAGAGTAAATGGATAAATAAAGTCACTTCTAAAATGCAAAAAGCTTTGGTATTTTTTTACCAAAGCTTTTTCTATTTATTTTTTATTATATATTAGTAAAAGAATCTTAAAAAAATAAAGGTGACAAAACACTCATTAAGTGTTCTATCACCTTTTACGCCTATTATTTATTATTCAGAATCATTACCCGATTCTTTTTTTTCGTCAGCTTTTTTGTTAATTTTTTCTGCTGCGTTATCTGCAACTTCTTGTGCTTTATCTTTCGCTTTGCCGAGACCTTGTTGTGCTTTTCCTTTTAGTTCTTCGGTATCGTCACCTGTCACTTTTCCTTTAGCTTCGGTGAATTTTCCTTTTAAATCATCTTTATTTGTACTCATCACATCGGCTCCTTTCTTGATGGTTTAATCATATCATGCTTTATTCATCACGACAATCAAAAAGCTTCTATGCTGCCTATTATTTCATTCTATTTATTTACGCTTTTTCTTTTTTTTCTTTTTCTTATTTTTCTTCATCGTTCGGTTTAGGGCCATCTTCCCAATTTTACCTTTAACACCGCCACCTAACATCTGATCCATCCCCGGAATACTATCCATGTTTCCTTTAGACATTTGCTGCATCATCTTACGTGATTCTTTAAATTGCTTAATCATACGATTAACTTCTATCACGCTATTGCCTGAGCCAGCAGCAATCCGTCGCCTACGACTCGGATTTAGCATATCTGGGTCCTCTCGTTCTGCCGGTGTCATAGAATAAACGATCGCTTTTTTCCGTTCGATATCTTTAGGATCAATTTGTAAATTATCCATCCCTGGCATTTGGCTCATGCCCGGAATCATTTTCATAATATCTTCCATCGATCCCATATTAGATAATTGATCCATTTGTTCAATGAAATCATTGAAATCAAAGGTATTTTCTCGCATTTTTTCAGCCATTTCTTCGGCTTTTTTCTCATCGTAATCTTGTTGAGCCTTCTCGATTAAAGTCAACATATCGCCCATACCTAAGATTCGACTGGACATTCGATCTGGATGAAATACTTCCATATCCGTCAATTTTTCACCTGTACCAGTAAATTTAATCGGTGCTCCTGTCACTGAACGGATAGATAAAGCTGCTCCCCCACGAGTATCGCCGTCAAGTTTTGTAATAACGACACCTGAAATTCCTAATTGTTCATTGAAACTTTCAGCTACATTAACGGCATCTTGCCCTGTCATAGCATCAACCACTAGTAAAATCTCATTAGGTTGAGCTACATCTTTAATATTTTGTAGTTCTTGCATTAAAGTTTCATCTACATGCAAACGGCCGGCCGTATCAATTAATACATAATCATTTTTCTTCTCATGGGCCAGCTCCATACCTTTTCGTACAATTTCTACCGGATCAGTATCCGTACCCATATCAAACACAGGTACCGACAATTGTTGGCCTAATACCTTTAATTGGTCAACTGCAGCTGGACGATAAACGTCCCCTGCAATCATCAGTGGGCGGGCATTTTCGTTTTTCATCAAATAATTAGCTAATTTTCCTGCAAAAGTAGTTTTCCCAGCCCCTTGTAAACCGGCCATCATGATAACCGTCGGAATTTTAGGTGCTTTATTAAGACCAACGGCTTCTGAGCCAAGTGTTTTGGTCAATTCTTCATCAACAATTTTTACAATTTGTTGAGCAGGCGATAAACTTTCTAACACTTCAGAGCCCACAGCACGTTCTCTAACGTTTTTAGTAAACTCTTTAACAACTTGTAAATTAACATCGGCTTCTAGTAAAGCTAAACGGATTTCCCGCATCATCTCTTTAACATCAGATTCGGATATTTTTCCCTTTTTACGTAGCTTTTTCATCGCCTGTTGCAAGCGATCTGTTAAATTTTCAAATGCCATATTCGTTTCCTTCCTTTATTCATCTATTCGTCGATTTCTTGAATATCACGTACAAGATTAGCTAATGTTTCATCAGTGGGATACTTTTCTTTGATATAATCTTCTAGCTGCTCTAGTAATTCAGTCCGCATCTTATAATCTGAGTACATAGATAGTTTATATTCATAGTCTTCTAAAATTTTTTCGGTTCGTTTAATATTATCATACACCGCTTGACGACTCACATTAAATTCCTCAGCAATTTCTCCTAAAGAAAAATCATCTGCGTAATACAACTCCATATAATTCATTTGTTTTTCTGTCAACAAAGTAGCGTAGAATTCAAAAAGTGTATTCATACGATTTGTTTTTTCAATTTCCATTCTCTTCATCTCCGCCTGGTTTTTACTGCTATTTTTTGACTATTATAGATTATCCGAAAAAATAAACAATTGCTTTTTAAATGCTCAATCCTATTAGCTAAAAACAAGCAGCTATTTTCTAAAGTCGCTTTTCATTATACCATTTTATAAACTCTTGCAATAGACCTTTTGCTTATTCCAGCAAAACATTTCCCTGACAAAAAATTAGAACTAAGCAATCTCCCATCCCAGTTGAAGGTAAAATCACTCAATTCTAATTTTTTCACTCTAAAAAATAATAATTTTGCTAAAATAAACAAAGTAAAATGTCTTTTTAGTAGCTGTTCATCTGCTTCAATGTACAAAAGGTAAAAGTCAAAATATCACGCCATCTTGTTATTTTCCATGTAGTGTTCGATTCGCTGCATCGCGTCTTTTAAATCCTCCATACTAGCGGCATAACTAATTCGTACATAACCTTGACCTCCTAGACCAAAAGCAGCTCCAGGAATAATCGCTAAACTTTCTTTTTCAGCAAGATCCACACAAAATGCCATAGAATCTTGTTTATAGCCTTCAGGTATCTTAGCAAAAATATAAAAAGCCCCTGTTGGTTTAACAACTTCGTAACCTAAACACTGAAGTTGTTCATAAACAAAATCACGCCGTTTACGATATTCTTCTCTCATAGGTAACGCGTCATCGATTCCTGCTGACAAAGCTTCCACAGCAGCCATTTGCGCAGAAGTCACCGCAGAAGTCACCAAGTATTGATGTGTTTTGATTATTTGTTTGGTTAATGCTTCAGGAGCAAAGATCAACCCTAAGCGCCAGCCTGTCATCGCATGAGATTTAGATAAGCCATTAAGCAAAATGGTCTGTTCGCGCGCGTATTCGGCAATCGATACATGCTCACCTTCATAAGTTAATTCACTGTATACTTCATCGCTAATAACAAAAACGGGATATTTTTTTACTACATCAGCAATTGCCTTAACTTCTCCTCTAGAATAGGTTACACCTGTTGGGTTACTAGGATAATTCAAGACAATGGCTTTTACATCTTCGCCATGTTTTTGCAAGGTTTTTTCCAACGCTTCGGGTGAAAGAACAAAGTCATTCGTGCTTGTATCAATATAAATCGGCTCAGCACCGGTTAAGGTAATGATTGGCTCGTACCCAGGAAAAATCGGAGAAGGCAAAATCACTTTATCTCCAGCCTCTAATACACTAATTAAACTCGCAGAAATTCCTTCAGTTACACCTATACTGACCAATACTTCAGATTGAAAATCATAACTTAATTTGTATTTATCATGCACAAATCTAGCTGCTACCTTTCGAAGTTCTTCAATACCTGCCATCCCTGTATAATGACTATAGTTTTGTTCGATTGCAGATATCCCTGCCTGCTTAACATGCTCAGGTGTATTAAAATCAGGCTCTCCTAGCGTTAATTTTAAAATATTTGGTATATTTGAAACACGTTCGTCAAATTGACGAATCATAGAAACCGCAATTTGATCTAAACGAGGATTAAATCTTTGGGTTACATCAGCCATCTTTATCATTCCTTTAATATAAACTTAAAAACTTAATTGTTGCTATCCTAACATAATTCCGGTTGAAAACGTGGAAAATTCAAAAATTTCTTACTATTTTCTAAAGAAAAAATATGACATAAGTAAGAAATAGAAGAAAAAAACCTATGCCACATTCTCTTTTTACCTTATTTCATGTAAATTTTTTCTATTATTATATGATCAAGTAAGCGCGCACTTTTTTCTTGTTTGCCCATAATTTCAGCAATCACGTTCTTGCCCTGTGATTTTTGTCTGGATTGATAAGTAATTTTTCCTGACTGCTTCAATTCGTTTATCATATCCGTTACGCCACCAAACCCAGTTTTTCTTGTAATGAAGCCATAGGAAACCATTCGTTCATCCAAGACTTTAGCTGAAATACTAGATCCTGTCATTAAACTTTTTTGCAGAAGTTTATACAACTCATCCAACTCTGTATCAGCATACTCTTCTTCTTTTTGAGGTGGTTCAGAAGAAGTTCCATCGCGAAGTTCATCAAGTTCTTGCAGCAGCGTTTCATATTGAGTTTGAGTTAACATGACACCTGCTACTTTTTCACGGTTAAATACATATACAGCAGTACCAGCTTGTTTGGCTTGATCGAACACTTCCATAGGTGAACGTTTTACCTCAGTGATGGAAGTTGTCGGAACTTCAAGCTTTTTTAATTCCATTGCACTGCCCTCCTTTTTTCATCAGTATTATTATAGCATAGGAATTTGTCGAGTTCACAGTATCAAAT
>NZ_BCPY01000024.1 GCF_001544195.1 Tetragenococcus solitarius NBRC 100494
AAAAAAGCGCCTTTCAGCTTTCTTTCAGGTGAAAAAAAGCCCTATGCGGTATTAGCACCTGTTTCCAAGTGTTATCCCCCGCTGATGGATAGGTTCCCCACGTGTTACTCACCCGTCCGCCACTCCGCACGCTTGTCCACCGAAGTGGGCAAGCGGCAGCGTTCGACTTGCATGTATTAGGCACGCCGCCAGCGTTCGTCCTGAGCCAGGATCAAACTCTCATCTTGAATTTGATCGATCAACACCGTTGATCTTACTGAGCTCTTCAACTTTTTGCTCGCGTGTTGTTCGCGTTGTTGCTTGTATCTTGCTTCCTTGAAGAAGCGCCCTACACATTGGTTCGTTTGCTTGCTTTGTTCAGTTTTCAAAGGTCTACTGCATAACTTTCAGTTGCCGTAGCAACTTTTATATCTTACCAATTCGGCAAGTTTTTGTCAATAACTTTTTTTAAAGTTTTTATCACCACAAATTTAACATAAGAAAATTTGCGACCTAGCTATTTTAGCACTTCACTAAAATAACGTCAATAACTTTTTATCATTCTCAGTTATCCATCATTAGATGAACAACCGACCGAAATTAATTTACCACGAAATTTATTTTATATCAATAAAAAATAAAAAATTTTTTTAATTATTCATACCGCTAAGCATGAACTACTTTTTGCTTCTAATTCATAAAGGCAAGTTCCTACAACACATCTGAAACCTCAGAAAAAAGGCATCCCTTCAATTTCCATGTCTTGAATAATTCCTCGAAATGTTTGTGCTTTTGCCCAATAGTATTCTTTGGGCAATTCTGTGTGCTGCTTACTTTCTTGTGTTTCAAAAACAAATAAAGGAACGTTTGTATTGTTGACTTGTCCATTGGTTAATTCAACTAGGTGGATATTTTCGATATCAAGATTTACTTCTTTTTTTAAAAGTTGAAGAATATTTGCTAATCCTGTTTGCTCATTTGAAAATTCCGTAAATGCCAAAACAGGCGTATCATCTTTTTGTCTTATCAAGAACTGTTTTGTTCCATCTTCTAAATGTAAAATTACTGTACCAGCAACTTTTTTGTCACTCAACTCTTTCATCTTGATTCACCCTCCCTTTTTCACAGCACTATATATTTTACCATGGATTTATTTACTTTGTGAAGTCCTCCTATTTGAGAGCATCTCCATTGCTTCATCAATCCATTGGGGTAAGTATCTGTCAATCGATTGAAAACCGATTTGTTTATTTTTATCCGTAAAGTAACGCTTTCTATGGTAAGGTGGACGAATAAATTGTCTTTCAAGTGTTCGTCTTGAAAGGCTAATTTTTTTAGTATATTCATCAATATCAATGATTTGTACTTGTACTTTGTCGCCAACTTTTACAACATCATGTATATCTTTAGTAAAACCAGACTGGATTTCGGATATGTGGATTAACCCTTGTGTATTTTCATCTAAGGAAACAAAAGCACCATAACTTTGAATGCCAGTGACTGTTCCTTGTAAAATTTCTCCAATTTTATAATTCATCTCTTTCCCTCTTTTCACAAAATTTATTATACTAGTAAATAGAAGAAAAATGAAGTAGATAGATATTATTAAAGGAGGAAACGAAATGAGCCAATTTGATCAAGTGATCGACCGTAAGAAAACCCAAAGCGTGAAATGGGATACTTTAGAAAAAAACTACCACCAAAAAGATTTATTGCCGATGTGGGTGGCTGATATGGACTTTAAAGCACCAGAAGCTGTTCGTTCAGCTTTCAATTCTTACTTAGAAAAAGGAGTATTCGGTTACTCTATTGTTCCTGATTCTTTATATGATGCAATTATTTCCTGGCAAAAAACTCGCCACCACTTTGCTATAAAAAAAGAGGAAATCTTATTTAATAGTGGAGTCGTTCCAAGTCTCGCTCTTAGTGTACAAGCTTATACAGATCCTGGCGACGCGGTATTAATTCATGATCCTGTCTATCCACCCTTTGCCCAAGTTGTTGAAGATAACAACCGTAAACTTGTGCGCAGCAATCTTTTCACCGATGACAAATTTATGATGGATTACGACAATATGGAACGCTTAATTCAAGAAGAAGACGTGAAATTATTTATTTTATGTAATCCTCATAATCCAGGCGGTCGCGTCTGGAGTAAAAAAGAATTGCAAGATGTGGGCAACCTTTGTAGAAAATACCATGTTACTGTAGTCAGCGACGAAATTCACCAAGATATTGTTTATCAACCAGAAACATTTACAACCTTTCAAAATGCAGATCCTTCTTTTAAAGATTTTTCAATTGTGTTAACAGCTGCTACCAAAACTTTTAATTTAGCTGGAATTAAAAATTCAATGGTCTTTATTAAAGATGATAAATTACGACAGGCATTTGAAAAAATTCAAAAGAAAAATCATCAAGATGACATTAATACTTTTGGTATGATAGGAACCCAAGCTGCTTATGAAGGTGGAAAAGAGTGGTTAGAGGAACTTTTGACTTATTTAAAAGAGAATGTTGAGATAACCTACCAATTCTTTCAAAGTGAACTTCCCAATGTAAAAGTCAGCAAACCAGAAGCTACTTATCTCATGTGGTTAGACTTTTCTTTCTATCAATTAACGGACAAGCAGTTAGAAAAAAAAATAATTAATGAGGCAAAAGTGGTCCTAAATCCGGGTATTTCTTATGGAGAAAAGGGCAGCCAACATATGCGAATCAATATTGCCTGTCCACGCTCTACTTTAAAAGAAGGCCTGCAAAGAATTGCAGCTGCTTTTAAATAAATAAAAATATAGGCGCCCAATGTAAAAAGCAAAAATTTACATCCGACGCCTGTTTTTTATTCTTTTATTTCAATTTTTTGAATCACAATTTCATCTACTGGACGATCTTGAGGATCTGTTTGCACACTTTCGATAGTATCGACGACATCCATTCCGTCAATCACTTGACCAAAAACAGTATGGCGGAAATCAAGCCAAGGTGTTCCGCCGCCTTTATAAGCTTCAATAATTTCGGCAGGGTAACCAGCTTCTTGCATTTGCCCTACCATATTTTCTGGTATATTTTTATTTGTCACAATAAAAAATTGGCTGCCATTTGTGTTAGGTCCCGCATTAGCCATGGACAAAGCACCGCGTAAATTAAATAATTCGCTACTAAATTCATCTTCAAACTTATCCCCATAGATGCTTTCTCCACCCATACCGCTGCCGGTTGGGTCGCCACCTTGAATCATAAAATCTGGAATGATCCGATGAAAAATCACCCCATCGTAATATTGCTGTTTTGCCAGTTCAACAAAATTTTTCACCGTTTTAGGTGCTTTTTGTTCAAATAATTGTAATGTAACGGCGCCTTTATTCGTTTGGATCACCGCTTGCGGACCTGTTTGTTCTGTTAAATGTAGTTGTGGAAACTCCGTCAAAAAAATTCCTCCTTAAAAAACGATAATTGCTCTTTTATCATAGCAGAAAAAAATAAGAATGCCAGGTCTTAATTTCTTTGTTATAATACATTTAACTGTAAAAAACCAGTAAGTTCTATATAAAGGAGCTGCAAAATGGATATATATGATATCACAATCGTAGGCGCCGGTCCCGCAGGGATGTTTGCCGCTTTTTATGCCGGTATGCGTAATGCAAAGACCAAAATCATTGATACTCTGCCCAAATTAGGCGGGCAACTGACCACTCTTTATCCTGAAAAATACATTTACGATATTCCGGGATTTCCTAAAATAAAAGCGGATGAATTAGCCCAAAATTTAGAAAAACAACTCACGATGTTTAACCATCGTTATTGCTTAGAAGAAGAAGTGATTAAATTAAATTATCACGAAGACTTGATTGAAGTGGTCACCAACCAACGTAGTCATTATTCCAAAGCGGTGATTTTAGCTTTAGGCAATGGTTCATTTCAACCACGCAAGTTACGCATCGAACAAGCTGAAACTTTTGAAAATAAGGGAATCGATTATTTTATCTCAGACCTTATGAAATATGCCGGCAAAAAAGTAGCTATCGCAGGCGGTGGCGATTCGGCAGTGGATTGGGCATTGATGTTAGAATCTATTGCCAAAGAAGTCTCTATTATTCATCGACGCAACCAATTTCGAGCCCACGAGCATAGTTTGGAGCGTTTAAAAAATTCATCTGTGCAAATTTTAACGCCTTATATTATTAAAGAAGTAGCAGGAGAAAACCATCTAGACAGCCTACGATTACAAGTAGCCAAAAGTGATGAAACGGTAGACTTAGCTGTTGATTATTTAGTTGTCAATTACGGTTTTTCAACAAACTTAGACTTGAAAGATTGGCAGATAAACAGTAACCGCCGTGGTATTCCAGTCAATTCAGATATGAAAAGTTCAAGAGAAGGTGTTTATTGCTGTGGAGATATCACACAATATGATGGAAAAGTAGATCTCATTGCCACGGGTTTTGGTGAAGCACCTACAGCTGTCAACAACGCACTACATTACATTGATCCGAAAAATCGAACACAGCCTATGCATTCATCAAGTCTTTTCCAACAACGGTAAGGAGGTTTATTTATGGTATTAGAAACAAAAACTTTAGAAGAAAAAGCACGGCAATTATTGAAAGAACGCGGGGTTTCTGTGGTTGATATTGCTAAATTAGTGATGTATTTACAAAAAGATTATATTCCAGGCTTAACATTAGAAAACTGCGTCGAAAGTGTCGATGCGGTCTTATCGAAAAGAGAAGTACACAATGCTATTTTGACCGGCATTCAATTGGACATTCTAGCAGAAGAAGATCAACTATCCCAGCCTCTACAAGAAATTGTTGCTCAAGATGAAGGGCTTTATGGGATTGATGAGATCCTGGCGCTGTCTATTGTCAATGTCTATGGTTCCATCGGTTTTACCAACTATGGCTATATCGACAAGGTAAAACCGGGGATTTTACAAATGTTAAATGATCATGAGGGACCGCGCGTACACACTTTTTTAGATGATATTGTCGGAGCAATTGCTGCTTCAGGCGCGAGCCGTCTAGCTCACCAATACCCAGACAGAGCTGACGATTTGATGCATTAACATTTTTGCTTGACCTAAAACAAAAACCCTTTTATAATATTTTTGAACTAATCGTACAGATAACACGTATCTATTGCGTGTCGATAAAGAGGCGGTTTCTATTAATTTAGAAGCAGTCTCTTTTTTAATGATTTTTTAAAGGAGTATACGCAAAATGGAAAAAGCAAAGATTCGTTTACTACCCGCAGTTTTAGCTGCAGGCATCATGTCATTTTCAGGGGTCTTGATTGAAACCGCAATGAATGTCACCTTTCCCACCCTTATTAAAGAATTTAGTATCTCTACTTCGACTGTCCAATGGGTGACGACTATTTATTTATTAGTCATTTCTATTATGGTTCCTTTTTCAAATTATTTAATTAAAAACTTTTCTATTCGAAAATTATTTATCATTGCCAACCTCTTTTTTATTGCAGGACTCATTACTGACTTTGTTTCACCCACATTTATTATTCTACTTTTGGGACGTATCTTACAAGGGATTAGTACCGGAATTGCTCTGCCGCTGATGTTCCATATTATTTTAACTTTTACTCCCATACAAAAACGCGGCGGTATGATGGGTGTAGGTACACTTACCACTTCGATTGCACCAGCGATTGGACCTACTTATGGTGGCCTGTTAACTTCCATTTTATCTTGGCATTATATCTTTTTATTTTTAATTCCTATTTTACTGCTATCTCTTTGTCTTGGCCTTTATGCCATTCCTGAGATTCAAGTTGAAAAAAGCAGCTTTCTTGATGTTATCAGTCTTTTGGGCATTGGACTATTATTTAGCGGCTTATTAGTTTTCTTAAATCAGATAGGAACCTTAAATAGTTTGATTCCCCTACTTATCGGCTTGGCTGGTTTAGCTATTTTCTTACATCAAGCTGCTAAAACAAGCCAACCTCTAGTAAAAATTGATGTATTAAAAAATAAAGTATTTGTCTTGTTCTTATGTGGTTTTCTTGTTTGTCAGTTTCTTCTTTTAGGAATTTCCTTTGTCTTACCAAATTTTGTACAAATTGTTTCCGGAGAAAATGCTTTTGTTGCAGGCCTAGTAATGCTGCCTGGTGCAGCGATTGGTGCTATTTTGGCCCCAATTTCTGGGCGGGTATTAGATAAATATGGTGCTAAGAGGCCTGTTTTAATAGGACTATCCTTAGCTGCGATCGGCTGGATTGCTCTGACAATCTTACTAAATATTCCTACATTATTAGGTTTTGTCATAGCCCATGTATTTTATATGTTTGGTATCGGTTTTTCTTACAGTAACATGATGACCAGCGGAATGAACCTTTTGACTCAAGAAGAATACGGAGACGGTAATACACTCTTTAACACTTTGCAACAATTTTCTGGCGCCGCTGCTACTTCTATTGTGGCAAGCGTGATTAATATTTTCCAACAAAACAGTGATGATTATCTCAAAGGAACGACACTGGGCTCACAAGTAGCCATGATTATCTTACTTGCTTTACTTTTAATGATTATATTGGCTTGTTTGCGCCATTTTCGTTCGACCAATAAATAAACAATAAAAGGATGCCTCTTTTGATTGAGAAGGCACCCTTTTTGTTCTATATATGACATTTTATTCCATACTTACTTCATCATTTTTTAATAGGCGGAATATAAAGTAAGGCGCTCCTATAATCGACACAACAATCCCTGCCGCCATTTCTCCGTTGGTTAAAAGAATACGTCCTAAGATATCACTATATAATAACAGCAAGCTGCCGGTAAAAATAGCAATGAATATCGCATGGTTATTTCTACGCTTGACAATATTTTTAGCTAAATGGGGGGCAATTAAACCAATAAAACTAATACTTCCAGCCACAGACACACTTACAGCAGCCAACACGATTGCGCTGATTAAGAAAAAAAGCTGCTTTTTCTTCAATGAAACGCCTAATCCGACAGCTTCTTCGTCTCCTAAATCAATCAGCTCTAAGCTTTTTCCTTCGTAGAAAATAATAGGTAGCAAAAGAAGTAACCAAGGCAAAAGAAGCAGCACATGATTCCAAGTGGTTCCCCAGATCGTGCCAGCTAACCACGAAGTGACAAAACGATAGCTATCTTGCGAGACACGAATGGTTCCAACAAAAGTTAAGGCTGAAATCCCCGCGTTTACTGCTATACCCGACAATAATAGACGATTAGGATTAAAGTTTTCTTTTTGCTTACTACAAAAATAAACCAGAAAAGCCGCTAAAAAACTCCCCAAACAAGCAACAATCGGTAGTAGACGACTGCTTGTTTGGGTCGTAAAAAAACCCAAATAAAGCAAAACAGTGAACCCAGCACCCGCGTTAATTCCTAAAATCCCCGGATCGGCTAAATCGTTATGCGTCATCGATTGAAACAAATAGCCAGATACAGCTAAACCAGCACCCGCTAAAATAGCAATTAAAGTGCGAGGCAACCGAAAATCAAACACCACCAACTGTTGGGTACTTGTTCCGCGACCTATTAGGACAGCTGAGAGTTCTTTAACCGATAAAGAAATTGTCCCAATCGAAAGGCTTAGCCCTATTCCCACAATTAATAAAATACTAAGCAAAAACCAAACTCTTCCTTTTCTCATAACTCTCCCTTCCTGATTTGAAGCAAAAGCAGCGGTGCCCCAATTAAAGTAATAACAACACCCACTGGAGTTTCTAGAGGCGGTGCGATTAAACGCGCACTGAGATCCGCTACCACAAAAAATAGCGCACCAAACAAAGTAGCCGCGGGTATCACTAAGCGGTAATCGTGCCCTACAAAAAAACGTACAATATGTGGAATAATTAATCCCAAAAAGCTAATTGTTCCCACTAATGAAACCGCTGTGCCGGCTAAAAGTAAGACACAAAACATCAATTTCTGTCGAATCTTTTGCGGGTCTTTGCCTAAAGATATAACGGTATCATCGCCCATACTTAATAAAGTTACTTGTCTGCGCATTTGCCATGAACCAATTATTCCCAGGACCATCACAGGAACAGCTATTTTAATTTGTGTCCAGTTGACGTTGCTGCTGCCGCCAACAAACCAAAAAGTAAGTGCTTGGTTTAAATTAAATAATAAACGGATAGCTTGACTTAAAGCTGTAAAAAACGCACCAATAGCTGCTCCTAAGAGGACCATATGAATTGAAGAACGCGAAAAAGCCTTTTGACTAGAGGCTAAATAAATGATAGCTAAAGCCATAGCGGCTCCGGTAAAAGAAGCTAAAATCGCTATCATTGGATGAGGTGTTCTGAAAAAAACAAAGGCAAGTGCTAAACCTAAACCAGCTCCAGCATTTATTCCTAAAAGACCAGAGTCTGCCACTGGATTATGGGTAATCCCCTGCATTACGGCACCTGAATTAGCAAAAGCAGCACCGACAAGTAGGCAAGCAAGCACACGCGGGATACGTAAATAATAAATCAGCTGGTGTGTTTGATTCCCCCTATCAAAATGTAATAATGAATCAGTTAACTCACGCCAGGAACTTTCCACTGCACCATACTTTAAAGAACAAAACATTGCTACAATCAATAAAGAGCCTGTTACTAGAAAAAATATTTTTGTCTTCATGATCAACTTCTCACTAAATCATATGAAAGAATGACGGGTTTTTGACTTTTTTCCGAAAAAACCACTTCAGGTCGAATATCAAACAATTCTAACAAATGTTGGGAGGTGAATGTCTCTTGCGGACTTCCTTGAAATAACAACCGTCCTTGTCTTAGCCCTATCACATGATCAGAAAATTGGGCAGCATGATTTAAATCGTGAATTGTCATCAAGATTGTTTTTCCTTGACGATTAATATCTTCCAATAGGTAAAGAATTTCTAACTGATGAGCTGGATCCAAAGAAGAGATTGGCTCATCTAAAATGAGAATATCTGTATCCTGCGCCAGAGCCATCGCAATCCAAACACGCTGTTGTTGCCCGCCAGACAAAGTATTAAGCGTTCTTTTTTTTAATGCTAACAAACCAGTGGCTTCCAGGGCCCATTGAATCCATTCATGATCTCTTTTTTGCAAACCAGCAAACCCTTTTTGATAAGGAAAGCGTCCATAAGCGACAATTTCTGCCACACTTAAACCAGTAACTGCCTTATTTCTTTGTGATAGAGTCGCTATTTTTTGTGCGACGTATTTGGTATCTAAGCGGTTAATATCTTCGCCGTCGATCTGTACATTTCCCTTGTTAGGCGTTAAAATCCGCGCTAAAACTTTGAGTAGTGTGGTTTTTCCGCTACCATTAGGACCGATCAAACTTGTGATTTTTTTCCCAGGAATTTTAACAGTTAAGTCAGCTAAGATAGTCTTTTTTTCATAGCCGCATGAAAGCTCAGCTGTTGCTAAATTCACCATAACATCTACTCCTTTGTAATGATAATCATTCTCAATTATCTCCTTTTATTGAACGTACGTCAACCTTTATCACACTATTTTTGTGAAAAAAGTTCATTGACTTTGACTCGTGAGTTTGGGATAATGCTAACTGAGAATGATTATCATTTATAAAAGGAGAACACCATGTTAAAAAAGATTATAACAGGAACAATCATATGTCTAGCCCTACCTATTTTAGTTTCTTGTGAAAGCGCAAACTCGACGGATGATTCCGCTTCAAATACACGAACCTTAACGGATGCGCAAGGTCATAAGGTTGAAATTCCCGATAACCCACAACGAATTATTGCTCCTTATCTAGAAGATTATCTAATCGCTTTGGATGAAAAGCCTCTGGCTCAGTGGACTGTAGGACAGGGAAAAGTTCAAGAATATCTGCAAGAAGACTTAAAAGATCTTCCTACCATTAACTTTGACTTGCCTTATGAAGATGTATTGGACTTTGAACCCGATTTATTATTAATTGAATCTGACGCCATGGTTGAAGGTGGTAAGTATGAGGAATATGAGAAAATCGCTCCAACCTATGTTGTAAAAAATGAAACAAACGTGAGTTGGGAAGAGACTTTAGAAGACGTGGGCAAAGTTTTTAATAAACAAGATAAAGCTCAAACCGTGAAAGAAGACTATCAAAAAGCAGTCGAAAATGGGAAAGAAAAGCTACAAGACAAAATAAAAGGAAAATCGGCCGCTGTTATTTGGGTGACCAATAATTCTGCTTTTATGGTAGCGCAAGGTCGTTCAAGCGGTCGTTTGCTTTATGAGGACTTAGGGTTTGAAATTCCTAAATTAACCAAAGAAATTTCTGAAGATGCCCAAGCGGACTGGGAACAAGTTTCTTTAGAAAGCCTGTCACAATTAGATTCTGACTACCTTTTCTTAGTTAATAGTGACCAAAGTGCTGCCATGTTTGATGACCCTCTTTGGGAGAATATTCCTGCCGTAGAGAATAACCAATTATTTGAATTTGGTCCAGAAAGCAGTTGGTTATATAATGGACCGATCGCTTATAACCAAATGCTTGAAGATGTGAAAAATTCATTGAAATAAATAAATAAACGTTGACGTCTTATCTGAAAAGGCATCAACGTTTTTTAGCGGTGACTTTCTATTTAGCCAAAATCCGTTTTAAAACGATTGAAACTAATACAATTAAGTTCAATCTGTGTTTTCAATTATGCTCACTTATTCTTAGTTATTAATCAAACAACGATATCCGCTTATTTATAAGCGTCAATCGCTTGTCGAATTTTTTGAATGCGCTTTTGATAATCATTTGTACTACGCCCGTTGCCTTGAAATAAAGCTGAAGTTCCTAAAACAAAGATATCAGGCATAGTCCCTTTCATCCATGAAATCGTCTGCGCATTAATATTGCCATCGACTTCAATCAATGGCGCAATATTTCGTTTGTTTAAGATGTTTTTTAGTTCACGTAATTTATTTAAAGTATCTTTGCGAAAACTCTGACCAGAAAACCCGGTGGGAACAGTCATCAGTAAGATTTGGTCTACTTCCGCAATATACGGCAGAATATCTTTTAAAGGGGTGGCTGGATTTAATGCTAAAGAAGGTTTAATCCCATAGCTTTTCAAACGATTGATCAAAAGAATAGGGTTTGCTGCTGCTTCAATATGAAAAGAGATTGTTTCAGGTTGTAAGAAACGGAACATTTCAATATACTTTTCCGGCAGCTCAGTCGCTAAATGAATATCAAAAGGCAGGTGAGTTTGTCTCTGTACATTTGCCATCCATTCAGGCCCTAAAGCCAAATTGTCCACAAAGACGCCGTCCATAACATCTAAATGTAATAGGTCACAATCAGTTTTTTCTAAGCACTCTAATTCTGTTTGCACATTTAACATATCCGCACACATAATCGAAGCTGCGATCTTTTCCAATCCTATTCTCTCCTTTTTTAAGTATGTCTATCCTCTTTAATCAGCTTTATCCAACTCCATTTTTACGCTGTACACTGCACCAATAATTCCGGCTTCATTTCCAAATTCTGCCGGCACAATCTTCGGAAAATCCATATCGACAAGCGCTCCGTGTTCTCTTTGAAGCTGTTCATACGCCAGACGCAAATACTTTAAAAACGTTCGGTTGGCACTAATCCCGCCGCCTATTACCACAAGTGCAGGATCAAATGCAACTGCGACATTCAAAATGCCTTGAGCTAATTTGCGATGAAATTTTTCTAACACTGTCTGTGCTAAATACTCTCCGTTTTCGGCTCGTTCATAGATAATACGTGCATCCGTTATTTCTTCTTCAGATTTTACATTATAAATCCGCAATAAACCAATGACTGTGGCTGCTTGATAGTTCATCGTACTTAAGTTTAAGTCATCTTGATTATCATCTAGTAACATCCAACCGAATTCACCGGAACGAGCATGGGCACCACGATAAATTTCATTATTAACAACAAGACATCCGCCAATACCTGTTCCAATAACTAAACTAATATAATTAGCTACCCCTTGGGCCGCACCACCCCATTTTTCTGCGATTGAAGCCGCATTAGCGTCATTTTCCGCATGAACAAATAAACCCGTGCGCTGACTAATTTCTTCTTTAATGTTCACGCCATAAAGACACTTAACCGCACCTGCAGTGGTCAAATAGCCGTTTGTTTCGACAACCCCAGGCACTGATATACCTACAGCCTCCACATTATAGTCTGCTTGATAATTTATAATTACTTGAGCCATTTTATCTATAATTGTTTTTTTGTCTTGCGGCGTAGAAAAATTCTCTCTTTCATAAATTTCTCCCTGTTTATCTAGTAGCCCAATTTTAATTGAGCTGCCTCCAATATCAACTCCTGCGTAATAATGCACTTTATCCTCTCCTACAATTTTGAACCATTTGATTTAATCACATCACGATACCAGTAAAAGGAATCTTTGCGAAAACGCTCTTGACTCCCATTTCCATAATCATCTTGATCAACATAAATAAAGCCATATCGTTTACTCATCTGTCCCGTACTTGCCGAAATCAAGTCAATACACCCCCAAGGAGTGTAACCAATTAAAGGGATTCCATCATCCAACACTGCTTTTTTCATTTGCAAGATATGTTCTTTTAAATAATTAATACGATTGTAATCATGGATCCTATTTTCTTTCGTCTTTTGGTCAATCGCACCTAATCCATTTTCAACAATAAATAGTGGTAAGTGGTAACGATCATTAAGCCAATTTAAAGCATAACGTAATCCAATTGGGTCGATTTGCCAACCCCACTCACTTTTTTTAACATAAGGATTTGAGACACGATCTTCGTTTTCATTATAATCGATATGATCAGTATATTCTACCGCAAAAGACATATAGTAACTAAGCCCAATATAGTCCACTGTTCCACTTCTTAAGTCACGCAAATCTTGTTCAGTGATATCCATATCAAAATTATTTTTTTTAAAATAACGACATAACCACTCAGGATAGTCACCCTTAGCATGTACATCCGAAAACCATAAACGTGTTTGCATCGCACGCTGCGCAACTAATATATCCTCTGGTCTTGCAGTTAATGGATAAATAGGACACATTGCAATCATGCTGCCTATTTGTATCGTTGGATCAATATTATGACCCGCCTGTACTGCCTGGCTGCTAGCTACCAGCTCATAATGGGCTGCCTGATACATCAATTGTTCACGATTCTCATTTGCTTGTGGAACCAAACCTGAGTCACTATAAAGTGCTCCATCATTTTCATAATCAGTTTGATTGTTAATTTCATTAAACGTCATCCAATAGTGAACTTTTGTGTGATATCGCTCAAAACAAGTTTTGGCAAATCGCACAAAAAATTCAATTAGCCTACGGTCACGCCAGCCACCGTATTTTTTTACTAAATGAATTGGCATTTCAAAGTGCGATAAGGTCACAACTGGTTGAATGCCATATTTTAAACATTCGTCAAACAGATCATCATAAAATTGTAAACCAGCTTCATTAGGAACTTTTTCGTCTCCTTTAGGGAAAATACGTGCCCAAGCAATGGAGGTCCGAAAACATTCAAAACCCATTTCGGCAAATAATTTAATATCTTCAGGATAACGATGGTAAAAATCGATTGCCTCATGATTAGGATAATAGCGATTTTTTTCAATCGTTGAAGTAATTGTTCGTGGATTTTCACTATCGCCTAATGTATAAAAGTCTGCGATACTCAATCCTTTTCCGCCTTGGTTGTAACCACCCTCTAATTGATGCGCCGCAACTGCTCCACCCCATAAAAACCCTTTGGGAAATGCTCTTTGGTCTACCACTTTACTACCTCCCTTTAGTTACGCATGGCCTTCTTTTTCTGCCACCCGATTAGCCGCAATTACAAACGGCATATAAATGAATACCGAAATAACCAGACAAAGAATTCCCATGACCAATCCGATCCAATTCCCACCGGTCCCTAAAAACGGTGCTAAAGGACCCGGTGTTGTCCAGGTAAGTCCATAAGCCGGCGTAGGAATAATGTTGATAATATTTGTCACAAAGTAACCGACCCAAATATTTACAACAGGCGTCAATATAAATGGAATAGCTAGTATCGGATTTAATACGATTGGAAGTCCGAAAATCAAAGGCTCATTGATATTAAATAAGCCTGGAATTAAGCCCAACTTCGCTACTTCACGATAGTCCTTTCTTTTGGAAACCCACAAAATAGCAATGATTAAACCTAATGTCATTCCACTACCGCCCATATTAGCAAAAACATCATTCATATTTCCCCAAGTGGCCGAAAAAGGAACACCCCACGCCGTACCATTTGCATTAATAAATGATTGATTACTCAAATCAGCTTCAGTAAAAATTACTGAACGTAAAGCATTCAAAGTATTCGGGCCATGAATTCCAACTAACCATAACAATTCTTGAACAATAGCAAGCAAAGTAACTGTAAAAATATTTACGCCAAATTTACGCAGTGGTGTTTGTATCGAATCATAAATGATTTGATTGATTCCTTCAGGCGCAAATAATGAAACTAAATGATTTAAAATTGCTGCTAGCATAATAACAAGAACAATCGGAATTAATCCATTAAAAGAGCGTGAAACTGCTGGTGGTACCATATCAGGCATTTTGATTTGCAATTTTTTTATTTTAAATAAGCGCGGTAAAAATTCTCCCACTAAAGCACCAATCAGCATTGCTACAAATAATCCTTGAGCTCCAAGAAAAGTGGTCGGTAAATATTGTACATCTCCTTGTTCCATAGCGGGGGTATAAAAAATCATGAATACAGCAATGGAAGTCATACCGGTTAGCAGCTCGTCACCCTTAAAATGTTTTGCCAATATGGAAGCCACTAAATACGCGATAAAGATCGATAGAATATCTAACGTACCTGTTGTTACCGAATTTAACCAACTTTGCATATCGGAAAGATTGAGAAAAATAGCAGACAAATGCAAAACTTGGGCAACAAATCCATCTTCAGAAAAAATAAGTCCGTTAATTAAAATAACGATAGATGCTGCCATAGTTATCGGAAAAGTGTACATAAATGAATCACGAATAGCTGCTACATGTCGTTGTTCATTGAGCTTAGCTGCAAAAGGAACAATGCTTCTTTCCATGAAGTTATTAAACTTCTCCATCATCAAAAACCACTCCTTGTTTATTTTTTACTAACATAAGACAGTTTAGTAAAGCGCATACAAAACTACAAGGGCGTATTTTGATTTAGGATCAGCTAATAAAAAAAGGAATTTGTACCCTATTAAGTACAGGGTGTACCCATTCCTTTTCTGCAACATTCTTATTGTAATAAGTGTCGTACTCTTAGTAACAAATTCTCAATTAAATAAGTAGCCGGAACTTGCGTTGTCATGTCGTAAAAGTGATGGATACGTTCTTCGTTGGTTTTATAGCTCAAATTATAATGACACATTTTAGCTAATGAACTTTCTAAATTGCCAGTGATTGAAACCAATGTATTATCAATGTTGTTCACAAAATCGTTTAATAAACCAATAATTTCAGGGGTTCTTCCTGATACTGAAAAAGTAATTAGTACATTATTAGTAGTATTTTGTAACTGCGCAGATAGTGGATAGAAAGGATCTTTAATACAAAACGAATTGATCCCAATTGCAGCAGTTTGACGCGAAGCATATTCCGCTAAAGCTGCCGATGAACCCATACCAACATAAATAACCATATCTGCATTAATTATTTTATCTGCAACCACCATCAATTTTTCATAGATGTCCTGTGGAAAATTTTCTTTCATGATAAAATGAAGCGAAAGGCTTTGATCAGATTGTTCTTTTTGCTGATCTAGTTTGGCTGAATGCAGTGAAACTTTGAATTCTGTAAAACTATTAAAACCTAGTTTATGAACAAAACGCATGACTGAAGTATTTGATACATGTGCTTCCTTGGCAATATCACGTACACGCATATAGGCTGTTTTTTCAATGTCATTGGCTACAAAACGATAAATAGTTAATTCTGTTTCAGTCAGCTGATCAAAATTTTTGAACCCAAAAAATCCCATTATTTTTCTCCTTGTTATTTAGTCTCTACTTCTTATTTTAGCAAATTTTAAAAAGAAAGGACATGTGTTGAAATGGACCTAGCTAAGTTCAAAGTTTTCTTAGACCTAACAGAAACCAAAAATTATTCCAAAACAGCTGAGCGTCTCTATACTACTCAAGGCAATATCTCTAAACAAATTATTGCGCTAGAAAAAGAATTAGACACTTCTTTATTTATCCGTTCACATCGTCAAATCGAACTAACAGAAGAAGCCAAATTAATTTTACCTTATGCCAAAACCATCGTTTCTCAGCAACAAACGCTTTTACAAACACTGCAAGATTATCAACAGAAAAAAGCAGCTACACTACGTATTTTGACCATACCCACGATGGCAAATTACTGGGCATTCAATCAGGTGACAATCTTTATGAAACAACATCCTGAATTTGATATTCAGCTAAAAGAAGGAGAAGGAAATGAACTAATCCCTTTTCTAGATACAGGCGAGAATCATTTAATTTTTCTACGTACTTTTCAAAAAGAAAAGCAGCATTTTGATACTCTGTTTACTGAAAAAGATCACTTTGTCGCCGTCTTAAGTAAAAAACATCCATTAGCAAGGTATTCTGAACTTGACTTAGCTCAATTACAACAAGAAAAATTTTTAATGCTCAGTAAAGAAACAAAAACTTATCAACCAGTTATCGAGCTCTGCCGACAAGTAGGTTTTACTCCAAATATTTCGTTTGAAACGTCTAGAATCGAGCTGTTATTAAGCATGGTCGCTAGTGAATTAGGCATTACCATTGTCATGGAAAAAACGATTGATAATCGTTGGAAAAACGATCTAGCTATTATTCCAATCACGCCTAACAAGACAAGTTATCTAGCTTTTGTCCGCAGTAAGGAAAAGGGAAATCTGGTAGCCGATACTTTCTGGCAATTTTTACAAGATCGACTAAGTCATTCCGATTTGGAATAAGTAAGTCTAAAAGTTGAATTGCTCCTATGTCTTCTAAGGATTATGCTGGAAATAAAGGAGCGATAAATTATGAAAGATCAACCTTATGATTTGCGCAAGGTATTAGAAGAATTAAAACAATATCCTGATCAATATCATGAAACCGAAAAAACGATCGATCCAAATGCTGATCTATCTGGCGTCTATCGTTATATTGGCGCAGGTGGTACCGTGATGCGACCAACACAAGAAGGCCCTGCGATGACTTTTAACAATATCAAAGGATTTCCTAACACGCGAGTTTCTATTGGAACGATGGCCAGTCGGCAACGTGTAGGAAAAATTTTGCACCACGATTATAAGACTTTAGGAAAATTACTTTATGAATCAGTAGAACATCCTGTTAAGCCTATTAAAGTAGACAAAGAACAAGCACCAGCGCAAGAAGTCGTCCATTTAGCAACTGATGAGGATTTTGATATCCGTAAAATTTTGCCTGCACCCACTAATACACCAGAAGACGCAGGACCTTATATCACAATGGGCGTTGTCTTAGGCTCTGACCCAGACAAGACAATGACCGATGTCACCATCCATCGTATGGTATTAGAAGATAAAGACACGATTGGCATGTACATTATGCCAGGTGGACGTCATATTGGTCATTTCCAAAAACAATTTGAAGCTGAAAATAAACCAATGCCTATCACTATCAATATTGGACTAGATCCGGCCATTGCAATTGGAACAACCTTTGAACCACCTACCACGCCACTTGGGTATAATGAATTATGGGTAGCTGGTGCTTTACGCGATGAACCTGTTCAGTTAGTGAATGCCGCTTCCGTCAATGAAGTTGGCATTGCGCGCAGTGAGTTTATTATTGAAGCCGAAATTTTGCCCAATCAAACCATGCAAGAAGATATTAATACCAATACAGGTAAAGCGATGCCCGAATTTCCTGGTTACAATGGCGATGCTAACCCAGCTGTTAATGTGGTGAAAGTAAAAGCTGTGACCCATCGAAAAGACCGTCCGATTATGCAAACGACAATCGGACCTAGCGAAGAACATGTCTCCATGGCAGGTATCCCGACAGAAGCAAGTATCATTGGCTTAGTTGACAAAGCAATTCCAGGTAAAGTTTTAAATGTTTACAACCCTCCTGCTGGTGGCGGGAAATTAATGACCATCATGCAAATCAAAAAAGAAAATGAAGCAGATGAAGGCATCCAACGCCAAGCAGCTATTTTAGCCCTATCTGCTTTTAAAGAGCTAAAAACAGTGATACTCGTCGATGAAGATGTGGATATTTTTGACATGAACGACGTGATGTGGACCTTAAACACACGTTTTCAAGGAGATAAAGATATTATAGTTCTTCCTGGTATGCGTAATCATCCGCTCGATCCATCGGAACGACCAGAATATAATCCTGGAACTATTCGTTTTAAGGGAATGAGCGCTAAAACAATTCTTGATGGTACCGTTCCTTTTGACATGAAAGATCAATTTCAACGCGCGTCATTTAAAGAAATGCCTAATTGGCAAGACTACCTAAACGATTAAAATTAAGAGAGAAATAAACTATGGAAAAAAGAAAGAAAAAAATTATTATCGGTATTACGGGTGCTTCCGGCACTGCTTATGCTATTGATTTAGTCAAACAATTGCAAAAAGATCCAGAAATTGAAACGCATGGCGTAATTAGTTCTTGGGCCAAACAAAATTTAAAAATCGAATCTGAACTTTCTTTACGCGAATTAGAAAGCTTATTTGATTATTCTTACTCAGCGAATAATATGAGCGCTCTAATTGCCAGTGGTTCTTATTTGGTCGATGCGATGGTTGTGGTACCTGCTAGCATGAAGACTGTTTCAGCCATTGCTTACGGTTTTGGTGATAATTTAATCGCTCGTGCTGCCGACGTGGTTCTAAAAGAACAAAAGAAACTGATCGTTGTTCCTAGAGAAACACCTTTAAGTACGATTCATTTAGAAAACTTGACAAAACTTTCTAAAATGGGAGTACAAATTATCCCACCAATTCCAGCGTTTTATAATCAGCCGCAAACAATTAATGATATTATCAACCATCAAACAATGAAATTACTAGATGCACTGGGAATTGATAATCAACTGGACCAACGTTGGAAAGGAAATGAGCATCATGTTCGATAAATCTTTCCAAATAACTGCTGCCGGTTTTACCATGTTATTAGAACTAAAAATCATCAGCAAAGATTTATTGATCACAGTAACTGGCGGTGATACTCCTCATATTGGCACAATTACTACGGTTACCCAAGAATCGATAGGCCAAACTATCCGATTCCCTAGCCACAATGGCAGATATCACAAAGATAATGTCCTAGCAGAAGCTATTGCCCACATCATTCAGCCAAATTTACCGGGCAATTGTATCATCACTGCAGGTGTCCATATTAACGGTATTAACCAAGAACAAATCGATGCTTCATTTACAATGGCAAAATATTTAGCAGAACAGCTGAAAAGTTGGTTACAAGAAACTCATTTTGATGCGAGTGATCCTATTTATAAAAAATAAATCTTCAAAATTTATTATCTTTATTTAAGGACTATTGGCTCCATCTATAAGCTATTTAGGCTAATTAAGGAAATAAAACATAAATTTGCATTTCCTGGGTTGTATCACACAGAAAAAAATTTTTATATTTTTTAGAATCAAACAGTTTCTTTCTTATCAATAAGAGGAAAATGTTTGATTCTTTTTTATAACTTGTTCCTTATAAAAATGTTAACGCCTTAAAGACAAACATTCTTTGCAAATTTTCAAGTTAAATTGGAATTTCTATTGAAAATTGAATGGTATAAAACATAAAATGAAGGCAGAAGTTCGTCTTTTAAATAACAGTAGGAAATTTACATTGATTTAGCACTTTTTCAGCAGTCTTAAAAACACAATTTCCTACTGTTTCTAATTTTATACAAAGGAGCGAGAATACGTGAATCAAAATGATCAGTTACCCGAAGTGGATGAGAAACTTCCCTTAAGACAAAACTTACTTTTAGGTCTGCAGCATACAGTGATTGCGGTTTTAGCTGCTATCCCTGTCCCCTTGTTAATAGCCACAAATGTTGGCTTATCTCCAGAACAAACGCGTTTTTTTATTAATGCCGTCATTTTTGGTGCTGGGTTATCTAGTTTATTAATGGCACTGAATATTATCCCCAAAACAAGTCCAAGAATTCCGATGGTCATGGGCGCAAACTTTGCGGTAGTACCGATCGCAAGTACAACATTAAATGACGCTCCTAACATTGAAACAGGCTTTCAAATTATTGCTGGTTCAACAATGATTGTGGCGGTTCTTTGTTTTTTAGCTGCCCCCTTTTGGATTAAACTCCAACGCTTCTTCCCGCCTGTTGTGGTTGGAACAAACTTAATCGTACTTGGTGTTTCTTTATTACCCAACACCTTTCATTGGTTAATGGGCGACAAGGCTTACGATTTAACTGAAAGTATAGATTCGAAAACTTTGCTGATGGCTTTAGCAATTTTTGTTTTTCATGTCATTATCAGCAAGTACTTTAAAGGCTTATTAGGGAATTTAACCATCCTTATTTCGTTGGTCTTTGGCACACTCTTAGCCTTAGCTCTAGGAATGGTAGATTTTTCTCCAGTACAAGAAGCCCCTTGGTTTGGTTTAAATTTACCTTTTCATTATGGAATTCCTAAATTCGACATGCCCGCTACCTTATCCTTTTTAATCGCCATCATTTTAGGGATGGTTGAAATTTCGGGCACAGCAATGGGGATTCATGATATTGTCGATAAAAAGATGACAAAATCCCAATTTCGTCGCGTCTTACAATCTTTAGGAATCGCTACATTCGTATCAGGTTTATTTAACAGCGTGCAACCAACAGCTTTTGTGCAAAACGTCGGTATTTTGGATCTGTCCAAAGTTAAAAGTCGTTTTGCAATCGCTACTGCTGGTTTTATGCTTGTCTTCATCGGTTTTATTCCAAAGTTTTCTGCGTTAATTTCAGCCATTCCAGACCCAGTATTAGGTGGATTAGGCTTTGCGATTTTTGGTATTATTATTGGCAGCGGCATTAATATTTTGAAACAAGTAAGTTTTGAAGGAAACCAAAATATGTTGATTATCGGATTAAGCGTTGGTATTTGTATGTTACCTTCTGTCTACCCTAACTTTTATGCTAACTTTCCTGCAGTTGTACAAAATATTTTTGGTAGTGGCATCCTAGCTGGTTCTTTAACAGCCATTACGTTAAATCTATTTTTCAATTTTAAAGAAATAAAAAATAGCACGAAGTAATGATTTAAGTTACAGATCGTTTTCTGATAAAAAATAGCAATCTATCATCCGAAAATGCCCTTTGGATGATAGATTGCTATTTTACTATTTATTTTCATTGAAATTGTTTCGCGTCAATCTCGCGAAAGTCTGTTACAATCTCATCTGCACAAGACAAATCTTGCTTTGGATAATCCGGATTGGCAAACCCAATGCAATACATGCCGGCAGCTTTAGCAGCTCGTGATCCATTTTTCGTATCTTCAATCACGACACAATCATCAGAAGCAGCGTCAAGTAAATCTGCCGTATGTAAAAAAACATCTGGCGCTGGTTTGGAATGGGGCACCTCTTCTGCACTAACAGCTTGGCTGAAATAAGTGTCCAATCCTAATTCCTTCAAATTATAAATGATTTCTTCTTTACGCGAAGCAGAGGCTACTCCTAATTTAAAACCAGCTTGATATAAACGCTTGATCAAATCTTTTACATTGGCAATCAGCTGCACACCATCTTTTTGAATAATTTCTTCACGACGCCGATTCATTTCCATAACATATTCATTTACTGCTTTGGGCAAATGAAATTCATCTTTCATGCTTTGCCACATAAAATCAGGCGTTGTCCCCATAAATTGATAGTGATAACTATCCGGAACATCATGCCCTTCTTCATGAAGGATATCTGATTTTGATTTAAAATAAGTATACTCAGAATCAACGATTACGCCATCCATATCAAATATAAAAGTATTCATAATTTCTCCTAAAGTTCATAAATTTTTTCAGTAGCAAACGTTTCTCGCCAGTCATCATGAAAATCAGTCACAGCTTTTTGGATCGCAGGCATTGTTAAAGCTTGCTCGAAAATATCGGGACTTGCTGTAATCGCTTGTGCACCGTTCCTGCAAGCTTGATTCACCTGATTGACGTTTTTAAAACTTGCTGCCAATATTTCAGTTGGTGAAGAAGACCTTTTGATTTCTTCGGCCATTGCATAGATCACATCAGCCGCATTGATATTTAAATTTTCCATCCGATTATAATAAGGAGCCAAATAGTCAGCCCCTGCAGCAATCGCTAAATAAGCTTGAAATTCCGTATAAATTGCTGTAGCAGTGACCTTAAATTCCTTACTCTTTAATGATTTTATTGCCGCTAAACCTTCTTCATTTACTGGAATCTTTATAAAAGTTTCTTTGCCCAAATGATCCACAATATCTTGTGCGTCTTTTTCAATCTCTTCTTGTAGTTTACCGACGACTTGTACATGTAAATCTGCCGAGCCAATGATTTCTTTGATTTTTTTCAAATGCGCATAAAAATCAATTTTTCCTTCTTTTTTAATAATCGAAGGGTTTGAAGTTACACCCGCTAAAGGCAAAATAGATTGATAGTAACGAATTTTATCAAGGTTGACTGTATCTAACATAAATTTCATTGAATCTCTCTCCTTATAATTTTAAAGTCTGGGCAAAAGGTTGTCCAGACTTTTTTCTTATTGAATGGATATATAAGCCCCTATAGTTAACTCGGGTATTTCCTTTTCTTCTACATATAATGTTCCCGGTAATTCAGCAGAAGTTGAGCCATCAAATTTAATGGTAATATGACCTAAGTCCTCTAAATTTTTCTGAACAACTTCCCCCACAGCTGTAACTTCATAAGAAGTATCTCCCATTGTTAAGGTAGAATCAGTGGTTATCGAACCTTCCACTGAATTTATTTTTATGCTGTAACAATAATCTTTTAACGTGTCAGGCGCATCTTTACCAAATAAGATCACCATTTTTTCATCTTTAAATAATCCTGCTTCTGGACCAACCGCGATAATTTCTGTTTCAAATACTGACATTCCTAGTTCCTCCTAAAATTTCAATACTTAACTATATAAACCAAAACTTGCTAACCATGCAACAATCACGCGTGGGACTCCGTTTAAGAAACGGGAATATAATACTGAAGGTACGCCTACTTCAACCGTTTCAGATTCGGCCTCTTCTAAGCCTAAACCAACTGGAATAAAATCAGCTGCGTTTTGCGTATTAATTGCAAATAGCGCTGGCAAAGCAAATTGCGGTGGGATATTGCCTTTTCCAATCTCTACGCCAATTAAAGTCCCAATTACTTGACCGATAACACCACCAGGACCTAATAGCGGAGATAAAAACGGCAGCGAACAGATAAAGCCCATAAGAATTAAACCAAACACATTCCCGGCAAGAGGAGCCATAACTTTCGCAATCCAATCTCCAATTCCAGAGCCTTGAATAATACCAATTAGTAAGGAGACAAAGGCCATAAAAGGAATCACAGTATGTAACATTGTTTGTACACTGTCTCGAGCTGCTTGATTAAAGGTGGCAATTACTTTTCCTGCACCCATTCCTATTTTAGCAATAAAACTTTGTTGTTCCGCTTTTTGTTCAGTAATTTTTTTGCTTGTGTCATACTTATTTTCTGAACGATTTTCCGTTTCCGAAACTTCTTTTTCTGCCGCTGCTGTAGTAGCTTCTGTTTCTTCATCAGAGGCAAGTTGAATTTGGTTATTGCCCACGGCTGATACATAAATATCTTCAGTAATATATTGAGCTAATGGACCACTTTTCCCAGTAGCAACGATATTAATAGTCGGGATACCTTTTTTAGGATAAATTCCACATCTTAAAGTGCCTCCGCAATCGATAATAGCTAAAGCAATCTCTTCATCTGGAATAGAAGTTTTAAAACCGTTAACAGCTTCCATGCCTGTTAATTCAGCGATCTTATCAACGATTGCTGGCTTTTCTCCCCCACCAGTAACGTAAATAAACTTATGCTTTTCTTCAGTAGGTGTGATAATTAATGGTCCGCCATATCCACCATTTCCTTTCACTACTTTTATACTATGATAAGCCATTTTTGACCCTCCTTATTCTGCAACTGTGCTCGCTTTTTTATTAAGTGTGATTCCTTGCTGTTTGCAAACAAAGGCAGTGGTATAATCAGTCACCCACCCACCAATGAAGTTCATAACCAGTCCTACTAGAAGATAGCGGATGGCTAAATCCATCGTGTTCAGTCCTAACTGTTCAATTCCTTGAGCAATCCCCATCCAAATAAATAATTCTCCTGGGTTAATATGAGGAAACACGCCATTGCTGGTATGACAAAATTGTGCCTGTGAGGCAAAGTAACTAGGTTTGTAGTATTCAGGCAAAAAGCGAGCTAAAGTAAATGACATTGGATTTCCTAACATAAAAGCCGAAATAAAAGGCAAAATCATATATCGGGTGACAACATTTTTAGAAGATACTCTGGCTAATTTGGTCACTCGCTCCTCTCCTAGAAAAGCAATAATCGTATTCATAGCAACCAATAACATCAAAACAAGCGGGACAATACTGCTCATCCAATCAATAAAAGTGTCTGCCCCTGTTTCAAATAAATTCATAAATCCTTCGGCAAAATTTGTAACATATTTCATGACTACACACTCCTTTTCCATTTTAATTTCATTTGATTTTTCCATAATTGAAGCTGATTAACCATGCCACCTAGCGGAGATAGTGGTTTTTCTTCCTCGTAATTGCCACTTTCTACTCTAAGAAAAACTTCTCTAGCATTTTCCATAGCTTGTCGTAATAACTTATTTTCCTTTCGAACTAAAGGATTATACATATCCAGATAGTGAATATCTTCTCCTAAATACTGAGGAAGGGAATGAAATTTGGCCAAAACTGTCACTCCTTGCATCTTCTTAGCATCTAAAATTCTACCTTCGTCTGTTACTGCGAATAAAACAAGCGTACCTGCTTTAAATCGCCCCTTTCTTCGACCAATCGCTACTTTTCCCTTTTTGCGTAATGATTGATAGATATTATTAAAATGCTTGATTTGTCGAAAACCTAAAATAGCTTGTAAAAGATACGCAGTTATCGCAAAAATACCAAAAATATAAATAAAACTCATGACAAAAACCTCCTTTCCATCCAAACTTTTAATTCTGATAAATCTTCTAATTGACGAAGTTCTTTACGTAATTGCCTATTTGTTGTAAATGCAAAAACAAAATCATAAAGTTTTAATAGTTCTGATTCATCTTTTTCTGATAGCCTTTCTGGAATTGCTAATAATAAGATTAATTCAACCTCTTCGTTTGATGTCTTCAACGTTTTTTGAGGAAATACTCCTAAAAATAGAATAATCTGGTCACTTTCTTTATTAATGGTATGAGGAAAAGCGACTCCCGCTTCGTAAATGGTTGTATGTTTGTCCTCTCGTTCAAAAACACGTTGCTCGAATTGTGAGTCGATAATGTTTTCTAGCGACAATTCTTTAATCATTTGCTTTAAATTTTCATTATACGTTTCTTTAGAATCTAGTTTAGTAAAACGAAAAATAACATTTTCAAAACTCTTAGAGCGAATTTCATTCACACGTTCCCATTCTTCTCTTAACCATTCTGTATTGAACAAATGGGACAATTGAATAACTGGAGTGCTTTGATCAATATTTTTTAAAGGAATAGTCGAAAATATGGCAAAGTATTGATTAAGGTCCTGCTTTTTATATTCTTCTTCAGAATAATGAGTAATCTTAATATCAGAACCTACAACTTTTTCAATTTGACTTTGAATAATCAATGCCGTTCCTTTCCCTGTACTACAGACGATAGCAATTTCTTTTTGTATGGCTGTATCTGTTTGTTTACGTATAGCTAATTCAAAGTACAAAGCTAAGTAACTAATTTCTACTGGTAAAGCCTTTCGATTTAATTTATATTCCAGTCTAGCGAGCCCTACCTTTGCTAATTCATAGGCAAAAGGGTACTGTTTTTCAATTTCTCCATAAAATAAATCTTGGATTTCAAAACGAAATAATAAACGGTTAACCAAATACATTAAATGATATTTCATATCGATAAAAAGCCTGTCTTCGTCTAAATCGACAACCAAAATTTGATGGATATGGGCCATCATCTGTCTAAAGAGCGCTTGCAATTCTGCTTCGTTGATCGCGTCTTTTGTTTTTAATTGATTAGAACTAAGACTTAACGGAAAACAAATAAAATCTCGTTCATATTGACTTAATGTGATTTCATAATCTAATTCAAGATGATACATTAAAGCCTCAATAGCTTCATGACTCTTTGTAAAGTTCATGTAATCGTCTGGAATTGTTTCTAATAAATGATGATTTTGCAACCTTTTTATCACTGTTGAGATGGTTTTTTCTAAAAGAGAAGCGTATATTTTTGAAACCGAACCTCTTTCAGTAATTTGATCTATCAGCTGATAAGTTTCAGTTTGCAAAAATTGATCCGGAAAATAATCTTGCACATGGTAAATATAAAGCAAACGCAAATCAAACTCATTACCATATATACGCATTCCTCTATTAGGTGTTCCACGAACTTTTACATTAAATTTATTTACCATTTGTTTCATTTCTTTAATATCATTTGATGCTGTACTACGGCTAACACCTAATTCATCAGATAATTCATCCATAGAGATAAAATCATTCGAATCAATTAAACGTTTAATTATAAATGAAATTCGTTTATTTACTGAATTGAAATCTCGTGTTTTTTTCAGACCGTCTACCATGATTTCATCAAAGCACTCAAAATCATTGATAGTTAATTGGTACGTAGTATTCTTTTGTACAATTTCAGCAGTGCCCTTTAGTTCTTCATTTAAAGACTCTATGCTGTTTCGTATTGTTTGTCGGCTAATCAGTAATTTTTGTTCCAATTCTGTCATCGTCATCTGTTTATGGGTAACTAACAATTGTAGAATCTGGTACCAGCGATTCACTACAGCCATCTTTACCCTCCAATTCTAGCCTCTTGTTTTACCTCCAGCTACGTTTGTTGTAACGCCCGTAATGTAACTTGAGCGATCTGATAAATAGTAACTAACTAAATCCGCTACCTCGTATAATTTACCACTACGTCCTAAAGGAATCGTACTTGTTTTTGAATATCCTTCTCGCAATTTTTCAACCGTAATTCCTCTTGTGTAAGCCAGTGCTTCTTCATAAGCCAAGGTTCTCAGTCCTGTTTCTTCCATAATTCCTGGCGCAATTCCGACAACACGAACGTTAAATTTACCTAGTTCTTTAGCCCATGAACGTGTGTAACTATTGACTGCAGCTTTTGTAGCTGCGTATGGGCTTTGACCCTCGGAGCCTTCTAAGCCAGATTCAGAAGACATATTAATAATAACGCCAGCTTCTTTTTCGACTAAAATACGTCCAACAGCTTGACTCATCAAAAACAATCCTTTTTGATTTACGGCAAAAATTTTATCAAAAGTCTCTTCTGACAATTCATATTCCCCATGAGGATCATTTTTATCAACCAATAGCCTAGGTATGTTGATGCCAGCATTATTAACCAATCCATCGATTGTTCCAAAGTGCTCCATTACTTTTGTTACACCTGCTTCAACCTCTTGTCTAGAAGTAACATCCGCTTTCACAAACAATAAACGTTCATCCTCTAAAGATGCATCTGTAAGATCAAAATTTGCCACATTTACATTTTGCTCAAGTAAACTTTCAACGATGCTTTTTCCTATCCCGGAAGAACCTCCTGTAACAATCACTGTTTTTCCTTCAATGTTTAACCAATCTGACATATCCTTCACTCCCTACTTTTTGATTACGTTTTCATTATAGGAAAGTATGTGAAAAAATTAAGACAATCTTTTTTTGCAGGAGGTGGTAAAAAATTAGACTAATTTCCAAAAGCAAAAAAATAAAACATATAAAATAGATAGAATATATCTATTTTATATGTTTAAAATGTATAGTTTAAATGATTATATGTTTATTCTTTAACCAAGGCACTCTTCATCATACCAAGAAGTTGCTTTACATCACCAGGTCTTGTATCACCGCTTGCTTTATCAATAATCGAACTGTATACATGCGGGATAACTTTTTGTACGCCAGCATCAATGGCAATTTGAACAATCTCCTCAAAATTGCTTAAATCAATTCCGCCAGTGGGTTCTAGATAAAAATCATTTCTGGCACAAGCTTGCGCTACTTCGATATATTCTTCTTTATGGGTTAAACCTTTCATAGGAAAGTATTTCAACGAACTTGCGCCCATATCTTTGAGCAAAGCAATGGCAGTATCTACAGGAACTTCTGCGGCTTGTTGTTGAGAACTTAAAGGACCTGTGGCGATATCCACATAACCTACTTTACCTGTCGGAGAAACCAGCGCATTCACGATTGTTTCACTTTGACCCAATAGTGCGCGGGAAGTCCCCGCTCCGGTAAATACTTGGTTCACATGTTGCGGTTGTAATTTAGCCGAGATACGAGAAACCATGGCACTTTGATTCGGATCACCTGCGCCCAACCCCACGGATAAAGCGTTATTTGTTGCTTCTTGGTATTTTTTCATCGCTTCAATCGCAAAGGCATCACTATTATAATTTTTAGATAATACACCTAATAATACGTGCCCTTCTGCTGCTTCATAACAATCTTTAGCATTCTCCACGGAATTTGCTAACACATTTAAACAGAGACGATCTTCTAAATAATTAGGAACTAAAGCCAACATTAATCTCCTTCTTCCATGATTTGTTTTAATCTTTGAACAATTTTTTTCATTTCTTCTTCGTTAACAGAACGAATATCAAATTCAATAATGCCATTATTAGCTTGATATTCTCTTGTATAAACGGCAGGGTTTTGCGCTTTTAATTCCGCAATCACTTGCTTGGCCTCTTTATCCCCGCTGACTTTGACACTGGCTCGATAGATATCCCTACCTGCCCCGTCTTGCACAATCTTTGCGTCCAAGTTTTGAATCTTATTGAGTGCAGTAACGAAAGGTTGTAAACGCGCTTGCATAGAATCCCCATCTTCGCTACCGTTTCTCAAATAATCTTCCACAGCTTGAGTAAAGCCTAAAATATTATCTTTACCGATTTTCATAGCGCGTCCGATGCCTTTTCCTTGCAAACGAACCCACTCAATGTATTTTTTAGCCCCAACAACCAAACCCGCACTAGGTCCTTCGATTGCCTTGGCTCCGGAATAAATGACAAGGTTGGCTCCAGCTTTTATATATTTAAACAGATCTTCTTCAGCTGCCGCATCGACAATTAAAGGCACATCATTTTGTTTTGCTACTTTCGCTGCTTCTTCTACCGAAAGCATACTTTTTTGCACCGTATGATGACTTTTGATATATAAAATAGCTGCTGTATTTTCTGTAACCATCATGTCAAGATGCTCGGGTGCACACATATTGGCATAGCCAGCTTCAACCACTTTTCCTCCGCCTTGAGAAACCATCACTTCTACCGGAGTCCCATAATCCACATTATGTCCTTTAGGCAAAATAATTTCACGCTGACTTATTTTTTCTGTATAAGGGTGGTAAGCATGATAAACCTCCCCTTGTCCAATGGTCGCAGCCACAGATTGTGCAATACCTGCCGAAGCTGAAGATACGATATGCGCATCTTCCACCGCTAATAAATCTGCTAAATATTTTCCCGTTTGTCTACTTAGATCATCCATTTCAAAGAAATGTTGCCCGCCAAAGCGTTGGGCTTCCAATACAGAATCTGAAACTTTAGAAACGCCTAAGACTGTCATCTTTCCAGAGGCATTAATCACTTCTTTTAGCCCAAACTTTTCATAGCTAATTGTCATAAACTTGTCCTCCAATAATTGTCTTTACTGGTTTAATCTGCTCATTTGTATTTCTAGTAAAACCATTTGAATCTGTTAAGACTTTTTCTTCTGAGACAAAATCAAAAACGGTAATATCTGCATCATAGTCTTTTTCTAATTTTCCTTTGGTGGAAAGCTTGAAATTTTTTGCTGGAGCAACAGTAATTTTTTCAATAATTTCTGGCCAAGAATAGCCAACCACATGCAATTTTTCTAAAGTCGTAGCCAAATCATAAACAGGACCATTCTTGCGATTACGAATATAAATATCCGTACTGATAGAATTCGCTTTGATGCCTTCTTGCAAAGCAACTTCGGCTACTTTAAAGTTAAAACTATCGGTTCCATGACCAATGTCAAAAACAACACCTTTATCATAAGCTTTGTGAGCGAAATCTTTGATCTTGCTTGTGTCCTGATCTAGGATACCGTTACTTTTCCCATTAAAACAATGGGTTAAGACATCTCCTTTTTCCATTAAAGATAATGTTTCACTTAATTCAGGAGGAGCTGAACCGATATGAACCATTAACGGAATGCCTTGGTTTTCTTCTTGTATTTGCTTTGCCAATTCCAAGGGCGTAACACCATTCTTACCTACTACGGTTTTACTCATCCGTGCCTTAATTCCTACCACAAATTCAGGGAGATCTTGAATAACTTTTGACACAAGTCCTTGCTCAACATTTGATAGATCAGCTAATTCATCTTGTGCAACGATGCCTGTTTTTGAGATATTTACCATCGCGAAAACGTTCGTTTTTACCTTCTTTGCCAATTGATAAAAACTTTGTATATTTTCTGCCCCCGTTGTTCCAGCATCAATAACCGTTGTCACACCTTTTTCCACACCTACTTGATCAGGAAAGTCATAATATAAGTTCATTTTTTCAAAACAGTGAACATGATCATCGATCCAACCCGCAGATACAAATTTTCCAGTAATATCAATCACTTTTTTGTCACTTGTATCAATTGAAGGAGCCACCTGCGTTATCTTACTATCTTTAAAGGCAATATCACAGCTTTCACCTGTAATTAGTTTTCCACCTTTTAAAACTATTTCTTCCATATTGATTTTACGACCTTTCTATTCAATGTTATCTATTTTTACTAGACTGACACTGGGAAAATTGCTCCTAAAACCATTGCGCCGAGAATGGCCCCTCCTGCGATCGGTCTTTCAAATTTATAAAAAATCAGCGCACCTATTGTCGCACCTATGCCAATCGGAATTGAGGCTTGCGCTGCGCTCAAAACAATCAGAGGACCAAGGAAGCGACCAGAGGAATTTCCTGCTCCCATCATAATGTCAGCTCCAAAAGTAGAACTGGATTGGTTAATAGTGAATTTGCGGATCAATACAATAATTCCGCCAATAAGTAGACCTAATATTCCTCCTGTAAGAAGCGCTAAACCAAAATTATTAAGCGGTGCAGTAATACCTACACTTAGCAAAATAGCTGGAATCCCAATCCCTAACCCAGTCAGAATTGAACCGCCCAAGTCAAGGATTCCAACGAGTGAGCCTTCAAGAATTCTAGCAAATAAAAAACTCGCACCAAAAGCGGCAGCCGCTCCATAAGACCCACCATCTAATCCTGCTTTTAACATAGCGACAATAGCGACTTCGTTAAAAGCTCCTACATTGTATTGGATATACATATAAGTACCGGTAAAAATTGCAGCAGACATAATTCCCACTATGAGAGGAAAAGACCAATCTGCAAACCAAAAGCTCTTTGCTTTCTTCTCTTCTGCTATATCTTCCATTTTTTAGTCTCCTTTACTCTGTTTTGATAAGTTGATGTACATTATCCAACCAATCAGGAACTGACAACTTAAAGCTTTCTAGTAATTCCAAATCAAATCCACGGAAGAAACCACTTAACACAAATAGTAAAATCGCAGCAAATAAAATTATCCTCGTAATTCTGGACCAGCCTTGGTCATCTACACCTTTTCCTACTAGTATTCCTAAAACAACACCAGGAACCGCATTTCCCATAATCATTTGAGCAAATGCACCAAATAAAGTTCCCCAAAAACCAGTACGTCTTCCAGCATCAATTGCTGCCAGCCAGAAAATAATAGGCATCACTGTATCAATTAATATTGTAGCCGCTGGTACTAATACAGCGACCGCCGTAACTTGTAATGCTTCAGGAATAGCTGCAGCAGTACTGTTTAAAAAAGCAACGACAATCATTCCAATAATTGTTCCAGCAATTCCCATCTTTTTAGGATCTTGCATTGTTTGACTTACATCTTTATTTTTGTATAGCAAGGCAGCAGCAGCCCAGTTCGGAACAACCCGATGAGTGACATCTTGTGTAAATGCACCAGCTCCTACTGCTGAAGCCCATGCATTAAAGAAAAAACCTAGGCCAAATGAAAAGTGAGAAGCTGGATCTCCTTGACAAGCGTTCATTTCTCCGAGTGTACGAAACGCTCCAAGAGCTTGAGTATTTGGTGCATGAAACATCCTCGCCGCCCCTACTCCGGCAGAAAAGCCCAACAACCCACCAATAATTAATGACTTTATTAATATCGTAACAAACTCCATTTTCTTTCTCCTCTATTCTCTTAATCTTTTAGCAAAAATAGATTTAAATAACTTTGGCTTTGTGTCATCTATTTCTCTAAAGTCCACTTTATCTACATCAATACTTGATATTTCTACATCAATTTTTAACTTTAGTTTATATTCTGATCTTTTTCTAGGAAAAAAGAAAAATAAAAATCGCTCCGTAAAAGTCTTCTCCTCTGCAGAGAGTATAGTGATTGTATCTGGTTCAATTCTTACGGGTACATTGTCTGCATATTTCGTAACTTGTTTTTGTACGCTACTCAAAGCATCTGCAAAAACTTCTTTTTTATTTTTTCCTTTACCAGTTACAGTAATAGCCGTTTTCTTTTTCTCTAAAACGCTCACTATTAGACCTCCTCCTCAAATGTCTATTGGCTACCATATTTTTTCAAATATGCCTCAACGATTCGCTTTCCTAGCTCTTCTTGATCTAAGAAACCAAAGCCTAAAACAGTTTTTCCTTCATTAATAGCAGTAACTCCTTCATCGATGGAACGCATCCCATGACGAGCTGGATAACCATACTTATTAGATGCAGTGATAGCACCTGCACCCCCACTACCACAAAAAGAGATTCCGATATCTGCGTTTTCTTCGTGCATTACGTCGCCTAATCTCATATCCGCCCCCATGCCAGGAACAACAACTGCTGTTCCTCCAGCCTTTTCTACCCCTTTTGCTACGTTCTGACCTTTACCCATACGATCTGCAATAACTACTTTTACCATAATTTTTTCCTCCAATTTATTAATTATTTGTTTTTGCTGCTTCAAAGTGAATGGATAAAATATATTTTTCATCTTCACTTAAATTACCTATATTTTTAACTATATTATCAGCAATAGTTAATGAGTTTGATGAAACTTCAGAAAACATTGTTGGGTCAACATCTGGTATGCTCCCTCCTTCTTTTTTCCTATCAATCATTTCTTTCAAGTGATTAATAAGAACAGTCCATTGAACTGCATTAAGTTCTATACTATTAATTTTTAATTGACCATTGGTATACTCTATTATTTTTTTTAACTCATTCTGATAAGAACTGTTTTCAATTATTTCCTTCGCTTCTTGACTTATTTCCATTTTCTCCTCCATTTACTTAAAGCTCTATATATTGAAATAACGCCGTTAATTCAGCATCATTAACAGATAAATCATTTTCTGCAAAAAGTTGTTCAACTTCCAATAGAAGCTGCTTATTATTAATCAAGATATCTTTATCTACATTTCCAACAGGATCGTACTGCCCATCAAAAGTTATACGATGAACCATTAAAAATACATGTAGCAAAAAAGCATCTGAATAATCATTTTTTATTACACCATTAAAAATATGCAATAAACCTTCATAAATAGTATAGCCTTTTACAATCAAATCCTGGCTAAATTCTTCACTATTCTTCAGCTCTTTTTTTATCCTTGTTTGTTTTAATTGATTCTCAAAAACACCATCTTCGTTGGTTAATAAATGATCAACAGTATTTTTAATTTTTTGTATATCATCTTTTGAAGGAATAGCATTCACTTTAATTACTGGGTGAGTAGCGCTTTCAATTGGAAAAATACTAATCACAAGATCCGGCTTTTTTTCTTTAATTACTTCATCTGCATTTAGAACTGAAGCAAAACCTGTAATTTCCACATTACCAACTTCTTCATATATACGTTGTTGTATAAGGTTAGTCACCCCTAAGCCCGTAGAACATACGTATACTACACGGATAACTTCCTGTTCTTGTTGTTCAAGAGAAACTAAAAAGTGAAGCGTTATATAAGCAACAAAAGAATCATCTATTCTGATGCCTAAATTAACTATTTCTCGACGGCAAGCCACTAGCACAGCATTAAAAAGTTCTGGATATTTCTTTTTTATATCTTCAACAAAGGGATTGTATTCATTAATGAACTGGTACTTCTTACTTAATCGCAAAGACAAATGGGCGAATAAATTAGTCAACAATTGATGATCTTTAGTAAAAGGGATAGAAATTTCTTCTGTGACATCTTTAATCAAACGATTCGTTAATTCAAGTGAATCCTGTATAGGTCCTTTTTTCGTATAATTGCTTGCGATATATTTATACTCTTCTTCTAATAAAGGTAAGTCGTACTTTTCAAAAATTTTTTCCATAATTAAAAATGGAATATCATTTTTTTCAATTAATTGATTTTGATTATTTAAAAGTTTTAAAGAATAAATAGGCTGGTGTAATCTTAGACGACAAACAGATATGGTCGTGCGTAACGAAATAGATAGTAACTCAGTGTAATTAAATTGATCTAATAAAGTAGGATTAAGTAATAAAGATAGTTCTTCTATCACTTGAGTATAAGTTGATTGGAATAGATTATCTTTTCCTAAATTAATTGAGCTTATCCTTTCATCATTAGGATTAACTAATTGATTCATAATGTTATAAATATCATATTCAGTAAAATTTGTTTGAAGTAAATGTTCTATTAAGTAACGTACATCCTCTTCCTTACCTTGTATAAAAAGACCATATCCACTACTTCTGTTAAGCTTTACTTGAAAACTTTCAACAAGCTCGTCTACTTTTTCTAAATCAGTAACGACCGTATTTTTCGATACAGATAAAGAATTGGCTAAATCATAAATTGTCAAAAATTTGTTTGTCATAAGTAATTGCATCGTAATTCTTGTAACTCTAGTCGACTGATCTGGATAAACATCAAAGCTTTGTGTTACAAGTAGTTCATTTTTTAAAGTCATTTTTTCTACATCAGATAAATCAAACCAAATTCCTTTATTCCTTTGAGAATACAACTTTATATTTTTTGTTTTTAACCATTCACGAATATCTGATAAATCATATTTAATTGTTCTAACGCTAACATTAAATATCTCAGCTAACTCCCTTGTCGTTATAGCAGATTCAGATTCTAACAATTTTAGAATGATCTTAATACTTCGTCTAGAAAGCTCCATATCACTTCTATCTCCTTACAAATTTAATATACATCTTAGTGTTTCTTCTCACAATACAAAGTTATTGCACCTGTATTAGTGCAAAACTAGTCAAATTGTAATGAATTTTAAGCCACAGATAGTGCAATATTACATCAACAAAAAGTGCTCAATCAAAAAAAGAAAAAACCTCTAAAAACTATGTTGTTAAATACAAAGTCTTAAGAGGCCCCTTATTTTATCAAATGAAAAGTAAAATTCGGCTTTTTAGTTCTGTTTTAAAAATCAAAGCACTTATTCCTGTATAACCATTTTTCTACACTTTCTAGACTATCTAGTACAGTTATCATATATTTAAAATTATCCGGTATTTTGATTGTAGAATTTGAGCTATTATCGGGAATAATAATAAAAGGTAATCCAGCAGAATTTGCCGCGCTTGCACCAGTAACTGAGTCTTCCAGTACAAGTAATGATTGGCTTGGCATATCTAATCTTTTTTGTGCTTCTAAGTATAATGCTGGGTCTGGTTTTACTTTCTCTACTTGATCTCCTGTAACTATAACATCAAATAACGGAGATAACTGATATTGTTCAAAAATTGCCGCCGTCTTTTCTTTAATCGAAGATGTTGCGACTACGGTTTTTATTCGATTTAATTTTAACGTTTCGATTAACTTACAAA
>NZ_BCPY01000025.1 GCF_001544195.1 Tetragenococcus solitarius NBRC 100494
AAATTTTGGTATATTTTTAATCTATCTGTAACATAAAAAATTTCCTAAGTTATTCAATTGTTTTTTAGCCGATTTAGGAAGTATGCTATACTATTTTTGCCAAACACCCTTGAAGGAGTTTTACTTATATGAATAAAAAATTATACATGCAATTTGCTGGAAGTTGTACTTTCGTCATTTTTGCTTTTTTAAGTTACGTTATAAAATTTTACCCTAGCTGGTTAAAAGCATTCGATAACGTTATTACTTCAGCTGTGCGTAGTGTTTATCCGAGTTGGAATAGATTTTTCTTATGGATTACGCAATTTGGTAACACTGTTAGTATTGCTCTATTATTTTCAGCTATACTGTTTGTACTTGTTTATGGTAAAAAATATATCGACGCAATTTGGCTGAGTACAGGTGTAATTACAATTGCAGTTGTTGTAAACCCTCTGTTAAAGTTATTTTTTGCTCGCGAACGACCTTTATTAAATCATCTGGTTGTTGAAACTAGCTATAGTTTTCCAAGCGGTCATGCTACAGCATCGATGGTGTTTTATGGTTCTTTAATTCTTTTAATCCCACTATTTATACAAACAAAAATCTGGCGAATTAGCTTACAATGGCTACTGATATTCTTTATTTTATTCATTGGTATCAGTCGGATTTATTTAGGCGTTCATTTTCCAAGCGACATATTAGCCGGGTATTGCGAGAGTCTTACTTGGCTGTTATTTACCTATCCAATTTATCGTAAACAGCGTCTAATTCGAGTTTTACAAAAAAAGCAATGGTAGTACAACAAGAAACGAGGAACAAACATGTTACAAAATGCCTTACAATTTAGCCATTTTTTATTAAAAGAAATCCTAACAGATTATGACCATGTAATCGATGCAACTATGGGAAATGGACATGATACATCATTTTTAGCACAAACTGTAATGCCACACGGTAAGGTTTATGCCTTTGATGTACAAAAACAAGCTATATTAAAAACCAAAGAGCGATTAATCAAACACGGGCTTTATGAACAAGTAGAATTAATTCTCGATGGTCATGAACACTTAAATAATTATCTTGCTAAAAATGAATCAATAAAAGCTGCTATCTTTAACCTTGGCTATTTACCCAAAGGCGATAAAAGTCTCATCACTTTGCCAACAACTACCACGCAAGCTTTAGACGCTTTGCTTCAACATTTAGCTGATAAAGGTCGTATCTTACTTGTTTCTTACTATGGTCATTCTGGCGGAGAAGAAGAATTAAAGATGCTCAATGATTATTGTCGTAATCTCCCCCAAAAACAATACAATGTCTTATGTTATCACTTTATTAATCAAAAAAATCAGCCGCCTATCTTATTTTGTATTGAGAAAAAATAATACCCACCATCAGGTAAACAATCGTCTTTTATCTGATGGTGGGTACTTTATATATTATTTTCAAAAATTATATTCTTTTAAAAACCTCAATATATCATTATTATTTGTCTGTTGATATAATTTTTTTAATAACTCTGTATTTTGGATTAATTGCATTAAATTTTGTAGCATTACTAATTGTTCGTGCGGTTGATTTAGCCCTAGTATAAAGATAAAATCAGCTTGTATGTCCTGATTTATATCATCCATTCTTTGAAATAAAACTGGTTTATCGGGAATAATTAATGCGATAAACTCTTGTTTAACCCATTCAGGATCTGTGTGAGGAATGGCAATTCCAAAATCTCCTTGGTCAATTCCTGTAGGGAAACTTCTCTCTCTTTCTAAAATTTTTTCTGAAAAATCTTTTGTCACCCACCCTTTTTCCAGTACCTGCTGATATACTGCATCAAAAACTTCTTGTTTGTCCTGATAATGCTCACCTAATAAAATTGGCGAGTACTCCAGATAATCTGTAACTTTTTTCCCCATTTGACTTACCCCCAATAATTGATTCTATACAAATGTAACAACCGCCACACTTGATTTTTATCATTGCACGCTAACAAGTCAGAGAGTATCGCGTCACGTCCAGCTAAATCCATAATTTCCAGTAAAGCATCCACATGTTTTTCTTTATTATTGGATGCTAAAAGCACAATAAAATGAATCCTTTCTCCTGTTTGAGCTTTAATACCTTCTTTAAAAATGCCAAAAGACATAGCAACTCCGTGCGCACCTTTTTCTGGTTCTGTGTGTGGCAATGCTAGTTGATTACGAAAAACAATATACGGTGGGATTTCTACCAGCTCTTGTTTTAAGGCGGTTAAATACCGCGGTTCAATAATCTTTCGTTCCATTAGAGGCTGACTAAGTAATTCTAATGCTTCATGCCACGATACGGCATTTTCTTTTATAATAACTCCATTTTCTGGTATTAACTGATCAAAATGGTTTGTCCCATTGTTAAATACTGCATTTTCTGATGTATTTTCTTTCAAAATATTTAGTACTTCAAGATATAAACCTTCTTTATCTGATATCACTGCTTGTTGGCCAACTTTAGCTACAATTTTTTCTGCCAATGAAGATTCATCTAAACCAACGACAGTTTCATTCATCACTCTTTGCCGTAGTTGTATTTTCCCTTTATCGGTTAAAAAATCCTTCACTAAAAAGTATTTTTGATCTGTTTCTAAAGGTACCGAAGAAAAAATCAGATCTGACTCTATTTTTTGCGCATAAAATTCTCGTAAGGACATAGTAGAAACAAAATCAACTTCTGGAAAAACACTTTTTAGTATCCGCTCCATAAGTAAAGAAACAGAGATACCATTTGTACAAACAATGATAGCTGTCGGTCTTTTTTTATGCAGTAAAGTACTATTATTTTCTAATAAATGACTGCCGAAAAATAAAGCGAGATAGAAAATCTCAGTATCCGATATTTTGTGTTTAAAAAAATCTTCTAAAGGTTGAATTGACTTTTTTACTAAATAGAAGATAGACGAGACTTCTCGGCTATTTTGCCTAGTAATATCGACTTCTGACAAGTGCATACCATACTTGATACGGTAATAAGCTGGACGCATATGAATCATAATTTGCTTAAGTAACTCATTTTTATCCTCAATTAACACATGAGCAACTTTTTCAAAACGATCAATCATATTTAAAACTGCTGATTGCATTGTTTCAAATTGTCCTTTAGACAAAACATCTACCTGAGTTAAGGTCGTTGATAGAAAAAGTAAAGTAAAATAAATAATTTCATTGGTCTCTTCTTCATATTCCGGGAAAAAAACTTCTTTAACTACCTTATATTCTTTTGTTTCCTGTAGCTCAACATAATCTAATTCAAAATCATAATTAATCTTCTTACCTCTTACAATTCGCCGGTCAAACAACAATGTCAGTACCGGCAGATCGTTTACCTTATCGTCAGAATAGCGTATATTCAAACGTTTTTCTAACAAACTAACTTTTCTTTTATATTTTTCCAACTGTGTTTGGTCAATATCGCCATATTGTTTTAAGAGTGTTTCATTATTCATAAACTGATTTATCGTATTGACTGTTTCAGTTAATAACTGGCGTCGATTCCATTCTTCTCCTACAATACGATAGCCTTTTGAACGTAAATATTCCAAGCGTAACTGATAGTATGCTAAAAGTAATTCTACTTCTTTAAGATCCCTAGCAATCGTATTTTTGCTGACATCTAATTCAACGATAAAATGATTCATTGATAAAGATTCTGTTTTTGACAATAACATGAGTATCAATAATTGAATACGTTCTTCCGGCAATAAATAAGTATCCTTTGCCATTTGAGTATTATTTTGTTCGAATTCTTCTGCTGTTTTTTTAGTTATAATAAAATGACCATTGGTCGTTCGTGTCACTGGATCTAGATTCAAGTCATCTAAATATTCATTGACTTTTTTTAATGAATAACTTAACTGTGAACGTGTCAAATCATGTCTTTTTTTCAAAGAAGTACTGGTTTCGTCAGGGTTATTTAAAATCTCAAAAAATAATTGATTGGTTCTTGCATCTAGTTCCATTTGGATTCCCCTCAAAAGTTAATATCCTATTTTCTAATTAAATTAGAGCCAGAAAATTTCTGGCCCAATTTTTCAACTAAAACTTGTACCCGACTGTATCATCACTTTGACTTCGTTACCTGACATAACGCTTTCAAAAGCTTTACGCCATTCTTCCAAAGGAAATTTTTTAGTCACCATAGCAGAAACATCAATAGCTCCTTTGGATAGTAAATGTAAAGCGATTGGCCAGTCATATGGATTTTGTGATCGGCTACCAATATAATGAATTTCTCGTTGGATAATCGATTCTACATCCAAATTTTCATATTTATCTTTAAATAAACCGACTTGAACAAAATCTCCTCCCTTTTTCATTAAAGGCAGTGCTTGATTAACAGCCGCAGATGAGCCTGAAGCATCATAAACTTTAGTTACGCCTACATTGTTTGTCATTTGGTTAACCACTTCTGCCAAATCTTGTGTCTGAGTATCAACAATCGCATCGGCTCCGAATTTTTGTGCCAGTTCTAAGCGCTGTTTATCCTTTGAGATACCCGTAGCAATCACAGTTGCTCCAATTTCTTTGGCAATTTGAACCAAAAACAAACCAATCGGACCTGGCCCCATAACTAAAATCGTATCATGCAGATCTAGTGGGCTTCTTTGATACATGGCATGAACACAACATGATAAAGGTTCTGACATAGCAGCTCCTTCATAACTGAGATTCTCTGGTAATTTATGCGCGTATTTTTCTTTGGCTATCACATACTTTGCCAACGAGCCGTTTTGTTGCGTACCAATTCCTTTACGATAAGGACACAAATTATATTGTTTTTCTTTGCAATAAGTACACTGTCCGCAGACATAAAAAGTTGTTTGACTGGTTACGCGGTCCATTGGTTTAAACTTAGTGACGTCTGACCCTACCTGAGCTACACGTCCTGAAAATTCATGACCTAACACAACGGGCGTTGTAGGATTTTTATACTCTCCTTTAAACGTATGAATATCTGAGCCACAAATGCCAGTATAAGCAACTTCGATTAAAATTTCATCTTCTTTAGGTACAGGAACTTCTAATGTTTCAAGCGACATTTTGTCATAGCCGGGTTCTTTTTTTGTTACGCCTTGCATTACTTTTATATTTGATTTGGTATTTTCTGTTGCATACATGATAATTTTCCGACCTTTCAATTAAAATACACTATTATATAATTCCGAAGCTTTTAAGAAAATCCAGTTTAAAATGTTACCGCCAGTATCCAAGTTACTAATTTGCGCTGCTCCTTCTGGGAATTTTACGATACCTTGTCCCATTTGAGTAATTGCCGGAGCGAAGTCTGTAGCCATATATAAGCCAATGGTCACAGCCACTGTACATGCTAAAACCGAGTGAACAATATTTCCTTTACGACCTGGGACAATTAATGCTGCAAAAAAAGGAATTGTCGCTAAGTCGCCAAAAGGAAGTACACGATTTCCTGGTAATATGACGGCTATAAACAATGTAATTGGCACCATCAAAAGCCCAGTAGACAAAGCTGCAGGAGAACCTGTCGCTAAAGCTGCGTCCATTCCAAGGAAAATTTCGCGACCTTTATAACGACTCTGTAACATTTTTTGTGCTCCTTCTTGAATAGGCGTAAGCCCTTCCATCAAAATTTTTACCATGCGTGGCATTAATAACATGATTCCGCCCATTGTCATCGCTGTTTGCAAAATACCAGTAATATCGTAGCCGCCAAGTACGGCTAAAAAGGCCCCTATAATAAGCCCCATAATCATTGGCTCTCCAAAAATGCCAAAACGTTTTTGGATCGTTTCTGGTTTGACATTAATTTTATTAAGTCCAGGTATTTTAGAAATGAGCCAAGCAGCTGGAATCCCGAAAACCGCATAGCCGGCTGCTGAACCTGTCGCAAAACTTATTCCTTCTAAACCATAATATTCTTGTACCTGATAGGCAGTTTTATCAGCAATTATTAAACAAAATACAGTGTAAATAATCCCGGCTAACACGCCCATGAAGATATTGCCAGTTACAATGTATGCAGTCGCTGCAGCTGCAGACATATGCCAATAATTCCAAATATCAATATTTAATGTTTTTGTCCATTTCAAACCGAGCATAATCAAATTAACGATTAAAACGATCGGAATCATGAGCCCTGCAATAGGTTGAGCCCAAGTTATAGACGAAATAGCTGGCCAACCAGCATCAATTACAGTTAAATTTAAACCAAAGCGTTCCACCATAGCTTGTGCAGCCGGTCCCACAGTAGTAGTTAACAAATCAATTACTAAGTTAATTCCGATCATTCCAATTCCTACAGTAATGCCAGAAGTTAATGCTCTACCAGGTTTTACCCGAAAAATTAACCCTACAATAAAGATGATAATTGGCAACATAACGCTTGGTCCCATGTCTAAAACTGTCTGTACAGCATTCATCAAAGCTCCCATGATATTGCGCTCCTTTCAAGAAAAATTAGCTAACTTTTTTAGCTGTTTCGATAATTTCTTTTTCTGTTTCTTCTGTACCAATCCCTGTTAAAAACGACATCGCTTTAATAGCAGGTATATTATATTCTTGCGGTAGCACTGTAGTGGAAATCAACATATCTGCACTATCTTGTTTACCAGCTGCTTGAGAAATTTTTATTTGTTCTACATCGGCCTCTATTCCGTTGTTTTTAAAAAGTTCTTCTACCTTTTGTGTTACCACCGTAGATGTAGCTATGCCTGCACCACACGCAATCAAAACTTTTATTTTTCTCATTTTGTTTCCCTCCAATTTAATTTTTGCTTATTAAAAATAACAAACAAAGAATTTCCTTTATCTGTATATCTTTTTTTTGCACTTTTTATTATATTTTAAAAGCGCTTACTTAACAATGATAATAGGAGCTCACTTTTATGGTAACCATTATGCAACATGGGAAAGAGTAAATCCAAAGTGAAAAAAATAACAATGCCATTTTTACATGTAAATATACATTTATGTAGCGTAATTTTTTCTAAATCTATAAGTAAAAAAATGAGGCTGGAGCAAAAGCTCCAACCTCATCGAGTAGCCTTTAAAAAATAAAAGACAACGTAATTAATTTTACTTTTTTAACCGAATTATAGACGACTAAACTAATTTCTGACTTTTTTCAAATAACGTTTGATCGAAAAAGACCAGATAGACAGCAAGTTCATTTTTTAACAGAAATTGACGTATAGTTTTTACCGCAATATTTACAGCTTCTTCTTGCGGAAAACCGTAGACTCCTGTAGAAATCAAAGGAAAAGCGATACTATGACAATTTTTTTCTACGGCTTTTTTTAAACTATTATGGTAACAAGCAGCAAGTAAGGAAGCAGCTTGGATTTTTTCCTGCTGATAAATAGGACCTGCCGTATGAATGATATAAGAAGCTGTAAGTTTTCCTCCTGAAGTTACAACTGCTTCCCCAGTTTTGATAGGGGCTAAACGATCACATTCATCCTGTAAATTTTGCCATCCGGCTGCTTTAAAAATAGCACCGCACACGCCACTACCACCTTGTAATTGCTTATTCGCAGCATTTACTATAGCATCAACCTTCATTTTAGTAATATCTTGACAAACAAAATCTAACGTCATATTTTTGACTCCTTATAAAAAAAGGCAAGGACTCAAGAAGAATCCTTGCTTATCACTTTGTCATTTCAACGCATTAACAATTTCTTTGTTAAAGGCATCTAGATCATCTGGCGTACGACTTGTAATCAGATTATTATCAATCACTACTTCTTCATCTTTTACGTTGGCTCCAGCATTCTCTAAATCAGGACGAACAGAAGTGAATCCCGTCATAGTCCTGCCTTTTGTTGCGCCAGCTTGAATAAAGATTTGTGGTCCATGGCAAATGGCAAAAACTGGCTTGCCAGAATCTATAAATTTTTTAGTAAAGTTAACGTATCTTTCGTCAGTACGCAATTGGTCAGGAGAAAAGCCACCTGGAATCAATAATGCATCAAATGATGATACATCTACATCTTCAATTGATCGGTCAATTGAAAAAACTGTACCTTTTTTCCCATCTACATGGTCCTTGCCATTATCACTAATGATCACAACCTCATGTCCAGCATTTTCTAGTGCTTTTTTTGGTGAGGACACTTCAATATCTTCAACAAAGTCTGTCATAATCGCTGCAATTTTACTCATCGATTCGTTCCTCCTTGTGTAATCATTGTAGGCTTTTTCAACCTCTATTTTCATTATAACCAATGTGACATTTTACCTCAAATAATTTGATGTGCATCACTTATTCACGCAAATGAAAAATATGATAGAATAAGCTACATAAATAAAAATAAACTATTGCGCTAAAGGAGACTCACTTTGAAAAATAAAAAAACAATATTTACTGTAGTAGGGCTATTTTTTCTTTGCTTTTTTGCTTTTGGCACTACAAGTGCAGCCCAGGAAATAGCTACAAACTCAGCTGGTAACCAGTCCAATTTAATGTCTCTTGCTGTCTCCACTTTATCTGAATCCGAACAAGAGGCAACAATGGCTCAATTATTAGACAATCCAATTGTCACTTTTTTACTTAAGTATTTAAAAATTAATAAGCCCACCATATTTGCTGTAGGAATAATCATTATTGGTATAATCTTTCTTTTCATGTCGCTATTTTTACCTAGTTTGGCTAAACAGAAACAACTAAAATCATCTACGTCAACAGCTTTAAGACAAAGGAAACGACAAAAGAAAGTGTCAGCAAAAGGTATTATTGCTATTATCGGTCTTGTTTTTGTACTAATAGGTGTCGTTGTGCAGACCTTCAATCAAGTGAATTAAAAGAGTTGAGACAAAAGTCATGAAAGCTACCTTTTGTCTCAACTTTTTGTATAAGATTAGTTATTTATTTTTTAGCTTCCCTTATCTAATCAACAAACAAAGAGCGTTTGGTTAGATTGTATCTTGCTTTTCTATATCGATTACTCGGTCTACAAAGGAAGAATAAAATTCTTGCTCGTGAGAAACGACTAAAACTGTCCCTTGGTAATTACCTAGCGTTTCCTGCAAACTTTCCTTGGTTTTTTGATCGATATGATTGGTTGGTTCGTCCAAGATTAAAAAGTTACTCGTTTGCAGGGTCATTTGAGCCAATTTTACCTTCGTTTGCTCACCACCGCTTAGCAATTGAAGTGACTCTTGTACTAATTGACTATTAAGACCACAGCGCGAAAGCTGTCTTCTCAGCTCCTTGTATGAAGTGCTCGGGAATTTTTCCTCTAGGTATTGCAGAGGTGTTTGCAAGGGTGATTGCCATGTCAATTCTTGTTCAAAGTAATCAATTTTAGTATTAGCTGGGTAATAAAACTCACCAGATAAAGCGGGGATTTTACCAAGCAAGGTTTTTAACAGCGTCGATTTGCCAATGCCGTTAAACCCTTTTAGTACAACTTTTTCTCCGTAACGGATAGATAGATCAATTGGTTTTAATAACGGTTTTTCATAGCCAATGGTTAATCCTTGTGTTGTAACAGCAAAAGTAGCCACAATTTCTTTATAAGGGAAATCAAAGTTTGGTTGTATTTGGTTGGTAGGGGGTGTCATCCGTTCCACTTTAGCTAATTGTTTTTCCCGGCTTTTTGCCATTTTTGAGCGAGAACCTGCTTTATTCTTACGTATATAGCTTTCTGTTTTTTCAATTTGTTTCTTTTGCGCTTCATAACGTTTCATATAAGTTTCTTGATTTGCTTCTTTTTGTTTCAATGCTTTGGCTAAGTTACCTGTATACTTTGTCAAAGTTCCAAATTCGATATCAGCGATATGTGTCGTGATTTCATTAATAAAGTGCTGATCATGAGAAACAACTAAAAAGGTACCAGAGAAATTTTGTAGAAATGAAGTTAGCCATTGAACGTGTTTATCATCTAAATGATTCGTCGGTTCATCTAGCACTAGTATAGCTGGCTTTTCCAGTAATAACTTGGCTAAAATCACTTTTGAACGTTGTCCTCCGCTTAAATTCTTCAAAAAAGAATCTAAACCCAATACATCTAAGCCCAAGCCTACAGCCATTTCTTGAATTAAAGTGTCCATTTGGTAAAATTCACTTTGATCTAATTGTGTTTGAAACTTCCCAGCTTTTTCTAGTAAAGTGTCATTAGGTGTGCGACTATATTCTTCATAAAGTTTGCTAATTTCACCTTCGATGGCTTTCTCTTTTGCAAAAGCTTGTGTTAAAAATTCATAGATTGTTAGTTGTTCATCTACACGCACATATTGATCCAAATACCCTACAGTCTGATTTTTGGGTAATTCGACAGACCCTCCATCAGGCAAAATTTCGCCCGTAATAATTTTTATAAGCGTTGATTTTCCAGCTCCATTTTGTCCAATTAAACCTACATGCTCGCCTGTATTTATCTGCAGGTTTAGCTTTTCATACAATACTTTATCCCCAAACTGCTGGGAGATATTGACTAATTTTAACATTTACATCCTATCCTAACTATGTACAAACCCTAATCGTAAAAAACTGCAAACCTATTTGTTCACAGTCTTGCCATAAAATTACGCAACTTGAAAAGTTTATCATGCTTAGAAAAAGTTGTCTAGTTGAATCCCTTCTCACATGATTATTCAGCAAAACTATTGCATGATTACTTCTACCTGTGCTGTTTATTTATCTTTTGAAATTCTGATAATAAAAGAATAAGTGGAAAGAACAATAATATTCTGTTCATTCCACTTATTTGCTATTTACTTAATGCATTGTCATTCCGCCGGTCACATTGATCGCTTGACCTGTCATATAACTAGATAAAGGACTTGCTAAAAACAAAATAACATTCGCTACATCTTGGGTAGATCCAGTGCGTCCTAAAGGTACTTGACTTTGATCTTCTTCTAATACCTCTTGAGCAGACATTCCTCGAATTTCTCCACCTTCGATTCGTTCACGATGTTTCATTGGTGTTTCGATAATTCCAGGGCATACTGCGTTAACCAGAATCCCATCTTGAGCGACCTCTAATGCTAATGTTTTACATAAACCTATAACAGCATGCTTTGATGCTACATAAGCAGACATCCCTTTATAGCCATTTTTTCCCGCTTGAGAAGCGACAAAAATCACTCGTCCATGAATTTGATTTTGCTGCATCAAAGCAGTAATATGTTTGCTGCTCAAATACGTGCCCCGCGTATTGACTGCCAATACTTTGTCAAAGTCTTCTGTATTACTTTCTGTTAGAAAATCTATAGTGGAAATACCTGCTACATTCACAAGAACATTAGGAATTAACTGCGCTTTTTCTAATTGTTGAACCAAATGAATGATTTCATTTTCATTAGAAATATCTAGATGTACTTTATAAAGTCCTTTAGAAACCTTGGTTAATTCTGACTCTTCAAAAGTAATATCACAGGCAATAACTATAGCATCTTCTTTTTGAAAAGTTTCGACTACGCTTTGACCAATGCCCTGCGAAGTCCCGATAACTAAAATAACTTTTTTTCTTAACTCAGAAAAGTACATCTACTAAGCCTCCTAAACAACATGGCGTTCAAAAGGATCATCGCTAATCCCATCTTCTAAAACAATTTTAGCGTATTCCTTTGCTGAAAATAATGAATGGTCACGATAATTTCCACAACTCGTAATATCAACACCTTGCACATCTTCCCATTTCGTTTCATAAGCAATGGTTTTAAGCGCTTCTGTCAACGCTTGGGCAACTTCTGTTGTTGAATATTTCCCCCAAGTAATTAAATGAAATCCTGTACGGCAACCAAATGGAGAGCAATCAATGATTCCGTCTAAGCGATCACGTAATAAATCAGCTAATAAATGTTCAATGGTGTGTAATCCAGCCGTTGGTACTTCTTTTTCATTGGGTTGTAAGAAACGCAGATCATAATTGGCAATAACGTCGCCTTTTTTTCCTGTTTCTTCACCAATCAAACGCACATAAGGCGCTTTTACTTTCGTATGATCTAATGTAAAACTTTCTACTTCTGCCATTTTTGCTTCCTCCTAAAAATTTTTTAGAGATAATAAAAAATCCCCATCCCTTTGCTTACCGTCTATGATAAACAAAGGGACGAAGATTTTCGTGTTACCACCCTTTTTTGCACAAACCTCACAGCAAGTGCCTCAACAGTACCTTTAGATACTTGACAGTATATCGGCTGCTTCTCCGTTTATTCAGCGTGAACTGAATAAAAAGCTCAGAGTTCATCTTCACTGTCTACTATTTGTCCCCTTTTTCAGCAACCGGGTTCTCTTTAACAAAAGCATCAGCTACTCTTCTCTGTCACGGCTTGCATATGATTTGTGATTAGTATAGTCAAGAAGAGAAAGAATGTCAAGGAGAGTCTCTTTCTGTCTATATTAAAAGTTATCTTAAAAAAGCTATAAATCCTTATTTTAAAATGAAATCACTTGCAACAGGAAAAAATTGTGTTATTATATTTTTGAATCGATTCAAAAATATAAAAAAGAAAGCGTGAAAAATGTTGTCCATTACCGAAAAAATCTCCAAGTGGTTAATGCCATTTGCTTCAAAGATGGCAAACCAACGCCATCTGGTTGCCATACGTGATAGTTTTGTGGATATTAGTCCTATTATTATCGCCAATTCTTTATTTATTTTGTTGAATGCGCTTATTTTTTCAAATGAAACGGTGAATGAATATATCGATTTGTCTTCTTTGTCCGATTTAGCATTAATGGTAAACAACGGGACATTAGGGATAATGACAATATTTGTTACCTTTTTAATCGGTTATCGTATGGCAAGTCACTATATTTCAACCGGGAAAATTAAACGAGAAAATCTTAGTGAACTACACGCAGGGATTTTAAGCTTAGCAATTGCTATGATTATGTTTCCTTTACTTAACGAAGCTACGCTGGTCGATTCGGAAGGAACAGTAGAAGTGACAGGAGTGTACTTACAATCACTTACTTCTTCTGGCGGCATGTTTGTTGGAATTATTGCTGCTTTGTTAGGAACGGAATTATTAGTGAGATTATCGAATAAGGAAAGATTACGTATCAAAATGCCTGACGGCGTTCCTCCAGCTGTTGCCGGATCATTTAATGCGTTAATCCCTGAGTGTTTAACGATAGCCATCTTTGCGATTATAACTTTTGCTATTGTCAAAGGAACAGGACAATCCGTTCCAGATATCATCCAATTAATTATTTCTGTTCCGTTACAAAAGGCTATGGAAAGTCCTGTTGGCTTATTTGTTGTTCAAATATTTACTCAAGTTTTATGGTTCTTTGGCTTACACGGGCAAAACATTGTTTCTTCTGTTACCTCGCCGCCAATGTTAACAGCGATTCAACAAAATGTAGATGCGTTCAATGTTGGAGATGCCATCCCTAATATTGTTACAAACCCTTGGATTGGTATGTATACATTGTTTGGCGGAACGGGTGCAATGTTACCCATGTTAATAGCAATTGTATGGGTCTCTAAACGAAAAGATTATAAAAATATTGCTAAAATCGGCTTGTTGCCAAGCTTTTTCAATGTTTCAGAACCCATTATGTTCGGTCTTCCTGTTGTAATGAACCCTTATTTAGCGATACCTTTTATCGGCGTTCCACTTGTTAATTTAGCTATTGCGTATCCTTTAACTGTTTTAGGTCTTGTGGGAAGAAGTGTAGTTATCCCACCGTGGGTCTTACCACCTATTATTACGACTTGGGTAACTACAGCTGGGGATATTCCGGCAACTTTGCTTTCAATTGTTTTATTTATTTTGGATATTTTCTTATATATGCCATTTATACTTGCGGCTAACCGTGGAATGCAGGAGAATATAGAGTAAATGATGATAGAAAAGAGGACCAGGTCTTATGGCCACTATACAAGAAGTTGCGAAGTTAGCCAATGTTTCTGTTGGTAGTGTTTCCCGTTACCTAAACGGGCATAAGTTGAAAGATACAAATATGAAACAAATTGAAGCAGCTATTCAAAAACTTGGTTATCAACAAAATTATTCTGCTAAAGGGTTAAAAAGTAATCGGACAATGTCCATCGGCCTGTTAATGAATAATGCACAAAGTATATTTTCAGCAGCCATGATTGCTACTTTAGCTGATGAACTAGAAAAGCTTGGTTACAGTATGCTATTTAGCGGTTTTCAAAAAAATAAAAGTCAATTAGAGACTAAACTTGATTTTTTACTTTCTCGTAAAGTAGATGGTCTGATTGTTTTTGAAGCTGAACAAGATTGGCAAGAGACTCAAAAGCTTAAAAATTTAGATATTCCTATTGTCTCGATAAATACTCCGCTTGATTTTCCTAAAATCGATTCAATTATCATGGATAATAAAAAAAGTACAAAATCGGTCGTAAAAAAGATGATCGCTTACGGACATCAAGAAATAGGGATTATTGCTGGTTTACAAAAAGACTACATTGCTAGAGAGCGACTAGAAGGAGCGCTCGAAGCATTTAAAGAGATGCAAGTTCCACTTATAGGACATGCAAAGATATATTATGGAGATTATTCAAAAGAAAGTGGATACACGGGTTTAAAAAAACTTTTACAACAACAAGCCAGTGCTATTTTTGTTTGTAACTATAATATGTCGCTAGGGGCACTACAAGCAATTTCTGAAAAAGAGATACAATTAGGAGAAGAACTTTCTTTTGCAAGTTTCGATTATTTTGATGCGAGTGATATTTTTAAACCTAAGCTGACTATTATTCGTCAGCCAGTGACTGATATAAGTTTACTTGCTGCCAAACAAATTGTTAAAAAAATTCAACAAAAAAATTCAACGGATGGTCAAAAATTTGTTATAGCTAATAAAATCTTATGGCGTGATTCAGTAAGGAGATTGAATAAGTAATGACAAAAGTACGTAAAGACATTGAAGAAAATTCAACAGCTTTACAAGAAGAATACCAGGAATTACCTTCTCAAATTACCGATAAATTAAAATGGTTTTGTGACCAAAAAATCGGGGTAATTTTTCATTGGGGTTTGTACTCACAAGCAGGCATCGTAGAGTCTTGGCAACTATCTAAAGAAGATGACTGGGCGCGGAAAAAAGGAGGTTGGCGTGAAGACCTCTCTACCTTACGCGAAGATTACTGGTCATTAAACCAAGTATTCAACCCAGAAAGATTTGACCCGCAGCATTGGGCCAAAATGGCAAAAAATGCTGGCTTTCGATATATGTTATTTACTACAAAGCACCATGATGGTTTTAATATGTATGATACACAATATAGTGACTACAAAATAACAAATAGCGAAAGTGTTTTTCATACGAATAAGTATGCTGATATTTTGAGACATGTTATCGATGCTTTTCACAGAGAAGGGTTAGCTACTGGCTTGTATTATTCTAAAGCTGATTGGTATTCAACCCATTATTGGAGAAACGGAGAAGAACCTTCGGGTCGTTATGCTAGTTATAATCCGCTGGAAGAACCTAAAACGTGGAAAAAATTCAGTCAATATGTTGAAAACCAATTAACAGAATTAATTAAAAATTATGGCCCAACAGATATTTTGTGGCTCGATGGTGGTTGGGTTAATACTACTCATAACGAGTATTTACCGATGGATAGAATTGTGACTAAATTGCGAGAAATTCAGCCCGACTTATTAGTTGTGGATCGAGCAGTTGGTGGGAAATATGAAAATTATGTCACACCAGAACGAAAAATTCCGGAAACTCCGCCTAAAAAAGCTTGGGAGAGTAACATTCCTTTAGCAAAAAATTGGGGATATGTCCCAGATGATGAGTATAAAACATTCGAAGAAATCTTAAGTTCTATTGTTCAAGTCGTTGCCTTAGGTGGTAATATTATCTTAGGGATTGGACCTAAACCAGACGGTACCCTTCCTAAAAAAGCCCAAGAAATTATGAAAAAATTAGGCGGATGGTTAAAAACTTATGGCGAAGGAATATATGAAACCCGTCCTTATAAAAGCTTTATCCAATCTGGTTGGTACTTTACTTGTAAACAAAATAGTGTTTTTGCTTTTCATAAAAACACTGATGATACGCTTGTTTTAAATTTGGCGCAATTTCCAGCGAAAATAACCAGAGTCATTGATATGGAAACAGGAAAAATGCTTGAAGTGAACCAGAAAAATGTTGCTGTTTCGCAAAAAGCAGCTTTTGTTGGTGTACAAATACAATTGGAGGAAAACTTATGAAAACATTCCCGAAAAATTTCTTATGGGGAGCAGCGACTTCTGCCCCGCAATCTGAAGGTCATAGTTTGCAAAACGGTAAGTCCGCTACAACTTGGGATTATTGGTTTCAAAACAATCCAGAGAAATTCCACGAGAATCAAGGACCTGAACATACATCCAATATCTATGAAATGTATCAAGAAGATTGCCAGCGGATGAAAGAAATTGGTCTCAATTCTTTTCGGACATCCATTTCCTGGGCACGTCTTTTACCAGACGGCAAACATGTAAATCAAGAAGCTGTTACTTTTTATCGTGATTATTTTGAACATATCCTTGCAGCAGGTGTTCAACCTATTATCAACTTATTTCACTTTGATATGCCCATGTGGTTGATGGAAAAAGGCGGCTGGGAAAGCCGCGAATCGGTCAATGCTTTTGCTTTTTATGCCAAAACTGCATTTGAGTTATTCGGGGATTTAATCGAAAAATGGACCACCTTTAACGAACCGATTGTGCATATTGAATGTGGCTATTTAAACGGCGCTCATTATCCTGCTATTCATGATTTCAAAAAAGCAGTTCAAGTAGGTTACCATACTTTGATGGCGCATGTTTATGCAGTAAAAGCTTTTCGTGAAGTAAAGCCTAAAGGCAGTATCGGCATTATCTTAAACATTACTCCAGCTTACGCACGCAGCGATGAACAAGCGGATCAAAAAGCCAAAGAAAATGCCGATTTATTAACCATGAAAAGTTTCTTAGATCCAGCAACCAAAGGAGCTATACCTGAAGCCTTGGTGCAATTAATCAAAAAACATGGATTAACGCCAGCAACAAACCCTTCTGATAAAGATGCGATAAAAGAAAATACGGTCGATTTTATTGGCTTGAATTATTATCAACCTTTACGTGTACAAGCGCCCGTGAACCCTCGATTTCCTGCGCAAGACCCAGAGGATTTATATACGCCTTATGACTGGCCGGAAAAACGGATTAATCCTTATCGTGGCTGGGAAATTTATCCGAAAGCCCTTTATGATGTGGCAATGATGATGAAAAATGAGTACGATAATTTCCCTTGGTATGTGAGCGAAAATGGCATGGGCGTTGCGAATGAAGAACGTTTTATGGACGAAAATGGAATGACCCAAGATGATTATCGCATTGATTTTATGAAAGAGCACTTGGACTATCTTTATCAAGGAATTCAAGAAGGTAGTCACTGTTTTGGTTATCATACCTGGACCTTTATTGACTGCTGGTCATGGCTAAATGGCTATCGTAATCGTTATGGTTTTTACCGTTTAGCATTAGATCATAACTTTAAACGCAGCTTGAAAAAAAGCGGATTATGGTATAAAGAGGTCACACAAAATAATGGCTACTAGAAAAGAGGAAAACAATGAGTCTGGCAGTTTTTGATATGGGCGGCAGCTCTATAAAATACGGGATATGGGAGCAGCAAGCAATTCATCAAACAGGAAGTTTTCCTACACCTGACACTTTTGAACAATTACTAACGCAATTAAAGCAAGTCATTACACACAGCAAAAATCAAATTACAGGGGTTGCTTTTAGTGCACCGGGCGCAGTTAATGTAAAAAAAAGAAAAATTGAAGGGATCAGTGCCATCCCTTATATCCACAATCGTCCCATCTATGATGAATTAGAAGATTATTTAGGTCTTCCAGTTACCATCGAAAATGATGCCAATTGCGCAGGCATTTGCGAAATGAGATTAGGTGCCGGAAAACATGTGGAAAATGCTGTTTTTGTAGTTATCGGCACAGGCGTGGGCGGCGCTATATTTATCAATAATCATTTATATAAAGGTGCTCATCTTTTCGGTGGTGAAATAGGTTTGCTACACAATACGAATGGAAAAACGTTAAGCTATAATGGAACTGCTGTTAATGCAGCCAAACGCTTTTCACAACAATATGGCAAAAAAGTAACAGGGGCAAAATTATTTGAACAAAAAGATGCCGGTGATAAGCGTGCCACTCAAGCGATTGAAACAATGTATGACCATTTAGCCGATTCACTTTATAATATTCAAGTTTCATTAGACCCTGAGATGATTATTTTAGGTGGCGGAATTTCAGCACGCCATGAACTAGCCAAAGAACTTCAAACGCGTTTACACTTGTTATTAACAAAAGAAGGCATTCCTGAGATTCTTCCTGAGGTTAAAACTTGTGATTATCAAAATAACGCGAATTTAATTGGCGCTGCATTAAATTTTGAATCTATCCAAAAAAGCAGGTAAAAACCATCTTACCTGCTTTTTATTATCTATTTGTTTTTTCTATGTTCCTGATTTTCCAAGCATCTAAATAAATGTCTAAACAAAACTGAAGTGAGTCTCCTTGTAACTGTGCAGTCAAAGAAAAATTTAGCTTTTCTGCTAATTGTTTTGCAATAGCTAAACCAAGACCAGAACTATCTGTCCCTCGTGTATTTTCACTTTGGTAATTACGGTCAAACAAGCGGTCAACCTCTATCTTTTGACCATTAGGAACCTGATTTTCAAAAATAAAGCAAAGTCTGTCTTCATGCTTTTCCAGTTGGATTTTAAAGTATTGTATTCCATGGGTAAACGCATTTTTGAGTAAGTTTTGTACAATACGTTCAAAGTCCACACGACTGGTTTGAATGACAATAAGTTCATCTGATAAACCAATATCGATTTCTTCAAACGTTGCTGACAGTTCCTCGTAGTATTGAGCGACTTGCTCTTGAATTAAATTAATAGGATTTACTGCTTCATTATGAATTTTATAGTCATCCGCATCTAATAAGCTTAATAAATAAAATTCATCGATAAGTGATGAGATTAAATACATACGCTCTTCAATAACTGTTAAATACTTTAAATCACGCGTACTCACCGTAGATTTATCAACCATTTGGATATAGCCAATCATTGAAGTCAAGGGAGTCCTAAAATCATGTGAAATCGAAGCAATCATCTCTTTGCTTTGCTTAGCCATTCGCCTATTTTCTTTTTCTGTTTTATTAAAAGATAGAATGAGCTCATTTACTTCTTCAACTATTTGTCGATTACGCTTTGAGAAGCCAATTTTTTTTAAAGGCGCATGTGAATTTCCTTGTTTAATCGTCTTAATCTGTAAAATCATCTCTTTTAATTCACGATAATAAAAGATCCAAGCCAAGACAGCTAACAAATTAATCCCCATACTAATGAATAAAATCCATATCACAAATTTCACCTACTAATTGTCTTTGATATCAGAATGTTTCAGTATAAAAAACGAGAGAATCGTCGTTACAATAATATATATACCAATAATAATAAAAGGTTGTGTTCCAATTGAATCTATTATTTTTAAAGCTTCTTGTGCGCTTGGCGGCTGATTACTAGGTTGCCCTTGTTGTCCATAAAAAATCCCATTGGTAAGAGCTTTTTGTATTTCTCCAATGTTTGTCGAAAGTAAATAAGGATTGAAATCAAATTGACGTAAAATGGGCAAACGATTCAACCAACCGATAAGACTTGCGATAAAACCATTGGAAATAATGAAGAATAAAAATAATGGAATATTACTACTTTGCCACTTCAAAGTAATTAAATTGGTCAACGAAGAAAAAGCAATTGTAAATAATCCTAAGTAGGCGACTAAGCTAAGCAATAATTCAATTTGACTTATAGTAAAAAAGACAACCCCATTATTTAGCAATGCAAGTATACCGAAACCACTAAGATAAGCAAATGCCAAAAAAGCAAATACAACAAACATATAAACAAGCGAACTAATTATTTTTGCCACAATATATTCACTTTTACGCAAGCCAGAGCTAAATAAACGGATAAAGCCTTTACTATTAATTTCATCTAAGTATACTGCATAATAAAACTGAGGGCTTATAATTAAAGGACCAAATAAAGCAAGGGGCATCACTGCTACGGAAAAATACATCTCTGTAAGTTCGCTTTTATTATCCGCAAAGTTAGCACTTCCTGAGCCAAAAATGACAAAAGTTAAAAACAAGCCCGCTAAAATCAACCAATAGAACTGATTACTTCGTTTATGAAAAATCCGGTAAAGATCTGCTTTAACATAATTAAACATTTTCTTGCCCTCCTTGATGAATAAGAGAAAGATAATACTCTTCCAAAGTTTGTTGGTGAGCAGTCAGTTTATATAATTCGAGTCCACCATCTACCAAAATTTTTGCAATTTTATTGGTTTCATCAATAAGATCAGAAAGAATAATCTCCTTATCGCCGTTCACTATATAATCTAAAGAAGGGAAATGTTCCTCTAATAAATAAGCAGCCTTTTCTGCATTATCCACTTTGATAATAACCTGATCTTCAGCTTTTCCTAGTAATTCTTCACGGTTCATCTCATTTAGCAATTCGCCGTCATGAATAAAACCAAAACGAGAAGCCATCAGCCCTAATTCTCCTAAAATATGGGAAGATAATAAAAAAGTAATTTCTTGCTCGCGATTTAACTTTTGTACCAAATGCCTAAAACTAGCAATTCCTTGAGGATCCAGACCATTAATGGGTTCGTCCATAATAATTAAATCCGGTTTACCCACTAAAGCATTTGCTATGTTTAGCCGTTGCTTCATTCCCATAGAAAAGGATTTTACTTTCTTTTTTACTTGATCTAACTCAACTAGTTTTAACACACGCTCAACTTCTGTTTTATCCGTAATTCCTTTAAGCTTGCAAGTATAAATTAAATTTTCTCGAGCTGTTAGATAAGAAAAAAACTGTGAGCCAAACATAAATCCAATGTTTTTCTGAGTACCTTCCAAGTTTTCTACAGAAGGTTTATCATAGATTGAAATTTCTCCGCTATCTTGTCTAGCAAGGCCCATGATCACTTTAAATAAGGTCGACTTCCCTGCACCATTTTTTCCAATTAAACCATATACTTCACCCGGCCTAACATGAATTGAAACATCATGTAAGGCATCTTGGTTGCCATAAGACTTTGTAACCGCATGTGTGGCTAGCAAATTTTCCATCATTCATTCTCCTCGTCTTTTTTGAAGGTACTTTGATCTTACACAGGAGAACTTTCAAAATTCAGTCGTAAATCTTACAAAAGTATTAAATTTACTAAGCGTTTAATTGAAAACCTACGCCCCAAATTGTTTTAATAATTTCCTGATCTGTCATCGCCTGAAATTTATTCCGTAGCCGTGAAATATGAACGGTTACAGTGTTATCATCCCCAAAATAAGGCTCTTGCCAAATTGTTTCGTATAAGTTTGCCTTCGTAAATACTTTTTTAGGATGGGCTAAGAAACACTTTAATAACGCATATTCTTTTTGAGTTAATAACAATGGTTGATCTTGATAGTACACTTCATGTCTTTCGTCATTCATCTTAATTTTGCCTACGGTTAAAATAGATTTGCCTGTTTCATCGTTGGAATATCTTCTTAGTTGGTTTTTTATTCTTGCTATTACTTCAACTGTATTAAATGGTTTAGCTATATAGTCATTCGCTCCTGTATCAAATACTTCAGATAAAACGGCAGGATCATTTTTTGCCGTAATAACGATAATCGGTGTCGTTTTTTTGGCACGTATTTCTGCAATTAATTCTTCTCCACTGACACCTGGCAGCATCAAATCCAATAAAATAAGATCAAAACTTTCTTCTAGCAAAAGACGTCTTGCTTCAGAGCCTGCAAAAGCTTGCGTAATCTTATAATCAGATTCAAGTAAATCATTTAGTAAGTTATTAATATTATTATCATCTTCTACAATCAAAATTTTCTTCATCATTATTCACCTTAACATGATTTAGTCTATCTGCATTTTAGCGTGTATAGACAAAAAAAGAAAGGGACCTATATTAAAGTCCCTTTCTTTTTTAACGCTTCCAAACTTCTGATGCAATTTCTTGTAACAAGCCTATTTTTTCCCATTGTTCTTTTTCACTCAAACGATTCCCCTTCTCAGAAGAAGCAAAGCCACACTGAGGACTTATACTTAAATTTTCTAATGGAATATACTTCGTAGCTTCTTGAATTCTTTTTTGTTTTCTAGTTCTGGAAATTTCGAAGTAACTAAACCTAAAACAACTTTACTATCTTTGTTATTCCAATAACGTAAAGGTGCAAAATCGCCAGCACGATCTGAATCGTACTCCAAGAAAAATCCATCATAATTCGTAGCAAACAATTCTTTAGCAATAGGCTCATACCCGCCCGAAAATAACCAAGACGAAGCATGATTTCCTCGGCAAATATGAGTAGTCAATACCAAATCTTCTGGTTTATTGTCTAAAGCTTCATTAATAATTTGTGTACAGATTTGGGCAACTTGTGTAGGATCAAAGCCACGTTCTTGTATTTCCTCTCTTTTTTTCGCATCTGCCAAAAATGCCCAATTTGTATCATCAAATTGTAAATATCGACAGCCTTTTTCATAATAAGCTTTAATAACATTTTTATAAGTTTGTGCCAAGTCATGGTAAAAATCAGTTAAATCAGGATAAATCTTATGAATTCTTGAAGTATCATCATTTGCCAATAATTCTTGTCGTAAAATCATGTTCGGACTTGGAACAGAGGTTTTAGCAATTGAATAACCATCATTTTCGACCTTCTCTTTTAAAAAAACGAAATCATTTAAAAAGGGATGATTCTCATTAAAAGAAATTCGATCAACAACACGTATATGGTAATCAGGAGCTGCTTTAGCCAAAAGTTTCTGATTACGCCCATGTTCAGCTGTGTATCCTTCAATTCCATTTAAGTGTTCTAAAAAGTCCCAATGCCAGAAAGTACGACGAAATTCCCCATCTGTAATTTCATATAAACCAGCCGCTTTTTCTTTTTTTACTAGCTTTTCTATTTCCTCATCCTCAATCGTTCGTAACTGTTCTTTTGATATATTTCCACTTGTATAATTTTTCCTTGCACTTTTAATACGTTCTGGGCGTAAGAAACTCCCTACATGATCTACAGTAAATGGTATATCTTCTTTATTGATCATAATTATCCAATTTCCTCCTTAATTTTTAATGAAAAGTTCTTCTGTCAGCATAACTAACAAAAGCGGATCTGCAACATGATACTCTCTTTTTTCGTCACTTACTTTTCTATGCCAAAATTTTCGCTATTAACGGTGCATACACCTCTTACTATTTTTAATCATCAAACCTGATTATAAAAAAGATACACCTTGCAATGAAAGCAAAGTGTATCTTTTCCAAAATAATTAATTGTTATTTTGTGTTTCATTTAATGCATCTTCTGCAGCCATTTGAGCTTCAATATCAGAAATACTATAAACATTTTCGCTCGCCGTATTCACTTCTTTTGGTTCCATATTACGGTAACGAGGCATTCCTGTACCAGCTGGAATGGTTTTACCAATAATAACATTTTCTTTTAACCCAAGAAGCGGATCCCGCTTACCGCGGATCGCTGCGTCTGTTAGTACACGAGTGGTTTCTTGGAAGGAAGCAGCAGATAAGAAACTGTTTGTTTCCAAAGAAGCTTTCGTAATACCCAGTAATACCGGGCGAGAAGTGGCAGGAATACCGCCTGAAACTAAAACATCATAATTTTGATCCTTAAAGTCTGCAATATCCATCATTGTTCCAGGTAAAATATCTGTATCTCCTGGATCCATAACACGAACTTTACGTAACATTTGACGGACCATTACTTCGACGTGCTTATCGCCGATTTCTACCCCTTGCATACGGTAAACGCGCTGAACTTCACGCAATAAGTAGTTTTCGACAGAAATCACATCTCGCACTTGTAATAAGTGTTTTGGATCAATTGATCCTTCCGTTAGTGGAGCACCACGGTGAATATAGTCTCCTTCTGAAACTTTCATACGTGCAGTATATGGTACTGTATACGTCCGAGTGTCTGTTTCCCCGGTAACTGTCACTTCTTTGGTACGAGTAGCTGCATCTTCAGCCACTTCAGTGACTTCACCAGTTACTTCAGTAATGATCGCTTCCCCTTTAGGATTACGTGCTTCAAAGATTTCTTGTACACGAGGTAACCCTTGAGTGATATCATCGCCAGCAACACCGCCAGTATGGAAAGTACGCATCGTTAATTGAGTACCAGGTTCACCAATAGATTGTGCAGCCACTGTTCCAACAGCTTCGCCAACTTCGACTTCCGTTCCAGTAGCTAAGTTACGTCCATAGCAATGACGACAAACCCCATGTTTCGTATCACAAACAAATGCTGAACGAATTGAAACTTTTTCAATTCCTGCGTTTACAATTTGTTTAGCCTCAACTTCGGTTAATAAGTGGTCAGCTTCAACTATTTTTTCACCCGTTTCTGGATGATAAACAGCTTTGCTCGTATAACGCCCGACAAGTCGTTCTTCCAGCGTTTCGATAATCTCATTGCCTTCTTTGATCGCTTCGATTTCAAGTCCACGGTCTGTTCCACAGTCATCTTCACGAATAATCACGTCTTGTGCTACATCGACTAAACGACGTGTCAAATAACCCGAGTCTGCCGTCTTCAATGCCGTATCGGTCATTCCTTTACGTGCTCCGTGAGTAGAAATAAACATCTCTAAGACGGTTAAACCTTCACGGAAGTTGGAAATAATCGGCAATTCCATAATTTGACCACTTGGCGCAGCCATCAAACCACGCATCCCAGCAAGTTGGGTAAAGTTAGAAATATTCCCGCGGGCACCAGAGTCAGACATCATATAAATCGGATTTTGGGTACCAAGAGATTTCATCAATTTCAATTGAATTTGATCCTTCGCTTCATTCCAAATATCAATAACCCGTTCATAACGTTCGTCATCAGTGATCAAACCACGACGAAATTGTTTACTAATGGTTGCCACTTGTTTATGCGCATTAGAGATAATATCTTCTTTATCTTGTAAAACAGTAATATCTGCAATACCGACAGTAATTCCAGCATAAGTGGAATGTTTATATCCTAAATCTTTCATTCGGTCCAACATACGTGAAGTTTCGGTTACTTTAAATCGTTTAAAGACTTCAGCAATAATATCTTCCAAATTATCTTTTTTAAATGGTCCAATCAATTCTTGTTCTTTAATATAAGCAGGAATATCGGTACCCGCTTCGACAAAATACTTATCTGGCGTTTGAACAGTTAAATTAAAATCAGTTGGTTCATTTAAATAAGGAAACTCTGGCGGCATAATCGAATTAAAGATGATTTTACCTACAGTCGTTACCATCAAACGATCCTTTTGGAAATCAGTCAACGGTTTATCGCCCAAATGTTTTGGATCAACAGCAACTCTAGAATGCAAGTGAACGTAACCGTTCTTCCAAGCTGTGACTGCTTCATCCATATCACGGAAAATCATACCTTCGCCTTCGCGGCCAGCTTCTTCAAGCGTTATATAATAATTACCTAAAACCATGTCTTGTGACGGTGTAACGACAGGTTTACCATCTTTTGGATTTAAAATATGCTGAGCAGCTAACATCATTACACGAGCTTCGGCTTGTGCTTCTTCACTTAGTGGAACGTGAACAGCCATTTGGTCTCCATCAAAGTCAGCATTGTAAGCTTCACAAGCCAAAGGATGCAAACGAATCGCGCGTCCTTCTACCAAAACTGGTTCAAAAGCTTGGATACCTAGACGGTGAAGCGTAGGTGCACGGTTCAATAGAACTGGGTGTTCTTTAATAACATCTTCTAGTACATCCCACACATCATCTTCTTGCCTTTCAATCTTGCGTTTAGCATTTTTTACGTTGGAAGCTAATTCGCGTTTAACCAGTTCTCTCATTACAAAAGGTTTGAATAACTCGATTGCCATTTCTTTTGGCAAGCCGCACTGATACATTTTTAAAAATGGACCCACACAGATAACCGAACGTCCAGAATAGTCCGCCCGTTTTCCTAGCAAGTTTTGACGGAAACGTCCTTGCTTTCCTTTTAGCATATGAGAAAGAGACTTCAATGGACGGTTTCCTGGTCCTGCAACAGGACGGCCCCGACGACCATTATCAATCAAAGCATCAACAGCTTCTTGCAGCATACGTTTTTCATTCTGCACAATAATATTAGGCGCGTTTAAATCTAACAAACGTTTCAATCGATTGTTACGGTTAATAACGCGACGATACAAGTCGTTTAAGTCAGAAGTAGCAAAACGCCCACCTTCTAATTGCACCATAGGACGTAAGTCTGGTGGAACAATTGGAATAACATCCATAACCATCCAGCTAGGTTCATTTCCAGAAGTACGGAAAGCCTCTAAAATATCCAGACGACGAATAGCTCTTGTCCGTTTTTGTCCTGAAGCAGTTTTTAAAGTTTCTTTTAATTCTTCTGCTTCACTGTCTAAATCTACGCTATCTAATAGTTGCCTAATCGCATCAGCTCCCATTGCAGCGTTAAATTCTTGACCATATTGTTCACGTTTTTCACGATATTCTCGTTCAGTTAATAATTGTTTCTTTTCTAAACTAGTATTACCTGGATCAATAACAGCATAAGAAGCAAAATAAATGATCTCTTCTAACGCGCGTGGACTCATATCCAAAACTAACCCCATACGAGATGGTATGCCTTTAAAATACCAAATATGAGAAACAGGAGCAGCAAGTTCAATATGTCCCATGCGTTCCCTACGGACTTTTGAGCGGGTTACTTCTACCCCACAACGGTCACAAACGATTCCCTTATAACGAATTCGTTTGTATTTTCCACAAGCACATTCCCAATCCTTAGTGGGACCGAAAATTCGTTCGTCAAATAAACCCTCACGTTCAGGTTTTAATGTACGGTAATTAATGGTCTCAGGTTTTTTGACTTCGCCATAAGACCAGCTTCTGATTTTTTCGGGAGAAGCCAAGCCTATTTGCATGTTTTCGAATTTATTTACATCGATCAAAAAGGGTTCCCTCCATTTCAATTCGCAACTTCAATCAGGAAAATATAAACATATTGAAAAAAGCAGTTAGCTATTTGTAATAACTTTTCTTTTACAAATAGCAGCTTTTCTTCTAAAAGATGATTTGTTTAATCTACAGGAGTATCTGCTGGATTGTTTTCTTCATCAAATTGTTTCTTTTCTGGTTCTTTGTTGGCAGCATCTGATTCTACTTTTTTAGCATTTTGTTTTTCAGCAAATTTTTCCAAAGCGTCGACGGTAATTAGATCATCATCTTCATCATCCATATCGCGCAGTTCAACTTCATTATTTTCATCATCTAGAACACGCATATCTAATCCAAGTGATTGCAATTCTTTAACTAATACACGGAAGGACTCTGGAACGCCTGGTTTTGGAATAGGTTCACCTTTAACAATCGACTCATAGGTTCTTACACGACCTACTACATCATCTGATTTGTAAGTTAAAATTTCTTGTAAAGTATAAGCAGCACCATAAGCTTCCAATGCCCAAACTTCCATTTCACCAAAACGTTGTCCACCAAATTGAGCTTTACCTCCAAGTGGTTGTTGCGTAACTAGAGAGTAAGGTCCTATTGAACGAGCGTGCAATTTATCATCGACCATATGCGCTAATTTAATCATATACATTACGCCTACAGAAACTCTGCCATCAAACGGTTCACCCGTACGTCCATCGTATAAGACTGTCTTAGCATCTTTGGCTAATCCAGCTTCTTCTACAGTTTCCCATACATCATCATCGCTTGCACCGTCAAAGACTGGAGTAGCGACGTGAATACCTAGTTGTCTAGCAGCCATACCTAAATGTAATTCTAGCACTTGTCCAATATTCATCCGGGATGGAACCCCTAATGGGTTTAACATAATATCAATTGGCGTACCGTCCGGTAAAAAAGGCATGTCTTCTTCGGGCATAATTCGAGAGACAACCCCTTTGTTTCCGTGACGCCCTGCCATTTTGTCACCCTCGTGGATTTTACGTTTTTGTACAATGTAAACACGGACAAGCATGTTCACTCCGGGAGATAATTCATCGCCTGCTTCACGAGTAAAGATTTTCACGTCGTGAATAATACCTCCACCACCATGAGGAACTCTAAGTGAAGTATCACGAACTTCACGAGCTTTTTCACCAAATATAGCATGCAATAAACGTTCTTCTGCAGATAATTCAGTTACTCCTTTTGGTGTCACTTTTCCAACTAAAAGATCTCCATCACGAACTTCAGCACCTACACGGACAATACCCATTTCGTCAAGATCTTTTAGCGCATCTTCACCTACATTAGGAATTTCACGGGTAATTTCTTCTGGTCCTAATTTTGTATCGCGAGCTTCAGATTCATATTCCTCAATATGAACAGAAGTATAAACGTCATCTTTAACTAAACGGCGGCTCATAATAACCGCATCTTCATAGTTATAACCTTCCCATGTCATAAAGGCTACAACAACGTTTTGACCTAAAGCCATTTCCCCATTTTCCATTGAAGGACCATCCGCTAGGATATCGCCCTTTTCAACCTTTTCACCTTGTTTAACTAGTGGACGTTGGTTATAACTTGTTCCAGAATTAGAACGACGGAATTTTGTTATATGATAAATATCTAGCGCGCCATTGTCACGACGTACCCGAATTTCAGTTGCATCTACATATTCAGCAATCCCTGCTGCTTTACACAACAATGCAGCCCCTGAATCATGAGCCGAAGTATATTCCATTCCAGTACCTACCCAAGGTGCTTGTGGGTTAATTAATGGAACTGCTTGACGTTGCATGTTTGCACCCATCAAAGCACGGTTAGAGTCATCATTTTCTAAAAATGGAATACAAGCTGTCGCAACCGAAACCACTTGTTTAGGAGAAACGTCCATATAATCAACTTTATCAATTGAAACTTCAAGGTTTTCACTGGTAGCACGCGCCATAACGACGTCTTCTGCAAATGTTCCATCTTCATTTAATGGACTGTTAGCTTGTGCAACGACATAATTGTCTTCAATATCTGCCGTTAGGTAATCGATTTGATCAGTTACACGACCGGTTGTGCGATCTACACGACGATAAGGCGTTTCGATAAAACCATATTTATTCACTTTAGCATAAGAAGCTAAGCTGTTAATTAAACCAATATTAGGTCCTTCTGGCGTTTCAATTGGACACATACGTCCATAGTGAGAATAATGTACATCTCGCACTTCATAACCAGCACGATCACGTGTTAGTCCGCCAGGCCCTAAAGCAGAGAGACGACGTTTATGCGTTAATTCTCCTAATGGATTGGTTTGATCCATAAATTGTGATAACTGTGAAGACCCGAAAAATTCTTTAATACTTGCTACTACAGGACGAATATTAATCAACTGTTGCGGTGTCAACGTGTCCGTATCTTGAATCGACATACGTTCGCGAACCACACGTTCCATCCGTGCTAAACCAATGCGGAATTGATTTTGTAATAATTCGCCAACAGAGCGAATACGTCGATTTCCTAAATGGTCAATATCATCGGTAGTTCCGATACCTTCCATCAAGTTGAAGAAATAACTCATTGAAGCAATAATATCAGCTGGACGTATTGTCCGAACGTTTGGTTCTGGAAGACCATTACCAATCACATTTACTTCACGATCGGGATCGTTAGGTGAGAATACCTTAAATACTTGAATAGTCATTGGATCTGTTACGACACCGTCTTCTGATGGGTAATAAGTAGCACTATTCAACCCATTATCGATATATTCAGCTAAAGTCTCTTCCATTACTTGATTTGTAATTTCTGTTCCTTTTTCAAGGATAATTTCTCCAGTATCCGGATCTGCCAGCGTCTCAGCTAACGTTAAGTTTAATAAGCGAGTTTTTAAGTCTAGCTTTTTATTCATCTTATAGCGACCGACAGCTGCTAAATCATAACGACGAGGATCAAAGAAACGAGCATTTAAAAGACTTCTTGAACTGTCCGCTGTTTTAGGTTCGCCTGGACGCAAGCGTTCGTAGATATCTTTTAATCCTTCTTCTGTTCTTGAGTCAGTCGCAGTTTTATGCAAATCTTTTTCAATGGTATAACGCAAAGAATCATTGTCGCCAAAAATATCTAGAATCGTGTCGTCCGAACCAAAACCTAAAGCACGAACTAGCACTGTCATTGGTATCTTACGCGTACGGTCAATTCTTACATAAGAAATATTTTTAGCATCAGTTTCCATTTCCAACCATGCACCACGGTTAGGAATAACAGTTGAACCAAAACCTTCTCTACCATTTTTATCTATTTTACTACTAAAATACACACCTGGAGATCGAACTAATTGAGAAACAATCACTCGTTCTGCCCCATTAACAATAAAAGTACCTTGTTCAGTCATTAGCGGAAAATCGCCAAAGAAAACTTCTTGCGATTTAATCTCGCCAGTTTCGCGGTTTGTCAAACGTAATGTAACTTGTAACGGCGCAGAATAATTAGCATCATGTGAGCGTGCTTCTTCCACTGTGTATTTGGGCGTTTTTAATTCATAGTCCACAAATTCCAACGAAAGATTTCCATTAAAGTCGTCAATTGGCAAAATATCTTCAAACATTTCTCTTAACCCTTCATCTAAAAACCATTGGTAAGAGTCTGTCTGAATTTCAATCAAATTCGGTAATTCTAGTACTTCACTGATGCGTGCGAAACTTCTACGTTCGCGATGATTTCCGTACTTTACTACGTGTCCAGCCAAGTTGTTCACCCCTTAAAAAGTCTTTCAAAAAAGCTACCCAAAATATTACAATTTGATTACAAATATTAAATATTAGTAACATCAAGCATTTTTTGCGGACTTTAGGCAAAAAAAAACCAAAAATAGAACAACATTTTCATGAGTTACTACTTTTGTTTCTTTATTCCCAAGCCGAAACGGACAATATTTCGCTTCTGCTTATTATTTTCAGATAGTTTTTGCATCTATTTATTATACATAAAAAACATAGCTGCGTCAAGGCTTTTATTAAACTTTTTTAGCGTATAATTTCTTATTTGTATATCAGTTTCCAACCGACTATACTTATTGGTAAAAGACTGCAAAGAGAGGGCTACATTCATGACGTCTACAAAACAAAAAATACTTTCTATCTTAAGGAAAAACAGAGAGGTTGTCTCTGGTGAAAAGTTAGCTGATACTTTAGGGGTTTCACGCACAGCTATTTGGAAAGCTATACATGAATTGGAAAAAAAAGGATACCGTATTGAACATTTTCCTAATGGATACCGCTACTTAACTTCAGACGTTCTGGAAAAAGAGTTAATCAGCAGTAAAATGCTACCTGCTTCTTCTATCTTTATCAAGAAAGAAACTGGATCAACAATGGATGACGCCAAGGTTGCAGCGCTGAACCAACAAATCTCTCCCGCCCTTTTTATCGCAGAAAAACAATTAGGCGGACATGGTCGGTTTGGTCGGCCCTTTTTCTCTCCCACCGGCCAAATCTACATGAGCCTTTTATTATCGCCTAATCAAACGTTTGAGGAATTACCACAATATACAATCTTAGCCGCCGTTGCATTAAGCTTAGCTATTGATCACTATACAGGAAAACAAACACAAATTAAGTGGGTAAATGACATTTATTTAGAAGGCAAAAAGATCTGCGGCATTTTATCAGAAGCCACAAGCGGCTTTGAAACTGGACGAATTAACCATGTTATTTTAGGATGCGGAATTAACTTTTCAATTGAACCAGAAAGCTTTCCAGACCGCTTACAAGCAAAAGCTGGCTCAATCTTTCCCAAAGGGAACCCTCCAATAACACGCAACCAATTGATACAACTAATTTGGCAGTATTTTTTTGAATTACTTGATGGTTTGCCTGATAAACAATATATAGAGGTCTACCGTAAAAAGTCCTTTGTTTTAGGTAAAACTGTTCAATTTAACCAGCAAGGGAATACTTATAGCGGAAAAGCAACCCAAATTACCGATACTGGTGAATTAGTAGTGCAAACTAATCAAGGAGTTAAAACTCTTTCTTCAGGTGAAATTAGCTTAAAAGCGATTTATTAAAAAAACAAGTAGTAAAGCGCAACTGGTACACTTTACTGCTTGTCTTATATTCGTTGCCAAATAATACAAAGTAATAAACCTAACGCATAACTGCTGTTGAATAAAACCATATTTTTAATCGCGTAACCAAAACTCCTTGCTTGCGGTAGACTTTTTTTGTGGTCCTTTAGATTCTGATAAATCTTAGGAAAAGTAACAAAAACCACAAGAATTGGCCAATTGTAAATACCAAAAAGCCAGCCAATTGTAATTGTCACATAGCAAGCATACATCAGTCCTTGGAATAACAATACTCCTGTCGAACTGCCGATATAATATACTAAAGTATAACGGTGATTTTCAATGTCTGTTTCTATATCGCGTAGATTATTGGCTAGCATAATATTAGCAATCGTACAAATTAAAGGAAGCGAAGCCCACATAAGAGCGAGCATGCCCCATAGCTGGCCTGAAAGCAAAAATCTTCCCTTCGTAAAATCAAGCGTTAAATAAAAGACTTCTTGCTGCACAGTATTAAGATAAACCGTAATAGCAAAAATTCCTAAGCCCATCGTTACTCCGCTGAATATTTCACCCAAAGGCATACGTGATAAAGGAATTGGGCCAAATGTATAAAAAACACCAATAAAACAAACTGCCCCGCCCATGACTAGCAACATCCAACCTGTTTGCATACTTAAAATCAACCCAATTAAAAATGTAGCAGCAAGCATGCTTAAAATTATCCATTGAATTTTTTTCGGCGAAAGCTGTTCACGGCCAATCACATTTTCTTGATATTTATATGATTGAGACTGTGCTTTTTTAAAATCCATAAAATTATTAATAGCCGTTGTTGTCATATCAAAAATAATCATACCAATAAAAAACAACAAAGTATAACCTAAATGAAATTCATGAAAATAAGAAATAGAGAATAAAATCCCCATAATAAAAGGAAATACGCTGGCAACTTTGGTTTTAATTTCGACAACTTCCAAAAAAACTTTTAATGACATATTCCCCTCCTTCCTAAATAATTCTATTTATTATAACTTACTTCTATCTCCTAATGTATATCCAGAATCTTCATCCAATTGGAAACTATCTTTAATGTCATCTGTCATATATACTTTGTCGTCTTTTGTCACAAAGATCGCTGATGTCCCTTTAGGAGTATGATTTTCAATATACTCCAGTCCTTTTTTAACCCCTTTGTCAAAAATCACCGTCGTTAAGCCGTCACCATCAATGGATTTATCTGTAATCGCCGTTGCACTAGCAATGTCATTATCATAGGGGTACCCCGTTTTTGAATCAAAAATGTGGTGATAAGTTTTTCCGTCTTCCTCCAAATAACGTTCATAGATACCTGAAGTTACAATTGTTTTATCTGATTCTTTAATCGTGCCTAAAACCGAACCACGATCATCATTAGGATCTTGGATTCCTACATTCCAGTCTTCGTTTTCTCCACGGTTGCTATGACCTACCACATAGATATTTCCACCTAAATCGACAATTGCCGATTTAACACCATTATCTTCTAGTACTTTAACTGCTTCGTCAGCAATGTATCCTTTAGCGATAGCTCCAAGATCGATAATCATATCTTCATCTTCTAAATAAACTGTTTGCTTATCATCGTTAAACTTCACTTTATTGTAATCAATATGTTTTAGTGCCTCGTCTATTTCATCTTGTGAAGGTTTACGAGCATCGTCAAAACCGATTCGCCAAAGTTGTGTAATTGCTCCAATTGTTAAATTAAATCCTCCATCAGATTCCTTGCTGTAGTCTTGGGCTTGTTTTAATAGATCATAAATATCCTTTGATACTTTAACTGGCTTTTTTCCCGCATTTTCGTTAATTTTGTCAATTTCTGAACCGGATTGATTAATTGTAATTTTATCTCCCAATTCTTTAATTCGATCAAAAGCTGGTTGCAATACATCTTCTTTGTCTTCATCAAAAACACGAATACGTATATAAGTACCTAGTAAAAATTCCTCTTGCATATAAGGTTCTTTTCTCATCCCTTGAGCATAAGAAGATTCTGTTGTCTGCTCTGACTTGCTTCCATTACTACAAGCTACGCTAAAAACGAGTACGACAAGAAGTATAAGGAAAATTCCCGTTTTTCTTTTCATAATAACCTCCACTTTCTTTTCATTTTCTCATGATAGCCTGTTTTTTCCAGAATGAAAAGGTTTTTAGTGAATTTAGTTTCAAATAATTACTATCATTTTGCTTTAAACACAGCAAAAAAGAGCCGGAACCGGTACGTTCCAACTCCTTTTTAGCCTTTGCTTAATAATTATTCTTCCACATAATTATCAACTTCGATAGTATCTGTATCGCCTTTTTCAGCTGCATTTACTAATTGTTCAGCATAAAGAACAAAGGTTTCAGAACTATGAGTTGCTCCAGAAACGGCTTCAACATCACCGGGAGCAGCATCTTCTTCACCCATCGTTTTTACCAATTCATCATTTAAGGTATCAATATATTCATCTGGACCTACACCGGATTCATCTTCCATCGCTTTATTGTATTCTTCATCATCTTTTTTCGAATTACCATCTTCATCTACATTATCGAAATCAGATTTAGTAATCTTACCATCTTCTACTTCAATGGAAAATACCGTGCGATAACCATTACTATAGTTCTTTTCCTCTAAAGTATAGGTACCATCTTGCAATTCAGCCCCGTTATCGATTTCAATTTCATCAGTATTTCCTTCTTGAGCTGCTTGGACTAATTGTTGTGCATAATTTTGGAAAGAATGAGAACTGTGAGTCGCTCCTGAGACTACTTCAACACTTTCTGGATTTTGTTCATCTTCAAGTTCTTTATTTAACTGTGGAATAAACTCTTCAGGAGAAACCCCCGATTCGTCTTTCATATTTTCATTATATTCCTTATCATCTTGTTTTGAATCTCCATCTGAATTGACATAATCATAATTTGATTCTGTGATCTCACCATCTTTTGTCTTAATCGAAAATTCAACATGATAACCGTTATTGTCATTTAATTCTTTTAATGAATAAGTACCATCTTGCAATGAAGCACCTGAGACAGCTTCTGTATCTTCAGAAGACTCTGTTGATTCCTCAGCAGTAGTAGATTGTGAAGCATTTCCATTATCTTCACCGTTTTCACTATCAGCTGAACATGCACCTAAAATAAGTGTAGAAAACGCCAACGCAGCAACACCCGTCATAAACTTACTTGATTTCATTTTTGTACCCACCTTACCCTTATTATTTTTTTCACAAAGAAGTTTGTGATTCACATAACATTTTATATTAATTTTCAAATAAGTCAACCTTTTCCTTAAAAAACTCTGCAAAAATATTCTTAGTTAAGAAAATAAATCGGAAAAAATACGAATTTTTTTTGTGAAATTTTTAAAAAAGTTTAGAC
>NZ_BCPY01000026.1 GCF_001544195.1 Tetragenococcus solitarius NBRC 100494
TTAATTCTTCATTAAAATAAAATGGAATTCAAAATACGAAAGGAGTGGCTGTAGAGTGAAAAAAGATCGTGCTTTGTTGATTATTGATGTACAAAAGGCTTTTAATGATAGCAAATGGGGAATTCGAAATAATCCTAATGCAGAAACAAAAATGAAAACTGTCTTAGAGGCTTGTCGTAAACAAAATTGGTGGATTATTCATATTCAGCATATTTCTCAGGACCGGAGCTCTGTATTTTATAAAGAAAGTGCTGGAGTTGCCTTCAAAGAGATCTTCTTTCCATTGAAAGAGGAAAAAGTCATTCAAAAAACAGTCAATAGTGCATTTATTGGAACCAAATTAGAGCCGTTTTTAAAAATAAAAAAGATTAAAACGATAGCAATAATGGGGCTAACAACTCCCCATTGTGTATCAACTACGGCAAGAATGAGCGGAAATTTAGGATACAAGACTTATCTTCTTTCTGATGCAACGGCTGCGTTTGGTTTATATGACGAACACGAGCAATTCATAGAGGCTGAAACCGTTCACCGAATTTCTCTTGCTACGATACATGATGAATTTGCAACAGTAATAGACTCGAAAAGCTTTTTACAAGGTGTATTAGATTCAAATACTACAAATTAAAAAGGTGAAACCAACGTATATAAAGGATGTTGAGAAGGGAGGATTTTCATTTCTCTAATCATCAGTATCCTGCTGCAACATCCAAATAAACGCTATTTTATAAAAGATTAAATGCTATCAATAATGAGGAGCATATATTCATTAGACTATGGATAATCCAGCTTGGTACGATGGAACCATTGCCTAAATATTCATTGATATACCCCATGATCCAACCGGCTAATGTAGAAAACAAAATGACCAATATGATAAATGATGGATTCAAAATAGGAAATAAAATCATACCATGCAGTAATCCAAATAAAATGGATTGAATAAAGTTGCCCATGGATATGCCCCATATTTGCGAGAAGAATTTTAATAGGAATCCACGAAAAAGAATTTCTTCAGACAAAGCTGTTTGTATAACCGAATAGCAGAAAATAGGGAATACGGCTTCTATGCCCATCGAAGAGAACTTTGCGTTAGCAAGGACGCTCCTATCTTCAACCATCAGGACCAAAAATAAACCAGAAATGAGTAAAAGCGCAAAGGATATGGCAGAAAAGAGTAGAACTTTAGCTTTATTGTGGAAGCTTGGTCTTTTTAAACCGATCCATTGTAAAAATCCCTCTTTTCTTCTTAATGATATGAACCAATAAATAAAAGGGATTAAAGAAAACAATAGAAGCTGACCCAAAGCATTGATAAACGACTGAATAAGCATAAGGCTCCCCCTTTTTCCACAATGATTTTTCTTATTTGGTTTAATATATCTTCTTGTAAAAAGTATACCATTTATCGTTAACCGAATCAGCTTATACAAGTGTTTGCTCTATGCCAGTGAGAAAAAATATCAATTTCTAAACAGTTCTTAAACCAAATATTTGAAAATGAAAGACAATCCAATTTCTTACCCGTTATTTGTATTAACATTCGTTTAATGCTAGAATTTAAGCATAAATACACGGAGGAATAAGCAATGTATGAAGATTTTGATCCGAATTTAGTGAAAAAAATGGCGGTAAGTATTGGAGATGCTTCCAAAATTACGGGCGTTCCAATCCGAAAAATCCGCTATTGGGAAGAAAAAAATTATATTCAAAGTGTGGTCGATGGCGAGCATGTAAATCGAAAGTATGATTACTATGCCTTAAAGACAATCGTACTCATTGATGAGCTTGTAGAAGAAGGTTTTACCTTGGATAAAGCTGCTGAAAAAGTACAAAATAGGATTAATAAAATTAATCATATGCATGAAGCGATGGAAAAAAATATCGAATCCGATGATGGCAAAAATAAGTAAGAGTGGACTTTTTAAAAGATTCACTCTTATTTATTTGACAAATTTTGTATATAATGTACAATTAACGTACATTATATACAAAGGAGTGTATTCAATGGAAAATGAAGCAAAATTGTCTGTCGGTAAATTGTATCATCAAGATTTCTCTCCTTTTGATGAATTTATTAAAGCAGCAGAAGCCAAATGTCCAGTTTCTGAAAACTTTGTACTCGCAGAAATCCAAGATGAAATTCAGCAAAATCAGCAAGACGTTCTTCGACTTCGTTACACAAGAGATGCAGAAGCTAATCAATTATATGGGGAACATTTTTCAGTGGTTATTAGAAAGGCTGATCTCTATATTTTAGGTTTTGTCAATTTAACAACAGATACCGCCGTTGATTCTAGCGACCTTCTTCCTTCCAGAGAAGAAACAAAAGCATTAACCAAAGAATTTTTTGAAGCATTCGATTCAGAATACTATCAAAAGCTAGAAAACCTCTGGATCGATCAACACGATGAAACAATCGAAGTAAATGGACGAAAATTCACAGTCTCGGGAACAAAATATAAATGTTTTATTGCAGAAGATGATAATTATGCATGGGTCGTATTCGGCAAAGACCATCAACCCATAATTTTTGAACGAGGGATTCACTGGGTCAGCGGTCGAACAACCGAAAAATGGTTGCATGATTCTTACTTAGAATCTGGTACATTAGATTTACATCCTGTACGAACCAAACAATAAAAGAATCTTCTTCTTGATTAAACAACGCTAAAAACAGAGGGATTTTTTGAAGTATTTCAATAAGTCCCTCTGTTTTTTATTATGTTAAACAAAGAATGGTGAATGATACTAATACTCATTTTTTTCTTCTGTTTATAAAATCCTGTAGCTATAATAATCTACGCTATTTTTTACTAGAATAATTGATAATTCCATCAATAGCTTTCTTAATATCTTCGTTGCTATTGTAAAAATGTGGTGAAATTCTAATGATATTTTCTTTTGAAGTTAATACAATCCCATTTTTTTTAAGTTTATGAACGACTTGCTTAGCTTCAGAATGAAAAAAAGCAATCAAGCTTGTCCTATCTAGTAATTGTTTGCTCCCATAAACTGTTAATCCTTTCTCGGTACCATATTCCAATGCAAACTTTCCTAATGAATCAAGGTAAGTTGAAATAGTATCTACCCCTATAGACTGAATCAATTGAATCGAAGCGACTGCAGCATACGCACTAATAAATGAAGGGGTCCCTGTATCAAACTTTCTCGCCCCTTTCTTGCCTTGACCCAACCATCCAGTTATATATGGATTCAAACGGTCCGCAATTTCTTTTTTGATATATAAAAAAGAAATCCCTGGAATTCCTAATAAATACTTTCTAGTCCCTGTCGCAAGAAAATCAATGTTCATTTCTTTTACATCAATTGGACAGTGACCTGCTGATTGGTAAGCATCTACAAATATTAGCGAACCTTTTTTATGAGCAATTTTTGAAATTTTATCTATGTCAAATTTAAATCCGCTTTTATAATGAACATGTGGAATAGAAGTTAGTAACGTTTTTTCACTAATCTCCTTTTCAAATTTCTCCAATGCTATATGATTTTTTTCCGAAGTGATTTTATGAATTTTATGTTTAAAACGCGCTTGTGAGGTCCAAACATCCTCTACGGTTGGAAAATCAAAATCTGTAAAAATAATTTCATCTTTTGTTGGTGATACTGGTAAAGAAGTCGCAATCGCAGAAATTGCATGTGAAACGGAAGATACAATTGCAATTTCATCCGGTTCGGCATTTATCAATTTAGCAAAAGTGTTTCTAGCCTCTTCTACCTTTTGTGTCGCTAGTTCCCAATTGGAACCATAAGTTAACAATTCCTCATGATACCTATCTAAAGCATTTGAAGTTTGCTTGGGCAATAATCCCTGAGAACAGCTGCCAAGATAGTTAAGTTTTTTTAATGTAGGAAATTGGTCAATAAGATCTGGATGCATCTTCGCTCTCCTTGATTATATTTTATTATCAGACGATATCTCTTATTTCAAATAAACTTCAATTATTATTTTAATACTTTTAACTTTTTTTGGCACCAAAATTTTCAATACTATATTCATAAAACCCCGTTTTATACGTTTGATACCATTGATCGGCTTCTTTATCTTCTAGCATTTGAAGCTGCTTTAACAATTGATGCGTAAATTCCAAAGGTGCGGAAGCATTTGCTGTAATGATTTTTTGATCATAAACAGCTTGCGTCTCTTTAAAAAAGTTTTCCCCTCGATACTCTGGTGCTTTTTCCTTCAAATGACTTAATGAATTACCGGTATGGGTTATCTTATCTAAAAAACCATTATCAGCTAAGAAAGTTGCGCCATCACAAATACCAGCTATTAAAATTTCCGCTTTATTTAAACAAGCAGAAATTAAGTTAGTGATTTTTTGACTAGAAGTATAATCATAATTTAACGGATCATAACCACGAATTAGTCTCTTATTCCCCCAACCTGTTCCACCAATGAATATTAAAGCTGCAAGGTTTTTTATATCATTAAAAGTATCTACTTTATAGTCAATATTCACAGAAAAGTTTCCTTGAGAACGTACATTAAAATCCTCGAGTGACATCGTCTGTATTTGAAATCCTAAATCTGGTTTATTAAGTTTGGCACTAATATAACCAGCCTCCCAATCAGCATATCCCTCCAATAAGAATAAGAGAATCGTTTTCATAAGCTGTCCTCCATTGCTTTAAAAATATTTTATTACTATGAAGTTTAACAAATGGCTTCAAAATGACCAAAAATTAGGAGCCATGATTTTCTTGTTCAACTAAATTAGTTAGTAGTGATAAAAGTAAAGGAAATTCTACATATCCGTCTGTAGCTAAAAAATGACCACTTTCTTTTTTCCGATAATAATTTCCATTTAGTTTTCGTGCCAATTGATCCGTTAATTCAGTTGGAACAATATAATCATTAGCAGAAGAGACAACAGTAATATTGCCATTGGTTCCCTTTTTTATTGCGTTAAAATCAATAGATCCTTCAAAAAAATCTTCTGGAGAAGACATCCCTTCACGTTTTTCATAAAAACCTGAAACTAGTAATAGCCCACCGATTCGGGCTCTTGAATCTTGTTGAAACTTTTGAGTTAAGTAATGGAGCGTGGTGAGACCCCCTAAACTATGTGTAACCAAGTAAGTTTTCTCATCTAATATAGGAATTTGCTCATTTAATTGAACTAGCCACTTTTTTAATTCTGGTTGTGTAGGTTTAGGCATTTTTAAAATTGATGCTTGTTAGTTCGGTTGTTTGTTCACTTGTTTAGCTAGCCAAGAAAACCAATGATCTTCAGGCTTCGCCCCAAATCCTGGAACAATATAAATCTTTTCCTCCATCTATAAATCCTCCATTTCGAATATCTACGCATTTGATGGAAATGCATATCTTTTATTGAGAAATACTACGATTAAAGCAAGAATTAATAATGTAATAATAGTTGGAGTAAAGGAAGCTGTACCCAAAGAATCATACAGTAAACCTCCAAGAGCACCTCCACCGGCAATGGCAATATTCCAAGAAGTCGCACTGATAGACATCGCAACGTCGACATTTGTCTCACCAACAGCTTGCGCTAATGCCGTCTGGATTAAAGTAGCTGCTCCTCCAAAAGTCAATCCCCATAGAACAATTCCTATATAAACCAAGAATAATTGTTGCGTGAAAAATTGAAATAGAATAGCAGTCACTAAAAAGCCACTTAAACTAATTAAAACAAGCGAACGTAGATAAGAATCAATGAATATTCCAGTGAGCCAAATGCCTCCTATAGATAAAATTCCAAACACTAACAAAGCCGTGCTTACAGAAAGTTCAAGTCCTGTTGATGCAAGAAATACAGCGATATAAGTGTATAAAATATTATGAGAAACCATCCAAAAAATAACGACTGCAAGAATCGGCAATACACCACGAATTTTCAATACACTGAACAAACGAATTCGTTTGCTTTTTGGTGCTCCTTTAAAGTCTGGAATCTTAAAAAGAATCCAAATCATTAGAAAAAATGTCAATAACGACATTGTCATAAATACTGCACGCCAACCGACAAGAGAACCAAGAAAAGTACCGATTGGCACACCTATACTTAAGGCAACAGGCGTTCCTGCAAAAACAATTGCCGTAGCCTTTCCTCTTAAATGTGGTGGAACTAGTCGTCTAGCATAACCAGCTAACATACTCCATACAATTCCTGCACCAATTCCCGCAATAAAACGTGCAGTAAGTGTAATTACATAACTCGAGGATAAGGCTGTAACACTATTTAAAACAAAAAATAAACCGATGGCTAAAAGAAATAAGGGTTTCCGTCTTAAACTCTGTGTAACTAAAGTGATAGGTATTGCAGCAATAAATGACCCTACTGCATACCAAGTCACAAGTTGTCCTGCTTGTGCACTCGTAATATTTAACCCTTCACTAATTTGGGGTAATAAACCTGAGGGCATGGTTTCAGTCATAATGCAAATAAAACCAGCCATTGAAAAAGCAAGTAAGCTGAATAAAGGCAATTTATCCCTTACCCTTTTCTTTTTTGATGAATGCTCCATCTATACATCTCCTCGTAAAATTTTATTTTTCTTTGAAACAGTGTTAGTATAAATTAAACACTAACAAAATGTTAGTATGCACTTTTTTGTAAGGTACTAACCAAAAGGAGAGTAAAAGATGGAGAATATATGCCAAAGTTCGCGTCCCCCTTTTGTTCATGCGCTATCGATGATTGAAGGAAAATGGAAATTAAAGATTATTTATGAATTAGCTTGTGAACCTGTTCTGCGCTATGGTCAATTGAAACGAAATATTCCAGAAATCACCCATAAAATGTTGAGCGCACAGTTAAAGGAACTTGAAAAAAATGATATGATTATTCGCACCGAATATCATCAAGTTCCTCCAAAAGTAGAATATTCTCTATCCGTTAAAGGTGAGAGCTTTGTGCCAATTTTGGTTGAGCTTTGTGAATGGGGAAAGAAAATCACCACCGAAGAAGCAAAGTAATTTCTTTTATCTTCCAAACCGTTGATAGAATAAAGCAGTAAGAAGTCTCAACAAGTGATTTCTTACTGCTTTTCATTAGAAAGTAAGGACGATCTTACCATCATTGCCATGTTGCATTGCTTGATTTAAAGCTTTCTTTATTTCATACATCGAGTAACTTTTGAATACATTAGTTTCTATTTTCCCTGCAGAGACTAAAGAGAGGATATGCGCTAAATCTTTTGCATTTGTACGAACTTGATGTCGTTCAGCAAATGAACTATGGTGTTCCACTTCTGGACTTATGTCAGCTGTATTTACCGTTACCACTTTGCCATTTATTTTAAGAAAGTCGGTACGATCTAAAATTCCAGCAGTATCAAGAACAGCGTCAAATGAAGGAATCTTTTCATCCACTACATATACATTTTTTGATAAAGAGTAGAGGCTCTTTTTCTGCTTATCATTCCGGACCAACCCAGATACAAAAATCCCCTTTTCTTTAGCAAACTGAATCGCAAAACGACCAACAGAACCCGCAGCACCGGTGACTAACAGCGATTGTTCAGCGTTTAGTTGTAGTTTCTGCAAAGCTTGTAAAGCCGTTACGGAGGCTAATGGAATACTTGCGCCACTGACAAAATCAATATCATCAGGTAATTTTACTAATTGTTTTTCTGGAATAGAAATGACTTGTTGCCAACTTCCTTGAGGATACATAGCAGCCACACGATCCCCAATTTCAAATACTTGGTTTGGGTCCGTTTCAACTACAATGCCTGTCATGTCCCATCCGAGAACGGCTGGAAACTGATTAATTTTTGGCATAGTATTAGGCGTCATAAAACCTATATCCACGGGGTTAATAGAAGAAGCCACAACATTCACCAGCACTTCTCCTTTTTTTCTCAGTGGTTTTTCAATCGTTTTTACTTTTGCTACTTCTGGGCCTCCATAATTTAAAACCTGAACAGCTTTCATTTACCTCATCCTTTCCAATACCTAGCTAAATCAAATAACAAAATGGATACTGTTAGTTAGCATAGCATCGGACAAAATGAAAGAAAAGAATGCACTTTTTTGTAAGATACTTACCTTACCGATAGTAGACAGGTTAATTTCTAACATAAACGAAGGTGCTCTAAATCCGTTAAATTTGTATTCTCTAATTGTTTGAGATGATTGATTTTATTTGTAACTTTTTTCTCCATTTGTTTTAGTTCTTCTTGTTGTTGTCGAAGTTTCTTTTGATGAGTTTCTAAAATATGGATTCGCTGATAAAGAGCTGATTTATTTTCTTTAGTTAGCTCCACCATTTCTTTTAAATCTGCAATAGAAATATTTGTTTCTCGTAAACAAGCAATTGTTTCAATCCATAAAAGATCTTCTTCCGAATAGCTTCGATAACCATTCTCATCACGTTTCACATGTGGCAAAAGTTTTTCTTCCTCATAGTATCTTAAAGTATGCGGACGAAGATTGGCTTTTTCAGCTGCTTCTTTAATCGTATAGTTCACTCTCATTCAACCCCATATTTATTATTTTAAATTTATATTTTACTTCATATTTAGAAGGTATCACTAAAGTATAAATTCAGCCATCAAATCAAGTGTCATTTTCTTAAAATTCTTTTTGAATCGTCGGCCGGACAATAATCTCATTGGTCGATACCTCATCTGGTTCATTGATAGAGTAAGCAATAGCTTTAGCGATACTTTCAGGTTGCAACCACACTTTACTGACATTTTCTTTTACTGCTGCCTTTGTTTCTTCATGCGTAATACTATTGGTAATCTCTGTTTGTACAGCACCTGGGGAAATCAATGTTGTCCGAATATTATTTTCACATTCTTCCTGTCTTAATCCTTCTGTAATAGCCTTTACAGCGTATTTCGTTCCCGCGTAGACAGCTGCATTTTCTACGACAACATGGGCAAGAGCAGAAGCAACATTAATAATTTGACCTTTCTTATACTTTCTCATATAAGGAAGCACTGCAGATATGCCATATAGTACACCTTTGATATTAATATCAATCATTTGGTCCCATTCCTCTACTTTTTGTGCATGCAATGGGGAAACTGGCATAAATCCTGCATTATTGATAATCACATCAATTTTGCCATATGACTCTAAAGCAAACTGCGCTAAGTCTTGAACTTGCTGATATGAAGTGACATCTGTGACTTTATAGATAGCAGATCCCCCAGCATTTTCGATTTCTTTTGTTAAACGAATTAATCTCTCTTCTCGTCGTGCTGCAACGACAATTTTGGCCCCATATGAGGCTAATAATTTTGCCGTACTTTCTCCCATACCACTACTAGCACCGGTAATAATAACCACTTTTTCTTGTATATTTTTCATGGAATAACCTCCTACTTTTTCAGCTGATAGTAGCTGTGATCCGGAGTATAAACCTTCAAGTGTACTTGAAAGCAAGGAAAAAGATTTATCATTCCGGCGTTTACAAAAATCATTTTTGCCTCATTTATAATTTTTCTTACAGTGATGTTAGCTTAGTTTTATAGATTTTTTATTTTATTGACATGCATAGGATGATTTTATAAAATGACTTTATAGTCATTTTTGACTAAATAGTCAATTGAAGGAAAATATCATGTCAAAAGAAAAAAAGTTTCAATTACGAAATCAAAAAATTCTTATTACCGCAGAAAAAATTTTAAAAGAAAAAGGCTATCACTATTTTAAAATCAGTGATATATCTGAAGAATTAGAAATTGCAAAAGGAACCATTTATAACCACTACGATTCAAAAGAAGATCTTCTTTTTGCTGTTATTTACCCAAAACTCCAAGAATTAAGAGATTCTTTACAAAAAATCTCACTTTCCGATCTGCCTTTTAAACAGCAAATTCAACAAGCCGTGCGAATTGCTTTAGAAAGTGATTATCATCAATTTTTGAAACTTACTTATTCCGATATGGCGGTGCTATTTCAAGAAAAAAATCAAAAAGAAATGACGGCTATACAAGAAGAAATTATACAAGCATTTGAGAAAATTCTTGTTGTAGGCAACAATGAGGGCATTCTTAGAAAAGATTTATCGTTAACTTTTTTGAGTCATCAAATCCTTTCTATTTTAGACCCTTTATTAAACAGTTTAATGGTTGGTTCTGGAAAAATGGAAAAAGAGGAATTTATACAGCAAACAACTGAAATATTACTATATGGAATGACGAAAGGATAAATTTATGGAAAATCAAAAACTTTATGAAATGGCTTTAAATCAAATGAAACCTATCCAGCTTAGACAGCTAGGAACAGCCGGTCATGTCGCTTGTGCTTTAGAATCAATAGATGGAAATATTTATACGGGCATATGTATTGATATGCCTTGTTCCATCGGTTTGTGTGCAGAACAATCAGCGATTGCAGAAATGCTAAAAAATGGAAAAACGCAGATTGTTAAACTTATCGCTGTTTATGAAGATGGAAGTATTCTACCACCATGCGGAAGATGCCGAGAATTTATTAGCCAATTAGATCACAATAATTTTGAAGCAAAAATATTATTACACGAGTTAAGGGAAACCATTCTAAACAAATTACTACCTGAAAGATGGGATGATAAATGGAATTACGCCGATTAACCGACCATATTTTCTACTATCCGCACCAAACTGAAACTGACCGGCCAATGTTGGCTTATGTTCAAGGAGATAAATTATCACTTGCTATCGACGCTGGTAATTCTAGCGACCATGTAACTGAATTTTACCAAGCGCTACAAGCCAAGAAACTTAAATTGCCTGATCTAACCGCTATGACCCATTGGCATTGGGATCATACCTTTGGCATGCATCAAATTCACGGTCTATCTATTGCTCATACTAAGACAAATCAATTTTTACAAATCGAAAAAGAAAAGATACAGGATAAGAAGTATGTACAATCTTTGAAATTAGAAAACCCTTTTCTTCAAAGAGAATTTTCTGACGATAAAACGATTGAAATTGTTCCTCCTGATATTCAATTTGAAAATAAATTGAGTGTTTTACTTGGTAATTTAACCGCACAAATATTTCACACAGAATCGCCGCATTCATCAGATAGTACTTTGGTTTACATTCCTGAAGAAAAAGTATTATTTTTAGGCGATGCAACGAGTGAAGATTTTGAAAACGACGGCTACATGGATTAGGAAAAATTGAAATCACTGATAAACGTAATTGAACAAACAGATTGTACTTACTGTATGCTAGGTCACGCACAACCGCTAGGAAAAATTGAATTAGTTGATTACTTAAAGGCAATCAATTCATTATCGTAATAGGTAAAAAATAAAAGAGCAGAAAAATTTTAAAATTTCTTCTGTTCTTTTATTTCACGTCGATTTTTCTATTGTACCCAAGTAAACTATTCCCTAGCTCAATCACAATAGGTGTTACTCTACTATTTTTAGCTATCCCTTTAAATTTCCACTAACTTAAATAGAAAAAGCTTTGGTTGCTATATTTTATTAACTAGGTCATTGGGACATTTAATATTTGTAAAGCATACTTCTTTTAAAAATAGTCCATACAACATTTATTAATTGGCGCTTATATTATGTCAAACAAGTTACGTGTTATAGCTACTCATTTCAGCAGTGGTAAGTTCCCTGTTAATTTATTGATTATTTTTTTAGGCCCATACAAGCCAATGCCCATGTATTGTAAATCCGTAGCTTTCATTTGTTGAAACCTATCCATATATTCCTCATAGGTTTTACAAGATTGAGCAAGATTGGTGAAGTCTACCGTTTCAATATTTTGATAATTTTTTTGATAAAGTCTATTACGTAAGTCAAAAAGGTTTTCTCTATTTGATTTTAAAATTGGAACAGGAATGTAGATAATCCCTGAGTGTAAAAATTGGTCGCCATCAAGAGTGTCAGGACCTATTAATTCTGGATGTTTTTTTCCTAAACTCATTCCTAAAATGGCTGCAGTATTCGCAACTAGCCCTAAACTTAAAGCATCATCAATCAAAATAACACATTTATTTTCAGTTGACATATCTTTCCTCCCTATTGTTTAAAAATACCTTGGTATTGTTTCGGAGTGATCCCAATGAGCGATTTAAATACACGAGTAAAGTGACTCTGGTCAGAAAATCCCACTTTTAAACTAATAGAAAGTAACTCTTTATCGTTAGATAACAATTCTTTAGCTTCCTTTATTCGAATTGTCTGTAAATACTGATAAGGGGTAACACCAAAATATTTAGTAAAATAGCGAATAAGCGTGTATTTATTAAGATGACATCGCCTACTTAACTCTTCTAATGACACAACAGAAGAAAAATTTTTTTCTAAATAGCTTTTAGCAAGAAGCAAATTTTCTTTTGAAGCTTCACTAAAAGCAATTTCCTCTATTTTAATATCGGCGGCGTGGGCGATCAAAGCGTCGATAAGAAAATAAAGAAGTTCTTCTCTATTCAAATCATCTTTATTTTCCAATATCAATTGGTGTAAGAGCAAAAAAAGTTCATCGATTTTAGGTAATTTCAAAATAGGCTTGGTAAATTTAACAAGTTCTTCTTTGCCTGTTATCGTTGTGATGATTTCTCTCATACGTTCAATTGAAATATTTATTGCTCTATATGTTAAATCCAACTCCTCAACTTGTATACATCCATGGCTATCAAACGGATTAAACAACAGAAAGTCTCCTGGATTCACCTCATATTCCAACGTATTGCATGTTAAATTTCGTTTTCCTTTTTCGACAAAACCAATGACATAATAGTCATGAAAATGATTGGGAAAACTTTGAGAGACACCTTCAAAATAATACCCTTCTAGCTTTAACTGCTTGTCAAAATAAATTTCTCGAAAGTCTTTACTCATGTGATTTTGCTACCTCACTTTTAAATTATCATAGCTACTGCTTTTTTTCTTGAATGATATTGACAATTACAATAAATATGAAAAAGAAGTATCAATTATTTTGGGAAGTCTCCCTTAACTTGCAATTTATCCATGGTTTCTATTTTGCCAAGTTTCGTCAATTCTTTTATTACCTCAGGGTTATGATGATCCATAAATAATGTTTGATGACTATCCAATTGGGCTACTTGTTCGAGTTCATTTTCTGTTAATTGAAAATCAAAGATGGAAAAGTTCTCTATCATTCGTTCTGGGTGGACTGTTTTAGGAATAGCAACCACACCTAATTGAGTCAAGTAGCGAAGGGTCACTTGAGCCGCTGTTTTATGATATTTCTGTCCGATAGTTGACAATAGCTGATGGTTAAATAAATCATTTTTTCCTTCGGCTAAGGGGCTCCACGCTTCGGGTGTAATATCATATTCTGTCATTATTTTTCTAAGTTCTTTTTGCTGATAAAAAGGGTGTAGTTCCACTTGATTAATCGCAGGTGTAACTGTAGAGAATTCAGCTAAGTCCACGAGTCGATCGCTATAAAAATTACTTACGCCGATAGCACGTATTTTGCCTTGTTGATAATATTCAGTCAGTGCCTGATAGGTCCCATAATAATCATTTAATGCTTGATGAATCAACACTAAGTCAAGATAATCCGTCTGCAAATTTTCTAAAGATTTTTCAAGCGACAATTTTGTTTTTTCATAACCCGCATTAGACACCCAAACTTTGGTTGTCAGAAAAACATCTTCTCTTGCAACTGCGCTTTGTGCAATAGCTTGTCCTACAGCTCGTTCATTTAAATACGCTTGTGCTGTATCGATTAACCGATACCCGACATCTAAAGCCTTAGATACACATTGTTCGCATTCTTTTTCTTCAATTTGATAGACACCGTAACCTAACATAGGCATTTTTACCCCATTATTTAATCGAATATATTCCATAATACATCTTCCCTTCTAAAATTGATGATTTACAATTTTAGTGTAATGCTTTAGAGTAACTCTAAAGCAAGCGTTTATAAAAAATATTTTTTGGGGGGATGATTAGTGCTCTATAGTGTGCAAGAAGTTGCGGATATCCTAAATATGAATGTTCACACCATTCGTTATTATACGAATCAAGAATTGGTTCCTAATCTCAAAAGAGACTCACACGGCTATCGGAAATTTAATGAAGAATCCATCAATTGGTTGATTATTATCTACTATTTACGCCAATGTCAGATGACAATCAGTCAGATTCGTCATTATATTTCATTATGTCTAAAAGGAAATCCGACGATCACAGAACGATATGAAATTATCACAAGCTTACGAGAAAAAACAAAGCAACAAATATCTGAAGCAGAAACGCGCTTGCATTTTCTAAATGAAAAACTGACACAATTTGATCAAATTCTTAATGAAGAAATAACTGATGAACTAAACCCAATCAATTGGACAAATAAAAAAGAACAATTTATAAAAGAACGATTGGAAGAAAAACAATAAAAACGCACGAGTTGATTTGAGCCAACCTCCAAAGTTAGATTTTAAGTCTAGCTCCTGTAGATCGGCTCAAATTTTTTCCTATTCTTTTTCTGCAGGCTTAAATCCAAACTCATCGACAAAGCCCTGATGTCCTTGAGGCGTAACCCTCACAGAACGATGAATCGTCCCTTCTTCCAACCATTGCAAAGTAAGTAATTTTTTCGTTAACTGTAAAGCAAAGGGCCCCGCAATATGAAACTTGCGTTCCGTCCAGTCAACATGATAAGGAATCGTTTGTGTTAAAAACTTTTTTGTAGATGTTAGACCAAATTCTTGGGTCCACGCATATCCCTTCTGCGTTAATAAAGAGGAATTCCCTAAATCCTTAATATAGTCTAAATTGATCATCGCCTTGGTTAACTGAATGCCCAGATTTCCTGCTAGATGACCATAGCAAGTTCGTGCATAAGAGAGCGCCTTTTTATCTAAAGAATCTCTCATCGAACAAACTTCAATCTCAGGGGAAAGCGCAAGCATTCCTTCCACTACTTCTGCGACTTTTGGGTTAGCAACATAATAATAACGATACTTCCCTGATTTCTGTTGGTTAAGAAAACCTGTCTTCATTAATTTTGTTAGGTGCTCACTTGTTGTTTGGGGAGATACTTTGACCATCTTAGCAATTTCACCTGCAGGTAAGGCTTTGCCATCGCTTAAAGCCACGAGTATCGCCATACGTGTTGGATGTCCAAACAGAGCGCTAGTGCTATAAAAGTTCTTATAAATAGACATACTCTCCCTCCTTGTCTTTTTTAAGTATAGCATTTATATCATTCGGCGGAGGACGAAATATATCTTTGTTATAGTCAAATAATAGCAAAGGAGATGTTTTTATGAATGAGAAAATTACGAATGGCAAAAAGCCACAACTTAGTCACGCCTTGACTTTTGTCGCTTGTATGGGAATGTTTTTATCCACCTTAGATACAGGGATTACGAACGTAGCACTGCCCTTTTTCACCCATTTTTTTAACACGCATGAGAATATTGCCGCAATGAGTGTTGTAGGTTACACGGTCAGCTTAGCCGCCGTTATTATGCCTTTAGGCAGTCTAAGCGATCGAATAGGCAAATTGAAAATTTCATTTTTCGGCTTTTTGTTATTTGGCATAAGTTCACTGTTATGTGGTTTAGCTCCCAATATCCTATTTCTAATTATTTTTAGAGTTTTTCAAGGAATTGGCGCTGCTGCCTTACAAGCGACTTCCTCTGCTTTGATTACTTCTTATGTAAAAAAAGAACAACTTAATAAAGCCTTAGGTACGTTGGGAATTGCCATTGGATTAGGTCCTGTTTTAGGTCCATCTATCGGCGGAATGTTTCTATCCTTAGGTGCCTGGCAATGGATTTTTTGGATCAATATTCCTTTAGTTTTAGTAACTTTATTTGTTAATCTCTTTTTATTAAAGCAAATCAAAAGCTCCCCAGTTAAAATCAATTCTTTCGATTATAAAGGAACAAGTTTATGCTTAACTGCCATTGTTTTATTGCTTAGCGGATTAAATTTCATCGTTGAACCAGGTCAATTAGCCTTAGGTATGATCTTTATTATAGGGGCATTGATTGTTTTTATTGCACTGATCCAAGTAGAGAAAAAACAAAAAAATCCGCTTTTTCATTTACAAGATTATCGGAAAAGTAAAATCGCTTTAGACTTACTGGAAACAGCGCTTCTAGGGTTTGCGACTTCAATGATCTTTTTGTTACCACCTTTTTTACTCGAACAACTTTTACACATTAGTTCAGGAAAGACCGGCTTGTATGTATTAGGAGCGCCTATTGGATTGGTTGTATTTTCTAAAATCAGCGGAAATCTAAATGATGGAACAAAACATCAGCAATTTGTCAGAATTGGCTTATGGACGATGTTTATTTCTTTTCTATTGTTAGCACTCACTTCAAAGTTATGGACGCCTATTTTAGTCACTTCTTTGTTATTTATATATGGTGCAGGCGCTGGATTCTTTCAACCAGCCAATATTGCGCTTATCATGCAGTCATCTTCGCAAAAAATGCAAAGTGAGGTCGGTTCTTTACAACGGATGATTCAAAATATCGGGATCGCCATAAGCACCACCGTGGGCTCAGGCATTTTGATTTTGCCCTTTTCATTAAGGACAAATCTGACGATCGGATGGGGGTTAACTGCAGTCTTAATATTGCTAGCGATTTTAACCAATTTGCTCAATAAAAAAGCGACAACTTAGTTTATAACAATAGAGTAAAAATAATTTTTTAAATTGTTCACGTGAAATGGCTCATAACAAAATTACAATAAATAACAGCGCAATCATTTTTTCTGGCATTCTTCTCCTCTTTGATGTTCGTGGTTAATATTTCTATCTATAAAAAATTAACTAAAGTGGGGCTTTCTTTATTTAATGAATAATTTTTACTTTCTGTATCTAGCAAATCATCTACTTGTTCTTTTAATTCCAGTATCGCCTTACCTGCTCGTACTGCCTGTTCACAGTTAATTGCTTCAATAACTAAAATAGCATTTTGAGTGGTTTCTTGCAACATAGTTCGTTGTGCTTCACGCCAATTTAAACACCGGCAAATTGCTCCCTTTTCATCATAATAAATAAGCTCTTCTGGCAACGCTGGTGAATCCCTTTCTGCTCCAAGTGGAAAGAAACTTTCACCACCTTCAGCTTTACCTAAGTGTAAATTTCCTACTATTTTATCTAGGTCTTCTCCTCCTGCTGGTACAGCATATTTCATAGAAATACTATTATAAATGTCGACAAGCGGATTAATAGGGAAAAAATCACGATTTTGATTCACTCGCTTTAATAGTGCTTCTATAGAAGAACGTGCTCCCTTTTTTGTTTTAAATTTTTTAAAGGCTTCACGCCATTCACGAATTACCTTATTTTCACTAAATATTTCATGATCTAAAAATTGCATCCCTGCTTTTTTTCCTTGATTTAGTAATTCAACAAAATATTTTTCTTTACCTTTACTTACAGAATTGTCAATATTCTTTATAACTAAAAGATTAATTTGTGCATCTGGAAATAGTTTCCAAAATTCTGAATCTACAATGATATTTTTCATGCTGTTACCTCTCAATCTTTTTCTGTAAAATTAGATCTTTTTGTGGGTCATCCCCCATAAAAAAAGTGTGTGAACCATTTTGTTCAAATCCTCTTTTTTCGTAAAAAGAAATAGCATTAAAATTATACTCCCAAACACCCAACCATATAATAGATTTATTTAAATATACTGCAACTTGTTCAGCATAACTCATTAAATATTTGCCATAACCTTGCCCTAGATAAGGGGTTCTAATATAAATTCTTTCAACTTCCAAGGCATTCTCAGCTGTATCTTCTGATTGTGCATTTCCAATGTTTAATTTAAGATATCCAATAGTTTTACCCAATTTTTTCAAGAAAAAGAAGAAGCTGTTTGGGTTCTGTAATTCTCCGGTTAGTTGGGCAAGATTATAATTTTTATTCAAAAACTCTGTTAGATTTTCTGTTGTATTTTGTTCTTTGAAAGTATCTGAAAATGTTTCAATGCTAATCTCTTGTAATTCTTCGACATCAATCACCGTACACTGAACCAGTTCAACGTTTTCCATTTTGAGACTCCTTTAATACTCACGTTTATTCCCATTTTTTACAAACTGCCAATCTGAATCAATATTTTCTCGCATTTTGACTAATAGCGTCTTCAATAAATGAATTTCTTCTTCTGAAAAATTTTGAAGTGCAACTTCATTTGAATACTTGTTTTCTTTAAGAATAAAAAAAGTAGCTTTCTTTCCTTTGTTTGTAGCATAAAGGTGTTTTATTTTTCTATTTTGTTTATCAGCTCTTTTTTCGATAAAGTTATTTTTTTCTAATTTGTTTATGGCCCTTGACAGTGTTGTTCGATCAACTTTAATTAGTTCTGCCAACCGCTCAGGAATAATTCCTTCATTTTCATAAATACGAACTAAATATAAATACTGTCCCTTGGTTAAAGTCAGATCTTTAAATTCTATGTTAGCTATAGTATCTAAAGCTCTTGCTATTACACCAATATCTCTTAAAACATCTTCCATAAAAAACAACCCTTCCAAATTCTTAACAAAAGAATACTACTTTTTTGTTGTATTTGCAACAATTTTATTGTTCATTGTGTTTGAATTAAAAAGACTACTCTATTATTAAAGAATAGTTTCTTGTCATTTAATCACTCGACTCGTTTTACTAACATTAAGATCAATTTCTGGCCTCTTAGGCACGACGCCACTAGGATTAAGTGAAATTAGGCTAATATGCTAATGTTTTTTAATATGTTTCATATTCACTGCTTCTTGAATTCCTGATCAATTATATAATTCTCGTGTATAACGCCATAAATTATCATAGACCATTATTCGTAATAATACATTTAAAAAGCACGTCAAACCAAATTAAAGCTGGAAATAAGAACCTATCTGCTTCTGTTAGCTGCTCGCTTAATAAGAACCGACTTGTCGATAACCTTTCTTCAATTTCATCTAACCAGTCAAATAAATGAGCGACTTCTTTATCATAGAATATTTGTTCATTAGCAAGACTTAACTTACCGACTACATTATTAATTTAATGAAATCAGTAACGAAGCAATTAAAACAATGTAAGAAAACAAATCTCAAGCTGCCGGAAAATTTATATAAGATTTTAAATGAAAAAACTCGCTGCCGTACAAAAAACAAGCAAGGTAAACAGCTTTTTGAACAGCCTGCCTTGCTTGTTTTATTCGTTGTTATTTATTCTTTAATAAATAGAAGCTACATATTAGCTAAGAATTAACTCTTCTAGTTTAGTCGGCTTTTTGTCAAAATACAATAGCTATCTGAAGTTATTAGCACTTTATCTGCAACTCCCTGACTTTCAAAATAATCCATAATCTTTTCTTCAATAGCGCTAGCTTTGACTTTCAAATACAGCATTTCTACCATCATTTCCCTAGCTTCCATCATTATATTGAAGTATCTTTTTTCTTCCTCGCTAGGTTCTTCAGTAAAAAAAGTGCGCTCACACTCAGCCGCATAATCATCCAATTTAAATATAGCTATATTTACGTTGGCTCCTTTACCAATGACAGAATTCTGGTGAAACAAGACTGTGTGGCATATAGCTATACTCAGCTGGTCAAACGACATTTTGTTTCTGTTGGCTCCTTCCTGTGTATTTAGATAATTCTTCTTGATAAAACTTGAATCGTTTCTTCAACAGTCGTCCCTATTTTAACAATGCCTAAAGTTAATTTCACAACATCAACCGCTATCTCTTAGCCACCGCATCAATTTTTTCGATTTCATAATCGCTTTTGATCATACGTAATTTTTTTACATAGTCTGTTATCACCTGGTTCGGTCATTACATCGAAATAAGTGGTTAAATCATACTGCATCTACATGCAATTCTTCCAGTTTAGGGACAATAAAAAGGGACTTTCTATCTGGAAAAAGAACGTCCTTTGCTCTGGACGATATAGAATATTAGAAAAGTACCAAACATCTTCGGAATCCGTTATAATATATCCATCTAACTTATTTTCTTTTAATAACCTCTGCAAATTTATTGTTTTTGTTCAATTTGTACATCTTTTGTAGACGAATATCCATTATTTTCTATCGTAACAGGGGTGGAATTATTACCATTAGCAATCACTTTGTCCCCTACTGAAAATCTTTCTACAATTCCGCCGTCCACATGATAGCTATTCACGTCATCACCATTTGTTACTATGCTATTTTTAACATGGAGCTGCTTGACTTTACCGCCTTCTTTAACGCTAATCCCATCAGCAGCTAAATTTATCAGTACACCTTTGACTAACGTTTTCCCAAGTGCGCCATTTGTTTCAACATTATTTTCAATAGTTATATCTCCTACAGGTTTACTAATTTGGATGCCTATTGAACCATTACCATGGGTCGTAATCGAGTGAAAAGTTGCCTCTTTGATTGTCCCATCATATTGATTGAACCCGCGTGCTCCAAGACCAAACGTTTCAATTTTGCTTTTTGCTTTAAAAGTATGAACTATCCCAAAATTAACAAACCCAATGCCATTGGGACCATAAGAAAAGACTGGCCCTTCAAGTATCCAATCAGAAACTTCACCCCATACATCTAATACCATGTCATTAGTCCCATAGCTTACAACATTTTCTTTGCTAATAATTTGTTTGGCCTTTGCACCGGTTAAAACAAAAATGGCTCCTGTAATTAAGTTAGGTTGTCCTTGAGGGATCATTCCGTTAGTGTAAACGGCTTTTGTTGTCAGTTTATTGACTAGCACACGACCACCTTCTTCGTTGAATCCGGCAATAAAAATGCCTGAGCCAATCACGGGAGCACCCGCTCTTCCCACTGAAATATCTTCTAAGTTTGCTTCAATTTGGCTGTCTGGATTGCTATTATAATTATAGATAGTAAAGGCTCCTTGATAAACATTTGCCCCATATTTATGTGGCTGTTCGGGAAATTTACGAGTATCACTGGCAACAATATCAATATTTTTAGCCGTTAATTTTGTTTTTAATGTATTTTCTCGAGTGATTAGTTGAATTTGTCCGGTAACAGTTAAGTTTTCTAATCGAATTTCTCCCAAATCTTCTTGAACTGTTTGGATAAAAACCGCCCGATGAGTGGGATCTGTTTGAATAGTAATATTTGATAAAGTATTATTTCCCGTTAAACCAAAACCATCGCTGTTAATAAAGCTAAGAAAAATCGTGCTGCCAGCAGCTCCCACTAATTTCATCCCTGTTGGAAGAATAATCGAGTTATCAAAAGACATTGAATTTTGAATCTCTAAGACCGAAGATTGATTTTTCTGAACCGCTGTTAGTAATTCAGATGAAGTATATATTTTTTCCATTTGCTATCTCTCCTTGTATATTAAATTGATCAATTAAATAACTTTTTGTACTGATCAGTACAAAATGATGAAAAAAATAACGTTTTCAGAATCAAAACGTTATTACAAATTATAAATGACATTTTCAACCATATGTTCAACATCGGATCGATCCATCTTTGCCTTTGCCATGACATTAATACTATGGTTCAAATTTAAAAACAAAAACGCTTGTGCTTTTATATCCACTGAGGCCGCAATTTCACCGCTTTGCTTCCCTTTTTCTAACAAATCAAAAAATATTTTCTCTAGTTCTGTAAATTGATCTTGCACCAAAGCATCAACTTCAGGTTTTAAAGATTCAGAAAGCAAAATATCCTCAACAGCTGTATTGGTAATCAAGCATCCTAAAGGCGAAGAGTATGAAGCTGCAATGCGTTGTTTAAAATATTCTCTTAACCCTTCTTTTACATTGCAAGCATTTAATAAAATCTCTTTGCGAAAAGCCGTTTTTTTACGATAATGCGCAATACAAGCTGTAAATAAATGTGCTTTATCGTTAAATGTATTATATAAACTTGACCGACTAATACCGGTAGCCTGTAATAAATCCTGCAAACTGGTCTTTTCATACCCCTTTTGCCAAAATACAAGCATCGCTTTATCAAGGATTTTCTCCTGATTAAAATCAACAGTGCGTGTCACCTAAACACCCCCTACTTTTATAGTATATATTAATTGTACCGACCAGTCCAATAAAACTTACAAAACATAAGTCAATACAAAGCTATATCAATTACTTTCATTATTATGTTAAAGTTTCATTTCTTGATAGCCATCAATTTCTTCTTCAATTTCTTTAGCTATACTGTAGTTGTTAAAAGAAGAGGAGATGTAAAAATGAAAATACAACAATGGATAATGCAGCATAAGAATCATTTGACGCTTATTAATGGTCTATTGATTCTTTTGGCTGGTGTTTCAAAATTCTTATTCACATGGACATTCGGTTATCAGATTGCCATGTTGATTGCTTCGGTGATTGGCATGCTGCCAATTTTCCTACAAGCTTATCAAGCATTGAGAGTAAAAGTTATCAGTATCGATTTATTAGTAAGTGTCGCCATTTTCGGTGCACTTTTGATTGGGGAGTATAATGAATCAGCGATTGTCGCTTTTTTGTTTTTATTCGGTAGCTTCTTAGAGCAAAAAACGCTAGAAAAAACTCGCACAGCCATTCATTCTTTGACCCAAATGGCACCTAAAAGTGCGCTAAAGATAACAAATGATGGAAGCACGGAATCAGTGGAAATCGATGATATTGCTAAAGGAGATCGTTTGTTAGTAAAAACAGGCGCTCAAGTCCCTGTGGACGGCATCATTGATGAAGGCGAGGGCTATTTAAATGAAGCCAGTGTAACCGGCGAATCGCAGCAAAGAAAAAAAGAAAAAGGCGATGATGTTTTTGCTGGAACTTTTTTAGATAATGGCACCTTAAAAATTGTAACAAAAAGAGTTGGCGAAGATACTACTTTTGGAAAGATTATCGAATTAGTGGAAGAAGCACAAGATAGTAAATCCAATGCGGAACGTTTTATCGATAAATTTGCCAAATATTACACACCAGCTGTCCTTCTCTTAGCTTTTATTGTCGGGATATTTTCTCAAAATATTCGATTAGCCATCACCATCTTAGTTTTAGGTTGTCCAGGCGCTTTAGTGATCGGTGTTCCTGTTTCAAATGTCGCAGGAATTGGAAGTGGAGCCAAAAGTGGTATTTTAATCAAAGGTGGCGAAGTGATCGACAAATTTAGCAAAGTAGATACTTTTGTCTTTGACAAAACAGGGACTTTAACCATGGGGAAACCAAGTGTGTCCGCCGTCAAAAATTATACTGATAATTTCACTGAAAGCTTAAAAATTACCGCTAGTATTGAAAGAGAGTCCAATCATCCACTAGGTCAAGCAATTGTCGATTATGCGAACGTTTCTAGTTATGTTCCTGTGGATCAAACCAACGTGGTTAAAGGTCAAGGTATTATAGCAACTTTATCCGATAAGAAGGTGTTGATTGGAAACCAGTCATTAATGGTAGATCACCATGTCTCCCTCTCCAAATCTGTCAAAAAAGACATTCATCAACTGCAATCTACGGGACACTCTTTAGTGATGGTTGCGATTAACGGTCAGCTATCCTTATTAATAGGCATTAAAGATCAAATTCGACCCGGTACAAAAGAAACACTCGCTCATTTAAAACAAACGGGTATTAAGGACCTCATTATGCTAACCGGCGACAACCAAGAAACCGCAGAAAGTATTGCCCAAGAGCTGGGGATCACCAAAGTTTACGGCAACCTACTGCCAGAAAACAAGGCGGATTATATTCGTCAGTTACAAAAAAAGGGGCATCAAGTTGCTTTTGTCGGTGACGGCGTAAATGATAGTCCTTCCCTTGCTTTAAGTGATGTGGGAATAGCCATGGGCGGCGGAACAGAAGTTGCAATTGAGACCTCCGATGTTGTTTTGATAAAATCAAATTTCGAAAGAATCGCCAAAGCTTACCATCTTACGAAAAAAATCGCCCTTAACATGCAAGAAAATATTATGATTGCACTTGCCACTGTCTTATTGCTGCTTATTGGTTTAATTTTCGGCTATATTTATATGGCAAGTGGGATGTTTGTTCACGAACTAAGTATTTTGATTGTCATTTTTAATGGGATGAGGCTCTTACTCGGTACAAAGAAAAAAGCATAAAAATTGATAGCTATCAATTTTTTCTTTTATAAAATATTTTATGCTAACAATAGAAAATAAAGAGGAGGAATTTTATTATGGAAAAAGTCATTATTCAATTAGGAACATTAACTTGTCCCTCATGCATGCAAAAAATAGAACAAGCAGTGAAAAAAGAAAATGGCGTGGAAAAAGTGAAGGTATTATTCAATGCAAGTAAGGTCAAAGTTGAAATCGACCCAGCGTTGACAAATGCCGAAGCTCTCAAAAAAGCGATTGAAAAAGTCGGTTACACCGTAGAAAGCACAAAAACAAAGGAGCTTTCTTAATGAGTCCAAAAGAAAAATACCAAGAAGAATTACAGCAAAGTGAAATTGACCATCATACACCGACAGCTGGAGCGATGGTAGGACATATTTTATCAAATCTCATCATTCAACAGAATAAATTAAGACAAATCGTTTATTATGTAAAAGGAACAGATCAAAGCTTTATTCAAGAAGTCTTCCCCCAATTAATCAACCAAGAAGACCGGTTATTTGACGAATTGAATCATTTGATGTTAGATGAAGGAGAAGTGATCCCGACAACGACAGAGGAGTTCACCCAATATAGCATGTTGGAAGAAAATGGTCGTTTAAAATATGAAACAGCAAGCTTTCTGTTGATGGAGACGGTCAAAGACTTTGCGACGCAATTACTATTTATTACTAGAGGAATTACCCTAGCAGAAAATGAAAACAAATTTGGTATCGCAGATTTTTTAAAACAGTTAAATACTTGGATAAAACACCAAATCTTTGTCATCCAAAGTTATTTGGGACATGAGGTTTCTGAAGGTTTAGAAGAAGACGAAGATGAAGAATAAAAGAGGTTGATTATGAGTCAAAAAGAACATTTATGTGTCACATTGGTTCCTTTATTTAATCATTTAGATTGGGAAGATCAAAAAAAGATTCACCAGCTTGTTCGACATATTACCTTTAAAAAAGGAGAGACCGTTCTTTCTCCTTATGATGATCCACAGCTTGTAATTGTCGCTTATGGGCTTTTCAAAGTTTATCAACTTTCCCCAAGCGGCAAAGAACAATTACTAAGGGTCGTGGAACCTGGTGGCTATGAGGGAGAAAATGCCATATTTGGCGTTGAGAATAGTAATCTTTTTGGGGAAGCTTTACAAAAAACTCAAGTTTGTATATTAAAACAAAGTGATTTTCAAGGGCTTTTAAAAGCTTACCCACAATTAAGTTTAAAACTTTTAACCATTAATGCCCAAAAAAATGCCAAAGTTGAAGAGCAGACTCAATTTCTCACGATGGAAAAAATTGAAGAACGGCTGGCTATCTATCTCTTGGATTTAGCGAAAGCTACAGAAAGTTCCCAAGTAAAAATTCCTATGAAGATTAAAGAATTGGCCGCTTTTCTTGGAACCACCCCAGAAACATTATCGCGTAAATTGAAATCCTTGGAACGCGCACAATTGATTAAAAGAGAAAAACAAACCATTCAGCTTCTTGATTACGAAGGTTTAGAAGAAATTTAACGTATAAACTAGGATGAATATGCTTTTAAGTACAGAGGAAGAAGCTATTGTTTTTTAATAAATAAGTCAAAGAATTCTTCAAAAAAGGATTGTAATTTTATATAAAATCGCTTAAAATATTTATTAGATTATAATAATTCTAATCTGTCTTTCTTATCTTTATTAAAGGAGCGTGATTCTAGGAAATATTTTTTTGATTTATAGATCGCAGGTTAGGCGGAAGTCGTAAAGAATAATTGATAACTATTATCAATTAGATGATATGTTTAACTTACAAAAAAGAGGAGGAATTTTCAATGAAATTTGAAAAGACAAAAGAAACATTAAATCAATTAGTAGCAGATTTAAGTCAGTTCGCGGCTGTTATCCATCAAACCCACTGGTACATGCGCGGTCCAGAATTCTTAACATTACATCCAATGATGGATGATTATATGGATGAAATTAACGATCAATTAGATGAAATTGCAGAACGTTTGGTTGCCTTAGATGGCTCGCCTTATTCCACCCTACAAGAATTTGCGGATCATACTGGAATCAAAGATGAAGTTGGCACTTGGGATCGTTCAATGAGCGAACGATTAGAAACTTTGGTATCTGGCTATCGCTATTTAGCAGACCTTTATCAAAAAGGAATTGAAATTTCTGGCGAAGAAGGCGATGATTCCACACAAGATATCTTTATTGCTTACAAAAGAGATATCGAAAAAAATATATGGATGATTCAAGCTGAACTTGGCCATGCGCCAAATAATGACCCAGCATAAAGTTCTTATTTCTCTAAACAACAAGACGATCTTGCTAGCTTTTATAAGCGAAAAAAGCTTAAAATTTGTAATAAAAAAAGACTGGAAAAATGAAAATTCATTTTACCAGTCTTTTTTCTTTTCAATTAACTATTATTTTTAAACACTTGAAACCAATATATTGAGTACTTAGCATTAGCTCATTACCAGATTTTAACTCCAAATAATTCCTTAATTCCTGACAAAATCAGTGTAGGCAATGCAGGAACAAACAAAACGATTAGATAAACAAAACCATCAAGCGGAGCTGTCCCCATCACTAAGTTAAAGAATGGAATAATTGTTACTAAGAAAGAAGTCATTCCAGCAAATAAAACAGCTGCCACTAAATATTTATTTTCAAAAGGATTTCGTTCAAATAATGTCCTGGTACTGCGCGCATCAAATACATGCCATAATTGCCCATAAACCAAGGTCAAAAAAGCAACCGTTTGAGCTTGACTACTTGTCATTCCTTCATGAGCAGCCCAAAGGAATGCTACATAAACCAATAGTCCCATGAAGAAACCACGAATTAACACGCGCGACCAAATGTAATTTGCCAATACTGATTCATTTGGATCACGTGGGTCTTCTTCCATTATATTTGCCTCTGGAACATCATAACCTAAAGAAAAGGACGGAACGGCATCACTAATCATATTTACCCATAGTACCATTAAAGCAGTTAGTGTTGGCGTAGCGCCAGATACGTGACCAACGGTTTGAGTGAAAAATAGCAAACCAATTAATATAGATAAAACTTCAGCCACGTTGGTTGTCAATTCATGGCGAATAAAGTTTTTGATATTGCCATAAATGGTACGACCGCTTTTAACAGCATTTTCAATTGTGGTAAATTTATCATCTAATAAAACCAAATCGGCAGAATCTTTCGTTACTTCTGTTCCGGCAATCCCCATAGCAATACCAATATCAGCAACTCGCAATGCAGGAGCATCATTCACACCATCACCCGTCATTGCTGTGATTTGACCATCTCTTTGTAATTGTTTAACAATCCGTTGTTTATGTTCAGGAGATACACGAGCGTAAACATTGGTTGTTTTAACTGTTTCGAACAACTCGTCATCCGTCATTTTTTCGATTTCTGCCCCTTTAACTACAGGAGCTTTTTTACTATCTACAATTCCCAGTTCAAATGCAATGGCTCGTGCAGTCTTTTCATGATCTCCTGTGATCATAACCACTTCAACGTTGGCATTGTGTAATGTTTGAACAGAGACTTTCACTTCTTCACGCGCCGGGTCAATAATTCCAGCCACACCTGTTAATACGAGAGAATGTTCTAAAGTTTCTGCTGTACCATTTAAAGCTTCATCTTCGCTAATTTCTTTTTGTCCAACAGCTAATGTACGCAAAGCGTCATCAGCATAACCATCAACGATCGATAAGAAGTTATTTTTTTCTTCTTCCGTTTGGTCTACTTCATCGTCTTTTAAAACGCCAGCACTACGATTGATCATCACATCGGGTGCGCCTTTGGTATATAAGGTATACTTGCCGTTTTCTTTAACGACCACACTCATCATTTTACGACTACTTGAAAAAGGGAGTGTGCGAATAATCTCTTTATCTTTTTCTAAATCTTCTCGGCTGATATTCACTTTTTTACCTAACACAGTTAAAGCGACTTCTGTCGGTGTTCCTAAAGGAGTATATTCTCCCTGCTCATTTTCTTGTACCGAAGAGTCATTACATAAAACGGCACCGTATAAAAAGGCCTTGGAAGCAGAAACTGGATCACTTCCAGCATTTTTAATTTCACCTTTAGGCGTGTAACCTAACCCTGTAACTTCGTATTTATGACCATTGGCATAATATTGGACAACAGTCATTTCATTTTTGGTTAATGTTCCGGTTTTATCCGAACAAATATAGGAAGTCGCACCTAAAGTTTCCACACTGTTTAATGACTTAATAAGACCCTTATTTTTAGCCATAGAACTAGCACCAATCGTTAATACAATCGACAACACCGCTGGCAGGGCATCTGGGATAGAGGCAACGGCCAGTGCAATCGAAGTTGATAATACCGAACCAATAGATTCAAAACTAAGCTCGCCTGCTTGGATAATTCCAGCGATAAGAGTGAACACAACAACACCAGCAGAAACCCACATAAGGGTTTTTGTTAGTCTATTAACAGTATTTTGAAGTGGTGATGGTTTCGTTTCAACCGATTCGATCATTTGAGCGATATTCCCTAATTCGGTATTCGCTCCTGCAGCAACAACCACGCCGATTCCTTGACCGTTAGAAACCGTAGAACCAGAAAAACCCATATTGGTTCGATCACCAAGTTCAGCGTCTTCGTTAATTGCCTCCGTATTTTTTTCAATCGCATCAGCTTCGCCCGTTAAATGAGATTCAATCACTTGAAGTTCATTGACATCTAACCAGCGAACGTCAGCTTCCACAAAATCGCCTACTTGGTTGCTTACAATATCACCAACGACCATTTCGTTCACCGGAATCGTCTGCCACTTTCCATTACGCAATACCGTTGTATTTCGACTATTCATTTCTTTTAGTGCATTTAAGCTTTTACGCGCACTAATTTCTTGCCAAAAACCTAAAAAAGCATTGATAATAATTAAAATAAAGATAGCTGCGGCTTCATATAATGACTCATATCCACTTTCCGTATTTCCTTGAATTTGAATGTCATGAAAAGCACTTAATAATGACAGGACGATTGCTCCCATCAATACAATGACAATCGGCTCTTTGAAATTTTTAAGAAAGACCTTCCAGTAAGGATCCTCCTTTTTTTCGGGCAGCTTATTCTCGCCGTATTTTTCACGTTGTCGGCTTACTTGTTCGTCTGTTAACCCATTTTCTAGGTCAACTTGAAAATCTTTTTTTATCTGCTCTTTTGTTTGTTGGTAGAGCTTCACTTTCTTCATCCTTTCTATTTTAGATAAAAGCATAAAAAGCGCACGCTAACAAGAACTTCCTCACCCTTGGAAGAACGTCTTGAAAGCTTGCGCTTCAACCTGCTTTTTATTTAAATGTATTTGAAAAATCAAACATCATTACCTAAAACAGCATAACAATATTTTATGGAATTTTCAAGTCACTAGTTTCAAAAAGAATGAATAACTTTTACTTGATAATAGATCGCTGACCTAGTGAGAAAGACTCATTTTTTCATAAATCTTAATTATTTTCTACCAAATCCCGTCTTCTATAGCCTAACCATCCAATGACAATCAGTATTAAGCTAATCACGCTAATGACTGCAAAAATCGTCACATCAAAGCTCTCTATTGGTATTTCAGCGGGCCAATTGAATATAGCCGTTTTATTTATCCATTCAGGCAAGTCAAGAATGTCTTTAAAATAATTTAACACGAAGGTATAAACAAGATAGACGTAAACTATCTTATTTAGCTGCGGCAACCACCCTAAGAATACTGAAGCGATTCCTACAAAGAAAAGCAATGCTGGAAAAAGGTTATAGCCGGCTGCTAAAAAGTCATTAAATTGTAATTCAAAATCTCCAGTTGTTGCAGCAATTGCTGCTGTGCCCAATCCAGTAGATACTAAAAAAACTCCTACCATGCCTGCTACCACTGCTAAGCAAACTGTTGTCATAAATAAGCGAGTACGACTTACCTTTGTCGAAAAAATCTGACTAAAACGCGAACTCGTTTCTTCGGTAAATAGTTTATTGATTAAAGAAATAGGCAAAATCGTCGTTAATAAAACAAGAATAGACATAATAGTTGCTGTAAATGAAGCTTCAATCGAGCTTCCCTCTTGGCTAAACATTTGTTCGACGAGTTCATTACTGGAAAGAAAAACTCCCATATCCCCATAAATTGAACCATAAGTTGCTCCCAGAATGAAGCAAGCGAGTAACCAGCTGATAATCGTTGTTCGACTAATTCTAAATAGTAAGCCATGAATAGAGAGTAAAGTTCGCTTAGCTTCTGGTTTTCCTCCTCTTTCTGGAAAATATCCAGTTCCCATATCACGCCGATTTTCTAAAAAGCTAGCGAAAAAGAATAAGGCAACAGATAAAATCGCACTATAAAGTAAAGGTAACCAATGATTTTCTGTAAAGGGATAAGTTAAATAGGTCCATCCCATTGGATTCAGTGTTGACAAGTCTAGATTAGACACATCACTGCCTGCTCGTAAAATGTACAAAAGTCCAATAAATCCAAGTGTGCTTCCCACAGCTCCTGAAGAAGTCGACATTAGTTGAGCAAAAACTAAAGCTAGCATAGCTCCTAGCATTCCCGATAAGCTAATCGCACTGGCAAATAATAAAGCTCCTTCTAAATCAAAGCTTTGTACGTTAAAAAGCATTATGAATCCACTAATGAAAAAAGCTAATAATAGATTTATGACAAAAGTTTCTACTATTACTGCCAAAGAATTGGCCTGTCTTCCCACTTGAAAAGAACGAACCATTTCGCTTAATCCTTGTTCTTCTTCTTTGCGTGTATGACTAATCACATGTAAAGTTGAAATAATCATTGCAAATAAACTACAAAAAAGTAACATTTCGTGGGCATACATGGCACTTATCGTATAGTCTACGGCCTTTTCAATGGGAGTTGGGCCAACGATGGAAATCATTGCGGGATTTTTCATCGTTTCAAACATTCCCACTAAGCCCTGCCCTTTGGCAATTTCTTCAAAAGCGGGTACAAATCCTCCAGAAAATAAACCTAGACCGAATAGCCAAAAAATGATCTTTGCCCAATCTCGTTTACAATATTGGATAAATAATAAATGCCATCGAGCAATCTTTTCGTTCAAATTCCTCTCCTCCTCTCACAAAACTAACCTTCATAGTGACGCATAAACAAATCTTCCAGGGTAGGAGGAACTGATTCAATTTGCTCAATCCCCAGTTTTGTCATTTGTATCATAATATCATTGACCACCGATTGATCGGCTGAAAATGTTGCTTGATAAGGTGAAATAGCTTTAAAATCATGTATACCAGAAGTATCTGCTAATTCTTTAATCGGTTCTTTAGTCACTACTGTAATGGTCGGACGTGTAAGATGACGCAATTTTGATAATGTACCCGATTCAACGATTTGGCCTGCGCGAATAATGACCACCCTATCTGCTAAACGTTCTACTTCACTTAGAATATGAGAAGAAAGTAAAATAGCCTTTCCACTCTTCTTTAATTGCTCCACTTCTTCTTGGAAAATGGCTTCCATTAAAGGATCCAAGCCAGAAGTAGGTTCATCAAAAATATATAAGTCGGATTCTACAGATAAAGCAGCAATGAGTCCTACTTTTTGGCGATTCCCTTTCGAATAACTTTTGGCCTTTTTGCTAGGATCCAATTCAAAGCGCTGAATAAGGCGTTCTTTTTTACCCTTGTCTCCATTCCCGTGTAATTTCATAAATAAATCAATAATTTCTCCGCCTGTCAAATTTCCCCATAAAGCAACATCACCAGGAACATAGGAAATTCGTTTATGAACTTCCAAGCTTTCTTGCCAGACATCCTTATTAAAAATTTTTGCTTCTCCGGCATTTCGGTTAATAATCCCTAGTAAAATCCGAAGTGTTGTCGATTTACCTGCGCCATTAGGACCAATGAACCCAACGACTTCTCCTGAATGAACGGTAAAAGATACGTCTTTTAGTGCTTCTACCTTAGCAAAACTTTTTTGTAACTTCTGAACCTTCACAATCTCTGACATTACACATAGCTCCTTTATCTTCGTTTGTTATATGCTTTCCAGTTTAGAAGTAAAATATTTTCTAACAGGCACCACACATGCTTTTGAAATGAATCACTTCACTAACCAAAGTTCATTTACGAACTCATTATATTCATACAAAAATAAAAGGTCAATTTAAAATGAATTGAATTAAGAACTAAAAAGAATTGTTAATCTATAATTTTCAATATATAATATATGAAGAAAAAATTATGAACTATTTGTTTAAAAATATTTTCGGAAAGTGGGTAAAACATTGAATGGGTTTGAGAAAAGAACCAGCGAGAAAAAAATCAGGTGTTAATCGCTGCTTTTCATTTAATGAATACAGAAAATGGGATAAAAAATCTAAAAATAGACAATTTAGTGGAAAAATCAGGCGTTGGGAAAACGACCATTTTTAAATATTTCGGCAACAAAGAACGTATCATTCATGAAGTTTTTAAGCGATTTATTAATAAAATGATCAGCGATGCCGAAATAATAACTGAACAAAAACAGCCCTTTGAAGAAACGCTTGTATCCTTAAGTTATAACAAAATGGATTATCTTGAACAAGTCCATCATCAATTTTATCTTGACTTGATGGCTTATCTAACAACTGCAAAAGGAAATGGGCTTTCTGTTTTGATGCAGTTATATACCAAACAGTCGAGGGATATGATGCTTGATCTTTTTCACCGCGGTCGCAAGGAAGGTAAAATAGATCTGAAATATTCCGATGAATTTTTATTACTTTATTTTCAAGCCACAGTTGAAGGAATATCTAATCCAAAAATATATGAAAATCTTGCCCCTTATACAAAACAGTGGGTAGAATTGTTGATTAAAGGGTTGGCTCCCAAATAATTTAAAGACATTTAAAACTAAAAATAATATCCGTAAATAGCGACCAAGAGTGGAACGCTATTTACGGATATTGTTGTCCAATGTTTTGAACGACTTTATTCTATTATAAACAGCAAAAAAATTCAAATGGGCAAGCGTTATTTATAGTCTAAAAACGAATGCCTATTTATATGAATCATTTCCACTGTATGTTCTATAAAAAATAGACCATAAGTTTAATTACCAACAAAATAACTAGCCAATCATGACTGTTTCTTCTGGGTATTTAAATTTAGCTTCTTTTTTATTTGCACGTACAACAAGGGAGAAGAAAAAGGTCATCGCTCCTACTCTACCTATAAACATCAACAATACAATAATTATTTTCCCAATAACTGATAAATCAGGTGTCAGGCCCATAGTAAGTCCTACTGTTCCAATTGCTGAAATCACTTCAAATACGATATACTCTAACCCCAAACCATTAACATCAGGGATAGTCTCTGTGATGGAAAGAATAATTGAGCTTAAAATAATCAGTGTTAAAAATAGAAAGAATAGACTAAACGCACGCATAACAGTTCCTTCTTTAATCATACGTCCATGAAACTCTGCCTGGCTTCGGCCTTTAAATGTACTGTGCATTCGAATTAATAATACGCCAAGTGTTGTCGTCTTTAGTCCACCAGCCGTCGATCCAGAAGTTCCTCCAATAAACATCAAAATCATAGTTAACATTAATCCCGCATGAGTCATTGAAGCATAATCAATGGAGAAAAAACCAGCGGTACGTGGCGTAACAGCCATAAAAAAGGTATTAAAGAAACGTTTTACCGGATTCTCTTCAACAAAGAGAACAGGATTGTGATATTCTGTAACGAAAAAACCCAAAGTTCCTAAGACTAATAGACTAATAGTCACTAAAAGAGCAATTTGACTATGCAGATTCAAATGGATCTTTCGTTTAATCAATGACAATAAGCTACTCCAAACAAAAAAACCAAGACCCCCTGCGATAATTAAAAAACTTATTACCATTAAAACCCAAGGATCCTTTTGAAAAGAAACCAAACTATTTCCAAATAAGTCAAACCCTGCATTACAGAAACTTGAAATAGCGTGAAAAAGACTATACCATAATCCCTTCTGCCAGCCCATCAGAGGAACAAAACGCAGTGCTAATAAAACGATTCCTAATCCCTGTATACTAAGCGCAATTTTTAATAAGCGCAGCAGTGAATGTACTTCTCCAGACATTTCTTCGGAATTTAACGCTTCTCGTAGAACCATCCGAATACTTAAACTAATCTTCCTTTTTGAAAGAACAAAGAACATCACTGGAATTGACATGAAACCTAAACCGCCGATTTCAATGAGTAATAAAATAACCGCCTGTCCAAAAAAAGTCCAATGTTCACTCGTTGTAAGCGTAGTTAAGCCAGTCACACAAGTAGCTGATGTAGCTGTAAAAAGCGAGTCTATAAAAGAAGTAAACTCGCCACTTTTAGACGAAATAGGAAGCATTAACATACCCGTTCCTATCAAAATTAAACTAGCAAACCCGAGTGAGATTATTTGAAAAACAGTTAAATGAAATCGTTGAATTTTTTGCATCATAACAGCTAGCTCCTCTACTGAAATAAGCTTATTATAATGAACTCCTGCGCCGTTTTCAACAATTATTTGTAGTTTTTGCTTTAGCCATTTACTATTCAAAGTTTCTAATAAAAAAGGAAACACTCAGAATAGGAATATATTCAATTGATACAATAGTTTTCAAACGATCAAAAA
>NZ_BCPY01000027.1 GCF_001544195.1 Tetragenococcus solitarius NBRC 100494
AAATTTTGGATCAATTAATCACATGAAAAGGAGAAAGGAAATGAAAATAGTCGGAATTACAGGAAGCACTTCAGAACGATCAACGAATCGGAAGTTACTTCAATTCATGAAAAAACATTTTTCAAAAAATATCCAAATGGAAATTTTTGATATTAAAGGATTTCCCGCATTTAATGAACCAGAAGAGCGGATAGCACCTATGGAAATCCGAGAACTATCAGATAAAATCGAAGCAGCAGATGGGGTGATTATTAGTACTCCTGAATACGATCATTCTGTTCCAGCGGCTTTAAAAAGTTTGATTGAATGGCTATCTTATACTACAAAACCTCTAGTTGATAAACCAGTAATGATTACAGGGGCCTCACATGGTTCGTTAGGTTCTTCCCGAGCACAAGCTCATCTTCGCCAAATTTTAGATGCACCAGAAGTAAAGGCTAGAATCATGCCCAGCGCTGAATTTTTATTAGGGCAGTCCTTACAGGCTTTTGATGAAGAAGGGAATTTAAACGACAAAGAAAAAATTGCGGAGTTAGAAGATTGCTTTACCGAATTCCTTTTATTTGTCGAAATGACTCGTCATCTTCTTAAAGAGCGATCGACTAGAAAAAAGGATGTAAATTCATTTTCGTGGAAAAACATATAAAAAGGAAAGGACAATGACAAAATGGAATTGATTGGAATTGTTGGAACAAACGCTGAAAAATCGAATAATCGACAACTATTACAGTTTATACAAAAACAATTTTCTGAGATAGCAACGATCGAAATCTTGGAGATAAAAAATGTACCTATGTTTGATGAAATAGATGATCAGACAAATAGCAAAGTGATTCAAACGCTAATGAAGAAAGTCGAAAAGGCAGATGGTGTGATTATTTCTACACCAGAGCATAATCATTCTATCCCCTCTGCTTTAAAAAGTCTTTTAGAATGGTTCTCCTATAAAATCCACCCGCTAGATGGGAAACCAGTCATGATTGTAGGAGCTTCTTATGATGTACAGGGATCTTCTCGCGCCCAACTTCATTTACGACAAATTTTGGATGCCCCCGGGGTTAATGCAACAGTGATGCCTGGAAACGAATTTCTACTAGGTAAAGCTCATGAGGCTTTTGATCAGAATGGAAATTTAAAAGATGAAGGAACGCGTGAATTTTTAGAAAGTTGTTTTAGAAAATTTATACGTTTTACTGAAGTAGCAAATATTTTAAATATTCCAGAAGAAATTTCTTATCAAGCTGGGACCTATCAGGTCACCACTCCTGGACATAATGGTGACTTACCAATGTCTGTTACAGTCAGCAATGATCGTATTGAAGCAATTGATATCGACAACTCAGGGGAATCAGCTGGAATTGCGGATGTTGTATTTACGCGTATCCCAGAAGAAATTATTGAGGGGCAGACGTTGAATGTCGATGCCATTTCTGGAGCCTCTGTTACAAGTAAAGGAGTAATAGATGGAGTTGCTAAAGCGGTAAAACTCGCCGGTGCCAATCCAGATATTTTGAAAAAGCGTCCTCAAGCTTTTAGTGCAATGGATACAGAAGATAAGGAGTATACAACAGATGTCGTCGTTATTGGAGGGGGCGGTGCAGGGTTAAGCGCTGCTGTTAGCGTCTTACAAGAGTCGCGAGAAGTTCTTTTGGTGGAAAAAGCAGCTTCTATTGGAGGAAATACGGTTCGTGCAGGAGGGCCAATGAATGCAGCAAAGCCTGAATGGCAAAAGACATTTGCCGCCTTACCAGGGGAAAGGAGTACCCTTGAAGAGATCCTTCAAATGGAGGACAAAGAAATTGACACTGAATATCAAGAAGATTTTTGCTTGCTAAAACAGGAAATTACGGATTACTTAACAAAAACAGAAGGAGAAAAAGAATTTTTATTTGATTCACCAGTTTGGCATCGTATCCAAACTTATCTAGGAGGTAAAAGAACAGATCTAAATGGTACTACTATTTATGGAGATTACGATTTAGTGAAAACTTTAACGGACCAAGCTTTGGAATCTGTCGAATGGTTAGAAGATATTGGCGTTGAATTTGATAAGGACCAAGTAGACATGCCTGTTGGTGCAAAATGGCGTCGTGGTCATAAACCATTAAAGAGCGTGGGCTATGCTTATATTGAAACACTAAAAAATTATATTGAAGAAAACGATGGAAAAATCATTACCGATACAGCTGTCAAAGAACTTCTTTTTGACAAAGGAAATGTTGTAGGTGTGGTTGGACGAGGTCGTAAAGGACAAAAAATCACAATTCACGCAAAAGCGGTTATTTTAACAACGGGTGGTTTTGGGGCAAATACGCAAATGTTGAAAAAATATAACACCTATTGGTCACAAATTGATGATGATATCAAAACATCCAATGCGCCTTCCATTACAGGAGATGGTATTCTACTTGGACAAAGTGCAAATGCTGGCTTAACTGGAATGGGCTTTTCTCAAATGATGCCTGTCTCCGATCCTAATACAGGAGCATTGTTTAGTGGATTACAGGTTCCACCAGCCAATTTTGTAATGGTAAACCAACAAGGCAAGCGTTTTGTTAATGAGTATGAAAGCCGAGATGTACTGTCAAATGCAGCTATTAACAACGGCGGCTTGTTCTACTTGATTGCTGATGAAGAAATTAAAAAGACAGCCTACAATACTTCACAAGAAAAAATTGACCAGCAAGTTGCTGAAGGAACGCTTTTTAAAGGAGATACTATTGAAGATTTAGCGCTACAAATCAATATCGAACCAGAAATTTTAACAAAAACGATTGAAGAATATAATTCCTATGTTGATCGAGGAAAAGATCTAGCCTTTGGTAAAAATGTTTTTGATTTAAAGGTGGAAAAAGCACCGTTTTATGCTACGCCGAGAAAACCTGCTATTCATCATACAATGGGTGGTTTAAAAATTGACACTTCTACTCATGTATTAACAAAAGAAGGAAATATTATCGCTGGGTTATATGCTGCCGGTGAGGTTGCGGGAGGAATTCACGCTGGGAACCGCTTAGGTGGGAATTCACTAGCAGATATTTTTACCTTTGGACGAATTGCTGGAAAAATATCGGTAAAAGAAACCTTGTAGAAATTTACTATTGGTTTTTTTAAATATATGAAAATAGGTGGAGGAATCAAATGGAAAAAACAATCAATCGATGGCAGATACTCGTAGCGTCTACTGCTGTTTTATTATGCACAGGAGCAATTTACGCTTTTAGTGTTTTTGCTGGACCTTTGAGCCAAGTAAAAGGTTGGTCAATGGAAGAAATTATGTTGGCTTTTACGATCAATGCAGCTGTAGGACCAATCACAATGGTTTTAGGTGGCTTTTTAACAGATAAAGGATTAGCAAAGTGGGTTATTGCGGTAGGGGGAGTCGCTTTTTCGCTAGGTTTTTTCTTAACCGGACTTGCGCAATCTCCGCTGATGCTTTATTTAACTTATGGTGTTCTTTCGGGGCTTGGTCAGGGTTTTGCTTATTCAAGTTGTTTAAGTAATACCATTCGTCTATTTCCAGATAAACGTGGCTTGGCTTCTGGATTAATTACGGCTGGCATGGGTGGCGCGGCAATTATTGCAGCTCCGATTGCGACTGCTTTAATTGAATCAAAAGATGTGATGTTTGCATTTAAAATGATGGGAATTACCTATCTTATTGTAGTATTAATTGCCAGTTTTTTCATAAAAAGGGCTCCTGAAAATTACAAACCAGAAGGATGGAGCGCCAAAAATCCTAGAACAACGAGAAATGCGTATGATAAAAATTGGCAAGAAATGCTGCGAACAAGGGAATTTTATTTGATTATTATCATGCTACTCGTGGGTTCTTTCTCGGGGCTCATGATTGCTTCAAACGCGGCAGTTATCGGTCAACAAATGTTTCATTTAACTATGCGTACGGCAGCCTTTTATGTAAGCTTGTATTCATTATGTAATTGTTTAGGACGTGTTGTTTGGGGAACGATATCTGACGTTTTAGGACGTGCTAAAACTTTATTAGTCATTTATACAGTTGTCAGTCTCTCTTTACTTGTGTTGACGTTTTTTTCCTCTGGCGGGGCATTTGCTGTAGGAATTATTGGGTTAGGATTATGTTTTGGCGGAGTAATGGGTGTTTTTCCGTCTATTGTTATGGAAAATTATGGTCCGATGAACCAAGGAACGAATTACGGGATCGTTTTTATAGGCTACTCAACAGCAGCATTTTTTGGTCCTAGAGTTGCTTCAGCCATTGCAGAAAATAATCAAGGGAACTTTACAAATGCCTTTTACGTAGCGATTGTGTTGGCTATAATAGGCCTGATCTTGGATTTTATATATATATACAAATGAAAAATAAAGCAATTTAAAAAAGTTTCAAATGAATCAAAAGATACCAAATGAAAACATTGTTTTGTGACAACCTTCATAAGTTAGACTTAAGAAGCTAACTTTTGGAGATTTAGCTTTGTTGTTTTTGTATTTTGATTATTTAATTTATTTTATTCAGTGAATTATTAAAAGGTCATAATAGTAAATTAAGAAAGGGACGCTGAAAAATTCTTCAACGTCCCTTTTCTTATACCGAAACAACTTGATTTTAGCGGAATATGATAAGAATTTCAACTACAAGAGAAATGATTGTCAAAGTTTAAAAATAGAGGAGAAAATTACCTTCATAACTATTTTTTTATTCAAAAATGAAAACAGCTAATTTTGCGTATATATAGTAGAGGAAGCCAAGCAGATTAACTCTAGAAAGGGACAAAATTAGGAGAATCTCGAAAAAAATAATATTGGGAAAAAATTACCGCTAACGAAGTCGATTTATATTTTATAATTATTGCAAATTTAAAAACCGAATAATGGGTTCTCAGAAATTCCTTTTGAGAGGCTTTCGTATTGACCCATCATATAAAAAGGGGTAGGATATTTTTCATAGAGAAGAAATGAAGAGGTGTGAAAATGAAAAAAGGTTTTTCTGTGCAAACGATCGTTGCCATTGGGATTGGTTCGGCTTTGTTTGTTATTTTAGGACGCTTTGTAACCATTCCATCCGGAATTCCGAATACAAATATCGAGACAACCTATCCTTTTTTATCCCTAATGGGAGCCCTATACGGACCGCTACCAGCCGCTTTAATTGGATTAATCGGACATACGCTTAAAGACTTAACTTATGGCTTTCCTTGGTGGACATGGATTGTTTGTTCTGGTCTTATTGGAGCCGTCTATGGTTGGGCTACGCGTAAAGTTGACCTTAAAAGTGGCGAATTTACTAAAAAAGCAATCATTTATTTTAATGTTGTACAAGTCATCGGTCATGCTGTTGTCTGGGGATTGATTGCTCCTACACTAGATGTCTTAGTTTATAGTGAGGCAGCTTCTAAAGTTTATGTGCAAGGATTATCTTCAACTTTGCTAAATTCCATTGCCGTAGGAGTTATCGGAACACTTTTGATGAAAGCTTATGCTTCCACTCAAACCAAAAAAGGAAGTTTGAAAAAAGATTAGTTTTTTTGAAGATAAGGGGTTATTGGGGAGCCTTATCTTCTTTTTCTTTGTAAAAATGAAGTAGAAACAAACATGTAGGAGAGTACGTATGAACAAACTTGTTGTTGAATTTCAAAATTTTTCTTTTCAATACAATAGTCAATCTGAGCCGACTTTAAAGAATCTCAACCTAAAGATTAATGAGGGAGAAAAAGTGCTGGTTGTGGGACCTTCTGGCAGTGGTAAATCCACTTTTGCTCATTGTATCAATGGATTGATTCCTTATAAGTACGAAGGAGAGATTACTGGAAGCGCAAAGATTAAGGGGAAGGATCTACAAGAGACTTCAATTTTTGATTTGTCATTTGAAACAGGAACAGTCTTGCAGGATACAGATGGGCAGTTTATTGGATTGACGGTTGCCGAAGATATTGCCTTTGCTTTAGAAAATGACGCGGTAGAACAACAGAAAATGCAAGAAAAGGTTGCACAATGGGCGCAAACGGTTGGAATCGATCAGCATTTGACTAAACGACCACAAGATCTTTCAGGAGGGCAAAAGCAGCGCGTTTCTATGGCAGGGGTATTGATTAATGAATCGCCGATCTTACTTTTTGATGAACCCTTGGCAAACCTTGACCCCGCTACGGGAAAAGAGGCAATTGGCCTGATTGACGAAATCCATGAACGTAGCCAAACAACAGTGATTATCATTGAGCACCGCTTGGAGGATGCTTTAGCTAAACCTGTGGACCGCATTATTGTTTTTAATGATGGGGAAATAGTGGCTGATCAAACGCCCGATGCTTTGTTGCGTACAGATCTGTTAGCTGCTAATGGAATACGAGAACCTTTATACTTAACGGCAATGAAGTACGCGGGTGTTGATTCTTCACACTTATCCTATCTTAATGAACTTTCACCTGCCATTAAACAAAAGGTCATCGATTGGCAAGCAGGTTTGCCGGAAAAGAATAATAATACTTCCCGCCCGCCTATTTTTACTATGGACCAAGTGTCTTTTAAGTATCGTAAACAAGATCCCTATATATTAAACCATCTTTCACTAACTTTGCATCAAGGCGAAAAGGTGAGTGTTGTCGGAAAAAATGGGGCGGGAAAGTCAACTTTATTCAAAGCGATTTGCGGATTTATTCAGCCTTCTGGACAAATGAAGTGGGGCAATCAGTCCCTTGACCATGAAACAATCAAAGAACGGGCCGATAAAATTGGCTATGTCATGCAAAACCCCAATCAAATGATTTCGCAAAAGATGATTTACGATGAAGTAGCCTTGGGGCTAGTCCTTAGAGGAGAAGAACCTGAACAAATCAAAGAGAAAGTTTTTCATGTCCTAAAAATTTGTGGTCTGTATCCTTTTCGTAACTGGCCGATTGCTGCGTTAAGTTACGGACAAAAAAAGCGCGTGACGATTGCGGCGATTCTTGTTTTAGAACCAGAGATGCTGGTGTTAGATGAACCAACGGCTGGTCAAGACTTTAAACACTATTCAGAAATGATGACCTTTATTGAAGAATTAAACCAATTGGGAAAAACAATTGTGATGATTACCCACGACATGCACTTAATGTTGGAATATAGTAATCGTGCCTTAGTAATAAGTGATGGTAAACTCTTGGCTGACACGGATCCTATTGACGTTTTAACCGATGAGAAGTTGATTGAGCAGGCTTCGTTAAAAGAAACCAGTTTATTTACTTTAGCAAAACAACTGGAGCTAGAAAATCCAACGAACTTTATACGTAAATTTATCCAATATGATCGTGAGGTGCGCAGCTAATGCAAGAACAGCAGATACTAGGCTTTCATCCAGGGAATACTATTTTGCATCGTATCAATGCAACGGCGAAAATGATTTTCTTGTTACTAGCAACGGTAGCCTCTATGACAACCTATGATACTCGTTATTTAATTTTGTTTAGTCTAGGTTCACTTGCTTTATTTAAAGTAGGAAATATCCGATGGTACCAAATTTCTTTTGTTATGAAATTCATCTTATTTTTTTCAATATTAAATGTTATCGCGGTGTATTTGTTTGAACCTGAATATGGTGTTACCCTGTATGGGACACGACATGTTCTTTTTGCTGGATGGGGCCGTTTTACCTTTACTCAAGAAGAATTATTTTATCTGTTTAACTTAGCATTAAAATATTTTTGTACAATTCCTTTAGCCATTGCTTTTTTATTAACCACAAATCCTAGTAGCTTTGCTTCAAGTCTGAACCGAATCGGTATTAGTTATAAAGTGAGTTACGCAGTCGCTCTGGCTTTGCGTTATATCCCAGACGTCCAAGAAGACTTTTTTAGTATTTCGCGAGCTCAACAAGCACGAGGATTTGAAATGTCTAAAAAAGGAAAGCTATCTCAACGATTAAAAGGGATGGCCCAGATATTATTGCCCTTGATTTTTTCTAGTTTAGATCGGATTGATACCATTAGTACTTCAATGGAGCTGCGTCGTTTTGGACAAAAGAAAAACCGGACATGGTATGTAGCAGAGCCATTTACAGCAAAGGATTATATGGTCATTGCTTTTGGAATAATATTATTTTTAATTACCCTTGTTTTATTCCAAATTAATGGTGGAAGATTTTATAATCCTTTTTAGAAATGATAAAAAAGTGTTCGTGTTGGTATAAGCCACTTGTTTATATCAATGCGAATTTTTATGTTAAAAAATATAACATGTACCTTACAAGACAATTGACATTTAAAAAAGTTTCCATTACACTAACAAATAATAGCTTGAATTTTCTAAAAATTCAGAACAAGGAGTTGGTCAAATTGGAGTATTTTTTAAAAAAGAAGATTTATTTGTCATTAGTTGCTTGTAGTTTTATTTTAGCAGGGTGCCAATCTGGCTCGCAAGAAAATACAGAGGCTGAAAACCAAGAATTCTCTATGGCTTTTTCGGGGGAAATGGGAAGTGCAGATTTATCATTAGCGACCGATTCATATAGTTTTACGACCTTAAATAACGCTTATGAAGGTTTGTATCGTTTAGATGAAAATAACGAACCTGTTCTTGCAGGGGCCAGTGAAGAAGCAGAGGTTAGCGAGGACGGTTTGATTTATAACATCAATCTAAGAGAAGATGCTCAATGGTCGAATGGTGATCCAGTGACAGCTGAAGATTATGTGTATAGTTGGCAACGGACAGTAGACCCTGACACGGCTTCCAGTTATGCTTATATGTTAGCTCCTGTAGAAAATGCAGAAAAAATCAGTGATGGAGATTTAGAACCGAGTGAGCTTGGAATTCAAGCAAATAGTGAATATGAACTAGAAATTCATTTGGAGGAACCAACCCCTTATTTCTTATCTTTGCTTGCCTTTCCTACATTTTTCCCACAAAATGAATCTGTAGTAGAAGAATATGGAGATGAATATGCTCTAACTAGTGAAAATGCGGTTTATAACGGTCCGTTTTTATTAACCAACTTTGATGGCTCAGGTGCAGATACTTCTTGGAATTTAGAGAAGAATCCAGATTATTGGGACGCTGATGAAGTCAATTTGGACACCATTAATTTCGAAGTTGTCGCAGAAACGTCGACCGCTTATAATCTTTTTGAAGATGGGCAAATGGATGATGTGACTTTAAGCGGTGAACTAGCGTTGCAAAATGTGAATCATGAGGCTTACGTCGTCGAAGAAAGTGCCATGACTCAGTATTTAGAATTGAACCAAGAAGCAGAAGATTCTCCGTTTAGAAATAAAAACTTGAGAGAAGCGATTTCCTTGTTGATAGATCGGGAACATATTGTCGATTCAATCTTAGGCAATGGCTCACTAGCTGCTAAAGGATTTGTTCCGAGCGATCTGTCTTCTAATCCAGAAACAGATGTCGACTTTGTAGAAGATGCAGATACAACGCTTAAGACTGATGTAGACCAGGCGCAAGAAAGTTGGGAAACGGCTAAATCTGAGCTAGGGGTTGATGAGCTGTCCATTGAATTATTGACTTCTGATACAGATGAGTCAAAACAACTGGCAGAATATATGCAAGGTGTATTAGAAGAAAATCTTGAGGGAATAAGTATAGAAATTACCAATGTGCCACTCAATGTGCGGTTGGATCGGTCTGACAGTGGAGACTTTGAAATGGTTATGAATAATTGGATCGGTGATTATCCTGATCCAATGGGCTTTTTAGAACTTCTTACTTCAGATAGTTCCTATAACCGCGGTAGCTGGGAAAATGAAGAGTACGACCAACTAATTGAGGCAGCAAATAACCAAGATGTTAATGATCCTGCGGCTCGTTGGCAAGATATGATCGAAGCTGAGCGAGTGTTAAATGAGGATTTAGGAGTGATTCCGATATACCAAGGAGCGGATGCTCATCTACGTTCGCCAGATATAAATGGTTTGATCACTCATCCAGTGGGCGCTCAATTTGATTTTAAAACAGCATCTATGGAATAAAAAATAAATTTAAGTTAAAGTAAAAGCGACTTGATGGAAGAGTTCATTCTTAATAACCTTCAAAGTCGCTTTTTAGGAGTAAAAAATGAAAGGACTGGTTACGTGAAGAAAGTTGTTACCTCTGGCTCAACTTTTTTATGGAAAGAGCCTAAGGAAAATGAAGTATTATTAAAAATAGAGAACAAATCTAAAGAAAAGCTGCACACTTTTCTAACAAGTGAAGATACCATGACTCTGTTTGAAGAACGACTGGTAGATTCTGAAGTTACCTACGGAACAGTTGTAGAAGTTTTGTCAGAAGAAAATGGCTGGTCGTATGTCATTATTTTAGACCAGGCAAGCGATAAGAACCCTAAAGGATATCCAGGATATATCCCGACAGAATATTTAAGTGCTATGCCTGAAGGTTATAAAAGAAAAGAGCAAGTGGCAGTGATTGCACCTACGACAGAATTACATTTTAAAGACACAACGCGTCCTCTTGCTTTCGGGACGGTTTTAGAATTGGTAGAGGAAACAACAGCGGATTATTTAGTCAACTCACCTAATGGAGAAGCCTATCTTGCAAAAGAAGCAGCGCAAAAAACAGGGATTTATTCTGGACGTCCTCTTGCCGATGGAATGGTTGATTTGGCGGAACAATTTTTGGGACTTCCTTATGTTTGGGCTGGGACAAGCGGTTGTGGATTTGATTGTTCGGGTTTCATGTATAGTCTACATCGTGTGAATGGTATATTCATCCCAAGAGATACACCAGAACAAGCAGCCGCTGGAAAACATCTAGCTTATAAAGACGCAAAACCGGGGGACTTATTACTTTTTGCTTATGAAAAGGGTAAAGGCGAAATCCATCATGTAGGTATGTATGTGGGAAATGATGAAATGATTCATTCTCATACACCCGGTTCCAAAGTAATGAAATCAAAGATTAGTGGTTCGAAATATGAAGAAGAACTGATTGTGGTTTCTCGCTATTGGGAATAAAAAACGGTCTAAAAAAATTTGATTGATTTTTAATTATCTTTATTATTGGAGGCACATCAGTGAAGTTGCCCCCAATAGATAAAATATTGGAGGCACATCAGTAGAGTTACCCCCAATAGATAAAATATTGGAGGCACATCAGTAGAGTTACCACCAATAGATAAAATATTGGAGGTACATCAGCAGAGTTGCCCCCAATAGTTAAAGCGATTGGAGGCACATCAATAGAGTTACCCCCAATAGATAAAATATTGGAGGCACATCAGTAGAGTTGCCACCAATAGATAAAATATTGGAGGCACATCAATAGAGTTACCACCAATAGATAAAATATTGGAGGCACATCAGCAGAGTTGCCACCAATTGCTTAAAAAAGTTGCGACATTATTTTTAAAACAAAAAGGAGAAAAAATGAAACTATTTATTTCAGCAGATATTGAAGGTGTGGCTGGTATTAGTCAATGGAATGAAACAGAACAAGGTCCCTGGTATGATTATTTTTGCCAGGAAATGAGTAGTGAAGTGGCGGCTGCTTGTGAAGGTGCGATTCAGGCAGGAGTAGAAAATATTTTTGTTAAAGATGGACATCATACAGCTTGTAATATTCTCCCGCATTTACTACCCAAAGAAGCAGTTTTAAATCGTGGATGGAGTGGTGATGGATTTGGTATGATGTCAGGCATCCAAAATAATGTGGATGTAGTTGCAATGGTAGGTTATCATTCCGCTTCATTTTCTGATCAAAATCCGCTTTCTCATACAAGTGAAAATTATATTCGAAACTTTGAAATTAATGGAAAACGAGCAAGCGAATTTATGATTAACCGTTATACTTGTGCAATGCTGGGGATTCCAGTCGTTTTTGTCAGTGGCGATGAAGGTATTTGTGAGGAAGTGCGTCAAACAGATAAAAAAATCGAAACCTTTGCGACACTCCAAGGCTGGGGCGATTCGACGATTGGTTTACACCCGGAAGTAGCGCAAAATGGGATTTTTCAAGGGATGAAACAAGCAATACAAGCAAAAAATTATCAAGTTCCTGACCTTCCGCAAACTTTTGATATTCGTATTACTTATCAAGAAAGAAATCGTGCGAGAAAAGCGAGTCTTTACCCAGAAGCAAAGCTGTTAAATCCTTATACTGTACAGTTTGAAACCAGGGAATATTTCGATTTTCTGCGCTTTTACAGTTTTGTTGGATAAATAGAGATGGAGTAAGAGTATGAAAAAAGGAAGAAAAAATTCAATCACAGATGTTGCTGGAATTACTGTAGGACATCAAACGATAAAAAATGAAGAATTTCAAACTGGTGTGACAGCTATTTTCCCTCACCAGGGCCAGCTATTTAAAGAAAAATTAGCAGCGGCTGTGCATGTTGCCAATGGGTTTGGTAAAAGTGTTGGTTTACTTCAAGTAGAAGAGCTAGGAATGTTAGAAACGCCCATTTTATTAACTAATACATTTGCTGTTGGAACTGCGATGAATGCACTTTTTCGTTATTCGATCAATAGAAATAAAGAAATCGGTGATTCAGCAGGAACGGTTAATCCTTTGGTTTTTGAATGTAATGACGGTGAAATTAACAATATTCGTGGGATGGCCATTACAGAAAAAGATGTGGAAATAGCGATGCAATCCGCCAAAAGTGACTTTGAAGAAGGCGCAGTGGGAGCAGGAACCGGTATGCGTTGTTATCAATTAAAAGGAGGCATAGGCTCTGCCTCAAGAATCTTAACCTTTAACGGAAAAGAATATACTCTTGGCTGTCTTGTACTTACAAATTACGGTCAACTAAAAGACTTAGAGCTAGCTGGATATCCAATTGGAGTAGATATCGCTGAATACTATAAGAAGAGCGCCGTAAAAGAAAAAGGCAGTGTGATAACAATTCTAGCCACTGACATTCCTTTGAGTAGTCGACAGTTAAAGCGTATCTCTAAAAGAGCAACGGTTGGCATTACTAAAACGGGTGCTTTTGTCGGCAGTGATAGTGGTGAAATAACTTTAGCATTTTCGACACATCAAAAGGTGCCATCGTCTTCGGATGCAGTCTCTTCTTACCAAATCTTAAATGAAGAGCATATAGATGAGCTATTTAGAGCAGTTACTGATATGGTAAATGAAGCAGTTTTACATTCGTTAATAAAAAGCAGAGCAACTACAACTAAAAATGGACAAATTGTTCATAACCTGCAGCAATGTTTGCAAGAGCTCCAAAAAATAACTTTGGATAAAAAATACCAAGAAGTTTTAGACTACTTACAGTACTACTAAGAATATCAAGTATTTTTATATAAAATACTATGGTAGAAGAACGGGGACGTACTAGCTTAAATGGAAATGCGATCACAAGAATGAACTGAGGTATTCGTGTAGAGGAAATGGAAGAACCACTGTTGCAAAAATACGGTACGTAGACAAGACAGTTGATGAATTGACAAAAGAAAAGCCGTTAGAAAAATTACGCGATAAGATAAGGAAAGCCTGTGACCTCATTTGGGTTACAGGTTATTTTATTGGCTTAATACTTTTTTTGTAAGCGTTAATAAAAGTTCACTAATAATAATGAACGAACTTGTCATATTCGCATTATAAAAATTATGGTAAGTTACATTTATAGAGAAAGCGCTAACTCTAAAGGAGAATCATAGTCATGCATGATATCAATAAGAGACAAAAAAAGTTATTAGAACTACTTTTGGAAAGTCAAGATTTTAAACCAGTTAAATATTACGCCGAATTATTGGCAGTTTCGGTACGTACGTTATATAAGGATTTAAATCAATTAGAAACTTTATTACCGCAAAACGTGGCAGTGTTGAAAAAAGTACCAAGAAGAGGGGTCTTTTTAGAAAGTTGCCTTGCTTTCCATGAAGTTTTAAAGCAAGTCATCCCTAAGAATATAATGCTTAATCAATCTCCCTTTTTCCGACAAATTACGATTGCACGTCAGTTATTGGTAGAAACTAAGAGGATTACTTATCAAGAGCTTTCTGAAAAATTTTTGGTAAGTAAGACCTCAATATCCAATGATATTGAGCAAGTTCAACAGGTAACGAAAAATAGCAATATAGAGATTCACTCGGATCATAATGGCACCAAAGTTGTGGGAAAAGAATCGGATATTCAAAAGGCAATGAAAGATTACGTCTACTTTATTGTGAGCAGGATTGACAATACTAGCAATTTCCGTATGCAATTTCCTCTAGAAGTTGATTATTTTTTAATGGGGAATCGCGTAATCCAACGGGTGTTAAACATTGTGCAAGATGACCATAGCAGTACGATTAACCAATTGTCTGATAACTATTTCCAATCATTAGTTTTATCGATTAGTGTTTTGTTAGTCCGAGTGCAACAAGATTTCCATATAGAAAAGAAAAACTATTTGTTATCTGAAAACATTGCATCATTATCCACCTATTTTTTGACAAAAGGTTTAGTTGAAAGGCTTCAAGTGTTAGAAAATATTGCATTGAATAGAAATGATTTTGATTATCTAAATAAACAGCTAATTGCTCATGGTCTTGAACCTAATTTGGAAGAGTTAGGTGTTAAGGTTAGATATGAAAATATCGTAAAAGAAATTATTTTGGAAATGAGCAAGTCGTTAAAAATTGATCTAACAGATGACGAAAAATTATTTACAAACATACTTTATCATTTATTATCGATGATTTACCGCTTGAAAATGGATATGCCGGTAAAGAATCCATTATTAGAAGAAATTAAAAACAATTATTCTATTTTGTATAGTACTACTTGGTTTGTGCTATCAAAATTTGAAACAAAACTGTCTATCCAATTTAATGAAGATGAGATTGCTTTTTTAGCTATTCATTTTCAAGGGGCTGTAGATCGTTCTTCTGAAAGTCATCGAATTTTACTTGTGTGTCCTACGGGAATAGGTACCTCAGAATTGATTGCCAATCGTTTAAAAAAAGTCCTTTTTCCTCATGATACATTGGAGATTGTGTCTATTCGCACGTTGTATCAGAGTGATTTAAGCAAAGTTGATATGATCATTTCTTCGGTTAATCTTGAAAGGTTAACGACTCCTGTAGTACAAGTTTCTCCGTTAATGAACCGAGAGGATTTGAAAAAAGTTTTATCAATCTATTTAGATCTATTCTACGATGAGACAGAGAGTCCCTTGAATTTGCGATTTGATCACCTTTCTTCTATTGTGGATCATCGTTTGATCTTTCTAAACGAAAAATATGCTACAAAAAAAGATTGTATTGAAAAAATGGCAAAAGAATTGTCAGCTCTAAAAGCAGTCACTCCTAGTTTTTCGGAGGCTGTTTGGCAAAGAGAAAAAATCGGAGTGACAGATTTGCCAACAGGCGTGGCAATCCCTCATCCCCCAGCTGATGTTGTTACTGAAAGTAAGCTAGTCATTATGACGTTAGACAAGCCGATTCGTTGGCATTCCAGGTTGGTTCGTACAATTTTGATGATCTGTATAGCTGAAAAGGATTTTTCCAGAGTGAAAGGAATTTTGTCTGATATTTATAAAATTGTGGAATCTGAGAAAAATATTGAAGGATTATTTTTCTCAAAAACAAAACCAGAGATCATCAATGCGTTAGGAGGGAAGGAATGTGATTGATGAAAGATTAATCATCTTAGATTCATCTTTAAGTAGCAAATCAGAGGTACTTCATTATTTAGCAGAACAAACGAAAGGGGTTGGGTATCTAGGTAATGTTGAAAGGTACCTAATGACCGTTAACGAGCGAGAAAAAGAGTTTTCCACGGCGATTGGTCATAGTGTCAGTATCCCTCATGGGAAGTCACAAGAAGTTTTGCAACCATTTATTTGTTTTATAAGAACATTACAGAAAATCCCGTGGGATCAAATAGAAAACGAAGTGGATCTGATTTTCTTATTAGGAATACCAGAAAAACAAAAAGGAACATTACATTTAAAAATACTAGCAGAAATTAGTAAAAAGCTACTAGATGAGAGTTTTAGAGAGCAATTAGCTGTAGGAAATAAAGAAACTATTTTAAAGCAACTTTATCAAATAGAAAATAATGTTATTAATCATTAGGAGGAATTTATCATGAAAATTGTGGGAGTATCCGCTTGCCCAACAGGAGTTGCACACACGTATATGGCTCAAGAAGCTCTAGAAAAAGAAGGAAGAAAAAGAGGGCATGAGATCAAAATTGAAACGCAAGGCAGCATTGGGATTGAAAACGAGGTATCAGAAGAAGAAGCCGAAGAAGCGGATGTGGTTATTTTGGCCGTAACTGTGATGATTGAAGAGGAAGAAAGATTTGAAGACAAATTAACTGTTCATGCGGATGTTAACGATGCAGTTTCGCATCCAGATAAAGTGTTAGACGAAGCAGAGAAATTAGTTAACGGTTAACTAGGGTAGATGGAGGCAGAAAAATGAAAATGAAACCAACTTTAAAAGAGATACAAAAGTCTTTTCTAAGCGGTGTATCTTTTATGATGCCAGCCGTTGTTGCTGGAGGTATCATGCTGGCGATTTCATTAGCTACTGGAGATACAAGTGAAGGCGAAGTAGAGGTAACCAATGAGTTTATGCAAAGCATCAATCTGCTAGGTACCTCTGCATTTGCCATGATGATCCCGATACTTGGTGGTTATATATCCTATTCAATTGCTGGAAAACCTGGATTAGTTCCAGGAATGGTCCTAGGCTATTTAGCTAATAATCCGGTTACCGTTGAGCAACAAGAAGTTGAGTCAGGATTTTTGGGTGCAATGTTATTAGGCGTTTGCGCAGGTTATCTTGTTAAATGGATGAAAAAATGGAAAGTCAGTAAAACAATAAAAACGATTTTGCCTATTTTAATTATCCCTACGGTGGCTGTTTTCGTATTAGGAATCTTTTATATTTACGTTGTAGCAACTCCATTAGGTTTTCTAATGAATGGCTTGACCAATATTATGAGAGATTTGAGTGGCAGCAGTGCTATTTTGCTTGCAATTTTTATTGGATTATTTGGTGAAATTGATATGGGAGGGCCAGTCACTAAATCCGTTTCTATGTTTACTTTAGCATTAATGAATGAAGGCGTTTACGCGCCTAATGGGATGTTTCGTATAGCTGTAGCAATACCTCCAATCGGGATATTTTTAGCGACACGTTTTTTTAAGACTAAATTTAATGATGGCGATCGGGATGCTTCTTTGGCAGCAGGAATTATGGGTTGCATTGGAATAACAGAAGGCGCCATTCCTTTTGCAGTCAGTGATCTTAAAAGAGTGCTTCCTTCGACAATGATAGGAACGGCTGTTGGCTGCGTTATTGGTGCCATTGGAAATGTTCAATGTTATGTCCCTCACGGCGGTTTTATTGTACTGCCGGTTGTTGAAAATAAACTGTGGTTTATTGCTGCTATTATTATAGGATCGGTTGTTACCGCCTGCATTTTGGGGATACTAAAACCGAAATTGGAAGATGTCAAATAAATATTGACGATTAAAAAATGGAGGAACGAATGATAAATTTAGCAAAAGAATACATCGAAAAAAATAAAATTATTGCAATTGTTCGTGGAACTTACGGGGAAAATTTAGTTAACTTAGTTTCTGCTTTAGAAGAAGGCGGCGTTAAATTGGTTGAAGTTACATTTGATCAAAGTGACCCAGAATGTTTAATGAAAACTTCAGAAGCGATTACTACATTGGTAGAAAAGTTTACAGGGAAAATGAAAATTGGCGCAGGTACAGTATTAAATGAAGAACAAGTGGAGACAGCTTATCATGCTGGGGCTGAATACATTATTTCGCCAAATACTAACCAGCAAGTAATCAAAAAAACTAAAGAGCTAAAACTTGTTTCCATTCCAGGGGCGCTAACACCTAGTGAGATCCTGGAGGCACATGAGACGGGAGCTGATTTTGTCAAGATTTTTCCAGCAGGAGCTCATAACTTAAAATATATTAAAGATATCAGAGGACCCATCAACCACGTAAAAATTTTGGCAACAGCTGGAGTAACTCCAGATAACTTAGAAGATTACTTAAACGTCGGTTTTTCCGGAGCAGGGATTAGTGGTTACTTAACAGATCAAAAATTAATTGCAGCAGGACAATTTGATGTGCTAACTGAACATGCTAAAGAGATGATGGCTATTGCTAATGGTATTGATGACAAAATAAACTGACTGGATTCAATAAGTAAAACACATTTCTTCTGTAATGAGTACAGAAGAAATGTGTTTGCAATTTGCATCAAAACTCAGTTGTTATTGTAATATTATCGCCTTCTTTAATTTCAGGAAGCTGTTTATTCTCAACATAAATAGTGCCAGGTAACATTTCTTCTGGAGTATTATTTGTGTTGACGGTAACATGTCCAAGATTTTTTAAGTTTTCTTGAACGATTTTTCCTACTGCTACTATTTTGAAGCCGATCTCTCCGATGTTCAAAATCTGTCCTGCTTGGATATTTGCCATAAGGTTATTCCCGCTAGTTAACACAGAATAGTTTTTAATTTCTGACATAACGTCTTTACTTGAAAATAAGATAAGTAAACCTTCATTAAAAAACTTTCCGGAAAATGGACCTACCTTGTCTACTTTTGTTTGAAATACTATCGTCATCGTTATTCTCCTTTAAAAGTTAGTTTATGACATAAATTTATTTTACCTCTACTTCAGTGTTAAAATCTGTTTGTGTGTTTATTTTTTCTGGGGTTACACGTTTTTTCAGCCACTTGTCAAAGTAAGATAACATAAATGGAACAACTATCATAGTAATAATACTTGCGGTAGCCGCTTGAGCGGTAGCAGAATCAGCAAATGGTGCTAAAGAGGGGTCCGCAGCAGCAACAATAGCAGGTGTCAACGCTGAATTAGCAGCAACTGTTCCCAAAAGTACACCAAGTGGTGTTTTCTTTTTCAAAAAAAGGTTGTATAAGAAGAAGTATACTACTCCTAATACTAATGCAATAACGCTTAGTATAATTCCTTGCATACCAGCAGTTACAATTGTTGAAAGACTTGAACCTGCACCAATTGAAAATGACATAAAAATAATAACAAAAGGATTTGCTTTATTACATAATTCTCTAAAATTACTGTCAAAATTCCCCCATACTGCACCTATAAGTAATGGAATCAACATTCCAACGATTTGTTGCCAAGGAATATTAGCCAAACCAGTTGCTCCCATAGCTAGCATGGTGATAAAGGGTCCATCTTTCAAACAAAACACTGAGATAGCTCCGGTATCACTTGCATTTCCATATTCGCCTGCCATAGCGACATATAATGAGCTATTTGAACTAGTTAAAGCCGCAATAAGTACTAAAGGAGTTAACCCCATTACACCATAAGGTCCCCAAATACTGCCGACCAAAAAACCAATAGCTGTACCTACAAGAGCCTTCAATAATAATAACACTGTTCCTTTGTACAAGGGGAGTCCTACTTGTTTGAAATTTATCTGTGAACCACAACAAACGAGAAATAGTCCCATCATTGCTTGATTCCCTTCCTTTAGTAAGGCGGTAGTAGGTCCGCCAACCGCTAATAGACTCGGAAAGAAAGTATTAATTAACATTGCCACCAACATCGGTACAATGATATTACCTCCAGGTATTTTAGCTAATAATTTCATCTATATTCCCCTCTCCTGATAGTGGCATGTTTTCTTTTAGGTACTCTTCACAAATTTTATTTACAACTTGAATAGCGGTAAATAAATTACCCGTTAAACCACCTTTTCCTATGGTAAATAAGTTTTCGTAAGGTCCACCGATAATCTTTCCTAAATCTGTTTGTGGAATGACATAGTCAATTAGTTGAATACCTTTTGCACCAAGCGATTTTAAGGTGGTAACCATAGTATCTCCACCGGTAAGATATACACCGCCTATATTGTTTACATCGTTTAATGCTTTTTCAACAATGCTTGCTAAACCTAAATTAATATTTTTAGAAGCTTCACCTACTTGTAAACCTAGTTCTTCTTCTTTACTTTTTAAATCTAAAACAGGGGCCGAAGCAGCAGTTTCTATAATAACAACGTTAATAGTAGGGTCATTAAATTTGTTCTTAACAGTTTGATGAATAGTATTAATTTCTGTTTGTGTAGTTTCGCTGTTGACTAAATTACTAGGGTTAGCTGATATCATGGTAGAATTTTCGTATTTGTTTAATTCATTTAATTGATTTTTTGTATTTTCTGTGGCACTTCCAGCAACTACAAGTACCTTTGTTTGTACATCAAGAGCAATTTTTTCATTGTTACTAGGGTTTTCTTCTTTTCTTTTACCAAAACCTCTAGTGATAGCTAGTTCTTGTGTAAATGGACCAGGATCAACTGCTAAAATATTCCAGTTCAATTCATTAACAGCTTCTGCTATTTTCGTTATTTGTTCTAAATTGATTGAATCACAAAGTACAATTTTACAACCTTCAGCTTTTCGCCCTCTTAATACGTCTTTAATAGTTTCTTTCCCTGCTAATACAGTACCTAGATCTAATTCACCTATTTTATGTCTAGATTGTTTGAGTAACATTTTAGGAATGTTTGATTCGGTTACTGGGGTTAATACGTCTTTAGAAACATCGGTTTCTGATAAAGCTTGTCCTTCTATAACAGAATAACCACCTACTACAATTCGGTTAGACTGAGGCATAGCAGGAACCATTACTGCAATTGTGTCATTGGACATTTGAGAAAGCATTTCGTCAATTTCATATCCTATACCACCACGAAGTGTAGTATCTGTTCTTTTACTAAAATAAGTAACATCAGAATCTTTTAAAGCTTGAAAACATTTATAAACAGCTGCCTGTGCTTTTTCAGCTGGTAGGTGTCGACTGTCGCTAGTTAATATTATCGCTTCTTGTTCTTCTTCATGAGGCATCTCTTGACTAGAAAAATAAACAGAAGTTTTTACACCTGATCTTGCCATCAGAGTTCCTACTGTTGTACCGCCTGTTAAATCATCCGAAATAATACCAATTTTGCCCATATTAATCCTCCTTGAATTGATGAGTAGTGCTATTTATTTTCTTGCATTTGTTTCCAATAATCGGCTGCTACAACAATTTGGTTATACATACTAATATAATTAGCAGTATTTTTTCCTGCGATGTCAAAGGCTGTTCCATGGTCGACACCAGCTCTTAAGAAAGGTAGTCCCCAAGTTAAGGTAATCGTTCCTTCAAAATCCAAAGTCTTACAAGCAATATGTCCTTGATCATGATATAAAGAAAGTACAGCATCATAGGTCCCATTTTTAGCTTGGAAAAAGACAGAATCTGCAGGTACGGGTCCAACTACATTTAGCCCTTTATTTTTAGCTTCATTTACAGCAGGTTTTAATTCTTGTTCTTCTTCATAACCAAATAAACCGCCATCAGAAGCGTGTGGATTTAAAGCTGCTAGTGCAATTTTTGGACTTGTTTTCCCTAAAGTTCTGAATACGCTATCAATATTTTCCACAAATTCTACACAACGTTCTTTAGTTACGTAGTCGCAAGCTTCTCGTAAGGATATATGACGACTTAAAAAGAAAATTCTTAAATTCTGTGTATGAAACATAGTTAAAGCGTATTTTGAATCAGTGTTATTGCCAAATATTTCCGTATGCCCAGCTTCTTTGATATTATTTAATTTGATTGCTTCTTTATGAATCGGAGCAGTAGCGCAAATATCGATTATTTTTGAATTTCCAAGCTCAATTGCTTTTATGATGTTATCGTAGCTGATTTTTCCAGCGATTTTTTGTATTTCCCCATACCTAATATTTTTAAGTTCGTCTGTGCTATATTGCTTGGGCTCGATTAGATCAATGGTTCCAAATTCATATTTTCCCTTTGAGGGGTGGGAAATTACATTTAAATTAAAATCACAGTTTTTTATTTGTAATGCTTTTTCAATTATTATTTTTGGACCAATTAAAAAAGAATTTGTCTTCTCATAAGCTTCTTCTTGCATTAAAGCTTCAACACTTGTTTCTGGACCAATTCCGGCTGGGTCCCCTGTTGTTACTGCTACTATTGGCTTTATCATATTTATACTCTCCTTTTGTTATAACGCTTACAATAAATGGTAAACAAACTGAAAAAGCTTAATAACAAATAAATATAATTTAAATATTAAACTTTTTCTAAATACATAAGTAATTATACTTGTTTTTCGTTTTTTGCCAATAAATTATCATATAGTTTCGTTTTAACTTTGTTTAGATTACGTTGTAACAAAAATTGACAATTAATGATAGCGAAGATATACTACTATTGAAACAATTTAGTTAATAAATATTAAATTAGTAAGGAGAGGTAAAATGAAATTTTTTTTAGACACAGCAAACGTAGAGGAAATTAAACGAGTTAATGAGTTAGGTCTAGTAGATGGCGTAACAACTAATCCGACCTTAATTTCTAAAGAAGGAAGGCCCTTTAAAGAGGTTATCCAAGATATCGCTAATTTTATTGAAGGCCCTGTAAGTGCTGAAGTTGTCGGGTTAAAAGCTGAAGAAATGATCAAAGAAGGTCGTAATTTAGCTACTTGGGCGGAAAATGTAGTAGTAAAAATCCCTATGACAGAAGAAGGATTAAAAGCTGTTCATATATTATCGTCAGAAGGTATAAAAACGAACGTAACTTTGGTCTTTTCTGTTGCTCAAGGACTGATGGCCACGAAAGCTGGAGCTACATTTATTAGTCCTTTTGTGGGACGTTTAGACGATACAGGAAAAGATGGCTTAGAGGTAGTAGAAGATTTAAAACAAGTGATGAGTAATTACGGTTATAAGACAGAAATTATTGCTGCTAGTGTTCGACATTTACAACATCTGGAACAAATTGCTTTGTCTGGTGCTGATATTGCAACAATTCCAGGCTCTATTTTTCCTAAACTTTGGTCACATCCGTTAACTGATAAAGGAATTGAAGGATTTCTTAAAGATTGGGAAGTTTACGAACAAGCACAAAGAAATAAGTAAGTAGATTATTTTTTGGGAGGAGTAATATGAGCACTTATTCAATACAAGCTCCATTTTTCATGTTTAACCCTAAATCATATATGTATGGTGAACATCTTTATGATTTAGCAGGATATGTTGACAAATTAGCAATACAGTACAATATTGATATTTTTTTTACAGCGCCTTTTGCCGAATTAAATGCTATTAAAACAATAACGAACCGGTTAATAATTACAGCTCAACATATTGATGGTATAAAACCTGGACGAGGGATGGGGCAGGTTTTACCTGAGTCAATTTATAGCGCAGGCGCACGAGCCTGCGTTTTAAATCATGCAGAAAAACCTTTAAAGTATTTCAGTCTAGAAGAAGCGATATCAAGAGCAAAAGAATTAAAATTGATTACGATAGCTTGTGCAAGCTCTTATAATGAAGCAAAGGCTATTGCCTTACTTGGTCCAGAAGTCATTCTTTGCGAACCGACCGAATTAATAGGAACTAAAAGAGTCAGCTCAGATACATATATTAAACAAACTATAGAAGCTATTAAGTCTATAGATGAAAAAATATATGTAATGCAAGGAGCTGGAATAAGTACTAGTGAAGACATAATGCGTAACTTGCGGCTAGGTTCCGATGGTAATGGAACAACTAGTAGCGTTACAGAGGCGTTTGAGCCCAAGAAAGTTTTGAAAGATATGATTGTAACTACAGCTTCGTTTCGCTGAAAAATGGATTGATAAAGGACCAGTCGCTAAAGAAGGACTAGCCCTTTATTTTTATATCTAGTTATAAGTTCCTCCTCGATTTGGTCATCAGTAATGAAATAATCAATATCAGTAACCGAACAAAAGGATGAAATCGAACGTTTTTCTAATTTGGAATGATCAACTAAACTGTAGACAGTTTTGGCGTGTTTGACCATTAAACGTTTTAATTCTACTTCGTATAAGTTGAAATCAGTGAAGCCATCTTCCAAATTAAAAGCATGAGCTGACATAAATGCAGCATCAATATTTAATTGTTCTAAAATAGCTGCTCCTAGAGTACTTTCGATCGCATTAGAGTTTCCTTTAACTATACCACCTATCAAAATTGTTGTGATATTTGTATGATTTTTTAAAATATTAGCGACGTTTAATCCATTTGTTAAAATAATTAATCGCATATTTGTTTCATTAATTAATTTCCCTAATTCAAGAGAAGTTGAACTAGCGTCAAGAATGATACTACTATCTTCTTCAATAAATTGAAAAGCTTTTTTAGCGATTTTAACTTTTTCTCTGTGATTTTCTTGTTCTCTTAACCCAAAGTTTATGTTTAAACTTTTTTTGTTAGAATTTTTAGCCAAAGAAGTGGCCCCGCCATGGGTTCGTATTAACAGCCCTGCTTCGTCTAATGAATTTAAATCAGAACGAATTGTTGCTGGTGAATAATTTAAACGATTAGTCAATTCGTTTACGGAAATGCTTTTCTCTTTATTAACTATATCTATTATCTTTTTTTGTCGTTCTTCAGTGAACATGATGATACACTCCTTATAACTTCCTATGCTGTAGCTATAGTATAAGCTATTGTCATATAAAAGTAAAAATAGAGAATTAAAAATTACTATTTCATTTGTTGTTTATTATCGATGTGATAAATTTCGAAACTAAATGATATACAAATGATGAAAAATGATATATAATAAGATTAAAAGAACAAGGAGGGAGCAATAGATGAAGACTTATGTGACTGAAAATGCTATTAGACGAACTATGGAAAATGTAATCAATAGAGAAATAGGTTGTTTTACAGATGAAGTTAATAAGGCTCATAATATCTATTTTCTAACTGATACGGACACAGAGAGAATGAATAGGTTTTTTAAATCTATTAACGCCAAGCCCATAAATGTGGAACCTTTTAATATATCTGAGAAAGATTTATTAATTGTTTTTGATTCTGAGATAGAATTAAATGATGAATTCTATTATATTGTAAAAAATTTTAAGTATTCAGGCGGACATGTAGCAGCGATAGTTGCAAATAGAAAACTATCGTATATAAAATTTGTGGATGAATTATTAGGCATTAATATTAATCAGACAGATATTAAAAAATATGGAACAGGAAAAATTTTTGATGAAGTAGTTGATAAAGTACTTGATGAAGTAGATAAAAGAGTTCTTTACTTCAAAAAAATAGTTAAATAGTTAAGGAGTGTTATTATGAAAATCGGAATTGGTGCAGATCACAATGCGTATAAAGCAAAAGAAGAATTGAAGAAATATATTGAACAACTGGGTCATGAAGTGGAAGATTATGGAGCCTACTCACCTGATGCAGTGGATTATCCTGGTATTGCATTTAAAACTGGCGAAGCAATAAAAAATGGAGAAATAGAACGCGCAATACTTATTTGTGGGACTGGGATCGGAATGGCTATTTCTGCAAATAAAATTAAAGGTATTAGAGCGGCACAAGTACACGATCCCTATTCAGCTGAACGGGCACAGCTGAGTAATAACGCTCAAATTATTACTTTTGGAGCTAAAATTATTGGCGTAGATGTAATGAAATTTCTAGCGAAAGAGTATCTATCTAATACATTTTCAGGGGGGAATTCTGGTAGAAAAATTGAACAAATTTCTGAAAGGGAAGAAGAAGAAATAGAGTATGCCAAAAACCATTCATGTTAATTTTTGCTCTTAAATAATAGAGTAAAATAAGGAAGTAAAGATAAGCATCGCACGCGATTTTTTAACGATCGTATGCGATGCTTTATTATTTACTAAATTCAGCTAAAAACATTATAACCATTAAATAGGCAGTGCTTTTTCTCATTTAAGATAATTTATCTTTCAGTTAAAAGTACCTCAATTCCAATATTTTTAAATTGTTCTAATTCAAACTCATCAGCTGAAGGATTTGTAATTAAAGTGTTTATTTTATTTAAAGGAGCTACCGTCATTAAACATTCTTTTCCAATTTTAGAACTGTCACATAAAAGCAATGTTTTTTCACAAACGCTGATCATTTTTCTTTTTATTGAGGCAACAGATGGCACTTGACTATCAGCTATGGAAAGTCCTCTAGAAGCACTAACACCATCAATTCCTAAAATTAATTTATTAGGACTGAATTGCTGAATAAAATCATTTGAAAAATCTCCTACAACTATTGAATGTTTGTCATATACTAGACCGCCGGCTAAGTAAACAACACAATTCTCTATGCCAGAGGCCAATGGAACCAATGTATATGAGTTTGTTATGATAGTTAAATTTTTTTTGTTTTGTAAGTATTCAGCAATAGCGGAAGTTGTGCTCCCTCCGTCAATCATTAAAGTGTCACCATCTTCTATAAGGGAAGCAGCAAGTTTACAGATGGCTTTTTTTTCTTCTGAATATTCTCCAATTCTTTGTTTAAATGGTATATTATCTTTGATAAATTCTTTCGAAAGATCGGAATCATTATTTTTTAATATAGCTCCACCATGGGTTCGTGTCAATAACCCACGGCTTTCAAGTTCCATTAAATCATTGCGCGCAGTAGTTTTGCTAATAGAAAATTCTGTCGAAATTTCTTTAACTAATATTTTTTTTTGTTTTTGTAGCTTTTGATAAATTATTCGCAGTCTTTCTTCCTGAAATAGATTATTTTTTTTCATTGTATTTAGTCCTTTGCAATCTATATTTTAACTAAATATAAATTACTTTAAAGTAGAAAGTCAAGTAAACGATAGCTTAAACTCTTTTATTTTTATTTTTAATAATTTGTTTTACTTTTTTTTTAAATGATTTACTTCTTTTTGGTACAAAGTTAAAAAAAAACAGTGTTTTTAAAGGCAAAAATAGTAAAAAAAGCTAAAAAATACATATTTTTACTTTTTTTTACTATTTTATGCTTTCTTTTTCTTTTGTTTTATAGTATTATACTAGTGTAATTAAATTTAAGGAGGTAGGTAAAGAATGCTAGTAACTATGAAGGAAATTTTAGCAGAAGCGGAAAAGGATAAGTCGGCGATTGGTTGTATTAATACCCCCAATATGGAAATGTTACGAGGGATTATCGCAGCTGCAGAAGAATTGAATACGCCGATAATTATTGATCATGCTCAAGTCCATGATTCACTTATTCCTGTTGAACAAATTGGGCCTTATATGGTAGAGCATGCGAAAAAGGCAAAAGTACCTGTATGTGTGCACGTGGACCATGGTAGGGATATGAGCTTTATTATGCGTTGTATTCAAGCGGGCTTTTCATCAGTAATGTATGATCGCTCTGATCTTTCTTTTGAGGAAAATCTAAAAGCTGTACAGGATTTTGTACCTATTGCGCATGCTGGTGGACTAACCGTTGAGGCTGAATTTGACGTAATGCCAAGTGGCGAAGTTGATACTCATGATGGTACGTCCGTAGATCAAACAGATTTAAGTGCGTATATGACGGATCCACAACAAGCAGCTCGTTTTGCAGAAGAAACAAATGTTGATGCGATCGCATGCCTAATCGGAACGGTTCACGGTTTTTACAATACAGAACCCAAACTAGATATTCAACGAGTTCGTGATTGTCGCAAAGCAGTTAAGGATGATTGTCGTTTAGTATTACACGGAGCTTCAGGTGTCCCTGAAAGTCAAGTACAACAAGCTGTAGGGGCAGGAATTTCAAAAATTAATTATTATTCTTACATGTCAACTGCGGTACCTCCAAAATTAGTAGAATTCATTAATTCAAGCAAAGAAGAAGTTTTCTATCATGAATTGGCGGTTAAGGCAGAAGAAATTATTAAAGATTTGTCTAAACACACGATGCAAGTTTTTATGAATAAGAATTAATAATTAACTAGCCTGTACTAATTATCTAGTTTACTCATTTTTTTGTAGCAATTTCGTGATTTTAGCCTGTTTCTCAGTTTAATTATGAAGCAGGTTAAAGATCACTATAGCATCTATTAAAAAATGAAAGCGTAAACAAAGCGATTTGTTAAAAATAAGTGTTAATACATGAATGTGTATCCATTACCAGCACTGGTAATAAAATTAACTATGACAAATAGTGATAACTAGTTTAAACAATCCTAAATAAATTAAGGGAGGAGGATACACGGTGATAGATTTTCCTCAAATTATTACTAAAGATAGAATTTTAATGAATGGTCAAACTGTTGGAATACAAAACAAAAAAGATTTATTCGAGTTTATGACGGATGCTTTTTTTGAAACAGACGTTATTCAATCTCCTGAAACTTTTATTAATGATTTATATGTTCGGGAAACGCAAGGTTCTACCTATATGGGAAACTTTGTTGCAATTCCTCATGGCTTAAGTGAGGAAGTTTTGCAATCAAGTTTGGCAATTTGTATTTTAGATGAACCGATTGAATATAATTCTTGCGGTGAAACAGGTTTAGTAAAGTATATATTTATGTTTGCTATTGAAAAAGAAAAAGCAGGTACAGTATATTTAAAAATTCTTTCAAGTTTAGCGAGATTATTAGCAAATGAAGAATTTATGAAAGAACTAGCTAATGCAAAATACCCTGAAGATATTTTAGAGTTATTATCGAATAGGAGATGAAGAAATGGTTAAATTTATCGGTGTAACTTCGTGTGCAACTGGGATTGCCCATTCTTATATGGCAGCAGAAGCATTAGAAAACATTGCAAATAAACTAGGATTAGATCATAAAGTTGAAATCCAAGGTGCATTAGGAATAGAAAATAGGATCACAGAGGCCGATTTAAGAGATACAGAGTTTATTATATTTGCCAATGACGTAAATATCACTGAAATTGAACGTTTTAATAGTTTAAGAGATAAAATTATACAATTTTCGCCCCATGAAGTTATTCGCAATCCCAAAAAGGTTGAAGCACAGATAAATAGCATACAAAAAGGTTAATGGAGAAAATTATTATGAAGAATATTCTAAGTGATATGAAACAGGCACTCTTAACAGGAGTATCTTTTATGCTGCCATTTGTTACGGGTGGTGGAATATTAATTGCACTAGGTTTTGCCGTTGGTGGTATTTACGTAGGAGATAATGAAGGAACTTTTGCTTATGAAATGTTTGAGTGGGGGCAAACGGCGTTCGGACTAATGTTTCCGGTGTTAGCAGGATATATTGCCTTTTCGTTCGCCGATAAACCAGCTATTGCGCCAGGATTTGTGGCTGGAATGATAGCTAATAATCAAGGTTCAGGTTTTATAGGAGCTATGATTGGAGGTGTTCTAGCTGGCTATTTAGTGCGGGAAATGAAAAAAATTCAATTACCCAAGCAATTACGCTCGTTAATCACCACACTAATTATTCCACTATTGAGTATTTTTATCATAGGAGCGTTAATGACTTATGTCATAGGTGAACCTGTGTCTTGGTTAAATACTACTATGAATGAAAATTTAAGTAGTATGACAGGTGGTAGTTTGATTCTTTTAGGCTTAATACAAGGAGCGATGCTGGCATTTGATATGGGGGGACCGTTAAACAAAGCAGCCTACGCTTTCGCAATTGCTGCTTCAGCTTCTAATAATTGGGACCCGATGGCCGCTAATTTTATAGCTTCTATGGCGCCACCGATGGGGATAGCAATTGCTATGTTTTTTGGGAAAAATAAGTTCACAAAAGTAGAAAGAGATGGAATTGGGAACTGTATCATTGGTGGTTGTGCAATGATTACAGAATTTGCAATCCCTTTTGCAGTTAAAGATCCATTAAGAACTATACCAGCATTAATTTTAGGAAGCTCGATAGGAGCTGCACTATCATATGCTGCGAGTTTAACTTTACAAGCTCCACATGGAGGATTATTTGTAATTTTTTTGTGCAATAAACCTTTCATTTTTATAGCAATTCTTTTAATCTCGTCTCTTATAACTGCAGGCGCTTTATTACTGTTGAAAAGACCAATTGTAGAAAATGGATAGAATTAATTAAAGTAAAAAGGAGAAAATAAAAATGGCAAAATTAATGGAAATTAATGGAAAATTCCCTTTCGATCCAAAAGATAAGGAACCACGTTTAATTAAAAAAAATGAATATTCAACTGCGCTTTATCCGCCTAATGATGCATCTACATCAGATAATACTTTTACTCTTATTTCGCAAGATACAATGATGTTGGGAATTTACGAGTTAGCTCCAGGTAGTGTTTTCTTACCTTTAGATATTCATCCAGGGGATGAAAATTACTATATTCTTAATGGACCAGTTGTCCAACGTAGTGGTAACGGGCAATTTGCTTATTTAGAAACTGGCGATGGTCTTTTCATGCCTGAAGGAGCTTGGCATTGCTGTCATAATTTTTCAGCTGAGAAGGCAAGGATTTTATATTTTATTACTCCAGAGGCATGGAATGAAAATATTCCACCATCTGTTATCCCTAGTGATGAAGAGACAAAGTATTATAAAGGGAAAAATAACAATAATTTACCGAATATCAAAGATAAAATTTTACCAATTACCCGGCAAGGTTCTACTGATGATATTGGGAATTGGCCGGTTAATCCAGTATCAGCTAGAGAAAATGGAATTGTTTACGCAGTACGAGATTTTGAGAAATTAAATAATATCCATGGGACAAAACGTCCAATGTTAATCCGTTTTATTACAAGTAATAATTATGGACATTTTGGCGAATTTATTTTACCTGCAGGTGGGTACGGTCCTCGGGTTTCAGATCCGGATGAACATGAAGGCGATGCGGCTTTATACTGTATCGATGGTCCAGTTACTGTTAATTTGCCAAAGTTAGAAGAGAGTTTTGTGTTAGAAAAGGAGGATACTTTTTTTATCCCTGCAAAAACGTCTTATCAATTAGTCAATTTTGAAAATCGACCTGTTAAAGTTGTTTTCTCAATTACTAAACTTTAAGGAAGAGGAAATCTTATTCTTATATTTAAAGCGAGGAAATTTTATGAAAAAAATAATTAATTCTCCAGATAAAATCGTTGAAGATATGTTACAAGGCTTTGTTAAAGCAAATAAAAGAATTCTTCGTTTTTCTAGACATACAACTAAAGTTATTGTAAAAAAAGAAATCGAGGACAAAGTTGGTGTAGTAATTGGCGGTGGAAGTGGGCATGAGCCTTTATTTATGGGGTATGTTGGTGAAGGTTTAGCAGATGCAGTTGTTGTAGGAAATATTTTTGCAGCGCCAACACCCAATGCTATTCTAACAGCGATTAAAGAAGTAGACCGTGGGAAAGGCGTTATATGTATTTTTGGGAACTACTCAGGTGATGTTTTAAATTTTGAAATGGGTAAGGATTTAGCTGCTATGGAAGGTATAGATGTAACAAACATTGTTGTCAAAGATGATGTTGCCTCTGCTTCAAAAAACGAAAAAAAGAGCAGACGTGGTATCGCGGGAGATCTTTATATGATAAAAATACTTGGAGCAGCTTCTCAAATAGGTAAGTCAATTGAAGAGTGTTTTGACATCGCAAAACAAGTGGACCGTTCTTTGGTTTCTATTGGTGTTGGGCTAAGTCCAGGAACTAATCCAGTAAATGGTGAGCCAGGTTTTTACTTAGAAGATGGGGAAATGGAGTTTGGCCTAGGGATACATGGTGAATCAGGGATAGAGCAACGACCCATAACTACTTCTAATGAAATAAGTAAGACATTGGTTGAGCTTTTAATATCAGAAATGCGAGGGTCAATGGCTAAAGAGATTGCAATTTGCGTCAATGGTTTAGGCTCTACTACTTTAATGGAACTTTATATAATAGCTAATGATGTTCAGGAAGAATTTGACGTTTCTGGGTACAATGTATCTGATATACTTGTTGGTAATTTTTGTACTACACAAGAAATGGGGGGATTCTCTATATCAGCAATTTTATTAAACGAGGAATTGAAAACACTTTTTAACATGAAGGCCATTTCTTCTCATTTTTATAAAGGGGTGTAGATATGGAAAGCTTAACTGTAGAGCAAGTAAAAGAAATGATCGTGCAAGTAGCTTATGGAATTATTCAACGGGAACCCGAATTAACTGCCATTGATCGCAAAGTTGGAGATGGTGATCATGGTATAGGAATGAAGATTGGTTTTGAAAGAGTAGTCGAAGAGTTAAATATTCAAAATTTTTCTGATGTAGGAAGTGTTTTCCAAGTTACAGCTAAAACAATGCTTAATTCTATGGGAGGGGCTTCTGGAGTACTATTTGCTTCTCTTTTTTTAGGTGTTTTTAAAACGAGTAAATATAAAAAAGAATTAAATACTACTGATTTAGCTAACGGGCTAGCTAAATCAGTAGAAGATATTGAGAAAAAAGGTGGAGCGAGCGTCGGTGACAAAACGATGTTAGACGCTTTAGAACCAGCGGTAACAAGTTTGATGAGTAATAAAAACTTAGATTTAGAATTAGCTCTATCAGATGGAACGAAAGCTGCCAAAAAAGGGCTTGAACAAACTAAAAAATATGTTGCTAAGTTTGGCCGAGCAAAAAATTTAGGTTCTCGTACTATAGGTTATCAAGACGCAGGAGCTACTAGCGTTTATTTTATTTTGTATGAAATGCTACGTTTTATTCAAAAAGAAGTAAGAAAACAAAGTTAGTAATTTTTGGTTTGTTTTTATGAAAAAGTTAAAGATTTCCAAATTTGCTATTTTAATGAGAAGACAAGTAAAATTAAAAAACATTTTATAATGTATGAGACAAATAAACAAAGAAGTATTAATATAAAAGCCATGTTATTTAGGTTGACTTATTTTTGAACTGGCTTAAAGGAAAGCCTGTAAAAAAATTATATGATAAAGTATTATGTACTAAAATTAAAGGGTAAAAATATCGTTAGTGATTTTGCCCTCTAATTTTAGTATTTTTTTATTTACTTAACTAATAATTTATATAAACCATTCTATCCTTAGTAAACATGCTATACTAGAAAAAAGCGAGGTGAAGGAAATGAATTTATCGCAGAAAGTACAGGGGCGTTTTAAAACGATATCTAATGCTGTTTTTCGGTTTTGGTTTTCAAGTATCGCTTTTATTCTAGCTACTATAAGTGAAATGATAGCGATCGCAACATACAATTCGTGGGAAAAACTGATTTTAACTTTAGGAATTGCGGGTACTCTAGGAATTGCTGTTCAGCTTGTCAATGAACGCTTTTTTGAAAATCGTCGTAATTTCCAAATAGGGTTATATGTTGTCTCATTATTATTTGTTATAGGGTATTATATTTATTTACAATATAATGATTTTTTTCAATATAGTGTTATGGTTCGTAGTTGGGTTCTCTTTTTTACTATTTTTATTGGAAGTTGTTGGGTTCCTTCAATTAAAAGTAATGAATTTGCCTTTTCTAAAAGTTTTATCGTTTTTATTAAAAGTCTGTTTACTTCTTTATTTTTAGCAGCGGTACTAATGATAGGTTTATTAATCATTATACAAGCAATTAATTTTTTAATCATGCCCGTTGATACACAAATTTATGGTTATTTAACGGCACTTGTATGGTTAGGCTTTTTTCCAATTTATTTTTTATCCCTTTTGCCACACTTTCCAGGTAAAAGAGCGGATGAAAACGAAGACTACAAACGAGCTGTTACTGTACCGAAGTTTTTGGCGGTGCTATTATCTTATATTCTCGTCCCTTTGTTGGGTATTTATACCTTGATACTATTAGTTTATATTTTTAGAAATATCACTGGTGATTTTTGGAATGATAATTTGCTTGAACCTTTATTGGTGAGCTATGTCGTAACAGGGTGGTTTGTTTTATTTTTGATTGATTCCTTGGCTAACAAAATAGTTACTATGTTTAAAAAATATTTTCCATCTTTGTTATTTATCGTGACAGGACTACAAGGTGCTGCTTCCTTGGTAAAAGTAGCGCGATTGGGTATGACTGATGTTCGTTACTTCATCTTACTGTTTGTGGTGTTCTCGCTGATATCCAGTATTATCTATTTATTTTTCCATCAAAAGGTTGCTTTTATTCCTGGATTGTTAGTAGGACTTTCGGTCATTTCTATACTGCCGTTTATCGACGCTGTTTCAATTGGTACTAGAAGTCAGGTTAAACAAATGGAAAATGTCTTACAGCAAAACGATATGGTTCAAGATCATCAAATCCAACCAAATGACTCAATTCCGACAGATCAAAAAAGAAAACTTGCTCATAGTTATCAATATTTAAGTAAAGTCGATCAATTACAGCAAGTCTCCAATTTATCTGAACAAAAGGTCAGAGAATCTGATTTTACAGAAATTTTCGGCTTTGAAATTAATTCTTTAGAAAACTCAGGCGATACTATAAATGGAAACAATCAAGCTGAAAGTTTCTCGATCGATGTAAGAGAAGATGATCCAATACAAATTGAAGTAGATGATGGTGGTCTTGTTTTGCCTTTACATGTAACAGCAGGCGAATTTATACAAAATGAAGCAAAAAATCGTATGACTGTTAGCTATCGTAATAAACAATATCATTTAATTTGGGATGAAAACGGAGAAGAAAAAACTGATTTAATTTTAGAAGATGATACAGGTAAACAATTGGTTCGATATGATTTACAATTTTTACGAGAATTAGCCGCTTCACGCAGTGCTGCCTCTAATAGCGAATTACTTCCAGTAGAAGATTTAACTTTTTCGGAAAGGTTTAACGGGGGAGAGTTACAAATTTATGTCACACATCTTTATGTGGAAGAAGGGCAGAATATTGATGCTGATTTTTATTTGCAGATTTCGTTAGATTAAAAAATATTTCTAATCCTGAA
>NZ_BCPY01000028.1 GCF_001544195.1 Tetragenococcus solitarius NBRC 100494
GATCAGCTACCGTCAGAGAAAAAGCATTCCCTCTTCTTCCTGTTCTTTGCTGACAACAGAGCTTTACGATCCGAAAACCTTCTTCACTCACGCGGCGTTGCTCGGTCAGACTTGCGTCCATTGCCGAAGATTCCCTACTGCTGCCTCCCGTAGGAGTCTGGGCCGTGTCTCAGTCCCAGTGTGGCCGATCACCCTCTCAGGTCGGCTATGCATCGTTGCTTTGGTGAGCCGTTACCTCACCAACTGGCTAATGCACCGCGGGACCAGCCATCAGTGACGCACAAAGCGCCTTTCAGCTTCTTTTCAGGTGAAAAAAAGCCCTATGCGGTATTAGCACCTGTTTCCAAGTGTTATCCCCCGCTGATGGATAGGTTCCCCACGTGTTACTCACCCGTCCGCCACTCCGCACGCTCGTCCACCGAAGTGGGCAAGCGGCAGCGTTCGACTTGCATGTATTAGGCACGCCGCCAGCGTTCGTCCTGAGCCAGGATCAAACTCTCATCTTGAATTTGATCGATCAACACCGTTGATCTTACTTAGCTCTTCAACTTTTTGCTCGCGTGTTGTTCGCGTTGTTGCTTGTATCTTGCTTCCTTGAAGAAGCGCCCTACACATTGGTTCGTTTGCTTGCTTTGTTCAGTTTTCAAAGGCCTACTTAATATTGCTATGATAGCCTATTAATTCTATCACTCAAACGACTCATTGTCAATTACTTCTTCTCTTCTCTTAAGAAGAATTTTCAACAACGTTCGTTGCAACTCAGTTATAATAACATCTGATATTCTTACTGTCAATGACAATTTGTTTATTCATATAAAAAAAGTTCAAATAAAACTTAAGCTAGAATAAACAAGTTGTTGCGACAACGTTAAACACTTTACCACGTTACCTATCAAAAAGTCAATGACAAATTTACATTGTTTTTCTTTTGTTTTCAAATAACAAAAAAGATTAGAAAAAAGCTCTCTTTTTTCTAATCTTTTACAGAACTATGAGGGTCCTGAATACGTTTGAACATTCTTTCCATATCATAGTTATTAAAATGAATTAATACCGGTCTCCCATGTGGACAATTAAACGGATTCTCGCATTCTGCCAGGTCCCTTAATAAGGCACGCGCTTGATCCTCGTTTAAGTAGTGATTAGCTTTGATCGAACGTTTACAGCTCATCATAATAGCCGTTTTTTCACGGAACTTTCGTACGCTTACTTCGCCTGTAGTTAATAGCATATCAATCATCTCATGAATAATCTCTTTTTCTTGTCCCTGTGGGTACCAGGTAGGGTGCGCACGAACAATAAAGCTATTTGCACCAAATTCTTCCAAATAAATCCCTACTTCTTGTAACAGTTCTGCTTGCTCTTTTAAAAAAAGAGCATCACTATTAGGATAATCAAGTACAATCGGGACTAGCATTTCCTGTAAATCTGATGAAACATTACCAATTTGTTGACGAAAATACTCGTATTTAATACGTTCTTGGGCAGCATGCTGGTCAATGATATATAGACCATCCTCACTTTGTGCAAATAAATACGTCCCGTGCATCTGCCCAAAATAATCCAACTGCGGAAAACGTTCTTCAGCTGGTTTTTCATTTGCAATTTTTTCCATCAGCTGACGATTTTCTTTTTGATGAATGTCATATTCTGGATGGTCCGTACTTGTTTCTTCTGCCGTTTCTTTCTGATACATATGTTCTTTTTCCACAGCTTTTGCTAGACCATTTTTGCTTTCAAGGCTATCTCCTTGACTTGGAAATGTTGTTTTACCAGCGTTTATCAACTCTGTTTTCGAGGAGTTTTCAACTTTTCCACTTTTATCCCCAGTTTTTTCCACAGAGTTTTCCACAGAAGAATCCTCGGTTTCATTTACATAAAAGTCGCCCGTTTTCCTATCATATGCAAGCTTTGAACTTTCATTACTTTTAGCTTCTTCAAAGTCCATCGTTAATTGCTGTGCTTTTTCCTGTTCGCTTACTCTCTTATTAAAATCTAAGTTATCTGTCGCATTAGGAATAAGATTTTCTTCCCTTAAGCGTTCGTTAATTGTTTTAGAAAGCAAAGCAGTTAATTCATACTCTTTTGATAAACGTACTTCCTGTTTTGTCGGATGAACATTGACATCAACTAACAGCGGGTCCATCTCTATTTCAATCACTGCAATTGGGAAACGACCCACCATTAACTTTGAACCATAACCATTAACGATCGCCTTATTTAAGGCAAAATTTTTAATGTAACGGCCGTTAACAATCGTTGATAGATAGTTACGATTAGCCCTTGTCACTTCTGGCAAAGAAATATACCCGTTGATTTTAAAATCCAAGTCTTCTGCTTGAATTTCCCGCATTTTCTTCGCCGTTTGTACCCCATAAATTCCAGCAATCGTCTGTTTTAAATCCGCATTTCCAGAGGTCAAAAGCATTTGGTTGCCTTCATGAACTAAATAAAAGGCAATGTTAGGATGGCTTAAAGCCAAGCGGTTCACAATGTCACCAATATGCGCTAGTTCTGTCTGCAATGTTTTAACATATTTTAACCGAGCAGGGGTATTAAAAAAGAGATTTTCAACCGTAATTTTCGTTCCTTGACGTAAAGCAGAAGGCTGATTTTCCACAACTTCTCCACCTTTTAAATATAGGTAGGTCCCTTGGCTAGCTCCTTTAGCTGCAGTTTCTATAGTAATTTCTGACACTGAAGCAATACTGGGCAACGCCTCACCACGAAAGCCCAAAGTGCGAATACGAAATAGATCATCGCGGTTGTGAATTTTACTTGTTGCATGTCTTTTAAACGCATTCTCTGCATCCTCTGGAGCAATCCCTGTCCCATTATCTGTTACTTGAATCTTTTTTAATCCTGCTTCTTCTAGAAAAATATTAATTTGGGTACTGTTGGCATCGATTGCGTTTTCGATTAATTCTTTAACAACTGAAGCCGGACGTTCAACCACTTCTCCAGCAGCAATTTGATTTGTAAGCCGTTCGGATAGTTCCAGGATTTTATTTGCCATCTACTTTCCCTTCTTTCTATTCTTGTACCGACTGTTTTAATTCATATAGTTTGTTTAATGCATCTAACGGTGTCATTTCCATAAGATTTAATGCATTTAATTGTTCAACCACATCACTTGCTAGTTCAGAATCTTCGCTAAATAAAGATAACTGTTGATTGGTTTCTTGCTTTTCTGTAGCTGATGATTCACTAGGAATCTCTTGATTTTGTAATGTTTTTCCTTTTTCAAGAGCTTGTAAAATATTATCCGCTCTGTTTAACAAATCTTCAGGTAAGCCCGCAATTTTTGCTACATGGATACCATAGCTTTTATCGGCTGGCCCTTCCATCATTTTATGCAAAAACACCAACTCACCGTCTTTTTCTACTGCGCCTACATGGATATTTTTTAACTGGGGCAATTCGTCTTGTAAGACCGTCAATTCGTGATAATGAGTAGAAAACAACGTTTTTGCACCGACATGCTGATGGATATACTCAATAATGGCTTGAGCTAAAGCCATACCATCATAAGTTGCTGTTCCTCGGCCCAATTCGTCAAATAAAACCAAGCTATTTGGAGTTGCATGTAGCAGTGCTTGATTGGCTTCCATCATTTCCACCATAAAGGTACTTTGTCCTGCAATTAAATCATCACTTGCTCCGATCCGAGTAAAAATACGATCAAAAATCGGCATAACAGCTGATTGGGCTGGCACAAAACAACCCATTTGTGCCAAGATCACCGTCAAAGCCAACTGTCGCATATAAGTGCTTTTCCCTGACATATTAGGACCTGTAATTAACAAAATCAATGTTTGCTGGTCCATTTGAACTGTATTAGGAATATATTCTTGACTTCCAAGAACTTTTTCTACGACTGGGTGTCGCCCTTCTATAATATTCAGCTCTTTTTCATCATTTAGTTCTGGCCGTACATATTGATAACGTTCACTAATAACTGCGAAACTTTGCAATACATCTGTTTTGCTAATTGTTTTGGCTAAATGTTGCAGTCGATCAATGGCTTTTTTTATTTTTTTTCTTACATCTAAAAATAGTTCATACTCTAAATCGACAGACTGTTCTTCTGCTTCTAGTATCAATTTCTCAAGTTCTTTTAGCTCGGGGGTGATAAAACGTTCTGCATTTGCTAAAGTCTGCTTGCGTTCGTAAGTTCCCTCTTCTAAGTTGGCTAAGTTGGCTTTGGTAATTTCAATATAATACCCAAAAACTCGATTATAACCAACTTTTAAGTTTTTTATTCCAGTTTTTTTTCGTTCTTTAGCTTCAAGCTCAGCAATCCATTGTTTGCCATTACGCATAGCTTCACGATATTTATCAAGTTGCTCATCAAAACCGTCTTTGATGACATTACCCTCAGTAATTGAAACTGGCGCTTCTTCGCTGATTGCTTGTCCGATGAGTTCTACTAAATCTTCCATAGGTTCCATATCGTTTAAAGTATCGTTCCATTCTCCTTGGTCAATCCCTTGTAAAATGGCACGAATAGCTGGCACTTGTTCCAACGAAGATTTTAATTGTAATAAATCACGTCCATTAACATTACCAAAAGCTACACGTCCAGCTAAACGTTCAAGATCATAAACCTTAGTTAAGGCTTCTTTTAAGTCTTCTCGTTCAAAAAAAGCATTCAATAAACTTGCTACTTGGTCTTGTCGTTTTAGGATCGCACTTTTTTGGATTAGCGGTCTATCTAACCACTGTTTTAATAGACGACCGCCCATGGCCGTTTTGGTTTCATCTAAAAGCCACAAAAGCGTGCCATGCTTTTTCCCTGTTCGAATCGACTGGTTTAATTCCAAATTGACCTTTGAGTAATGATCCATCTTTAAATAATGATCTACTTGATAACTTTGTGCTTTTTGGATATGATCTAGACTGCGTTTTTGCGTTAAAGAAAGATATTGTAACAACTTCGCTGTCGCTTCTTTTTCTAGGTCAGAAGAAAGCTCACTTATTAAAAATTGAAATTCAGCATTGGGCTCATAATCTTTTTGTGTTGAGAATATGACACCCAAACGTGTCTTTAAAGTTTCTTTTAATGATTCGGGGATATCGCTTGTTAGAACTATCTCTTTGGTTTGCAGTGAAGAAGCTTCATTTAAAACACTTTCTTGTTCATTTAAAGTAGTACTACATAATTCTCCTGTCGTTAAATCAACATAGCTTAGCCCATACTTTCCATTTGCAAAAGTCAACGCAGTTAGAAAATTGTTTTCTTTCGCACTAACACCTTTTCCTTCCATCAAAGTTCCCGGTGTCACTAGTTGAATAACTTCTCTTTTAACCATTCCTTTCGTGGTTTTCGGATCTTCTACTTGCTCACAAATCGCCACTTTATATCCTTGTTCTACCAGAATATCAATATAATTAGATGCTGCATGATAAGGTACGCCGCACATTGGAATAGGTTCTTCAGCATTTTTATTACGGCTTGTTAATGTCAGTTCTAGTAATTGAGCAACTTTTAGAGCGTCATCATAAAATAATTCATAAAAGTCACCTAAACGATAGAATAAAAAAGCATCCTGGTATTGCTCCTTGATGCTTAGATATTGTTCCATCATTGGTGTATTTTTAGTTTTTTGAGGCATCTGTTTCTTCCTCCTCGATTGCACCATTCACTTGTTTTTCAAAGTTTGTGATAATGTATTGCAAAAGTTCATTTGCATCGAACATTTTTTCACGGTAACTAAGCACAAGCGGATGAGTGTCATACTCTTTTTTTAACCGGTCAATTTCAGCATTTGCCTGTCTTGCTGCTTCCGGTTTGTCATAATGAGCAAATTGCACAGCTGCTTTTTGTTGTTGTTTTATCTGCTCTTCTAATTTTTGTAAAGATTCATTTTGCTGTGCTTGTTGTCGAACTTCTTGAAATTCTTTAATAAGATCATGTTCGTCTAGTAAATCAACGAGCTGCTCAAGAGCTGCGTGGATTTCTGGTTCTTCACGTAAAAGGTCCAAAGTTTACACCTCTGTTCGTTCATTTTATGCTAAAAATGGTTGATCCTCATTAATTAAAATCGGCTCGATACTTTTAGCAAAGCCACTGCGCGGATCCATTTCAACTAAACAAGCAGATAAAATACTGCGGCCATTTTCGACGACTTCAAAACGCTTAGGCAAAGCCGTAATGAATTTTTCAATAATAGGTTCTTTTTTCATCCCTAAAATCGCGTCATAAGGTCCAGTCATCCCTACGTCAGTCAAATAAGCAGTACCAGCAGGCAAGATTCGTGCGTCATTGGTTTGTACGTGAGTATGGGTGCCAACAACAGCAGAAACACGTCCATCCAGATACCAGCCCATAGCCTGCTTTTCACTTGTTGTTTCTGCATGAAAATCAACAAAAATGTAGGAAGTTCTTTTAGCAGCCATCGCAACCAATTCATCAGCTTTTTTAAATGGATCATCAATGTCTGCCATAAACGATCTACCTTGTAGATTAATCACTGCTAATTCGACATCATTCACCTTGACAAAAACCATCCCCTCACCTGGAGCTTGTGCTGGAAAGTTAGCCGGACGAATGATACGTTTTGCCTCAGAAATAAACTCGAAAATATCGCGATTATCCCATGCATGATTGCCTAAAGTGATAACATCGATACCTTCTTGTAAAAATTTTTTATAAATTTTTTCAGTAATTCCTTTACCACCTGCTGCGTTTTCTCCATTAGCAATTGTTACTTGAGGTGCATATTCTTTTTTTAGTTTTGGCAAATACTCAGTGATCGTTTTTCTACCTAAAGAACCTACAACGTCACCTATAAATAAAATTCGCACAAAATTTCCTCTTCTCTTTTTTCTTCTTTTTCCTATTATAATCGTTTTATGTTTTAAAAAAAAGGTTTTGTCTTATTTGTAAAATAAATTTTGAAAAAGTTTGTAAAATACACAGTTGTCAGCATTTTACAAAAAATATCTCAGATTCCATCTGTTAAACAAATAAAATTACATCATTTTTTACGCATTGTTTTGACTAAAAAACATTTCTTTTTGACAAATAAATTTGTCATAATGACTTATATGTGTTACATTAAAGTTGGAGGTGCTGAGTATGAAAACTAGACTCAGAGAGCTGCGTGCACGCGAAAGACTCAATCAAACAGAGCTCGCTAAAAGAGCTAAGGTTAGCAGACAAACCATCAGTTTAATTGAACGGGAAGAGTATATTCCATCGCTATTAATCGCTAAACGCATGGCAAAAATTTTTAATGAACCCATTGAAAATATCTTTATCTTTGAAGAGGAGGAATTATAAGATGAAAAAAACTTTAAAAATGATTTTATATTTAATTATTGGAGCAGCCGTTGGTTTACTTGTTTCAATCACCGCTCAAAATATCGGAGGAGATGTTTCTACTGACCGTTTCTACTTAAGCGTCAGCATTACAACAACAATAGTTGCCGCTTTTTTGATTGTTTTAGGAATTTTTCAGTATCGTCGCTTATTAACAGTAGCTAAAGATTATACGGAATCTATGGATGAAGATTCCTATGATAAATATCGTTATAATAAGTATAATGAAATTCAAATATATGGTGTAATAGGATTTGTATTATCACTTATCAGCCTTGCCATACCACTAGTTATAATGAACACTTATTTTAGTTTACCGACATTTTTGTTTACATTTATTGTCTATATTGTATCAATTATATTTCTTACTCGAACAACAAAACTGATAACTAAGCTTTATCCAGAACGAAATCTACCTCAACCATCAGATAAAAATTACACCGATAAATTATTACTGGCATCCGATGAAGGAGAACGTCATATTATGACAACAGCTCTGTATAAAACATTTTCCTTCACTCAAGTTGGAATTTTCTTTGGTATTCTCCTATTAATAGTTTATTCGATGCTGACTGGTGAATCACAAATTTTCAGTATTATTATCCTAGGCATCATCATGATCATCTCAAATACGAAATACTATAGTGAGATTAAAGAAAAGTAGTTATTCCTTTTTGTATTTTTAAGTATAAAAAGCCTTGTAAAATGGAAATTCACTCCCATTTTACAAGGCTACAATTAATTTATGCTCTTTTTCTAACTGTATTATTTAAAAAGCCGAGTTTATCTAAAGCTTGCCAAATTCCGTCATGATCGTTATCATCTGTGATACGATCCGCACATAAAGCAACTTCATCTGAGGCATTTCCCATCGCAATACCGCAACCCGAAACTTGTAACATTTCGCGGTCATTCATACCATCACCAAAAGAGATAATATCTTCTTGCGCAATGCCTAAACGTTGGGCAAGCGTTAAAATGGTTGCTGCTTTAGAACCGCCTTTTGGTATTACATCCACTCCATTTTCATGCCAACGTACAAAAGAAAGGTTAGGATATTTGTCATCAAAATAATGTTCCAATGATGCATCGTAAAATGCCAGTCCTTGATAGATATCTTCTCTTTGTGCAAAATTATAATCTAAATCAGGAGCCGTCGAGCCCACTGAATGCATGGCATCTTCTATTTTTGCCAAATTAAAAGTAGTATTGCGTTTATAAGCATCAATACCAACAAAAACAGTATCTATGCCTAATTCCTTCGCTTCTTTTACAAAACGTTGCATCTCTACCTGCGGTAATAATCGTTTGTAAACTTGATGATGGTTTAAAAAAGCAGCTGAGCCATTACAAAGAATGTAATTATCAAATTCTAATTGATAAATTAAGTCTTGTGCTAAAAACCGCGTGCGTCCAGTAGCTAACGTAACAAAATGACCTGCATTTCTTAATTCTTGTAAAGCTTCAATCGTACTAGCTAAAGGTCGTTTGTTCGAATCCAACAAGGTTCCATCAATGTCAAAAGCAAATAATTTTCGTCTCATTCTATTTGTCGGGCTCTCTTTCACTAAAATTTATGTTCACTTAATACTTAATCATATATTTTAATGAAATTCAATGGACTTGTTTAATACCCCCAAACTTCCTGGGTAATTTCAATGATTAAATGTAATTTATCCCATTGTTGTTGTTCTGTCAGAATATTTCCTTCTTCAGTAGAAGCAAAACCACATTGCGGGCTAAGACTTAAGCGTTCTAAAGGCACATACTGACTTGCCTCATAAATTCTTTTGATAATCGTCTCTTTGTCTTCTAATTTGCCGCTTTTACTTGTAATTAAACCTAAAACGACCCGTTTTTCTTCTGGCACAAAGCGCAATGGAGCGAAATCTCCGGAACGATCGTCATCAAATTCTAAGAAAAAAGCTTCCACATTCTCCTTGCCAAACAACGTCTGTGCAACGGGTTCATAACCTCCAGAAGCAGCAAAAGTAGAATGATAATTGCCGCGACAAATATGAGTGGTAATATGCAGATCTTCTGGCAAATCCTTTAAAGCGGCATTATTTAATTGTAGATACTGTTTTTGAATATCTTGTGTATCATAATCCTCATTAGTCATGCCTTGCCAAAAATCTTTATCTACCAGCATCCCCCAAGTACAATCATCTAATTTAATATTACGACAACCCAAGTGATATAATTCTAAAATCGTTTCTCGATAAGCTTGAGCAATATCTTGGTATAATTCACTGCGATCGGAATAAAATTGGTCGATTTTCTCTTCATTTTTTCCGCGTACTAATTCTGCAAAAAATTGAGCTGGTGCTGGGATACTTTGTCGTACTTGCACATTTCCATCAGCAAGTTCATGGGCAAATGTAAATTCCTTAAATACTGGATGATTTTTGTTAAATTGAACTTTTCCTTTCAAACGGGCAGAATCAGCACGCGTCTCTTCTCCGTGGAAAAGATAGCCTTGGTCCATGATATTATGTTCAACACCCGTTAATCCCCAGAAGAAGTCTAGATGCCAGTAACTGCGACGAAATTCACCATCTGTAACATATTTTAACCCAACTTCTTTTTCTTTATTAACTAGACGGACAATTTCTTGATCTTCTACCTCTTGTAATTTTGGATAAGAAATTTTTCCTATACTGTATTGTTCTCTCGCTTTTTTCAATTTTTCCGGGCGTAAAAAACTTCCTACAATTTCATAACGATTCACTGCACCTTGATTGACTACTTGTTGACTCATATTCTCTCCTCCTTTATTTTAAATAAAAAAAATCCTTAAAAGACAATTTGTCTTTTAAGGATGTAATAAACATACATGGTACCACCTTGGCTTTGTAAAAATATCGCTATTTTTACCTCTGTTCCCAATACATTGTGCTTATACTGGGTTCTTGTTAACGGAGAAAACCGTGTATTCCTAAATCATTCAGAATACCCACTCTAAAGCCATTTTCGAATTTACGTCTTTCGCTTCTTTTCAGCTGACGAAGCTCTCTTTTAGAAAGAAAAAATAAACTCTACTTTCTTTATCGATGTGTTTATATATTTTTTAAAATAATAGCAGACCTTTGTACTGCTGTCAATAATGTTCAGAATATTTCTATATCTTTTTCAAGTTAATCGACATAGTCAGATTTCGTACTATTTAACCAAGCGTAAACGAGACCAATGACTAAACCGCCTCCGATGTAATTTCCTAGTAACGCAAACACAATATTGTGGATAAGATTAGGTATTGTCATGGCACTGATTGTTCCATGTGAGGCAAAATATCCTAATGAAAAGGCAGGGAAATTCGCAATAACGTGTTCATATCCTAAAAAAGCGAAGATAAAAATAATAAAGATAATAGCTAATACTTTTCCCGCGTCGTCTTTCATGCGTAAGCTAATTATAACAGCTGTATTTACCACGATATTCGCAAAAATACCTTCTACCAAAATTTGAACAGTCGATTTTTCTAGTTTTCCAGCAAGTGAAGTAAACATATAATTATCTGCTGGTAAATCTTGAAAGACTCCTGTCAATGAAATTAAATAACCAAAAACGATTCCGCCGATGAGATTAAATAAAATACAGGTAAATAAAATTTTACTCGCCATTTTTATATCAATTTTTTTGCGATACACCCCTACTGTCATATAAAGCATGTTAGAGGTACCTAACTCTGCATTCATATATAAAATCATCACCAATGACCAGCTAAACATAAAAGCATACAAAAACTTCCCTGAACCAGCCGCAACTTCTTCTGCATTCATTGCTGTACCAAATGCAATCGCTGTCCCTAAAGTTAAAAACAAACATGCCAACATTGCCCGAACGGCATAGCGTATGTAACTACTTTCAATTAGATCAACTTTTTTTATAATTGACGAATCTATTTTTTCAAATAATGCCGATATTGAATTCATTGTCCTCCACCTTTTCTGTTTACTCAACGATAACTATCGTTTTTATTTTAATGAGCTTTAGACGTTTTGTAAAGCGATTTTGTGAAAAATAACGCTTATTTCGAGTCATAAGATTTATTTGCCTGTTATGCCTTTGTCTTTAGTCTTTTGCCATTCTTAAAAAAACTAACATTTTTCGCTAATCTTTCTCAATAGTATAATTAACTAAATGGATAAATATTAAATGCATTTTGAAGATGAACAATCATCCGCATAAAAAACAAGCTCATTCGTTCAACAAAGACAGAAACTTTCTTTCAATTTTTAAACAAGTTTTATTTAGCAAAAGCCATTTAGTCATGAGAATTTCCTTGACAGAATGCCCAATATCAAGGTACAATGTCTTGCGTGTAAAATAATGCAGCAGAGGTATAATAGTTCGTCCCCAGTTCGTCGCCTGATGAGGTTCAATTGCGTAGCCGCGGCTGCAAAGGTGAAGATTGAAGAGCGAACTACACGAAGTATGAATATCTCATCGGATTATTTTACTCCAAAAAATATTATTGGAGGAATCTTTAATGTCTCGTTATACTGGACCATCTTGGAAAGTTTCCCGCCGTTTAGGTATCTCACTATCCGGTAGCGGAAAAGAATTATCTCGTCGTCCTTATCCACCAGGACAACACGGACCAACTAGCCGTGGTGCTCGTTCTGAATATGGATTGCAATTAAGAGAAAAACAAAAATTACGTCGTATGTATGGCTTAACTGAACGTCAATTCCGTACGCTATTCTCAAAGGCTAGCAAGATTAAAGAAGGTAAACATGGTGTTAACTTCATGATCTTACTAGAACAACGTTTAGACAATATGGTTTATCGTTTAGGTTTAGCAACCACTCGTCGTCAAGCACGTCAACTTGTGAACCATGGTCATATTACAGTCGATGGTAAACGCGTTGATATCCCTTCTTATCATGTAGAAGTAGGGCAAGTGATCGGCGTACGTGAAAAATCAAAAGAAATGAGTGTAATCACAGAAGCTATTGAATCTGTTGTAGGTACTCCTGCATTTGTTAGCTTTGATGATGAAAAATTAGAAGGTTCATTGACTCGCTTACCAGAACGCGAAGAATTGACCCCTGATATTGATGAAGCACTTGTCGTTGAATACTACAACCAATTACTGTAAGATTCTAACGCAAAGACCAAAGTCTTATTTTATAGGGCTTTGGTCTTTTTTTATTCCAAAATTTTCACCCTAGCTATTTTACTTCTTAGCTGCTAAAAACAACCTCTCATCGAAAAACTCCAGACAAAATAAATGTATTCTGCTAACTTTTAATTAAAAGGCGGGATAATCATGATTCTAACAACAAATAATCTTAGTAAGTCTTATGGTCAGCAAAAGGCCGTTAATCACTTGAACTTAACTATCGAAAAAGGAAGTCTAACTGCGCTTCTTGGTCCAAATGGCGCAGGAAAGTCGACGACTATGCAACTATTAATTGGTTTGACATCTCCAACTACTGGCAGTGTTAGCTATCAAGAACAAGTCAAAATCGGTGTGGTTTTCCAAACAAGCGTACTTGATGATATGTTAACGGTTCAAGAAAATCTGCAAATTCGTGCGAAGCAGTATAGCAAAGTTTCTCAAACAAAAGTAACCCAATTAATTAAACAACTAGGTCTAACAAATTTTTCTAAACAAAAATATGGTCTTTTATCTGGCGGACAAAAACGTCGCGTAGACATCGCTCGAGCACTATTAAATGAATCAGACATCCTTTTTCTAGATGAACCTACCACAGGCCTAGATATTCAGACACGTTCAGCTATTTGGACTTTATTACAGCATTTACAAGACGAACAAGACTTAACTATTGTTTTAACGACTCACTACTTAAATGAGACAGACAAAGCAGACAAAATTTATATTATCGATCAGGGGGCATTAATCGCTCAAGGCTCTGCAAAAGAAATTAAACAACGCTATGCAAATAACTTACTGACGATTACAGCCAAAACTCCTGACAAGTTTTATTCATTACTTGAAACAGAAAATATACCGGTCCTTAACAAAAAAACAGCAACTGTTGCTCTCTTACCGGCAACAGTACAGCAAGCCATCCAACTGCTAACAAAGTACCAAGCAGAAATTCAAAGTTTTGAATTTCAAGCAGGAACGATGGATGCCGCATTTATAAAATTAACTGGAAAAGAGGTGCGCTAAAATGCAAACATTGATCAAACGTAATTTACTATTATATTTCCGTGATAAAACTGGGGTTTTCTTTTCTATATTAGGCGCTTTTATTTCTTTTATTCTTTATCTCATCTTTTTAAAAGAGACTATGGTTTCAGAATGGTCTCGGCTTCCTCAAACCAATCAGTTATTGGATAACTGGCTTATCAGTGGTACGCTAACCATAGTAGGAATGACAACGACGCTTGCAAGCTTAACGCAGCTTGTCAAAGATCGAGAAAACAACGTTCGTCAAGATTTATTGCTAACCGACATTAGTACTCTGCGTTTACATTTAAGCTATTTACTAAGCGCTGCACTTATAGGAATAATTATGCAAATGCTTTTGTTTAGTATAATGTTTCCTTACTTTTACTTTACAAATCATACAGTACTTACTTTGACCCAATTAGCAAGTCTTTTGGCGCTAATAATTTTCAATGCTTTATTAGCAGCTACTTTAAATCTTATGCTTGTTCAGCCAATAAAAACCGTGGATAATGTGGGTAAATTAAGTTCTGTCATAGGTACTGCGGCTGGTTTTTTAGTCGGAACCTACGTCCCTATTGGGGCATTGCCAAGCTTTGCTCAATTATTAGTGAAATTAACACCTGGAGGTTACATTGCTTCTTTATATCGACAAATCTTATTAGCTCCAACAATAACAAACGTTTTCAAAGATAACCCTGTTGGACAAAAAAATTTTGAAGAAGCCATGGGTGTACGTTTTAAACTTTTTGAATTGCTAACGATTCAACAAACTTGTCTTATACTAATGATTATCTTATTTTTTGCATGCTTTGTTGCTTTATTTCCTCAATGGTTGAAAGCTTATAAAAATCAACGTGCTTTGTTTCACCAATAACTTACAAAGAAAGAAGGTCGAAATTTGGTTAACTGTCGATTCGAATTGAACCCTCAATTTTCCGCAACAGAGCCTGAAGTTATCGTTCGAGCAGCTAGTAAAAATATCGATATAGAAGAATTAATCACTTATATTGAACAGTATCAAAATCAGACAATTTCATCGAAAATTTTACCGGTAAAGACAAACGATCAGCTTATTATGCTTAAAACCGATGCTATTATTTTAGCCGATATTCAGCAATCTACCCTTTTAATTTATACCCTTGAGGGAACTTTTACTACCTCAGAAACATTGATTCATTTTGCTAAGCGAGTAGATAACACGAACTTTATCCAAATCTCCAAACATGCCTATATTAATTTAGACCATCTACTTTCTTTATCAGACAGTTTTTCAGGTAATATGACAGCTACATTGGTCAAAAATATCAAAACGGATGTGAGTCGAAAATACGTGAAATCACTGATGCAGCATCTAGGAATAAAATAGGAGGTCTTTTTTTGAAAAAAATAATTCAATATGCCGGTATTGGTGTCGGCTATGGCTCATTTTCTTACTTAATGATTCTACTGTATAACCCAGAAATTATACCTACTAGAAACAATATCACCAGTTTTCTACTAATGAGTGCCGTCATTGGTATTAGCGCAATCTTATTTGATATTGAGAAATTAAATTTTTTACTAGCATTAGGAATCCACTTTTTTACTACTTTGTCTATTGTTATTGTCACCATGATTTATAATGGCTGGCTTGATGATGTGATGCACACAACTGAATTTTGGCTGATATTTATTATTATTTATGTGGCCGTTTGGTTGATTTCATGTATCTCAAATGCATTAAAAGTTGATAAAATTAATCGAGCTTTATCCAAAAAGCAAGCGCGTAAACGCTAATTTTTATCGTCAATTTTTTTGACATTCCCGATGATTTAAATTAATTTCTGTTTTTATAGCTTTCTTTCGTTAACCTTTTGTTTACTTATGGTTAACGATGTGATATATTTCTTATGTTAATCAAAATATAATTACAAGTTTATAAAAGGAGCTATAATGAGACTAACGTTACATGAACAGCTAATGGCTGCTACATTTGCCGGGGTTATTGCGATTTTTTCGCAGATTATTATCCCAATCGGTCTTGTCCCTTGGAGTCTGCAAACTTTTATCGTTGGACTATCGGTTACTTTATTAGGAAGAAAAGTCGGCACATGGTCGGTCTTAATTTATTTTTTACTAGGATTGATTGGTTTGCCCGTTTTTGCTGGTGGTTCCAGTGGCGCTGCTGTTTTATTTGGTCCTACCGGCGGCTATTTAATCGGCTTTATCTTTGCCTCGTTAATTATCGGTACAATCATGAAATATACAGAATATACCTTTTTTTGGGCGATTATCGCTAATCTTATCGGCTTTCTTATCGCGCTTGGTTTTGGTACTATCTGGTTAAAATTTACTGCTGATATGACTTGGCCGGCTGCCTTGACTACTGGTTTCTTAGGCTTTTTATTTCCAGAAGTCGTTAAAGCGATTTGTGCAGGATGCTTCAGCATCTTACTCATTCACCGCCTACCGCAAAAATTTTTCAGTATGTAAAAATACCAGCTCACAACAAGGTGGGCTGGTATCTTATTAAAATTGAAGCAGTTGATAAAGCGGAACAAGAAAACGATAAGTAGACAGCATATATTCGAGCGCTTGCTCTGGTTTTTGCCATAATTGACTATCTCTTGGAATAACCCGCCCAATTTGAAACTCGCCTTTTTTAACATTCTTTAAGCGCTCCAATGCTTGTTTCACATTTGCTTGAGTGATGAATTCATAGTGGTCCTTGGTATGATCAGTATTCATAACCGTATCACTAGGTAGTTGTGTCAACAACAAGTTATTTTGCAAAAGCAACTGCGCCATTTGTTCTTTTTTTGATGGCTGGTCAATCATCGATAAGTACATAAAAACATAATCTGGCCAAATACCTAACTGAAAATGAGGCTCCATTTTGTAGCCTCTTTTTTTGCTGCTAATTGCTGACCAAGTATTTTCTGGTGGATAAACGGTCCGTCTACGATGCTGAGCAATATGAATAAATAAGGGTTCTTGCAGCTTTGTTTCTAATTCAGTTTTTACTATTTCATCAATTGATTGGAAAATAGGTTGGATTTCCTCGCGAATTGCTTGCAAACGTGGTTCTAAGCCAGCAATCTCAAAAACTTTGAAGCTTTCTTGTGTAAACATAAATACCTCCTGTATCCTAGCTAATAATCAAGCAAAACCATGCCTTTTTGCAGTTCTTTTATAATGTGTTGTTCTTTATAATCTTTAAATTCATGCGAGTGATGTTTTATCAACGTACGTGCTTTGAGCGGGTTAAAAGTTGTGGCTAAGCCATTTTCTGAAATAAAAGAACGCGTTAAACTCCATTCATAATAATAACCAAATGGCCGGCAATGATATGTCGCTCCTTGTAAATTTTGTTGTAAAAAACGATGATGGGTATGACCAAAAATAACCTGCTTAACATTTGAAAATTCATCTAATACTTCACCAAATTCTTTGGACCCTAAAAAAGCATTCAGTTGATTCCAACGCGCGTATTTTTTATCATGCTTAATAATAAAGCTTTCTTTTGGCACAAAATGAGTACTTAAAATAATGTTTTTTGTAGATGGAATCGTTATTAAGGTTTCCCTTAAACGTTGACAAATAGCCTCAGTAATTTGTGGATCTGTTCCTTTTCTGTCAATAAAACGGTCATACCAATACACCTTTTTTTTACGACGATACTCTTTTTCATCTGCATTAGGAACGAAACTATAATCGTACCAGCCGTTTGCTCCCAGAAGAATAGTTGAATTTGACAGTTCTCTTGTTTTAAAATTTAAAAAACGGGAATCTTTAAAATCTTCAAAGTCCGTTTGAACATTGATATCTGCCATTTCATGGTTTCCCCAGTGAAAGGTCGTTGGCATCTTTTGTCCAAAAAAGCGTACAATATCTAATACCTTGTCCACTTTATTTGCCACATCTCCGGCAAAATGTACATGAGTAACCTTTAATTTTTCCAGATAATCCCGCATTAAATATAGTTCTTCATCCAATTGATTAATATCTGAATGCAAATCTGAAATGACTGCTAATTTTCCCAAAGTAGGACCCTTCTTTTAATCTTTATGTTTTTGAAATAGTAGGTGTAACTTTTTTGTATAAGTCTTAGCGCTTAATTGCCTTAAATTTCTCACAGCTTTTGTTATTTCGCGGCCAATTGTCAGACCAACTTCTCCCATCACACATCTTTCATTGGGTTTTTTATCCAATTTCATTCAACACTAGCTATTTATTATAAATTATCCCTTATTATACGTAATTTCAAGCAGGAATGCAGTATTTTAAAAAAAGAAACCGCTTGTGTTATAATAAAATTAACGATGGATGTAGGAGGATAAGTATGTCAGACGAAATGCAAAAACATTTGGATAAAGGAATGTATGGCTCGCCATCTGTAAATCCTGATGAACAAAGAAAATTTTTAGGTACTTTTCGAGAGCGCGTTTACATTCGTATGACTATTCAGCAAATGAAACAAGCCGAGTATAAAAAGACTTTAGAAAAGCATTTACCAGATTATCCAGACGCTAGTATATTAATTAACGGCAATGTCAGCGAATCCCTGCAAAGTAGTTATATACAAATTGCTATGAAAGCTAAACTAAAATTTACCATTGTTGATACAGATTTGAAAGAAGACGACGACAGCGGCTTACTGGTTATTTCTGATCAAGCAGTAAACGAAGATACTATTGACATTAAAGACAAGTTTTCTTCCGACCAAACACAAACTTCCCAAAAGGCCACTGAGAAAAAAAGTTTTTGGAACAAACTTTTTCATAATTAAAGGAGGAGATCTTTATGCGCACGCCTACCTATACCCAACTCAAAAAAGAAATGACTTTGGCTTTAGATACTCATATTGATATTTTAAAAGATGTGAGTACGATTGATGTCAACCATTTAGATGGTGTGATGTTTATGATGCGTAGTTTTGGTTTTATGCTTGATCGTGCGCCAAAGGTGTTATATGAAGAAGACTCTGAAGAAATGAATTTTTTGATGTTTCAATATTATAGCTTACTAAGTGAATTAAAACACAACTTAGCTTTAAATTATCCTCATGCCAAAATTCAAAACCGGACGCTACTAGAAATTGCCGATACTTTTCCTACAACTTACGAAAAAGATATGAAACAATGGTGGGAGGATCTGACAGGCTTGCGTGTAACTAGCAATAGCAAACAAACAATAGAAACACAGAAATCCAATTAGAGCAATGAAAACAACGGACTTGATAGCCCAACTAGCAAAAACTGGGTCAGCAAGTCCGTTCGTTTGTTTTCGAAAAAGCTTTTATATAAAAGTTTGTTCCTTCTAATTTAAAATTCGTCCTGCTTTTTTGTAAAAAAGAAAACAGGTCTATTCAATAAAATCTGGATATAAAAGTTTTAATATATCCATCGTCACACGCTCACCTTTACCCTTATATGGATAACAGTGCATATGCATCATAGGATTAAAGTTCGCCTCGATGATACCATAGGCATTTGGCGATTTCGCTGGAAGTTTTTTATCTGGAATCATCATATCGATTCCGCAAATTGTAGCATCCAAAGCTTGTGCGGCTTGGACTGCCACTTGTTTATAATCATCAGTAAAAGCAGCTGTCATATCAATCGAATCTCCTCCAGTAGACACGTTAGAGTTCTCTCGAAGATAGATTGTTTCGTCCTTAGATGGAATGGAAGCCAAATCATAACCTTGTTCATGTAAGACTAACTGTTCACTGGAACCTAGTTGAATTCTTTCAAGCGGAGTACGGTGGTTTTCCCCGCGTAAGGGATCCTCATTTTTCTTAGCCACCAGTTCTTTGATGGAATGTCTACCATCTCCTGTAATATTTGCTGGTACTCGTAATAAAACAGCTTTCACTTGATTTCCGATTACAAAAAAACGATATTCTGTCCCTGTTAGAAAGTCTTCAACTAAAATGGAATCATCTTCATTAAAAGCTTTATCTATTGCATTTATATAGTCTTTTTCATCCGCACCAACTTTAAAAATCGTAATCCCTAAACCATAATTTGTAGACTTAGGCTTTACAACGATTCCTTTATTTTGAAATTCTGCAAAACTTGTATAAGCTTCTTTTTTATTTGTGAACTCTTTTCCTTGCGGCACACAAAAACCAGCTCGCTGTAAAAGTTTTTTAGTGACAGTCTTGTTTTCCATTATTAAAGGCGTGATATAAGTATCTTTGCTAGTCATATTACCATTTTTGACGTACTCATTATGTCCTTGCGCAGTTAACTTTAAGAATTGTTCATGTTCGTCTAAAACTTCAATTTCTACGCCCTTTTGAATCGCGTCAAACATAAAAATTTGTGTAGAAAGTTCCATATTTGTAAAGCCAGCTAACTGATAAGGTGCTTGCCAAGCTTTTTTGTAGTAAGAAAGACCTTGTTGGACTGCTAATTCCTTTTGGGAGCTTTTCTGGCTGTCCAAATAAATTTTACCAGCTAATGTCTGAGCCGGGTCTTCTAACATCTCTTCTAAATGGTCTAAAATTTCAGTTGAAACAGCAAGCTTCGTTTGTTCAATAAATTCTCTAATTTCAGTCAGTAATCTTTGAGCTTCATCATAACAGGCTGTCTGTGCTAATGGTGCTTCCAATGAAACGAAGTCATTCAACTGATCACCTTGAGCGACCCACTCATCTGGATCTGCTTTTTCATCGGTCCATAACAAAAAGAGCATGAAAATGTGGAGAAACTCTACTTCCTCTTTGCTGATGCCATAAGGCTGGTAAGGATCTAAATCAATATTGCGAAGTTCGATGTATCGAATAGGTTGATTCGCCAAATCAGCCACGCTACTACCGCCTCTTAAACGAACAGGAGCATAAAACTCTTTTTCCTCCGAGAGTTTTCCCTCTTCTACCATTTGATGAATATCAGCGACATATTGCTCCACTGAACAATAGGAAACTTTTACATCTTTATGGTTTTTGTAACCATACTTGCTATTACGGATGCTACGCACCGGCTCTTGCGGATATTCGTTCCCGTCAAAATATCGTGGATTGCTTAACGGAGAAGCACCAAAAAAATAAGTCGTTAGCCAACGATAATGTAAATAATTGCGCGTCACTTTTAAGTAAAGATCTGTTTTAAATTGATAGTAATTCACATATTCCTCTTGCAATTCAAACATTTTGCGAATCATTTCATCATCAAATTCAAAATTAAAGTGGATACCGCTAACCATTTGCTTACGACGCCCGTATGATTTTGCAAGATAACGACGATATAATACATCCTCAAAGTTGTCCAGCTTAGCAATGATAATATTCTCTTCTGCTTTAGGTAACGCAGGTGGCATACTTAATGGCCATAACATTTCTTGTACTTCCATAGAGCGGTAAACCGTATCATGAATCGCCGCTAGCCAGCGGAAAAGTTCGGATACGCTATTTGTGATTGGCGTCACTATTTCCATCTGAGTTTCGGCAAAGTCCGTCTGAATATAAGGGTGAAAGCTCCGATTTCCTAATTTTTTAGGATACTCTGTTGTTACCAACTCCCCTTCTTTGGTCACTCGCTGGCTTTCTTTTTCGATTCCGTAGCGAGCTTTCAACAAATAAGGATATAATTGTTTATTGGTTAAAATGGGTTGGATATTCATAAGATAATCCTTTCTCTTTAAAAAATTCTACAGCCATTATAGCAAACAATAATAAAGTAAGCTTTGATTTTGTCCTTAAATTTCCCACTTCAAGCCTAAAAAAACGTCCATTCAGAAGATAACAAGCAATTAGTAAATTTTTTACATGCTTTAAATAACAACAAATTTCTTAATTCAAATTTTCTCCGCTTAAACTAATATAAAAAAGACATCCCAATAAAAACATAAGACCTACAGAAAACAAGAAAACTCCTATTAAATGAAAAATTTACAAGCTGTCTACTATGATAATTGCTTGCCGAATTAACAAAACGAGATCAATGAATAAAATAATCCAATAATAGATGCCTTTAAAAGACAAAAAAACCAAATGACCAAAAATCGATCACTTGGTTTTTGCTTTTTATTCTTCTTGTAAAAGTCCCTTAAACAAGCCTACTACAAAGTCATTCGGATCAAAGACTTCTAAATCGTCAATTCCTTCACCTAAACCAACTAGTTTGACTGGCAGATGCAATTCATTACGAATGGCTAACACAATACCACCTTTGGCAGTCCCATCTAATTTTGTCAATACTAGACCTGTAACATCTGTGGTTTCTTTAAATTGTTTCGCTTGGTTCATCGCATTTTGACCGGTTGTAGCATCTACCACCAATAAAACTTCATGCGGAGCAGTAGGGTCTTCACGTTTGATAACGCGCTTGATTTTATCTAATTCATTCATCAAGTTCACTTTGTTTTGCAATCGTCCCGCTGTATCGATTAATAAAACATCGGCTTGTTCTTCTCTGGCTTTAGTCATCGCATCAAAAACAACAGAAGCCGGATCACTTCCTGTGTTGCCGCGCACTACCTCAACATCAGCACGCTCTCCCCACTGAACTAATTGATCGATGGCTCCAGCCCGAAATGTATCTGCAGCAGCTAATAATACTTTCTTACCTTCTTGTTTGTATTGATGCGCAAGTTTCCCGATACTTGTAGTTTTTCCCGTTCCGTTTACACCTACAAATAAAAAGACCGATAATCCATTGGGTTGTTCATTAAGATCATTGACTTCTTGTTCTCCCTCTTCTTCATAAAGGTCAACCAATTTTTCAATAATCGTATTTTGTACAGCCGCAGGTTTTTTCGCGTTTTTGATTTTAACTTCTTGTCTTAGCTCATCAGCAATCCGCATTGAAGTATCAAATCCAACGTCTGCGCCAATTAAAGTATCTTCGACTTCTTCAAAAAAGTCTTCATCCACTGTACGAAAGTTAGCAAATAACTCATTCATACGATCTTTAAAGGTTTTCCGCGTTTTTTCTAGCCCTTTTTCGTATTTTTTCTGAGTTTCAGCTGTCTCTTCTTCAATTTCTTCGGTTTCTTCTATACGTTCATCGGATTCATCAACTGGAAGGTCTTCTGTAACATGCTCTTCAACTTTCCTATCTTGTTCAGTCGTTTCTTCGCTTGGATTTTCCGCTGGTTCACTGATCTTTTCTTCTACAGATTCTTGATTTGTTTCTTCTGTCTGTTTTTCTTCTTCTTTATCTTTTACAAAGGCATGTTTAATTTTATCAAAAAGTCCCATTTTTATGTCAGCTCCTTTGTGTAAATGCAAAATGTTTCTTAGCTAAGTACATACTTTTCAACAACTTGAGCAACGCCATCTTCTTCATTAGAAGCTGTAATAATATTTGCTTTTTGCTTAACCTGTTCGACTGCATTTTCCATAGCTACACCAAAACCAGCATATTCAATCATCGGCAAGTCATTTTCTTCATCCCCAATCCCCATTACTTCTGCTGGAGAAAAGTTTAAGTCTTTGGCTAAAGAAGCAATGCCATAGGCTTTGGTAATCCCTTTTGGCATAAATTCTAGTAAATTTCCGCGAGATTTAATGACTTCATAGCGATCTTTATAAATTGCAGGGATTTGAGCAATTTGTTCATCTAAATATTCCTGGTGATACCCTACAACAGCTTTATTGTACAAGCGCTCAGACGTTAATTCTTCAACCGCAGCTGCTTGAAAAGTTAAAAGAGGGTTTAATTGTGGATAAATAGACAGATGTTGCGCTGAAGTAGGTAATGACAACACAACATCATCTGATAACACATCTAAAGGTAAGTTTAATTTTTTAGCCAAATCTACTAAGTCCAAAATCTCTTCTTGTTTCATCGCTGCTTTTTCGACGATTTCTCCGGTGGCGTTTTTTTGAACTAAACCGCCATTAAAAGTAATACTATAATCGCCAGTACCTTGCATATCTAGCTCTTCTAGATAAGGTCTAATTCCAGCCAAAGGACGACCCGTGCAGATAACCACCTTCGTCCCTTGTTCTCTAGCTTTTTGCAACGCTTTTTTATTTCTCAAAGAAATCTTTTTTTGTCCATCTAACAACGTACCATCCAAATCAATGGCAACTAATTTAATCATATACTACCTTTCCCTTCAACTGCAATTTGTCCGTTTTCTCCGACATCTTTTAGGCGCACAGAGACAATTTTAGACACGCCAGATTCTTCCATAGTAACTCCATATAAAACATTACAAGCTTCCATTGTCCCTTTACGATGAGTGACAACAATAAATTGCGTATCATTATTGAACGTTTGTAGATAATTGGCAAAGCGTAAAATATTCGCTTCATCAAGTGCTGCTTCAACTTCATCCAATATGCAAAAAGGCACAGGACGTACTTGAATAATGGAAAAAAGCAAGGCAATCGCAGTTAATGCTCGTTCTCCACCTGAAAGTAAACTTAAATTTTGCAATTTTTTGCCCGGCGGTTGAGCTTCAATTTCAACTCCCGTATTTAACAAATCGTTAGGATCCGTTAAAAATAGTTCAGCACGTCCACCACCAAACATATTGGGAAAAACAAGTTTAAATTGTTCCCGTATTTTTTCAAATATCTCTTTAAAACGTGATTTTACTTCTTCATCCATTTCATCCATCGTGGTGAACAATTGATTCTTAGCTGCCAGCAAATCCTCTCTTTGTTTATGCAAAAAGTCATAACGTTTAGCAACTTCTTCATATTGTTCAATGGCATTTAAGTTCACGGGCCCTAATTGTTCAATCTTATGACGCAAGCGTTGAATTTGTGCTTTTGTTTCTTCATTTTTTTCCACTGGCTCATAATCCATTTCGGCCTTTTCAAAAGTGATATGATATTCCTCTTGCAAATAGTTCAAACGATGATCAAGCAACGTTTCTTCCCGATTTTTTTCTACTTCCACTGATGTCTTCTCAGCTAATTTTTCTTTATGTTGCTGATTTAACTGACTTAAACTTTCCTCTTGTTCGTTAATTTCTTGATACAAGCGGTCCCGTTGTTGCCGTTTATCACGCAACTGCTTTTGCAGCTCTTCTTTTTTTTCAGTTAAGGAAGCAATTTGCTTTTGTAAGGACTCTTCCGTTACCTCATGATCTGAAACATCGGTTGTTAATGCCGCTAGTTGATTTTCTAATGATTCTTTACGCTGTGTTTGTTCTAAACTCGCTTTTTCGTTTGTTTGAATTTGTTGCCTTAACGTACTTATTTGTTCTTTATTTACAGCAAGAGATGCTTGCTTTTCAGCCACTTCTTGGCTAAGGCTTGCTCGTCTTTGTTCTATCAAGTCATCTTGCTCGTTTAATTCTTGCATTTCAGTTTGTAATTTGTGTAATTGCTTTTCTACGTCTTTTTGCCGTTGAATTAAATTTTCTTTTTGTTCTTCATAATCTGAAACAAAATCTTGTACTTCACGATTTTCAAATTCGTAGATTTTTTGTTCCTTACCTAAACGCTCGATTTCTTGTAACAAATGATTTTTACGGCTTTGCAACTCCTGTTCTTCTAGCCGAGAAGTTTCACCTTTTGTACGTAATTTTTCCATTTGTTGTTGACAATCTGCCGCTTGTTGTTGGAATTGAGCCACTTGTTTTTCAATCGTTTGTAGACGTTGATCACTACGTTTCGCTTGTTCTTTTAAGGTTTGCAGTTCGTTGGCTTGACTAAATAGATTTCCTTTGTTTCCATGCTTAGTTGCACCGCCAGTCATTGAGCCCCCTGCATTCATTACATCTCCGCTCAAGGAAACCACCCGGTAACGAAAATGCACCGCTCGAGCAAGCTCATTTGCACTAGTTAAATCTTGAGCGATTAATGTAGTTCCCAGTAGGTTTTGAATAATAGCAGAGTATTCCACTGAAAAATGAACCAATTGACTGGCAACACCGATAAAACCAGAAACATTTTGGGCTTGGTTAAATACCGTAGCAGGCAATTGCCGTGGTTTAATCGTTGTCATCGGTAAAAAAGTCGCTCGTCCAGCACGACGCTGTTTCAAAAAAGTAATCCCGGCTCTTGCAGCTGCTTCATTTTCTACCACAATATGTTGCGCTTGCGCACCTAAAGCTGTTTCAATCGCTATAGTATAATCTTCAGGCACCTCAATGAGCTCGGCCACCGCTCCTGCGATTCCAGAAAGTTCATTTTGCTGTTGCAAAATCACCCGTACTCCTTGATAAAAACCAGAGTGATTTTCTTGAATGTCTTGCAAACTTTTTATCCTCGCCTTAATTTGACGCGTCTCATCCATCAATTGATACATTTTCTTTTGTGCATCTTCATATTGTTTTTGGTAAGCTTTTTGTTTTTCTTGTAACTGAACAAATTGTTTTTGTTGTTCAGTTAATGTCGCTTGCAATTGTTCAAGTTGGGCTGATGCTTGTGTCACAGCTTGTTGTTTTTGACGATAATCTTTATTTACATTTTCTTGTTTTTCTAAAGACGATTGGTTTTTAGCCATTTCTTGTTCATATTGTCGTTCAAGATACTTTAAGTCATTGCCAATATTCGCTTGCTCTTGCATCTGGTCGACGTATTTTGCGCGCAATTCTTCAACCAGTTCTTTGGTCGATTTTTGGTACTTTTGCAGCTGGGCTTTTGCTTGTTCTATTTCTTTTTCAATCGATTGAACTAGTCCATTTTTTTGTGAAAGTTTATCAATCAAATCTGCTTTTTCCGCTTCTAATGAGCCTAATTTCTCTTTTACCGCAGTTAAGTTTTCTTGGTATTCTTGAGCACTTTTTTGTGTATGCTTCGAACGTTCTTGTAATACTTCTTGTTGTCCTTCAGCATTTTTTAATGCTTCAACTAAAGAAACTTGTGCCTGGTTATTTTTTTCTAACCATTGATCAAGATGACTGCGACTTAAGCGTTGTTCTTGCAGTTTGCTTTCTTTTTGCTGGATTTGTTGTGAAATTGAATCTAGTTGTTCATTTAAGTTTTCTAATTGCTGAGCAGCTTGTTCGAAAGCGGTTTTAGCCTCTTTCATCTCAGCAACTGTATAAGCTACATCTATTTTCGTAAACTCTTCTTTTAACGCTAAATACTGCTTGGCAACTTCACTTTGTTCTTTTAGTGGTGCCATTTGATCTTCTAATTCATAGACAATATCTTGAACCCGACTGAGGTTATCTTCTGTTTCAAAAAGTTTTTGTTCTGCTTGCTTTTTCCGCTGTTTGTATTTCAAAACACCGGCCGCTTCTTCAAAAATTCCTCGTCGATCTTGTGGCTTACTGGCAAAAATCGCCTCTACTTTCCCTTGAGAAATAATGGAAAAAGACTCTTTTCCAAGACCAGTATCCATAAACAACTCCTGCACATCTTTGAGACGACACGCTTGTTTATTCAAAAAGAATTCACTTTCACCCGTTCGATGCAAGCGACGAGTAACACTTACCTCGCTATAATCTACAGGCAAATAATGATCTGTATTATCTAATATTACAGTCACTTCACTAATATTCAACGGTTTACGAGAGTCTGAGCCAGCAAAAATAACGTCAGGCATCTTCCCCCCTCGTAGATTACGAGCAGATTGTTCGCCTAATACCCAACGTACAGCTTCTGTTATATTGCTTTTTCCGCTGCCGTTTGGACCAACAACGCCGGTTACCTTATTTTCAAAGTCGATCACCGTACGGTCAGCAAATGATTTAAAACCGGCTAGTTCGATTTTTTTTAAGTACACCTAGGTTCCTCACTTACTCTCAAGATCAGCTAATGCATTAGCTGCTGCATCTTGTTCTGCTATTTTTTTCGATTTTCCATGTCCCTTACCGACTAACTCATTGTCACAATAAACTTCGATCCAAAAGAGGCGTTCATGTGCAGGACCTTCTTCTTTAACTAATCGATAATCAATGATACGATCACCCGAACGTTGCAAAAATTCTTGTAATCGCGTTTTATAATCCATCTCATGTGAAAAAGCACCCGCTAAGACTTTAGGATAAATTACTTGTTCTAAGAATTTTTCGGCTTTTTTCAAATCTTGATCCATATATAAGGCACCTAAAAAAGCTTCAAATAAGTCACATAATAAAGCCACACGCTTGCGACCGCCAGAGTGTTCTTCTCCTTTACCAAGAGCAATATAACGATCAAAGTGACACGCTTTTGCAAATGACGCTAAACTATCTTCTCTTACAATCGCTGCTCTTAATTTCGTTAAAGTTCCTTCTGGGACTTCTGGATATTGGCAATACAAAAATCTAGATACCAATAATTCTAAAACAGCGTCCCCTAAAAACTCTAGTCGCTCGTTATCCGATAATTGTAATTGACGGTGCTCATTCACATAAGATGAATGGGTAAATGCCTGATCTAACAAGCTGACATCATGGAAGACGATATTAAAGTTCTCTTTTAATTCTTCTAAAAACTGACTGTCCATTGATTCCATTCCTTTTCTTTTTTTGACCTTCTTACATTATACTGATTTTTATTAAATAATGAAATGATTGTGCGATAAGAAAGCAAAAAACTTTGGGGAATTTTATGGGTTTCATTTTAAATTAAATTTCATAGAAACTATAGAGCCTATTGAACTAAACATTTTGTTTTTTAAAATAGAATAATCTTTTGTAAAAAAAACCGACCCAAAAAGGTCGGCTTTTGTATTCATTTAGTTTAAGTTTGAATTAATGTAATCAACAGCTGCTCCGACGGTTTGAATTTTTTCAGCATCTTCATCAGAAATCTCTGTGCCAAAAGCTTCTTCTAATTCTAATACAAATTCCATCACGCTAATCGAATCAGCATTCAAATCGTCTTTGATACTCATTGATTCATTGACTTGGTCAGCTGCCACTTCAAAGTGGTTAGCGATCACTTCAGCTACTTTATTAAATATTTCCTCACGCGTCAATTGCATTCACCTCCATGCCATTATCATAGCGAGCAATAGCTAACAAACATTTTACTTTTTTTTATTTATTTTGTCTAGGTTTTTTTCATTTTTGTAACAAAAATTGCAATTCCATTACACTATTCTTTTGCTTTGTCAGCTTCAAATTGTCTCGTCAATTTTCCTACAACGTCTGTTTCAAGCATTGTATGAATTTGCTTGATTGTAGCTGCTACCGCTTCTGAATCTGTCGCTCCATGTGTCTTAACCACAGGAGATTTTAAACCAAATAAAACTGCCCCGCCATAAGCAGAATAATCCATTTCATTTTTTAAATTGCCTAAAGCATTTTTTAACAATAATGCGCCTAGTTTTCCTTTTACACCCTCATCAAGGATAGATTTTTTTAGTAATTTTGTGATATTTAGCGCAGTGCCTTCAATGGATTTTAAAACAGCATTTCCTGTAAATCCATCTGTCACAACGACATCAGCTACACCATTTAAAATATCGCGAGCTTCAACATTACCCACAAAGTTAATACTTACTTCATCCGATAGAAGTTCGAAGGCTTTTTTTGTCACTTCGCTTCCTTTTGATTCTTCTGTCCCATTGTTAAGAAGTCCTACTCGGGGGTTTTCTACTTTACGAACATTTGCTGCGTAAAAAGAACCTAAAATCCCATATTTTAGTAAATGTTCTGCTTTATTTTCAGCGTTAGCACCCAAATCAAGCATATCAAACCCGCTATTTTCGCCAATAATAGGTAAAGTTGACATTAAGCCTGGACGTTCAATGCCCTTGATACGCCCTACAATAAACAAGCCTGCAGCTAGAAGTGCTCCAGTATTTCCTGCAGAAAAACAAGCGTCGGCTTCCCCTTTTTTTACTGCTTGTGCCGCTAATACCATTGATGCTTGTTTTTTACGACGAATAGCACGGACTGGTTCGTCTTCACTGGTTACTTTCTCATCTGTATGAATAATTGTAATGTTTTTTTCATCGGTCACATATTTTTTTATTTCTTCTTCTTTTCCATATAGTTGAAATTCAATTTCCGGAAAATCTTTTTTAGCTAACATTACCCCTGAAACAATCGCTTCTGGTGCATTGTCGCCGCCCATAGCATCTACTGCAATCTTCACTTTGCTTACACACCTTTCTTAAGCTCTCATCTTTTTAGTATAGCACAAATCATCAATCGAAGAACGAATTTTCCGGGTCTTTTCCTTTTAGATAAGACAGCAAACCCGCATATTCAGGCAACAATTGCCAATTTTTTTTATGCCATAATTTTTGCGCTTCCTCTTTTGCTACTTCTAAAACGTTCGCATCCGCTACAATATCAGCAGCTACGAACTCTGGTAACCCAGATTGTTTAAAACCAAATACTTCTCCTGGTCCTCGCAGTTCCAAGTCCTTTTGGCTGACAATAAAACCGTTATTGGTTTCTGTCATAATCTTCATTCGTTCTTTGCCTAATTCATTTTTAGGGTTGGCAACTAAAATACAGTAAGAAGCTTCTTTCCCTCGGCCTACTCGTCCTCGTAATTGGTGTAATTGTGCCAGGCCAAAACGATCTGCATCTATAATCAGCATCATTGTTGCATTAGGGACATCTACGCCCACCTCAATAACAGTGGTCGAAATGAGTACTTGAATCTCATTTTCTTTAAAAGCTGTCATAATGGCTTCTTTTTCTTCATTTTTCATTTTACCATGAAGTAAGCCTGTAGCAAATTCAGGAGCAAAGAACTCTTTTAAATCTTCATATAATTCTACAGCATTTTGTACATCTAGTGACTCGGATTCTTCAATCAGCGGACAAATAACATACATTTGTCGGCCTTTTTTTAATTCCAATTGTGCATTTTTTAAGGCATCATTAAGTTGTCCGCGTTTGATCCAACGCGTTTCAACTGGAAGTCTACCAGCTGGCATTTCATCAATAACTGAAACATCCATCTCCCCATAAGCCGTGATGGCTAAAGTGCGCGGGATAGGAGTCGCTGTCATAAACAACACATCTGGCTGAAATCCTTTTTCACGCAATCCTTTTCGTTGATTAACCCCAAAACGATGTTGTTCATCGGTAATCACTAAACCTAAGTTAGAAAAATCGACCCCTTCTTGGATTAAGGAATGCGTGCCGACAACGACATCGATTTCGCCTTGTTGTAATTGTTCAATGATTTGTTGGCGCTCTTTAGGTTTGGTGGAACTTGTTAAGAGAGCCGTATGTACTTCTAAGGGATCAAACAATTGATTCAAACTTGCTAAATGCTGCTGCGCTAAAATTTCAGTGGGTACCATCAAAGCCCCTTGAAACCCAGCCGTGACTGCGGCATATAAAGCAATCGCCGCCACTACCGTTTTTCCACTACCTACATCGCCTTGTAGCAAGCGTTGCATGTGTTTAGGGAGCAAAAAGTCGCGACAAATTTCATTGGTCACACGCTTTTGCGCGTTTGTCAGTTGAAAAGGAAGTTTTTGGGTAAAAGCTTTAAGGCGCTCTACATCATAAGCAATGACAATCCCGTGTTTTTCTGATTTTTCTTCTTTTTTTAATCCTTGAATTTTCATTTGGAATAAGAAAAACTCTTCAAAAACCACGCGACGTTTTGCTTGATGGTGTTCCTTAGGGTCATTTGGAAAATGCATCGCATACATGGCCTCTTTTCTTCCCATCAAACGATACTTTTCAATTAAAGATAATGGCAGGTTTTCTTCAATTTGATCTTTAAAGCGGGCAAATGCTTTTTTTATCAAATCAACTAAAGTTTGCTGGCGTATTGCTTTACTGACATGATAAATGGGTGCAAAGTCGCCTTCTTGATTAGCCGCAAGTATTTTCATTCCGGTTAAGGAATTGCGCTTGGCATCCCATTTGCCATAAACAGCAATATCTTCAGAAAGTTCAACTTTATCTTTTAAGTAGGGCTGATTAAAAAAAGATACACTAAAAACATCGTGACCTTGCATCATGCGAAATTGCAAACGAGATTTTTTATAACCAAAGCGATTAATCACTGGAGGAGAAACCACTGTTGCTTTAATGGTGACTTTTTCTTGGTCATTGATTTCTGCTAAATCTCTTTCTTTGATATCATCATAACGAAATGGATAATAACTCAACAGATCTTCAATCGTTTCAATCCCCAAATCAGATAATGCTTGGGCTCGTTTTTCTCCCACTCCGGCGATGTTTGTCACTGGTTCTTGCAACATTTTTTCACCAACTTTCAAAAAAAGCTTGGTACAAACCACAGTTTGACCAAGCTCACTAATTTTTCAACGTTTTTGTAAAAAGGAATTTTGCTATTCAGCTGAAAATAGGTATGGATAAACAGGTTGATCTCCTTGATGGATTTCAACTTCAACTTCACTGTCAATAGCCAAAACAATTTCTTCCAGTTGTTTTGCATCTTTTTGCGAACCGTCTTCTCCAATGATTATTGTGATGATTTCGGTATCTTCGGTGATCATTTGTTTTAGTGTCTCTTTAGCAGAAGTTAAGATATCTGCGTTAGAAACAACAATTTTTCCATCAACCATACCCAAAAAATCATTCTTTTTAATATTTATTCCTTCAATGCTAGAATCACGGATTGCATGAGTAATTGAACCGGAAACAACCGTATCAAGCATTTGTTCCATGGCTTCTTTATTTTCATTTAAGGTTTGGCGTTCATTAAACCCTAACATAGCTGACATACCTTGAGATATTGTTTTAGAAGGCACTACTTCAACAGGCACTTCAGCTACTTTCGCTGCTTGATTAGCAGCCATAAAAATATTTTTATTATTCGGCAAAACAATGACCTGATCAGCGTTCACTTCTTCGATTGCTTTTATAATATCTTCGGTACTAGGATTCATTGTCTGCCCACCAGAAATGACATATTTTGCGCCTAAGCTTTCAAAAAGCTGTTTAACGCCGCTGCCAGCTGCCACTGTGATGATCGCATAAGCGCAACGAGCTTGTTTTTGTGCTTTTTCTTTATTTTCATCTTCATCATTATTTAAAATTGTTTCATGCTGCAAGCGCATGTTATCAACTTTAACTTTGACTAATGACCCGAATTTTTGGCCATAGTTCATCACTTCGCCTGGATATTCCGTATGTACATGGACTTTAATAATTTCATCATCATTGACAACCAGTAAGGAATCTCCTAATTCATTTAAATAATTTCGGAAGGTATCATAATCAAATTTGCTTTCTACTGTAGGGCCTTCACCGATTTTTACCATAATTTCCGTGCAGTACCCATATTTAATATCATCTGTGGACAATTGTCCTTGTACGCTGCGATGATGTTCAGCATTGACCAGTTCGTCCATTGCCGCTGGTGAAACAAAAGGTTCTTCCCCTTCATATTCTCCGTTTAAAGCGTTCAAAAACCCTTCATAAATAAATAACAAACCTTGTCCACCGCTATCGACTACCCCTACTTCTTTTAAAACAGGTAATAAGTCCGGCGTTTTATCTAATGCTCTTTTCCCGCCTTTGACAATAGCCGACATTACTTCTACACAGTCATCAGAAGTTGCTGCTTTTTTTTCGCCGTAATCCGCGGCTACACGGGCTACTGTTAAAATTGTTCCTTCCACTGGCTTCATTACCGCTTTATAAGCTGTTTCAACCCCATGTTTAAAAGCTTGTGCTAAATCATTGGCCGATAAAGCATCAAGCTCTGCAATCTGCTTACTAAAACCGCGAAAAAGCTGAGACAAAATCACACCTGAATTCCCTCGAGCGCCCATTAATAGCCCTTTTGAAAGACAGTCAGCTAATTCTCCTATTTTTTCTGAAGTTGAGTCAGACACTTCTTTAGCGCCACTTGCCATTGATAGATTCATATTCGTACCGGTATCGCCATCTGGTACGGGAAATACGTTTAATGAATTCACAAATTCTGCATTTGATTGAAGACGATTCGCGCCTGCTTGGACCATTTCTTGAAATTGGCTTGCGCTAATATCCGTTACTTTCACTGATAATCCTCCTTAAGTTACAATCGCTGAATATTCAGCTAGTCGTCTGCCATTAATCAGGCAACACTCGAACACCCTGAACAAACACATTCACTGAATTAGCAACAACGCCAAGCATTGTTTCAAGGTTATATTTTACTTTTTCTTGCACATTACGTGAAACTTCTGAAATCTTGGTGCCATAACTAACAATGGTATAAACATCAACGGCAATCCCGTTTTCTTCTTGCCGTACTACAACACCACGCGCGTAGTTTTCTTTCCGTAAGATTTCATTAATATTATCTTTTAACTGGTTTTTACTAGCCATTCCAACAATGCCAAAAACATCAGTTGCCGCACCACCGACAACTGTTGCAATGACTTCATTTGTTATTTCAATTGTTCCAATCGATGTATTTATTTTTACAGCCATGATAAGCCTCCTTAGCCGACAAATCGTCCATTTTCTACTATAGTATTTTAACATAGCTCTTCTTTAAATAAAAGAAGAGGGTCCTCCCCCTAGTCTGGGCGTTGAGGTAATGTAGTAAGGCGGTGTAACATTTCCAAATAAAATTTTCGGCAAAACAGCTTACCGTCGAGTGTTAATTCTCTGTTTTCATAAAAACTTTTATAACCTTGTCTAATTTACAATGTTATAGCAAAAAAGTCAATGTAAGAAGAAAAAATTGCTTGCAAATCACTGAAATTTATGCTAAATTCATCTAGTATGAGCGAAAAACAAGCGCTCCTAGTTCAAGGCAAAGGAGGAAACTACACATGTCAAAAGTATGTTATTATACAGGTCGCAAAACAAGAAGTGGCAATAACCGTTCCCATGCGCTGAACGCTACGAAGCGTAGTGTGAAACCTAACTTGCAAAAGGTTCGCATTTTAGAAAACGGCAAACAAAAAAAAGTTTGGGTATCAGCTCGTGCTTTGAAGTCAGGAAAAGTGGAGCGAGTATAAATATTTAAAAGCAATCGAAGGGATGGATGCTATAGCATCCATCCCTTCTTTAATG
>NZ_BCPY01000029.1 GCF_001544195.1 Tetragenococcus solitarius NBRC 100494
TAGATTTGGAAAACACATGGAATAGAATAAAGTATAATTTTTGATAAAGTGGATGGCAATGGCACTGGTAAACGTCTGAAGAAAAGATCGTTTGATTTTTATCGTCAAGTCATTGAAACAAACGGCAGAAACCTTTGACTATTGAAGTGTTTGTTATTTAAACGGGAATGAATCAACATTCTCGTTTTTTCTTTAGTTAAAAATTGGCGTTATTTTGTATAACATTGTATCTTTATCAAGCTTTTTTATAATTGAAAGTGTATCAATGGCAAATATTTTAAGTTTGATTATTGACATTGTTTATAAAAAGAATAGGCTTAATGTATTCATGAAAAAAATAGCTCGATAAAAAATAACGCTTAACACGTCAAAATAGTTATAATGCCTAAATTGTAAATAGGTGTAATAATCCATAAATAGTTAGAAGGGATATCTATTGGAAAAAGAAAAACAAGTTGAAATTTTATCGAATTTAATTGCCATCGATTCAGTAAACGATAAAGAGGCAGAGGTGGCGGATTATATCGCTTCTTTGTTTGCCCCTTACAAAGATCGGGAGGATGTAGATATTGAACAAATTCCTTATACTCCTGGCAGGGATAATCTAGTTATTACTATTGGAAAAGGAAGTAAAATTTTAGGCTTTTCTGGGCATGAAGATGTAGTGGATACAGGGGATTTAAGCGCGTGGGATAGTGATCCTTACACGGCAGAAATAAGAAAAGGACAACTATATGGACGTGGAGCTTCGGATATGAAGGGTGGTTTGGCAGCCTTAGTAATTACAATGCTTGATTTCCTTGAAGCAGATAACATTCCCGGTAAGATTAAATTGCTTGCTACCGTTGGAGAAGAGACAGGCGAGTATGGAGCTGCACAGCTGACCAAAGAAGGCTACGCTGACGGATTAGCTGGGTTAGTTATTGCTGAACCATGCGATGAGATGCAAGAAGTTGGCATTTCAGCAAAAGGTGTGATTGACTATGCTGTGACAGCTTTAGGTAAAAGCGTACATAGCTCTACACCGGAAGAGGGAATAAATGCTATTGACCATTTAATTGATTTTGCTAATGAAGTGCAGTCGCTGACGGCAACCTTTGATGAAGTGGATCCGGTCTTAGGAAAACTTACTCATGTTCAAAGTATGTTTAACGGTGGAGAGCAAATCAATAGTGTTCCTTCAAAGGCAGTCATTCAAGGAAACATACGCACAATCCCAGCTTATCCCAATCAAGTGGTATTTTATGCGTTAGATCATTTGGTTGAGCAATTAAATCAAAAACCCGGCTATAACCTAAGTATCCAATATATTTTTCCAGAAGAAGCGGTAGCTGGAGATCCTGATTCAAGTTTAGTCCAGTTAATTAAAAGCGTGCATGCACAGATGTATCCCGAGCCAATTAAAGTTGTTGGAAATTCAGGAGCTAGTGATGCTTCCGAATTTTTACATGCCAAAGGCGATTTTAGTATTGTGCAAATAGGACCCGGAAACGATACAGAGCATCAGAGTAATGAAAATATAAGTCTAGATGTTTTTTACAAATCCGTTGAATTTTATAAGAAGTTAGCGGAGGCATTTTTTATAGAAAAGGTTGAGTTTTGAAAATAAAGCGCAGAAAACTCGTGAAGAAAACATGTTCACGAGTTTTTTGATCTATACAATATAACTATTAAACATTTAATAATCACGATTGAACAGTACTAGAGTGAAGGAAAAAAATATTTTCTAATATTTAAAATTCGACTTCCCAATACTCTGGTTCTACCTGATAATTTTGAATAGCGGCGACTTCTTCTGGTAAATTTTCGATGATCAATATCAACCATAAGTGCCCTTGGTGGTTGGTATAGTTATATTCAGCAGTTAAATCCATATCTAAATCAGTAAATAGGATTTTCATTGCATCCAATAATGGGAGTGCATTTACTTTAGCGAGAAATAAGTGCGGGAAATTTCGTATTACTTTTATCAACAACTGAGTTAATTGGCCTAAATAGGGAAACTCATATAAATTTTCATCTTGTTCAATTAAACGATTGGCAAAATCAAAGTCAGTTTCATCCATTAAGCGACCCGCGGAATAGAATTCGACGTTCTCTTCTTCGAGTGAAGGATTTTCTGATGTAACCGATTTTAATAAATTAGTTCGGTACCAATGAAATACATATTCTTCCCATTCTTTTTTGGAAAGGTCTTTCGTTTTAGTCGGATCTATAAGATCAAAGTTTTCACATTCTAGAATGGTATCAGTTATATATCCTTTATCAGATGGAACTAACAAGGCCAAAAAAGGCGAGTAAAGTGTTTCAATTTGATGAATGAATATTTCATCGAGAAGTGTCGCTTTATATCTTTCTTTCGTTCGAATGTCTTCAAAGTAGACTGAGTCTTGCAATTCAACGCGATGAAATAGACTGACTACAAAAGAATCTGACCAACTAGCGATTGTGTTCTTTTCCTTTTTTGCAGGAAACCAGTCTAACATTTTTTGAAATATTTTTTTACCTTCTTCTTGCGTTAATAAATAATAGTTGTGGACTAATTCACAGTATTTTTTATAAGGTTCGCTGAATTCTGAAATTTGGTGCAATTTTTCTATTTTATTTGGTGGATAATAATACTTTCTAGTAAAATCTAGTGTTTTTTTGGACCATTTTCCACTACTTAAATACTCCGGCACTACTTTCATTACGGAGAAAAACATTAAGGAATCGTCCATATCTGGATCATTTTCGAGTACATTTTTGATCTGACGACGTACATAATCCAGAAATTGATTTTCTTTTGTTTCTTCAAGTAATTTTTTCTTTTCTTTTTGTGTCTTCTTCATTTCATTCGTCCTTTCCATATTTTTGTTTATATTAGCATAGGTAAGAAACGAATATTCTCATAAAGCAGGTCAAATTTTAGCTAGTATATTGAAAAAAATTTCAGTTTTCTATTTTTCTTTGAAACTAAGAACAGCCTTTTTTGAAGCGATTTCAAATGCAAAAAAATTTTGTTAATATTCTTTTTGTAATAAAAATTTTAACGGAGGAAAAGAAGATGTCTAAAAAAATTGTTGCGGTTACTGCTTGTGCGGCAGGGATTGCTCACACTTATATGGCTGCCGAGTCAATTGAACAGGCTGCTCAGAAAAAAGGCTATGAAGTTAAGGTAGAAACAAACGGTGCAATTGGGGCCGAAAATGAACTGACAAATGAAGATATCGATAACGCGGATTTAGTTATCGTTGCTTCTGATATAAAGATTGATCCCATTCGATTTACTGGAAAACCACTCTATGTTACAGATTCTAATGATGCCATTGATGATTCTGAAGCACTTATTGATAAAGCTTTTGAAGAAGCGCAGGTATTTGGGAAAAAAGGATCAAAAGTCGGCAAAGTTCAAATTGGAAATGATAAAGAAAAAACCACTGTTTTAACCCATATTATGAGTGGTATCTCTTATATGGTTCCGATGGTTATTGCAGCAGGGCTTATTTTAACGATTGCAAATCTTTATGCGTTTCAGCGCGACGATATGGGAAGGATTGTCGAATGGGGTTTTAATACAAGTACTCAAATGGGCTTTTTAATGTCGAAATTGTATGATGTTGGGCAAGCTGGTTTTACTTTAATGATTCCGTTATTTGCTGGTTTTACTGCTAATTCCATTGCAGATAAACCAGCGATTGCGCCAGCCATGATTGGTGCTTATCTGGTAAATGATCCTGAATTTCTAGATGCAGAAGCTGGTGGTGGTTTTATTGGGGCAATCATTGTTGCTTTTATTGTTGGGTATATGGTAAAAGCACTTAAAAAAATCAAATGGCCTAAAATTATACAACCAATCGTACCCATTATGATTATTCCTTTTATTGCCAGTGCGATTATTTCTTTGATTGTGCTTTACATTATTGGAAATCCAATCGCTAGTGGTATGGATGCACTTTATAGTGGTCTTACAGCACTTGATAGTAACTATGCAGGTGCGCCTATTATTTTGGGAATCGTTTGTGGTGCCATGATTGGGTTTGATTTAGGTGGACCCATCAATAAGACAGCCTTAGTATTTGGTACGACCGTATTTACAGATACCCTTGCCAAATATGGTATAAACGATGCGAATTTCGTTCCAGGTACTGCTACACAAGCAGCTATCTCGGTAGCCCCATTAGGTGTATGGCTTGCGACGATATTGTTTAAAAATAAATTTACTAAAGATGAAAAAGTTTCAGCAAGCGCCACTTTTGGTATGGGTTTGGTTGGTGTAACAGAAGGTGCTATTCCTTTTGTGGCAGCAGATCCGATTCGAATGATTATAGCAAACGTCACTGGTTCTGCGGTAGCTGGTGGTTTGGCCGCAGCCACAGGTTGTCGATTTTTTGGTGGTATTGGTTCACCTTTAGGAACATTTATTGGATATATTGAACAACCTATACCTTTTGTAACTTGGATATTTTGCGTGTGCGCCGGAATTTTAGTAACTGCTTTACTGATTGGTATTATGCGCAAACCGATTGATGATAATGTAAATATGAATTTGGAGGAAAGCTATAATGGATAGTAAAATTTTTCAGGAAGACCATATCTTATTTGATGAATCAGCTAAAACACAAGAAGAAGCTTTTCAAGTGATTGTCGACATTGCTTTTGAAAAAGGCTATGTTTCAGATAAAGAGGTGTTTTTTGAAGGCTTAAAAGATAGAGAAAAAGAAGCGACTACTGGTTTTAAAGAAGGGATTGCTATTCCACATAGCAAGGATGCTTCAGTGATTAAACCCGGTATGTTTTTGATCAAATTTAAAAATTCAATTGATTGGCAAGCTCTAGACAAAAAACCGGTGAATACTGCTTTTGCACTTACGATTCCTGAAGAAGGTGCTGCTGAACATTTAAAGCTTCTTAGTCTTATTGCCAGAAAATTAATTGACACTGATTTTAGAGAAGGCATTTTAGCTAATAATGACACGAAAAAATTAGCTTCTATTATTGATACGATCGATTTTTAACATTGGAGGAAATAAAACGATATGGTAAAAAGAGTTCATGTTATTCATCATACCCATTGGGATTTAGAATGGTATTTTACAAGCAATGAGTCATTTATTCAATTGATTTATCATCTTGATGAAGTAATGGATGCGTTAGAACAAAATAAAATCGATTATTATCTTTTAGATGGCCAAATGAGCTTACTTGATGATTATCTTACGAGTTTTCCAGAACAAAAAATGCGTCTTCAAACGCTTGTAGAAAGTGGAAAATTACAAATTGGACCTTGGTATACGCAGACAGATGAATTGATTATTTCAGGTGAATCAATCATTCGTAATCTGAATGCTGGTATGTCTTTAGCCAATCAACTAGGTGGATACATGAATGTAGGCTATCTTCCGGATTCTTTTGGACAAGGAAAAGATATGCCCAAGATATATAATGGTTTAGGTATCAACAATGCTGTTTTCTGGCGTGGCGTTTCTGAAGATGTGACGGTCGATAGAGAATTTAATTGGAAAAGTGAAGATGGATCAAGTGTACTTGTGTCTAATATTAAAGATGGCTATTTTGCAGGCTTGGGTCTGATTTATGATGATGATTATCAAGGACAAATGGATATCGTTCGTAATGGTGCGACTAGCGATGAGTTGTTGCTACCAGTAGGAGGCGATCAACGCTATGTTGATCGGAACTTAAAAGAAAGAAGTGGGATTTATAACAAACATCTGCAAGATTATCATTTAGAAGAAAGCACTTATGAAGACTTCTTTCGGGAACTTCCTAAGGAAAATTTATCTGAAGTGCAAGGGGAATTTATTTCCAGCTCTGTTTCTAAAATCCATCGTTCGATTTATTCTTCACGTTACGATCAAAAATATTTGAACGATAAGATTGAGCGTCGTATGATTTATCAAGTGGAACCTTTGATGGCTATGGCAGATCAGATGGGGATTACTTACAAACAAGGAATTCTTGATAAAATCTGGCGTTTACTTAATAGAAATCAAGCCCATGACAGCGCAGGGGGGTGTAATAGCGACAAGACGAACCAAGCAATTTTGGCACGTTATACCCAGGTAGACCAATTATCTTATTCGATAGTAGATTACTTGACACGTAAGATCGCTGAATCAAGACCTAAAGTTCAAGAAAACGATTTGACGATTTTTAATCCCTTACCTTGGAAAGTCAAAAAAGTAATAAAAGTCGATGTTTCAACAAAATTTTCTACAATTAAAGTAACAAAAAATAGCAAGGATATTCCATTTGAATATATAAATACAAAACGAGAATATAATGGTTCTATTAAACGGACATTGGCTGAAATGGATGAAAATAAGTTTTATTATATTCATACCATAGCATTAGAGGTTGAAATACCTTCGCTTGATTTTACTACTTATCAGGTAGAAAAAGGGGAAGTAAAGAATAGTGGCGATAACAAAGTCTCAAAAATAGAAAACAGCCATTATCGTATTGAATTTCACCAAGGTGCTCTCCATTTATATGATAAAAAAAGTAAAAAAACATATCATCAGTTTATTCAAATCGAAGATAGTGGAGACGAGGGTGATACTTACGATTACTCACCTGCTTATGAGAATGATACTTATTTGTTTGATTTTGAAAATGCATCTGTTAAGACATCTGGCGAATCCTTATTACAAACAATGACTATTGAAGGAACCTGGCAAATTGCACAGAATCTAAATAGTCGAGCGAAGAAAATTCGCGATCAAGAAATTTCTTATCAATTAATTTTATCTTTGAGCTCCGATTCTACACATATTGATTGTCATTTGACAATAGATAATAGTGCTTACGACCATAGGATGCGTGTACTGATACAAACACCCTTAGAAAATTCTTTTTCTTATGCAGACACGCCTTTTGGGGTAGCAAAACGTCCAGTAGAGGACCCACATATTAAAGATTGGCGTGAGATGGGTTGGAAAGAAGAGCCAACAGCTATTTTTCCGATGATTCACTATGTTAATACCCATAATGAAAAACAAAGTTTTACCCTATTTTCTAAAGGAATAAAAGAATACCAAATTGTTGGCAATAAATTTGATAAGATCGCTTTGACTTTATTTCGGTCGGTTGGCTACCTTGGTAGACCCGATTTACTACGTCGACCTGGAAAAGCCTCGGGAAATGAATTTAAGTATATTGCAACCACCGATAGTCAGTTGCAACAAAAATTAACATTTAAATTTTCAATTCAAATCGACAGGCACTTTTCTGCAGCAAAATTATCACAAGATTACTTGGATTATGCTTTAGCATTGCCTTATTATCAAATACAAGAACTTAATTTGTTTACGACAACATTAAAGTACTTTGTTTCTAACCCGTTAGAAGAAAAGATTAATTATCATTCACCATTTACTTTAGAGTCAGATACCCTAGCTTATAGCTCCTTTAGAAAATCACTAAAAAATAATGGTTATGAATTACGCTTGTATAATCCAGATACAAAAAATTCAGTCAAAGGTGGTAGCATAATTTTTAACCATAAAAAAGCTATAGAATTCGTAGATTTGAAAGGTGAACTCCTTTCTAAAAAAGATAAAAATGATATAGTAGATTTAGGTATTTTTAAACCAGGCGAAATCAAAACGATTCGAATCGTTTAGAGGAGAAAATCTATGCAAGAGGATATTTTTATATTAATTGAATCTTACCGAAAAAATTTTACAGATGTAGAACAAGTCATCGCAGATTATTTTTTATCGAAAAAAGAAGCCCTTCACATGAATGAATTAGCTAAGTTGATTTCTGTTTCAAAAGCCTCTATTACTCGTTTTTGTAAGAAGATCGGATTAAATAATTACAAAGAACTAATATTTTTATATAATCTTTCTTTAAAAAGGGAAAGAGAGCGTTTATCTGTGGCTAGTGATGTAACGTCTGTCTATCACTCTATTGTAACAAGAAGTGATGTGACCTACTCACCGGACGATGTCGATGCTTTTTGTCGTGAATTATATCAACATAAGATCATTCACTTTTTTGGCAAAGGGTTTAATTCTTATGCGGGAGCTGATTTTCAACTAAAATTTTCTCGTATGGGAAAGTATGTAAGAATTATTTCTGATGAGCGATCGATTGCTCTTTCAGCCAATTCGGCCGAAAAAGATGAATTGATCGTCGTTGTTAGTTTAAGGGGAGAAGATGAGCAAATGCAGGAAGCCTTAGGTATAGCCAAAGAAAAGAATGTACCTATTTTGTTAATTACTTCTAATCAACATTCACCTCTAATTCCATTTGCTAACAATGTGTTGTTTGCCGCAGGCTTTACTAGAGAAGAATCTCTAGGAATTATTTCGCCACAGGTTCCGATCCTTATTCAATTAGATATCGTTTATGAACGTTATATTCAGTTATACTCCGAAAATATCCAAAAATGGATCAAATCGGAAGAAATATTACACAGTTAAAAGGAGTTCTTTTATGAAAACATTCCCGAAAAATTTCTTATGGGGAACAGCCACTTCTGCCCCGCAATCCGAAGGTCATAGTTTGCAAAACGACAAGTCCGCTACAACTTGGGATTATTGGTTTCAAAACAATCCGGAAAAATTCCACGAGAACCAAGGACCTGAACATACGTCCAATATCTATGAAATGTATCAAGAAGATTGCCAGCGAATGAAAGAAATTGGTCTCAATTCTTTTCGGACATCCATTTCCTGGGCGCGTCTTTTACCTGACGGCAAACATGTAAACCAGGAAGCGGTGACTTTTTATCGTGATTATTTTGAACATATCCTTGCAGCAGGTGTTCAACCTATTATCAACTTATTTCACTTTGATATGCCCATGTGGTTGATGGAAAAAGGCGGTTGGGAAAGTCGTGAAGCGGTGGATGCTTTTGCCTTTTATGCCAAAACAGCCTTTGAGTTGTTTGGAGATCTAATCGATCAATGGACGACCTTTAACGAACCGATCGTGCATATTGAATGCGGCTATTTAAACGGTGCCCATTATCCTGCTGTTCATGACTTTAAAAAAACGGTCCAAGTAGGTTACCATACCTTGATGGCGCATGTTTATGCGGTAAAAGCTTTTCGCGAAGTAAAGCCTAAAGGCAGTATCGGCATTATTTTAAATATTACCCCAGCTTATGCACGCAGCGCTGAACAAGCGGACCAAAAAGCCAAAGAAAACGCCGATTTATTAACCATGAAAAGTTTCTTAGATCCAGCAGTCAAGGGATTGATTCCCCAAGCTTTGGTGCAATTAATTAAAAAACATGGCTTAACCCCAGAGACGAACGCTTCTGATAAAGATGTGATCAAAGAAAATACGGTCGATTTTATTGGCTTGAATTATTATCAACCCTTACGCGTACAAGCGCCCGTGCACCCTCGCTTTCCTGCGCAAGACCCAGAGGATTTATATGCGCCTTATGATTGGCCGGAAAAACGAATTAATCCTTATCGTGGCTGGGAAATTTATCCCAAAGCTATTTACGACGTGGCTATGATGATGAAAAATGAATACGATAATTTCCCTTGGTATGTGAGCGAAAATGGTATGGGCGTTGCGAACGAGGAACGTTTTATGAATGAACAAGGAATGATTCAAGACGATTATCGCATTGATTTTATGAAAGAACACTTGGATTATCTTTATCAAGGAATCCAGGAAGGTAGCAACTGCTTTGGCTATCATACTTGGACCTTTATTGACTGCTGGTCCTGGTTAAATGGTTACCGTAATCGTTATGGCTTTTATCGTTTAGAATTAGATAACCATTTTAAACGTCGGTTGAAAAAAAGTGGGCTATGGTACAAAGAGGTTTCACAAAATAATGGTTATTAAGAAAAGAGGCAAACAATGAGTTTGGCAGTTTTTGATATTGGCGGCACGGCAGTGAAATACGGGTTGTGGCAAGAAGGGAAGCTTGAACAGAAAGGGAAATTTTCTACACCGACTTCTTTTACTCAACTGGAAGAATCCTTTGCTCAAGTGATAGAAAATTTTGATACTGAAGTTACAGGTGTCGCTATCAGTTCTCCAGGCGCAGTCAATGTGGAGAAGAGAAGGATTGATGGCGTGAGTGCCGTTTCTTATCTTCATCATCGTCCTATCTATGATGAATTAGAATCGTATCTAAAGTTGCCGATTACTATTGAAAATGACGCCAATTGTGCAGGGATTTGTGAAATGGCTCGAGGAGCTGGAAAACAGGTGCAACAAGCAGTATTCCTTGTTATTGGAACAGGTGTCGGAGGCGCGATTTTTATTCATAACCAACTATATAAAGGCGCGCATCTTTTTGGTGGCGAATTCGGGCTGATGCGTAATCAAAATGGGAAAGTCTTGAGTGTGAATGGGACTGTTCGAAATACAGCCTTGCGTTTTTCTGAAAAATTTGGTCAAAACGTCGATGGTCTGCAACTTTTTGATCTAAAAAAGGAAGGCAATGTTAACGCGGAACAAGCTATTTCGGAAATGTATGATTCCTTGGTGGAAAGTCTATATAATATTCAGGTCTCTTTAGATCCAGAGATGATTATTATCGGCGGAGGCGTTTCTGCGCGGAATGAATTTATCAACGAATTGCATAAACGATTGTATAACGATTTAGCTAAAGATGGCATTGCCTCCATTATGCCAGAAATCCAAGCTTGTCAGTACCATAATGATGCAAACCTTATTGGCGCAGCTTTAAATTTTGAATCTTTAAATCAATAAAAAGGAGAAGATATCTTGAATTATCAAAAAGAGGATAATCACTATATTATTGATACGCAATAGTTAGCACAAGAGCACGATCGCCAAATCATCGAAGCGAGTTTTGCAGATTTTGAAATAGGACGCGTGGTTTCTGAAGAAGAGATGAAACGAGAGTTTGAAAATACGGTTGGGGCGAATAAATGAGTGTCCAACTTTAACCTGAATTAGAAAAGATTTTAAGAGAAAACATCCTTTAATTTGTTTTATAAATAATCGAGAAAGTTTGTATATATGCAAACTTTCTCGGTTATTTTTTTACGGTTATTCGATGAAAAGACATAGTATGATAGTTTATGTATTTAAGCCCTTTCAAAATCATGGAACAGAATTGAGCTGTTCGTCAATAAAAAAGTATTGGATAATGCGATGTAGGGAGGAAGAAAATGTTAAGCGAAAGAAGCCAACTAATTTTGACCCTTATACTCGAAAGAAAATCGGTAGAGTTAGATGATATTGCTAAACTGTTGGGCGTTTCACCGCGAACTGTCAGGAATAATTTTTTAGAAATTGATGAATTCTTACAAAGCAAGAATTTAAATGGGTTGGAAAAGCAAGTGCAAGTAACTTACTCACTTGGTGATAGTAAAAATTTAATTGAAAAGGCTTTATCTCATGGAGATGCTTCGAATAATAAGGAAGATTTTTGGCAAGAGCCTTCTTTTCGGTTGCAATTTCTATATAATAAAATTTTTTGGGAAGAACGACGGATTACGATCGAATACTTCATGGATTGCTTATTAGTTAGTAGAAGTACAGTTAATAATGATTTGAAAGAATTAAGAAAAATCGCCCAGAAAAAAGATATTTCCATTCGTTTTGAAAAAAAGAGAGGGTTTTATTTATCAGGTCCTGAAGAAAATCAACGAGAACTTTATTTTATTTTTATTGAAAAAGCATTGTATTCTGGTAATTATTTGAAAGAACTAGAAGCAAGTGATCGTTCTTTTATCAGTTATTGGATAAAAAAAGTAGAAGAAGAGTTAATGATACAAATGACAGATGATAGTTTTCAGAAATTCGAAGAAATTATTGCAACGATTATTAAACGTATCAAGAATAGAAAATATGTAACCGAAAACTATAAACCTACTGTGGGCTATTCTATCAATGAAATAGAAATTATTAGCAAGAATTGCCATTTGTTAGAAAAATATTTTGACATTTTGTTCGATTCCTCCGAAGTTTTATTTCTATCCAATCAACTTTATCAAAGACATTTCATCAAAAACGAAGTGATTTATCAAGGATTTAAAGTAAACCTGGATATTTTAGCAAATAATGTAATAAAAAAAATTAGTAAGAAACTAAATATTGATTTAACCAAAGACAAAGAATTATATGAAAACTTAGCCCTACATTTTCAGACAACCATAACTAAAGATACAGATATTAGTGATTTGATCAATGAAGAGATGTATAAGAAGATTCAAAACATGTACCCTAGTGTTTATGGTGCGGTTAAAAAAGTAATGCATCAGGTTTTCAATCAGCAACATATTTCAGTGAGCAATGAAAAAGAATACTCTTTTGTAACCTTACATTTAATTTCTTCGATGGAAAAAATGAAAAACATCTATACGAAAAATCTAACTGTTTTTCTAGTCTGTCATATGGGGGTGGGAACTTCTCAGTTTTTAAAAAATAAATTAGAACAGCATTTTAATTTTCCTATGGAAGTGGTCACCAAAGACTATTTGCAAACGCATTTATATGATGCGGATATGATTATTTCTACTGTACCTCTAGAAGATATAGATGCTCCGTTTGTTGAAGTATCGGCTGTTCTTTCCGAAATAGATATTAATAAGATTCAGTTATTAGAAAAAAAGATTTTAGATGAAAAAATGATTCAGGAAAAAATTACGGAAGGAAGCTATGAACCGATGTTAAAAGAATTATTAACAGAAGATACTATTGATACTCAAGTCAACGTCAATGATTGGAAAGAAGCGATCATTTATGGCGGAAAAATTTTGGAAGAAGAAGGAACCATTGATAGTACGTATACGAATTCGATGGTAGAGTCTGTGGAAAAATTTGGTCCTTATATTGTTATTGCACCTCATATTGCTTTGGCACACGCTAGTTCTAAAGATGGCGTTCATAAAATTGGCATGAGTTTAATTACCTTAGATAAGGGAATTAATTTTGGGAATAAAGAAAACGATCCTGTCTATACAGTCATTTGTCTAGCTGCTATCGACCATAATTCTCATTTGAAAGCACTTTCTGAATTGGTAGAGGCTTTAAAAGAAGATCGGTTTAATCGTTTATTACGTTCTTCTGATAAGGAAGGGATTTTGCAATATATTGATAAAACAGAGATTTAAAAGGGGATAGGTAAAAATGGATTACTTAAAAGAAGTTGATAACAGGATAGAAACTTTACAAAATGTTCGAAAGACAAAGCTAGAACAAATGAAACAAGCGGCTGAAACGCTCACAAAAGCTTTGAAAGATGGGGGTAAAATTTTAACTGCTGGAAATGGAGGAAGTGCTGCAAATGCGCAACATATTACTGGAGATGTTGTAGGGCGCTACAAGATCGAAAGAAAAGCATTTGCTGGAGTTACTTTATCCGTTGATCCGAGTGTGATGACAGCTACAGGAAATGATTATGGCTACGAGGAAGTGTTTGCTCGTCAAGTGGAGGGGATAGGAAATAAAGGAGACGTTCTCATTATCATGTCTTCCAGTGCAAGATCTGCTAATTTATTGCAAGCTTTGAAAAAAGCGAAAGAAATGGATATATATACGATTGCAGTATTAGGAAATAATGGAGGAGTGTTAAAAGAATGGACAGACCAGTGTATCGATTTTCCATTTAACGATTCAGATTTAGTTGAAGAAATTGCGATGTCCATTTTCCATATGGTCTTAACGCAAGTAGAAGAAAGTGTAGTAAATAATAAATAAAAATTTTGGGAGGAAATACAGATGAAAATATTAACAGTATGCGGGATGGGTTCAGGTTCTAGCTTGATTTTAAAAATGAATATCGACAGTATTTTAGAAGAAGAAAATATAAAAGCGGACGTCGAAGCTTGTGATTTAGGTTCAGTAGGTGGGCAAAGTGCGGATTTAATTGTTTCGACAGCTGAATTAGAAAATCAATTATCCGATGCTCAAGCAGAAAAAGTATTTGTAAATAATGTAGTCGATAAAGATGCAATCAAAAAAGCAGTTTTACCTAAGCTAAAATCATGAGAAACGGAGTGGAAATAGATGAATTTCATTTATAGTTTTTTTAATCAGCCGGCAATTATTATCGGGCTTATTGCTTTTATTGGTTTAGTTGCGCTAAAAAAACCAGTGACAAAAATTATTACAGGTACTGGAAAAACGGTGATTGGATTTCTTATTTTATCTAAAGGTGGAGATATCATCTCTGAGGCTCTAGATACTTTAGGGCCTGCTTTTGAGGATGCCTTTAATGTACAAGGAGTAATCCCGGCAAATGAAGCTGTCATTGGGATAGCAGAAAATTTGCTAGGAACAGAGATGAGCTTAATCATGGCTTTTGGTTTTATTATGAACATTTTGATCGCTCGGTTGACTAATATTAAATATATTTTCTTATCAGGGCATCATATTTTGTTTATGTCAGCATTGTTAGCCGCAGTGCTTGGTACCGCAGGTTTTTCAGGAGTAGAACTTGTTGTGATCGGCGCTTTTTTGTTAGGCTCATTTATGGCCATTTCTCCTGCCATTGTTCAGCCCTTTTATCGTAATGTGACAGGAAACGACAACATCGCCATGGGTCACTTTAATGCAGCTAATTATGCGCTTGCCGGCTGGATTAGTAAATTAGTAGGAAATAAGGAAAAATCGACAGAAGATTTGAAAATTCCTGAAGGATTAGGATTTTTTAGAGATAATACGATTTCTACTGCTATCGTTATGATAATTATTTATGTTCTTACCTTCTTGTTTGCTGACAGCTCAGTAATTACTGAAATGTCTGATGGAGATAATATCATTATGTTTGCCATTACCCAAGCGCTTACTTTTACAGCAGGTTTTGTTATTGTATTACAGGGTGTACGTATGATGTTAGCAGAAATTGTTCCTGCCTTTAAAGGGATATCTGAAAAAATTGTGCCAGATTCTAAACCAGCTCTGGATGTTCCCGTCATTTTTCCATATGGTCCTAATTCTGTTTTGGTAGGTTTTGTTTCTTCTGTTGTTGGTGGCTTTCTGATGTTTTTGCTCTTACCAGCACTTCATTTGCCAGTGATTATTCCCGGTCTAATCCCGTTATTCTTTGTAGGAGCTGGTGCCGGCGTACTAGCAAATGCGACAGGTGGTAGAAGAGGAACAATTATTAGCGGCATTATTAATGGTGCGCTTTTGATTTTATTACCGGCTATTTTGCTACCTCTACTTGGAGACTTAGGCTTTACTAATTCAACATTTGGGGATTCTGATTTTGCTGTTGTTGGAATTGTACTGGGTTATTTTTATAACTGGTTTGGCAAAGTCGGGATTTATGGAATCGTCGCTATTTTAGTGGCTTACTTTATTTATTCAGCTGTACGTCCAGCCAAGAAAATAGAAGTTTAAAGGAGATTATCATATGAGTACAAATTCTAAAAATGAACAATTAGCAATTAATACTTTACGTACATTGGCTATTGATGCCGTAGAAAAAGCAAGTAGTGGACATATGGGGCTTCCTTTAGGGGCAGCTCCAATGGCTTATACGTTATGGAGTAAACATTTAAAGATTAACCCAGAAGATCCGCAATGGTTTAACCGAGACCGGTTTGTTTTATCAGCAGGGCATGGTTCCATGTTACTATACGGATTATTGCACTTAAGTGGCTTTAATGTTTCAAAAAAAGATTTGCAAGAATTCCGTTCTTTTAATAGTAAAACGCCAGGACATCCAGAATGGAAACATACAGCAGGAGTCGAAGTGACAACGGGTCCTTTAGGCCAAGGGATTTCTATGGCTGTTGGTATGGCTCTAGCCGAGAAAAAGTTGGCGGCAACTATCAATGAAGAGCAAAATCAGTTAATCGATCATTATACGTATGTGTTGTGTGGTGACGGGGATTTAATGGAAGGTGTAAGTCATGAAGCTATTTCTTTTGCGGGTCACTTGCAGTTAGGAAAGCTAATCGTGTTGTATGATTCTAATCACTCTTCTTTGGATGCGGCTTTGGAGCAGTCCTTTTCTGATGATATCAAAAAGAAATTTGAGGCTGTACATTGGCAACATTTACTGGTCGAAGATGGACAAAGTATCGCTGCGATCGATGCGGCAATTAATCAAGCGAAAGAATCAAATCAGCCGACGGTTATCGAAGTCCGAACCACTATAGGTTATGGTTTACCAGAAATTGCAGGAACCAGCGATGCCCATAGTGATCCGGTGGGAGCAGAAAACGCCAAGAAAGCTAAACGAAATTTAGGTTGGTCATACGATGAACCATTCACTATCCCCAATGAAGCCTACGAGGCATTTGCAGATTTACAAAATAGAGGAAAACAATTAGAAGAAAAATGGGAGAAAAATTTTTCAAAACTTAAGCACAATAATCTTGAAAAAGCAAAAATATTGGAATATTTCATCGAACAAAAACTACCAGAAAACTGGTCTGAAACGTTGGGAGAGCTTTCTTTTTGTAGCGAACCCTTAGCAACACGTACGGCTTCTCATAAAGTATTGAATGCCTTACAAAAAGATATTCCACAATTGATCGGAGGAGCAGCAGACGTCAGTTCGTCAACAAAAGCGACAATTGATCATTCAGCTGCAATAACAGCTTCTGATTTTTCCGGTAAAAATATTTATTTTGGTGTCAGAGAATTCGGAATGGCAGCAATTGTTAATGGATTAGCATTACATCATTTTTTACCTTTTGTCAGCACGTATTTCATTTTTTCTGATTATATGAAACCAGCTGTTCGTTTAGCAGCATTAATGGGATTACCCGTAACTTATGTCTTTAGTCATGACAGTATTGCTGTCGGTAAAGATGGTCCCACACATCAACCTGTGGAACAACTAGCTGCTTTTCGTTCCATGCCAAATTTACAAGTGATTCGTCCGGCTGATGGTAACGAAACAGCGGCTGCTTGGAAGTTAGCTTTGAAACAAATCACGAAACCAACAATGCTGGTACTAGAAAGACAAGCCACTGCTCCAGTTACTCATTCTCTGGATCAGGCAATAGAAGGTGTAAGCCATGGAGGCTATATCGTCTCTGAAGTGAAAGATCCTGTGGGGATATTAATCGCTACCGGTTCGGAAGTTTCATTAGTTTTGCAAGCCCAAGCAGTTCTTGCTAAAGAAAACATTGCGGTGAATGTTGTGAGTCTTCCTTCTTGGGATCTATTTGAAGCACAAACAGAAGAATATAAAGAAAAAGTATTGCCTTCTCATTTAACTAAACGTGTAACAATAGAAATGGCTTCCAAATTAGGTTGGAGAGAATATGCAGGACCTGAAGGTAAAATGATGTCCGTCGATTCTTTCGGATTTTCTGGTGATCCTAAGGACGTAATGGATACTTTTGGATTTACCGTAGATAGTGTAGTGAACGAATTCAAATCATTGGTATAAAAAATAACATTTTTGCTTATAACGAGGCAAAGAGTGTCGATTTATCTCTGTAGATTGGATACAGAGTAAATCGGCACTTTTTGTATGGACCGATATGTAAAAATAGAGCACGATATATCATTTTTTTAAACATTTCGCCAATTTACTTAATGTATTTCTGATTTATATTATTTTATATTGATTTTAGTCGCTTTATTAGGAGGAGGGGAATAAATGATTAAAAGAGACAATATTCAGTTAGGCATTGCACCTATTGCATGGGTTGAAGATGACATGCCTGAATATGGCAAAGAAACAACTTTTTTACAAACCATTAGTGAAATTGCTTTATTAGGATTTGAAGGGACGGAAATTGGGGCGCTCTATCCAAGAGACACGAATATCCTTAATGAAGAATTAAACCGACGCAATTTAAAAGCAATTACAGCTTGGATTAGTCTTTACTTGTTAGAGCAGCCCTATTGGTTGAATGAAAGAGATTTTAGGGATCATATGGGCTTCTTAAAAAAGGCGGGAGCAAAAGTAATCAATGTTAGTGACCAAAGCTTTAGCATTCAACATCGTGCCCATACCTATTTTAAAAACAAACCTGAATTGACCGAAGAGCAATGGATTGAATTTACAGATAAACTCAATCCATTAGGGAAAATTGCTAAAGATGAAGGCTTAGAAATTGTCTATCATCCTCATATGACAACGACGGTTCAAACGGCAGAGGAAATCGATAAATTTCTACAATTAACCGATCCTGAAACTATCAGTATTATCTATGATACAGGACATTTAACTTTTTCCGGAGAAGATCCGGTCGCTGTTCTAGAAAAACATTTTGATCGTATTAAACATATTCATCTAAAAGATGTTCGAACAGATATCATGCAACAATGTATCGACAAAAAGTTAAGTTTCTTAGAATCCATTTTGGAGGGAGTATTTACAATCCCAGGCGGTGGTGATATCGATTTTCCCAAGATTTTTAACATTTTAGCAGAGCGAGAATATCAAGGTTGGTTGGTATTAGAAGCGGAACAGAATCCTTATGTTTATAATCCTCTTGATTATTCGCGTAAGGGAAGAGACTATATGTTGCAGTTTATTGAAGGTTAAATGAGATGAAAATTTTTAGGAGGAAATTTATATGAAGAAAAAATTGAGAATCGGACAAATAGGATTAGGACGTTTGGGGCATTACCATGCTAGAAATACGGCAAGATCCGTACCTGACGCCGAGTTAATTGCTGTCTGTGATATGGATGAAACAAAAGTGAAAGAAGTACAAGAAGAATTAGATATTCCCAATGGCTATACTGAGTTTGATGACATGCTAAAAAACCCGGATATCGATGCAGTGACAGTCATTTCATCCACTAGTTTACATGCAGAACACGTGAAAATGGCTTTAGATGCTGGTAAGCACGTCTTTACGGAAAAACCATTAGGATTTACTTTAGAAGAATGCAAAAAAGCTGAAAAAGCAGTGGAAGCCCATCCAGAATTAAAATTTATGATTGGCTTTATGCGTAGATATGATCATTCTTATCAACAAGCGAAAGAGAAAATCGATAATGGGGATATTGGACGTATTATCTTAGTCCGCTCCTACACCCAAGACCCGATTTGGAATATTGAGGGTGCCATTGCCTTTGGACCGCAATCAGGCGGACAATTTGTAGATATGAATATTCATGATATCGATCTGATTCGCTGGTTTACTGGTGGTGTAGAAGCTCGCAACATGTGGGGCATTGGCGGTATTTACGAATTTGAGGAGTACAAAGAATGGAACGATGGCGACAATGTCAGTTCACTTGTGCAATTTGAAGATGACACCATGGCGTTTATGTTTGCTGGACGCGCAGCAGCACATGGGACCAATGTAGAAACAGAAATTATTGGGACGAGAGGCACTTTACGCATTGGTTCCGTGGGAACAGATAGTTTGCTCGAAGTCATGAGTGAGCATGGTATTAGTCGTAAAAACTATACGGATTTCCAATTACGTTGGAAAGATGCTTATATCAATGAAATAAATGAGTTTGTCGATTGTGTTTTAAATGACCGTCAACCGGGAACCACTGTTTATGATGGCACGAAGTCATTGGAGATTGCCCTAAGGTTAAGAGAGTCATTTGAAACAGGAAAAATGTTACCAGCAAAATAATGGTGTGATGCGTATAGGTGTTCTAACGGTCTATTTTAGTCTCAAAAGTATTTTTTGGGGCTAAAAATTTAAAAAGACAACTATTGTGGAGTATGTTATTTTAGAGAAAAGAAGAAAATCGCTTTCATTATTATCTTGATAACAATATAAAATGCGAAAATGACAATAGTAGGAGGAATTGAATTGGAAAATAAATTGATTCGTGTAGGTGTGATTGGATGTGGCGCGATTGGCAAGGAACATATTGAACGGTTAACCAATGTTGTTCCTCAAACCAAAGTCGTTGCGGTATATGATTATGTTGATAAAGTAGCGCAAGATGTGGCAGAAAAATATGACGCTACAAGCTATGCCAGTGGAGAAGAATTGATTCGTAGCGATGAGGTTGATGCCATAGTAGTCGCTTCGACAGATGATACCCATGCAGGTTACGCTATGGAATGTTTGAAACAAAACAAATATGTCTTTTGCGAAAAGCCGCTTGCCTTGACTGCTAAAGAATGTGAAGAGATGATGGAAGTGGAAGCTAAACAAGGACATCGTTTACTTCAAATGGGCTTTAACCGTCGTTTTGATAAAGGTTATGTGGAAATGAAAAAGGCGATCGAAGAGGGCGAGATTGGTGCTCCTTTAATGATTCATAGTGCCCATCGTAATATTTCCCAAGCCCCTGGATTTGAAACCGATTATGCCATTACAAGAGTGGCGATTCATGAAATTGATATTAGCCGTTGGTTATTAGGCGATGAATACGACGAAGTTCAAGTGCTTTCTGTAAAACAAAGCAAACGAACCACGGGCGATTGGCTAAATCCACAATTAATCATGTTTAAAACAAATTCTGGCCAACGGATTGATGTCGAAGTCCAAACAGATGGCGCCTATGCTTATGACATCCAATGTCAAGTGGTTGGTGAAGCAGGGACATTAGACTTGCCAGACCCAGCTACCGTCGTTAAACGGGAAAACCAACAAGTTTCTTATGGCTTAGGCGACCATTGGGCAAGCCGATTTTCTGATTCTTATAACGAAGAATTTCTCGGATGGGCCACGGGGATTCTGAAGGATCAATTAGTAGGTGCTAGCACTTGGGATGGATATGCTTCTTGTGTCACTTCAGATGCGTTAATCAAATCAAGAGAAACTGGTAAACCAGAAAAAGTAACATTGATGGAACAGCCGGAAATTTATAAATAGTTTTTCTCTAAATTATATAAGCAAAAAAGCGCTAATTTACTAGTTAGCGTTTTTTTACTTTACAATAATTAAATGTAACGAACTAAAATAAATGTTATGATGTAAGCGAAAACAAGATTGGGAGGAGAATATTAATGACTATAAATTTAAGCGTAGAACAACTTGCTGAAAAAATTGACCACACATTATTAAAGGCAGATGCACAGGAAGCTGGATTTGAAAAATTATGTCAGGAAGCACGTGAATATGGATTTAAAATGGTAGCGATTAACTCGGCACCGGTTACTTTATGTAAAAAATTATTGAAAGGCAGCCCAGTTCATGTTGGCGCAGCCATCGGTTTTCCTTTAGGACAAACAACGATCAAAACAAAAGCGTTTGAAACCAAAGAAGCAATCGAAAATGGGGCGGATGAAATTGATTATGTTATTAACATTTCAAAACTAAAAGATGGGGATACAAACTACATCGAAGAAGAAATGCAAACCATTGTAGATATCTGTAAAAATAATGATGTTCTTTCAAAAGTTATTTTAGAAACGTGTTATCTAGAGGATGAAGAGAAAAAACAAGTGTGTAAAATTGCCAAAAAGGTTCGACCTAATTTTGTTAAGACTTCTACCGGATTTGGGGTTGCAGGTGCTACAGTAGCCGATGTGCAATTAATGAAACAAACGGTGGGTGATCAGGTGAAAGTAAAAGCTGCAGGTGGAATTCGTGATTTAGAGGCTGTTAAAGCAATGATAGAAGCTGGCGCTGACCGCTTGGGAATGAGCGCTAGTGTCAAAGTAATTGAAGAATATAGAGCAGAAAGAGCAGAAACTAGGTGATTAATATTTGTATTATTGACATTGGATAAGTGGACTTGATTAAGGTTGACCTCATGACTAAAACAATAGTTTGAATATTTATAACGAAAGGACGAATCGCATGAAAGCAGCACAGCTTTACGGCAAAGAAAAAGTACGAGTGAGCGAAGTAGACAAACCTGAAATTAATGAAAATGAAGTTTTATTAAAAGTAAAAGCGGCTTCACTTTGTGGGACTGATGTTCGTATGTATAAAAATGGACATGAAGGAGTCGATGAAAAGCACCCATTAACATTAGGGCATGAACTTGCTGGTGTGATTGCGGAAGTTGGTACAAAGATTACTTCCTATAAGGTGGGACAAAGAGTTTCTGTCGCTCCTAATATTGGATGTGGCGTCTGTGACCAATGCGTTAGCGGAAACACACATCTTTGTGCAAATTATCAAGCCTTCGGTATTAACCTTTCAGGAGGGTTTGCTGAATATTTAAAAATACCAGAAAAAGCTGTTCAACAAGGAAATATCACACCTTTAGCAGATGAAACCTCTTTTGAACAAGCTGCATTAATCGAACCATTTAGTTGTGTATTTAATGGACAAAATATTGCTAAAGTTTATCCTGGAGATACGGTTTTAATTATTGGTGGCGGTCCGATCGGGATTATGCATGTGATGCTGGCTTTTAGCCAGGGAGCGGGTAAAGTAATTTTAACCGATCATCATGAAGACCGTATGGCAGCAGTCAAAAGAATTTTACCCCAACTGATAACTTTAACAAGTGAAAATTTAGCGGATAAAATTACAGCAGAAACAAAAGGCCAAGGCGTTAATTTGTGTATTGTCGCGGCGCCTTCACCCGAAGCGCAAACAGAAAGCTTACAATATATGGCAACTAATGGTCGCTTACTTTTCTTTGGCGGATTACCCAAGGGCCGCGAAAATGTTTCTTTAAACACCAATCTTCTACATTATAAACAACTTCGAATTTTTGGTTGTACCAGAGCTAGTTTGTCATCTTATCGAACTTCTGAAAAGTTAATTGCTAGCGGACAAGTACCTATTGAACAATTAATTACGAAGCGATACCTATTAAATGATTTTAAACAAGCATTAGAAAACGCAGAAAAATCAGTTGGATTGAAAAATGTGATTGTGTTTGAGTAATAATGCTAAAAATAAAGAAAGAATAAAAAATCATTATCCAAAAAAGCCCGATATGTAGGGTGATTAAACTCTCATTTAAGATAGAATGGGAGATTTAATTTTCTCCCACTCTCAACGCATACGAATCCAACAAAACCCTAGCTAAAATAGCTAAAGGTAACCTCGAACGTACTTCATAATCTGGAAAGAAAGATCCCTCAGATTTAAAGCCAACAAAAGGAATCTCAATCAAATTGATTAGACTTGAATGACGACTTGCGGTTAACAAAATTGTACCAATTTCCAGTTGGTAACAATTTTTTGCTGCAGTGACAAGTTCTTTTGTTTCTCCATTCAGGGAGATGAAAATAACAACGTCATCTTTTGTTAATTTTTTACTCATTGTTTTAATAATCTCCGGATCGGCATGTAGTTCACAATATTTTCCTGTAAGTTGAAATTTGACCATCATTTCTTGCGCGGTCATTTCAGAAAAACCTCGTGCGAAAATAATCACTCGTTTTGCCGCCTTGATTCGTTGAATGGCGTCTTCAATATTTCCAATTTCAATCATATTGATGGTTCGGGCGACTTCTTGTTCATTTTTTAAAATAGCCGTACGTATTCCTTGATCGACTTTATCTAAGGCGGAAAAATTAATATCTTTATAAGACATTTCTTTTAAGTGATGTTTAAAAGCTGTGAATCCTTCATAGCCTTTTTTCTTCATTGTGCGGACAATAGTCGCAGTTGAAACATTTGCCAGTTCACTTAACTTCACAATGGAGTAATTAGGGATCGTTTGGATATTCTCTTGAATAAAATCCCATACATATTGTTCTGAATCGCTTAGCTTGTTATCCATTATGCTCACTCTCCTCGTCGTTCCTATCATAATATGAGATATCCGTTTCGTCTATTGTTATTAGAAAAGAATGTAAAGGTTTTCTTTTTAATCCCTCGATTTAGAAAACATTTACATATCTATACGTTGCATAATAAAAATCAAGGAGGAAGTGATGATGGCATTTTATACTTGCACTTTAAATCTAGCGATTGATTTATTTATTGAAACTGACGAATTAAAGCCTTTTGTCGTCAATCGAACAAAAGATGATGACATTCAGGCAAACGGTAAAGGTGTGAATGTTTCTCTTATTTTAAAAATGTTAGGAACTGATAGTACAGCACTAGGTTTCCAAGCTGGTTTTACTGGAAATTTCATTGAAGAATTTTTACAAGAAAAACAAATCAATGCTGATTTTGTTAAGGTTCCAGGATTCACTCGTATCAATGTTTTTACTCAAGTAAATGATACAAAAGAGGAATATAAATTAGTAAATAAAGGACCGACCATTTCGGATGAAGCTATTCAAAAGTTGTTGGTACAAATTCGTAGTTTACAAGCTGGAGACTATTTATGTGTTTCTGGAAGTTTTCCTCAGGGAGTTTCTTCGTCGGTTTTGGTAGACATTGCTCAAATTTGTTATGAAAGAAAAGTTCATTTAATTATTGATAGCAGTTATTTGGATGTGATGGATTGTTTGAAATATCAGCCTTTTTTGTTAAAACCGAATGAAGAAGAGTTAGCCTTGTGGTTTGATACTGAAATTCATTCGCAAGATGATTATGTTTATTACGGGAAGGAGTTATTAAAGGCAGGTGCAGAAAATGTATTGATTTCTTTAGGCGCGGATGGTGCTGTTTTATTGAATAAGGAAGGCATCTTTTTTGGAAATTCTCCTAAAGGCGAAGTCGTTAATACAGCGTGTTCTGGGGATACTTTGCTAGGGACATTTTTGGCAGGAATTTTGAAAGAGAAGAATACAAAAGAAAATTTAAAACTTAGTTTAGCCGCTGGAAGTTCAACTGCTTTTCGTAAGGGATTAACAGATTTTTCAGACGTCGATGAATTACAAAAACAAATTACAATTCAAAAAGAGGAGTGATCTATCATGGCAAAGTACCAAATTGTGGGAGCGACAGGTTGCCCTACGGGGATTGCCCATACTTATATGGCGCAAGAAGCGTTAGAGCAAGCAGCTAAAAATAAAGGTGTAACCATTAAAATTGAAACTCATGGACAAGTGGGCATTGAAAATGAATTAACTCCACAGGAAATCAAGGAAGCAGACGCTGTGATCATTGCAGCAGATAAAGATGTACAAAAAGAGCGCTTTGCGGGCAAACGCGTAATTAATGTCGCTGTAGGAAAAGGAATTAAAGAAGCAGATCAATTAATTGCCGACGCACTGGCAGGAAAAGGAACGATTCTAGAAGGGGATAGAAAAGAAGAAAAAGCAGAAGAAAATGTAACAGAAGAGACAAAGCAAAAAAATAGTATTGGCCGCGATATCTATAATAACTTGATGAATGGCGTTTCGCATATGTTACCTTTTGTCGTTGCTGGCGGGATTTTGATGGCGGTTTCCTTTGCCATTTGGGGAGTTTATTCTGCAGACCCTGACAGTTCACAATATAATGCGACCGCTGCCATGATTAAAGGCGTTGGAGATATGTCGATGGGCTTGATGGTTCCTGTTTTGTCTGCTTATATCGCAGAAGGAATTGCGCAACGTCCGGGATTAGCTGTTGGTTTTGTAGGTGGATTAATCGCCAATGACGGCGGAACTGGCTTTTTAGGCGGGATCTTGTCTGGTTTTCTAGCAGGCTATTTCATGCTAGCTTTGAAAAAACTATTGGAAAAAATGCCGAAATCATTAGATGGCTTAAAGGCGATTTTCATTTATCCAGTTATCGGGGTTTTTGTTGTTGGCGTAATTATGTCTTTATTGAGTGGACCTATGGAAGCGATCAATCAAGCGATGATGGACTTTCTAGTTAACTTTGAAGGCTCTAATCCGCTCATTTTAGGTATTATTATTGGCTGTATGTCCGCTTTTGATATGGGAGGTCCATTTAACAAGGCCGCTTACGTTACTGGTACTTTTCTTTTGGCCCAAGGAAATACCACCTTTATGGCAGGTGTTTCAGCCGCTTGTATAGCACCTCCATTGATTACTGGCTTTGCTATGTTATTCTTTGGAAAATATTTTGATAAAAATGATCGAAATGCAGGATTTGTTAATTTTATCTTGGGGTCAACCCATATTACTGAAGGCGCCATTCCTTTTGCAGCTAAAGATCCGTTACGTAATATTCCAATTTTCATGCTAGGTTCTTCCATTGCTGCTGTATTGACATATATGTTCAACGTACAAGTTCCAGCGCCCCATGGTGGATTCTTGGTTTTACCAGTAGTTACAGGAAAAGCTGCTTGGGTATTTTCCATTTTATTAGGGTCCATTATTGCAGGGTTGCTATTTGGTTTTAAACAAAAAAGAGCTGCAGAAAAAAATAAGACAGCTGAAAGTGAGGTAGCATAATGCAACAGTACATTAAAGAAGAAAATATTTTTTTAAACCAGGATTTAACAACGCGAGACGAAGTGTTTGAATTTTTAGCAGAACAAGCAGTAAAAGCAGGTATTGCCACTGATGAAAAAGCAGTTTATCAAAAGTTCAATGAAAGAGAACAGGAAAGTACAACTGGTATGATGGATGGTTTTGCAATTCCTCATGCTAAGGATGAATTAATCAAAGAGGCTGAGGTCATTATTGTTTACCCTCATGCAGGGATTGAATGGAATAGCATGGACGGTAGCCTTTCCAAATATATTATTGCTTTATTTGTTCCCGATACAGAAGCTGGCACCACGCATTTAAGTCTTCTATCTACATTAGCGCGATTGTTAATGAAAGCTGATGTTACGGATAAATTAAAAAATGCTACATCAGCTTCTGAAATTGCTGACGTATTGAATTCAAACATTGCTCAATCATAAAAGGAGATAATTACGAATGAATAAACAAGAACACTTGCAACAACTGATGAATGAAGATGGCGTCATTAGTGCTTTGGCGATTGATCAACGTGGCGCCATGAAAAAAATGATCGCACCTTTCAAAGAGCCGGCAGCAGATGATATTATCGCTTTTAAAAGTTTAGTTGCAACCGAGTTGACGCCATATACTTCTTCTATTCTATTAGATCCTGAATATGGATTGCCTGCAGCTGGAAAGAAAGCCGGTACGAGTGGCTTGTTACTTGCTTATGAAAAGTCAGGCTATGATACAACTACGCCAGGACGCTTACCAGATTTATTAGATATTTGGTCAGTGCATCGCTTGAAAGAAGCCGGTGCAGATGCTTGCAAGTTCTTACTTTACTACGATGTGGACGAAGATGAATTCATTAATAACCAAAAGCATGCCTTTATTGAACGGATTGGTGCCGAATGTGTAGCAGAAGATTTACCATTCTTTTTAGAATTAGTTTCCTATGATGCTTCTGGCATAGATGTAAAAAGCGCCGAATATGCGAAGGTAAAACCGCATAAAGTGAATGAAATGATGAAAGAATTTTCCGCTGAAAAATATCATGTGGACGTATTAAAAGTAGAAGTTCCAGTGAATATGGCTTTTGTTGAAGGTTATAGTGATAATGAAGTTGTTTATAGCAAGAAAGAAGCAGCACAATATTTTGTCGAACAATCGCAAGCCACGCACTTACCTTTTATTTTCTTAAGCGCCGGCGTATCAGCTGAACTATTTCGTGATACCTTGCGTTTTGCTAAAGAAGCCGGATCGACATTTAATGGTGTCTTATGCGGCCGGGCAACTTGGGCAGATGGCGTTCCTGTTTTTGTACAAAATGGTGAACAAGCCGCTATTGAATGGTTACAAACACAAGGTAAACAAAACATTGATGAGTTAAATGAAACATTGAAAGCAACAGCTACGCCGATGAAGTTAAAAAAATGATTACTGTGAAGTTAATTCATAGTAGCCAGTTTTTTATAGGGGTAAGTAAAATAAGCACATTACTCAGGCAAACTTATGAGCTTATTTCTTTTTAACCCCACTAGTTTGCTGAACTTATGTGCTTATTTCCTTTTTAGCTCACTACTTTCGATTACTTATATGCGCTTAGCAGGGTCTAATTTTACTTCTAATCAATCCTTAAGCATTTATTTAATAAAGTGAGGACAAAATTGAAATTTACCTCTTGATAAGAAAAATAAAGACTAAATAAAACTTTGCAATATCAGTTTTATCTAGTCTTTATAATTTTGGTATATCCTTTTCATAATGCGACCATGTTGCTAAAATTATGACTTCTTTATCTTTTTTATTAACTGAATAAACAACTCTATGTTTATTATTTATTCTCATAGAGTAAAGCCCTCTACTTTTTGGACTTAATTTTTCTTGTTTTCGGACATTTGCAAAAGGATTTTCTTTTAACGTATCAACAATCTCATCGAAGTCTTTTTTTAATCCGGATTTCTCAAGTGATAGAATATGCTCTTTTTTTATAACTCTATGCTTTTAACTCTCCAAACACTCATAGTTCTTCAAAATCATCTTCTGCAGAATTATCCATCAGATCAAAGACGTAGTCTAAGGTATCAGTTTCACGCAGATAAAGCTCTTCCTGCATTCTTTCATATTCTCTTTTGGAAAGCATAACAACACCTTCATTTGTACCTTCGTTACTATTAATTGTAATTTCCAACGGAGTGTTGTCTTTATTCACTTTATCAATAGTTCTAAATAAATCCTTTCTGAGATTTGTTCTTGTTATTGAATCCACTTTAAACACCATCCTTATATGTACATTGTATGGTACGCTTTTGATTTTGTCAGTTTAACAGGGAGTTATTTGGAAAAAGTATTTAGAGAATCTTTTAATTATTTACAAAAGAAAACAATAGTTATTATAAAATATATTATTTGCTATCCAATATCAAAATGTTGAATAGCGAATTGAAGAAATACTCTTCAATAAAAATGATTTATACGTTTTTATTTTTTGGGTAATGAATCGATCTTGTTACTTTTTTATTGAAGAAACTACTTCTCCAATTAAAAATTACGGTCTAATTGGGTATATTTCACTATATATAGTGAAATATCGATCGTTGAAAACGATTTAATAATTTTTATAATTTAGCTATAACAAGTAATTGTTTAAATGAATGAAATGGTTGGTGAAAAAAGAAAGGAGAAAGTGAAATGGCAGAAACTGTTGGAATTATTATCATGACACACGGTAATTTCGGTAAGGCAGCAATGGAAAGTGCACAACTGATTGTGGGTGAGCAAGATAATTACGATACAGTTAGCGTTTTTGTTGTTGATAACGTAGAAAAATTAAAACACGAATTATTCGATAAAGTCAACCAACTTGATACAAGTAGCGGACTTATTATATTTACGGATATTGTAGGAGGTACGCCCACAAATCTAGCTAGTGAATTATTAACACGCGAAGATGCTTTAGTGGTTGCAGGAGTGAATTTACCCGTCTTACTAGAGGTATTCACAAACCGCACAAAAGATATTTACTCTCTTAAAGAAATAATTACCAACGCTTATGGACAGGGTTTATTTATACGAACAAATGAAGATTTAGAAGGAGAAGATGACGATGAGTATAGTCTTTAGTAGAATAGATGACCGTTTAATTCATGGATAAGTGGTAACGACTTGGGCAAATATGCATCGAATTGAACAAATTATTATTTTAAATGACAAGGTTGCAGGGGACAAGACGCAAAAGAATATTTTAAAAATGTCTGCCCCTCAAGGGATTAAGGTACAAGCATTCCCAGTAGAAAAATTTGGCGAAATTATTAAGAAAAATGAGATTACTCGCCGTACGATGCTTTTATTTACAACGAGTGTGGATGTATTGAGAGCAGTAAATGCTGGCATTCCGATTGATGCGCTAAATGTTGGCGGTATGCGTTATCAAGAAGGCAGACAACGTTTGTCTAAAGCATTAGCGGTCACAGAAGAAGAAAAACAAGCTTTTCAAAAGTTGCTTGATGATGGGCTAGATATAACTGTTCAGATGGTACCAAATGATGAAAGGGTCAATCTAAAGGAGGTTATCCAATGATTTCTGCATTATTAGTTGCTTGTTGGGCAGGAATTTGTGCGATTGATGATATTGGAACACAGGTATTGCGTAGACCTTTACTGATTGCTCCGGTGGTTGGATTAATTATGGGAGACCTACAAACATCGCTTTATATTGGTGCCACATTAGAAGTGATGTGGATGGGGATCGGAAATGTTGGGGCATATTCTGCTCCAGGCATTATTTCTGGTACTGCTATTGGCACTGCCTTAGGTATAGCTTCTGGTGGAACAGCAACTGCTGTAGCGCTAGCTGTTCCTACATCATTGTTAGCACAACAATTATTAATCCTTTATCGCTCGACAATTACTTATTTAAATCCAATTGCTGATCGAATTGCTGAAACGGGTGATTTTTCCAAAGTTTTTCGAATTAATTACATCCCTATGCTTATTGCCTTTTTGGTTCGAGCTGTTCCCACTTTTCTAGCCATTTATTTTGGTGCTGGTGCGATAGACGCGGCTGTCGAAGCTTTACCTGATGCGATAATGGATGGCTTAAGTGTTGCTGGTTCAATTATCCCTTCCGTCGGAATTGGTTTATTAATGTTGATGATGATCAAAAAAGGGGAGCTTTGGATGTTCTTAGTAGCTGGCTTTACCTTAGCGGTTTATTTGGCTCTATCTGTATTGCCGATTACCTTAATTGCTTTACCGATTGCATTTATTTATGATTTAGCAATAAAACAATCTCCCCAAGCATCAGCACAAAGTGTAGCAACCGATACAACAGATGATGAAGAGGAGGAATACGATCTATGAGTACTGAAAAGATGACAATTACAAAGCATGATTTGAATCGTGTTTTTTGGCGTATGCAGTTATTAAATGTAACGAACAATTTTCAATCACTGCAAGCGATCGGTTTTTTATCTAGTTTTGTTCCTGTTCTAGAACGTTTATATGAAGGACAATCAAAAGAATTAAAAGCAACTGCAATGAAACGACACCTCGAATTTTTTAATAGTCATGTCAATTCTGATGCTTTGATTCTAGGCATTGCAGCTGCTATAGAAGAAACAACAGATGAGGAAGAAAAACAAACCGTTACGGATGTAAAAACGGGACTTATGGGTCCTCTTGCAGGTATTGGCGATAGCATTTTAAAATTTACCTGGTTGCCAATTTGTGGCAGTATCGGCGCCTCTTTAGCGTTAAACGGGAGTATTTTAGGACCTATTGTTATGTTTTTACTATATAATGTAGTTAATGTGTCTATTAAATATTATGGCATTCATTTGGGATATACTAAAGGCATGGAAATGATTGAAGGCACCGGTGGTAATATCTTGCAACGTCTGTCCAATATCGCTAATATTGTTGGTTTAATGGTTGTTGGCGCGCTTATTGCGTCAGTCGTAGATGTAAATGTTGTGGCTAAAATTTCTGCGGGTGATAATGTCATTGAATTTCAAGAGATGTTTGATCAAGTAATGCCGGGGTTGTTTAGTCTGTTGATTACTTTTGCTGTGTACAAAATTTTAAAGAAAACAAATGGAAAACATGCGCCTTTATTGATACTTGCGATTATGATTTTATCAATTCTTTTAACTGCGACTGGCGTTTTAGGAGAATGATATGAAAAATAGATATAAAGTAGAACAGACCAGAAAAAATTATTTTCATTTTGAAATACCTATGACTAACAAAGAACGAGAAGTAGAAGTATTTTTGATAGAAAATTCGCAATCAAAGTTTTTATTAAAAACAAAACAAGAAAATTTTGATATTGAGCTAAATGAACTTTCTCATCGTCCTTACTTTTTGATTAAAACAGAAGAAGACCAGTATATTACAGCTGAACGAACTTTGCCTATTGAAGGTATGAATAATTTTAGAGATATGGGAGGATATGAGACTAACTCAGGAAAAACGGTATAGTGGGGAAAACTATATCGTTCCGATCATATTTATAATGCAACAGATAAAGGGATTGCTTACTTACAAACACTGGGCATTCATACTATCGTTGACTATCGTAGTAATGTAGAAACGCAAAAATACCCCAATAAGAAAATTGATGAACACGTAAAAACCTATCAGATAGATCCGTCTGCGCATGCTGCCGAATTAGCGGCTCAATTTCAATCTTCTAAAGAAGATGAAGATATAAACTTAATTAATGAAATTATTGAACAAAAAGAAAAAGGAACTTTAGTGGACCATAGTAATGTTGTCTTAACTCAATATCGTACTTTTGTGACTAAAAAAGAGTCACAACAAGCTTTTTCTAAAATGCTACAAATTGTTGCTGATCCTGACGCTCCCGCTGTAGTACAACATTGCAGAGGAGGAAAAGATCGGACCGGTTTTGGTTCCATGCTTGTTTTGGGAACATTGGGAGTGAAAAAAGAAGATTTAGTCGAAGATTATCTTTTAACTGCAAAAAATCGGATCAAAAGAAATCAGACGAAAATGGCAGGGTATAAAAAATTGACAAGTGACCCAGTCGTGTTGAATCAACTGTATTCTTTTATTGATACCAAACCAGAATTTATTGAAGAATCGATTGACACGATTAATAATCGTTACGGCTCTATTGAAAACTACGTAAAAAAAGAATTAAAATTAACCGAACAAATGGTTCAGCAAATGAAAACAATGTATCTAGAATAGCGCGGAGGGAAAATCGTGAGTTTTGAAAATACAGAAGAACTTCGTATTTTAGCAGATGAACCTAGGCTGCAATCTTTATTTCTCCTTCTTTTTCGTCAAGAAGGTTATTTCACCAGCATGCAATTAGCAGAAGAATTAGGGGTGACTTCTCGAACGATTAAGTCTGACGTTTTATCTTTAAAATAAATATTTTGCACAGAAGAAGTATTTATTACTTCTAAGCCATCTAAAGGTTATAAACTAGAAGTAATGAATAAAGAAGTTGAAAACAAAATCAAACAATTTTTTCAAATTTACCCTTCAATATTAAGTGAAGGCGAGTTTGATCGTCGCGTTCGTTATATTATTCGTCGGCTTCTGTCTTCTGAAAAACCTGTCAAAGAAGAGGATATACAGGCAGAAATTTCTGTTAGCTATTCTTTAAATCATGAGATGCAAGAAGTCAAAAAAATGCTTGCAAAATACGATTTATATTTAAAAATACGCCCTCATTATGGCATGTATATTGAGGGCGCTCTATTCAAAAAGATTATGCTTGCTGTTCGCATGTATCGGTATTTTGATAAAAGTAACAATCATGATTTCGGGATTAAAGCTTATAACCAACTATTTGACTGTGATGAGCTAGAAAAATCCGCAATAAGTAGGACGTTTTATGAAACGATCATTCATTCACGAATTGTATTTTCCGATATTAATGCAGAGCGTTTTATTATCTATTTATTATATTTTTGTAATTGTAAGCTACAAAAAGATACTCTTCATTTGTCTTTACCAATAATCGATTTTGACTACTGTGCAACGGATGAGTATGAGCTAGTTGTGGAAGTGTTGCAAAAATTAAAAATCAAATTTAAGGGTTTTGACTTTACGCCAGAGGTTATTCAATTTTTGACCTACGTAGCTATTTTTAGTACAGATTTATATCGTTTTGTTGATTGCAGCAAAGAAAATTATAATACACTGATCTTTCTAGCAGAAGAAATAAGAAACTTTATTTTAAAGGGAGTTTCTCAATATTTACAGATGGATGTTTTTGATGATTATACTTGCTTAAAAGATCTATTAAAAATTATGATCCCAATTAGCTTAAAAATAAAATTGGGCGTTTCTGATAGTATTGATTTACGCTATAAAGATATTAAAAATGAAGGGACGCAATCGTTAATTCGCTATTATAGCTCATTAGTCTATCAGGACTTTTTTCGAGTTTACCATTATTTATTTTCCAAAAGAGAACAACAGCTTATTTTTTCAACGATCCTTGGGGCAATTAATCGAATAACTTTAAGCCATCGCAAATTACGCTTAGCGATCATTGCTATCGATGGGCGCTTGGCTACACAACCTTTGAAATTTAATTTACAACATTATTTTTCGGAATTTATTGAACGGATTGAAACCAAAGTTTTGTATGAATTAGAAACACTAGAAAATCAGAATTTTGATTACTATTTGTGTTCTGATTATGGAAAAAAATTAAACCCAAAATTT
>NZ_BCPY01000030.1 GCF_001544195.1 Tetragenococcus solitarius NBRC 100494
AATAAAACACTATACAAAGTTTATCACGTACATACAAAATAAAAAAGAGATAAGTCTGAAAAATATTAGAGCAGACTCATCTCTTTCTTTTCTAACCATCATTTTTCTTATTTTTCATCATACCAAGAATAATGGAAGATACCTTCTTTATCCACACGTTCATAAGTATGAGCACCAAAGAAATCACGTTGTGCTTGAATCAAGTTTGCAGGTAACCTTTTTGCACGATAAGAATCAAAGTAAGCAATAGCCGAAGAAAAGGCTGGTACTGGAACTCCTGCTTGAACTGCTACCCCTATAACATCTCTTACAGCTTGCTGATATTTTTCTGCAATCTCTTTGAAGTAATCATCCAACAGCAAATTATCAATGTCTGGATCTTTATCATAAGCGTCTGTGATCTTTTGTAAAAATTGAGCACGAATGATACAACCCGCACGCCAAATTTTAGCAATTTCACCAAACGGTAGATTCCAGTCATATTCATTAGAAGCCACACGAAGTTGTGCGAATCCTTGAGCGTAACTCATAATTTTACTAAAGTATAGCGCCTGACGAATTTTTTCAAGCAATTCTTTTTTATCCCCAGAGAAAGTATATTCTGGCGTTTTTTGTAGTACTTCACTTGCATGAACTCTTTCTTTTTTAAAGGCAGAAATATAACGAGCAAAAACTGACTCAGTAATTAAAGGCAATGGGACTCCTAAATCCAAAGAGCTTTGGCTCGTCCACTTGCCAGTTCCCTTATTCCCTGCTGAATCTAAAATCATATCAACAATGGGCTCGTCAGTGTCCTCGTCATCTTTGCGTGTTAAAATATCTGCGGTAATATCAATCAAGTAGCTGTCTAGCTCACCCTTGTTCCATTCGGAGAAAATTTCAGCCATTTCGTCCACTGATAAACCTAACACATTTTTCATCAAATCATAGGATTCAGCAATTAACTGCATGTCTCCATATTCGATTCCGTTATGCACCATTTTTACATAGTGGCCAGCACCATTAGGACCAATGTAAGTGACACATGGCGTACCGTCTTCTGCTTTAGCAGCAATTTTTTCTAGAATTGGTGCGACTAATTCATAAGCTTCTTTTTGTCCGCCCGGCATAATGGAAGGTCCTTTTAGTGCACCTTCTTCTCCGCCTGAAACACCAGTTCCGATAAAGTTGATCCCTGAATCAGCCAATTCAGCGTTCCTGCGCATCGTATTTTCAAAAAATGTGTTGCCTCCATCCACTAATACATCGCCTTGGTCCAAGTGTGGTAAAAGGGATTGGATTGTAGCATCCGTGCCTTTACCAGCTTTAACCATCATAATAATACGACGAGGTTTCTCAATCGCATTTACAAATTCTTCCACGCTATACGTTCCTTTTAAATTTTTGTCTGGATTTTCTTCAACTACTACTTCAGTTTTTGAACCCGTACGGTTATATAGTGCCACAGAATATCCACGGCTTTCGATGTTTAAGGCTAAATTTTTCCCCATCACAGCCATACCGATGACACCCACTTGTTGTTTTGTCATTTGTAAACCTCCTAAAAATTGCTAAAATTGATAGACCAATTCTATTATAGCGTAAAAATAATTGCATTCAAAGAAAATTTTAATCATAGATCTGAAACGAACTTTTTTAATAAGAGAATAGTAAAAAACCTTAGGCTCCATGGTTAGCCTAAGGTTTTTTCATTTTCTGAATAAAATGAACTATGCTTCTTCTTTTGCGGTAACATCTTTACCGTTATAGTAGCCACAATTTGCACATACGTGATGACTTTTTTTCATTTCTCCACAATTTGGGCATTCATTTAACCCAGTAACTGTAATTTTATGATGTGTACGGCGTTTTGCTTTTTTTGATTTTGAAGTTTTTCTAGCTGGTACTGCCATTTGCTACACCTCCTTGTAGTGATATCTGCCTATTCAGGGTTATTAATTGAGAAACTTTATGTGTCATCCTCTTCTAAATCTTCTAAAAGCGAAGACAAATCTGCAAGACGAGGATCAGTTGTTTCTTTTCTTTCCGTTTCTTTTTGCTTTTCGTACTCTTCTTCAGAAATGACAGCCCAGTCCGTACCAGAAGGCATGGTACCATGTTGTCTTTCATCTTCAGTCAGTACTTGCACGGGAATTTCAAGTAAAAGATTATCAGCAACGGAATCATTTAAATCCAGCTGTTGTTTTTCTAATAACAAAACCTCTTCAGCTTGAACTGATTCATCTAGCTGTGCATACTGCTCTAGCGTCATAAAAACTTCATCTACTGAAAAATTCATTGGTAATTTAACAGGTTCAAGTGAACGTGAAGATGGAAGTGTAATCGTCGTTTTAGCGGTATAATGTAAGATGTAATCTTCCGTTTCTACCACTACCAAACCTTCGACATGTACCGGAGCAAGATCTAGAATTTGTTCATTTCTTTTCATCAATTCATTTTTAAGGTTGAGTGTTTCATTAAACTGCAGCGGTGTTTCTTGGTTTTTTCTTAACTCTGCTAAAGACCATTTCATTTATCTCACCCCTAAGCAACAAAAGCTATTATACAGACGGAAACTACCTTTGTCAACGGATTTTTCTTGTCAGCTTTAAAGGTAAAAAACACAACCAAGCAACAGCCAAAAATGCATTTGACCGCTGCTTGTTGTTAAACAAACTCTCTGCCAAATTAAATAGCCATTGTTTCTCCGCGATAAACAATACCACGACGAGGGTCTACTGTAACCAATTCACCATCATTAATGATATTTAACGCGTCTTTAGCGCCAACAACCACTGGTAGATCTTGAGCTACACCAACAACTGCAGCATGAGAAGTAAGTCCACTTTCTTCTACAACTAATGCAGCGGCTTTTTCAATCGCTGGCATGTACTCTTTATCAGTTGATGGCACTACTAGGACCATTCCATCTTTAGCTTTGGCAATAGCTTCTTCTGCAGTTTTAGCCACAACAGTATTGGCAACGACTGGATGAGCACCCACGCCTTGAGCTTCAATCAATTTTGAACCGATCATTTGAATCTTCATAACGTTTGTTGTACCACGTTCACCTACTGGTACACCGGCTGTAATTAGAATCAAATCGCCTTCTTTAGCAAAACCTAATTCTAAAGTTTTTTTAGTGGCAAGTTCAAACATATCGTCTGTTGTTTCTGGTTTTTCTGTAACAGTTGGGTAAACACCCCAGTTTAACATCAAACCACGTTTGGTTTGTTCATCAAAAGTTACCGCCAAAATATCTGCATCTGGACGATATTTAGAAATCATTTTAGCTGTATGTCCTGATTCTGTTGCAGCTACAATACATTTAACACCTAAGTTTTTAGCTGCACGTGCCACAGAAAGACCAATGGTTTCTGTTACGTCTGTTTTATCAAATTGGTTAATTTGATAAGAGCCAAGACGTAGCATTGATTTTTCAGCTTCTACATCGATTCGAGCCATCGTTGAAACAGCTTCAACTGGATAACTACCATTAGCTGATTCGCCAGAAAGCATCGTTGCATCCGTCCCGTCAAATACCGCATTAGCTACGTCGGAAGCTTCAGCACGTGTTGGACGTGGATTTTCTTGCATTGATTCTAACATTTGTGTTGCTGTGATAACTGATTTTCCTGCAGCATTACATTTTTTAATAATGTCTTTTTGCGCCATTGGCACTAATTCAGCAGGGATTTCAACCCCCATATCGCCACGAGCAACCATAATTCCGTCAGAAACTTTCAAGATTTCGTCAATATTATCGATTCCTTCTTGAGATTCAATTTTAGGGAAAATTTGAACATGGGTCATTCCAGTTTCTTCCAAAATTTCACGGATATCTAATACGTCTTGTGCTTTACGGACAAAACTTGCTGCAATATAGTTAATATCATGCTGTAAACCAAAACGGATATCGTCAGCGTCTTTATCAGTAATTCCAGGTAAGCTAATAGAAACCCCTGGTGCATTAACACCCTTACGTGAGCCTAAAATACCAGGATTTTGTACTTCCGTAACTAACTCACGGTTTTTTTCATCTTTTTCTAAGATCAACATATCGATTAAACCGTCATCGAACAAAACATGTCCGCCTTCATGAACATCGTCAAAAAGACCTTCGTAAGTCACAGAAATTTTTTCTTTTGTTCCTTCTAATTCTGGGTCCATTGCAATACGTACAGCGTCCCCTATTTCAAATGGAATTTTACCTGTTTCTGTCGCTTGAGCTGTTGTACGAATTTCAGCTCCTTTTGTGTCTAACAAAATCCCTACGTCAATTCCAGTTTGCTCAACAGCTTGTCTAACTTTGTTCATACGATCCAAATGTTCTTCATGATCTCCATGGGAAAAGTTAAAGCGAAACACATTTGCCCCTGATTCAATTAATTTTGTAATCGTATCGACTGAATTACTAGCCGGTCCTAACGTACTAACGATTTTTGTTTTTTTCATTAATAACATACTCCTATTCGTTTATTTAAAAACAGTTTTATACTTTTAATTACATATGAAAAATACTAGAATGACAATTCTTGGTTTAAATCATAAAGCGAAAGGTCTGGTTGATGTTTTCCATTTTCTAAAGTATCGACAATATCTGAAGAAACAACTTCGTTATCAACGATGCCAACACAACGTCCGCCTTTGCCTTCTTGTAAAAGCTCAACTGCAAAGCCACCGAACTTACTAGCCAAAACACGGTCTCTAGCACTGGGCGAACCACCGCGAGCCACGTGTCCAGGGATGGAAACTCTTGTATGGAAATCACCATATTCTTTTAATTTTTCAGCGAATTCATTACCACCCATTACACCTTCAGCCACAACAATTAAACAGTGTTTCTTGCCACGATCGCGACCTTCTTGGATGCGTTTTGCGACCTTATCCATATCAAAATCATGTTCAGGAATAATAATTTCATCAGCTCCACCAGCGACTCCAGCCCATAAAGCAATATCACCTGCATCGCGACCCATTACTTCAATAATAAAAGTACGGACATGAGAGGTTGCCGTATCGCGAATACGGTCCAATGAATCCAAAATTGTATTTGTAGCTGTGTCAAAGCCAATCGTAAAATCAGTTCCCGGAATATCATTATCAATGGTTCCGGGGATACCGACAGTCGGATACCCCAGTCTTGTTAAAGCAAGCGCTCCATGATAAGAACCATCTCCGCCAATCACTACAAGACCTTCAATTCCAAATTTATTTAATTGCTCCATCCCTTTTAATTGTCCTTCTTCTGAAGCAAATTCAGGGTAACGTGCTGAGTAAAGGAAAGTACCGCCGCGTTGGATTTTATCTCCAACATCAGCAATTTCTAAACGACGAATGTCTCCAGCTACCAATCCAGCAAAGCCATAATTGATTCCGTAGACTTCCATTCCGTTATAGATTGCTTTACGTGTAATTGCACGAATCGCCGCATTCATACCAGGTGCGTCTCCACCACTGGTCAAAATTCCAATGCGCTTCATATTCTACTTCACCTCATCATTAGTATAATTAGCAAATCCAAGTGATTGCTTTTAAAGCTTTCAATTCGTTTAACATTTTATCATTAATTTAAGTAAATGTCTTGGTAAAACAAGAAAAAAACGTTATTTCTGAAATATTTAATGAAAATATTTCAGAAAAATTATTTAAATACAACGTTTTCCTTTCCCATTATTTTTTCTAAAGAAGCATATAACTCTTTGGTATACGTTACCCAATTCTTTTCAGGTAGTAGACGTGTTTCCCCCGTTGCTTCATAATAAAGCACGATTGGTACGTTTCCATTGAATTGATGAATCACTACATACAATTTTTCCAGCAATTGTTTTTGATCAGCGTCTTTTGCTATTTTCAAATAACCCGTTTTATCAGCAATAGAATCTGCTAATTCTTTCGCTGGTATCACTTGGTTAGCAATAATTTGAAGCTTATCATTGTATTTGTTTTTTTCTACTTTCCCTTCAATGTAATACACCTGATTTTCTGCAAGTTGATTTCTTACTGTGCGATACAAACGAGGAAAAACAGTAATAGAGGTTTCATCTGTTGGATCATTACCTTCTAAAAAAGCCATCTGTTCTCCTTTTTTTGTACGAATTTCTCTGATTTCTGTCAAATAAATTAATAAATTAACAGTCGTATTTTCAACTAATTCAATGATATCTACTACTTTTTTACGTTGTCTAATTTTATTATATTGTTCAACCGGATGCCCTGATAGATAGATGCCTAAATACTCATCCTCTAACTCTAACTTTTCCTCTAGGTCAAAATCAGATAATTCTTCGTTTTTTAGAGCCATCATGTCTAGCAAATCAAGGCTGCCACCGCTATACAGCACATTTTGTATTTTGCCTTCTAACTGAGACATTGTTTGTCGACGGTTTTTTTCCAGCTCGTCAAAAGCTCCAATGGCTATTAGCGGACGAATCATCTCTTCTTTTAACCATTTGCTGTTGCGTTGATTCATACGTGCTAAAAACTGATTTAGCGAAGCAAAATTCCCATTTTCTTTTCGTTCATTAAGAATGTCATAAATAAAATCACGTCGGATACCTTTAATGCTCCCTAGACCAAAGCGAATTTCTTGTAAAGAGTTTAAATAGAATGAATAATAACTCTGATTGATGGATGGATTTAAAATTTTCACTCCTGCGTTTTTGGCAGCACTCAGATACTCTTTTAATTTTTTAGGATTATGCAAAACCGAACGCAGTAGGGCCTTAAAAAAAGGCGCCGGATAATGGACTTTTAGATAAGCCATTTGAAAAGCCACAAAAGAATAAGCAAAAGCGTGAGACCGGTTAAAACCATAATCAGCAAAGCGTTCAATATAATTATAAACCTGATCCGCCTTTTCTTTGGTAAATCCCTTTTTTTGTGCGCCTTCTATGAAATAACGACGTTGTTGGTCCAAAACACTTTTTTTCTTTTTACTAATGGCCCGGCGTAAAATATCCGCTTGCCCTAAAGTAAAACCGGCCATTTGAGAAGCAACTTGCATAATTTGTTCTTGATAGACCATGACGCCGTAAGTATTTTCCAGTATAGGTTTTAAACTAGAATCAAGGTAATCAATTTTTTCTTTGCCGTGTTTTCTTTTAATAAAGGTATCAATATTTTGCATGGGTCCTGGCCGATACAGTGCGTTTACTGCTGCTACATCTTCAATTGTCTCAGGGACTAAGCGTCGTAAAACATTTCGAATACCAGCTGATTCAAATTGAAAAATACCCGTTGTCTCCCCTTTTTGAAACAAGCGCAGTGTTTTTTTGTCGTCTAAGGGAATATCTTTTTGGGTAATCCCTTGCTTCGTCACTTTTTGAACTCCTTGTAAGGTATCATCAATAATTGACAAATTACGTAGTCCCAAAAAATCAATTTTTAACAGACCGATTTCTTCCACATCGTTCATGGTAAATTGCGTTAACCAAATACCTTCTGTACCTTCTTGCAAAGGGACTAAATCCAATAAATTTTGGTCGCTGATCACAACCCCTGCTGCATGAGTTGATACATGTCGAGGCAATCCTTCTAATGTTTTGGCTGCTTGAAACAACTGTTTATTTCGTTCGTTCATATTCGCCAATTCACGCAATGCTTTTGATTTGCCGTAAGCTTCCTCTAACGTAATCTTCAATTGTTTGGGAATAGCGTTAGACCAACGATTTGCCTCACTTTGAGAGAGGCCAAAGACCCGACAAGTATCACGCAAAACCATTTTTGCTGCCATTGTCCCAAATGTCGCAATTTGTGCCATGTGATTTTGTCCATATTTTCCTTTTACGTATTGTAAAACTTCATTACGTTTGTTATCCGGGATGTCTAAGTCAATATCAGGCATGTTATTTCGTTCAGGGTTTAAAAAACGTTCAAACAAAAGGTCATATTGAATCGGATCAACATCCGTAATCGATAAAACATAAGCCGTTAAAGAACCTGCTGCTGAGCCACGCCCTGCCCCAGTAACAATTTTATTTTTGTGCAAAAAGTCCATAACGTCCCAAACAATTAAGAAATAATCATCAAAACCCATTCTGTGGATAACTGAAAGTTCATAATTCAAACGTTCTTGGTAACGTCGATCTACCTTTTCAACTCTTTGCGGTAGTTTTGTTTCACACAATTCCTTTAAATATTGACTCGCAGTCCGATGATCTTCTATAGGATAATGAGGTAACAAGCTTTGATGCAAAGGGATTTCTACTTGACAGCTAGCAGCAATCTGCTCTGTTTGCTGCAAAGCTTGAGGAGCGTTTGTTTCATACCATGCTGCTTTTTTTTCAGGCGTTTCCAAACTTTTAAAAGATGTTACTTGTTGCATTTCTTGTTGTAAGCTTTCTATTTGCTCGCCTTCTTTGATATGATGCATAACTTTTACAGAAAAAGCTTCCTCTGGATAAAGAGAATCAATTAACTGATAGGCAGCTGGTTTTACTTCTTGCAGTTCCATCCATTCTTGCATATCTTCTGCTAAAAAGCTCTGGTAGGAAACTCCGTAAAAAAGCTGGTTTTTCCCAATAATATTTTGCAATTCAATTATTCTATCTTCGGCTAATGGTTTGTTTGTATCAAATAGCTCTACTAACTCATTTTCAGCAGGTAAGATAGCATATAAATCATGCAAAGACGCCTCTTTTTCTAATAAAACCTGTGCCCCGCTCATCTTCTGACTTGATAAATGCATAAGTTTTTTGTAACCCTGATTATTTTTAGCAAAGAAAAAGATACTATGTTCTTTTTCTGTTTGTTGTGAATAATAATCAAGCAACAGCCCGATCACTGGGTGAATTTGTTCTGTTTGACAAGCTTTAACAAATTCTAAAGCGCCATAAAGATTATTTCTGTCTGAAAGGCCTAAATGTTTATATCCTACTTTTTTAGCCAGTTGAACGTATTCTGAAATTTTAATCGTACTTTGTAATAAAGAATAAGATGACAGTGTTGTTAAATGTGTAGCGCTCATTTCCATTTCCCCTTAAAAATAAGTAAATAATAGCAACGATTGATTAAATGGTTTTAACTTTACATGTAAATAAATTGTGATAAACTAAATTCGAATATGTAAGTACTGAAAGAAGGTGTAGCAATGCGCTACCTTATTACAATTATTTGGTCCTTAATTTTAGGACAAGTTGTTGGCTTTTTAGGCAGTTCTCTGACGAGTACAAATTACGATTTTATCCTAACAACAATTTGTTCCTTAGTGGTCGGTTTCATTGTTATTGCAATAGGATCAATTGTGTACCCTAGTAAAAAACAAGCACACTAACCGCTAAAAACCCGTTACTTTTTATTGTAACGGGTTTTTTATTCTTTTCAACCAATTGTGTTTGATTTTAACTTATTGCATCAGTTAATGAAAGAAAAATTGAAGACATTTTTAAAGCACAGCTAAAATAACAAAATTTAAAATAAATAATAAATCGATGAACCATAAGATAGGAGAAACTTCCTTTGTCTTTCCTTTAATAATTTTTACGATGGAATAAAAAATAAACCCAGCCGCAATACCATATGAAATGCTGTAACATAATCCCATAAATATCGAAGCAAAAAATGCTGGGACTGCTTCTTCCAAGTCTACCCAATTAATATCTTTAAATGAAGATAGCATCATAATCCCTACTAACACCAGTGCTGGCGCAGTTGCTTGTGCCGGAACAATCGAAATTAGAGGCGAAAATAAGCTACTCAAACCAAACATAACTGCCACTGTTACTGAAGTCAACCCTGTTCTGCCACCTGTGCCAATACCTGCTGCAGATTCAACAAAAGTAGTGGTATTTGAGGTCCCAAAAACAGCTCCGATAGAAGTAGCAACCGCATCTGAGAAGAGTGCGCGATCCATTTTCGTATTCATTCCTTTGCTGTCTTCTAGTGCAGCTTCATCTTCTTTAGAAAAAATTCCTGTACGTCGGCCTGTTCCAATAAATGTACCGATCGTATCAAAAGTGTCTGACAAACTAAAAGCAATTACTGTCATAATAACCTGAGGAACTTTGGCAGAATCATTAAATAATGACTGCATACCTTCTTTGCCAAAAGCGGCACCAAAAGTTGTCCCTAATTCTTTTATAGATTTACTTAAGGAACTCGCTTGCCAATCAACTGCGCTAAAATCAACAACACCCATAAAAATGCCAATAATCGTCGTACCAACGATCCCAATTAATACTGCTCCCCGCACATTAGCTACTACTAAAATAGTCATTAAAACTAGACCGATTAGGGCTAAAAGAACAGCTGAATTGTCAAAATTAGCCAAAGCAGGGACAATGCCCCCATTGATATCAGCGCTGATCACTTCGTTACCTTCAACGGTTGCTCCAATAATTGAATCAGAATCAGCAGAAAAAGTTAATAGATTAGCGTTTTTCAAACCGACGTAAGCCACAAAAATACCGATTCCCCCGCCGATTGCATGTTGCATACTTTCAGGAATCGCTCGAATAATTGATTTACGGATTTTCGTAATCGTAATAAAAATATTAATTAAACCGCAAATAAACACCATTGCCAGTGCTTGTTGCCAAGTATAACCCAAACCAAAGACAACCGTATAAGTAAAAAACGCGTTTAACCCCATTCCAGGAGCTTGGGCATAAGGAACGTTAGCAAATAACCCCATCACTAATGTTCCAATAATTGCTGAGATAATGGTTGCTAAAAATACAGCTTGAAACGGCATCCCCGCCGCCGACAATATTGTAGGATTTACAAATAAAATATAACTCATTGCAAAAAAAGTGGTTATTCCAGCCATAATTTCTGTTGAAACGTTTGTTCCGTTCTCCTTTAATTTGAAAAACCTTTCCATTTTCTTTTTTCACTCCTTTAAAATATTATGTCCAACGAAAATGAGCGTTTTCTATCATTTGGATTTTCAACTTGAACAACTATTGATTATAGTTATTTGCACTCATCATTTCAATTAATTCTTAACAAATTAAGAGGTGAATATTTTTATCGTTCGTGTTTAACGTTTGAGTATGCTTCTCCTTTTTACATCGTTTTGTCAAAATAAGGAATTGTGATAAACTGGTTACAATTACTATTAAAGGAGACTTATATGTCAAAAAAATTAATTGCTCTGGATTTAGACGGCACGACACTAAATAATGATTCAACAATTAGTCCGAAAACAGCACAAATTTTACAAAAAGTTAGAGCTAATGGACATGTGGTCAGTATCGCTACAGGGCGTCCCTATCGCATGAGTGCTCATTATTACCAACAATTACACTTAGACTCACCAATTGTTAACTTTAATGGAGCTCTAATCCACAAACCTCAACAAAAATGGGCTTACGAAAAAGAGTATTCTATTCAACGAGAAATCGCCTTTGAAATTCTTGCTCAAAAAGAAAAGTTACATTTAGATTTTGTTGCAGCCGAAAATCGCGAGACATTTTTTATTGATAATCTACAGAACTTTCAAAAAGATTTCTTTGCTACCGACACTGTAACAGATGCTAATTTATTTTCTCAGTTAAAAACAAACCCTACTTCAGTCATGCTCAAAACTAAAAATGAATTCTCTAATTTTGTAGTTAAGACCTTAACCAATCAATTTTCTGATGAAATTGAAGTGCGTACTTGGGGAGGTCCAAATGCTATTTTAGAAGTAGTCCCAAAAGGTGTACAAAAAGCGATGGCAGTGTCTGTAGTAGCAGAGTCAATGCAAATCAAACAAAAAGATGTTATTGCATTTGGCGACGAACACAACGACGTCGAACTTCTAGACTATGCCGGTTGGGGTGTAGCTATGAAAAACGGAACAGAGCAAGTGAAAAAGGTTGCCAACGATATCACAGATAAGACCAACGACGAAGATGGAATGGTGGATTACTTAGAAGAGTTATTAGCAATGTAAAGTTAAATATACAATAAATACGTTTAACCAACAAATGAAGTCTTTATTATCATTTAAATTTGGGCTTATACTGTAGCCCTTTTTTAAATGAAATTTTTCAGGGAAATAAAAAATAATCCTTGCATTTCTATCAAAAAATGAGAAAATATTATTTGCGGAGAGTTGGCAGAGCGGTAATGCACTGGACTCGAAATCCAGCGAGCCGTGTAAAAGCGGTGCACGGGTTCAAATCCCGTACTCTCCTTATAAGGGGATAAAATCCCTGCTGTATCAACGTTTTTCATTGCTTCACTATTTTCTTAACGTGTTTTTTAACGTGTTTTGATAAATTTTTACGTGCGGGGAGCTACATAATTTGATAAAATACATAATATGTTTCGGTATAGCCTATCAGTTTATTGCTGGTAGGTTTTTTTATGCGACGTCGCATAATTTAGGAACTCAAGCATTAACCTATGCACACAGGCGCATTCTAAGCACTTTAAAATTTTTACTATGTATAATTGTGCCTTAAAAACAAGGAGAGCCACCTCCCGAAAATAGGAGATGGCCATTAAATTAGGTAATGCACTTAAAGAAACACGTAAGGCCTCTTTAGTACGTACAAAACAAAGCTTAGGGAGAAACACCGCCCACGGTTGGTAGTGCCGCTTTAAGAAGGGGCTTCCTCCTTTCACTCTTTTGACGTCTTACCGTTTGCCTTAGCCTATCCACGGACTCGCTAGCAGTACCGCTACAATTTTCAACCTTGGCAATTGGTTCGGGTGCTACCCTAGCAGAATAAAAACTGATCAGGTTTCTTTCTACCTACCTCTATTATACCATAAAAAAGCCTTTTTTTGTGGGATTGCATTTCATTTTCGTGCCTTCACAACAACCACCATAAAAGCTTTTTCGGCATAATCTGGATTGATTTCTACGATATCATATAGTTTGTTCTGCCAGCGAACCATCATCTTATTATCAATGGCTAGTTGTTGCTGTTGTCGGATAACTATATCGATCGTATCTTCATAACCTGGAATGTTACCAAGCTTGATATCTCGAATGTTTGCCGTGCGGATCTTTGCCCAACAAGAAAATAAATCTGTCGCAATATCCTCACCTGGTTCAGGTCCTGGCTTAGACGTCATTTGAACAAACGTCACACGCTCGTTTAATTCACTAATGTTATTGACTATCGGCATGCCACAACGCTCCTCTCAGTTGCTGAATCAACGCCTGTACAGTGACAGGAATATGAGCACTGGTTGCGTCTTGTCGGTTTAAATACCAATGCTGAGCCAGTAAAGACACTGCCCAATCAAATTGCTTATAACCTTCTAAATCTTCTGCTGTTAAGCTGCTATCTACTGCAAAAACAATGTAGCTTCCTGCTGTACCGATCAGTTGTTCAATCAAGCTATCGTCCATGCTGTGGTCAATTCGCAAGCTATTTTTTATATCATCAATTTTTACCATGTTATCAACTCCTATAAAAAAAGTGGAGATCAGCTCAAAACTGAACCAATCCCCTCACTTTTTATTCTTTTAATTTCGCTTCATTGGCTCTAGCTTCATCAACTAGAGGCGTTACTCCCCCGAGCCACCACCAGTTGTTTCAGGTGTGAATTCGATATAAACAGAAGCTTCTTCATCAATGGTTTCATAGTCATTACGGATAACAACTGCTAACCCTTGGCTGTAATAGTCGAATTTATCCCATTGTGTGGTTACTTGGTTACGGCGAGCCACAAAGACTGATTGCGCAATGTCGCCAATGATCATAGGGAACGCGCCGTTTTCAGCGTTAGCTAGCAACTTGTTAGATACAAGCACAACCGGCATACCAAACAATGATTTGCCACTTGGTGCTGTTACGTCTGGTTGTAAGATATAACGACCGTCTGAATCTTTCAACGTGTCTAAGTGGTTGAATCCAGATTGATTCAAAATAACGGTTTTATCCAACGCAGGATCTAACGTTACATTGTGGATTTCTTTCAATCCGTCAAGGTCGGCAACTTCTTGTTTTGGGAAAGTCTTCAATAAATCAATGATATGTTTATTGTCTGTATTATCAACCAATTGTTGTAACTGTTCTTTCACTTCTTGCACAATGTTTACTTCACTATCTTCCACGATTTCATTTGATAAAGCAATCTTACCAGCGCGAGTAGCAACCGCATAGTTAACACTTGTAAACATATCCGCGTCAACGTCTTCAATTTCTGCCAGTTCTTCTTTTGTTGCCAATACGGCTTCTTGGTTAGTGGCTACTGGATATTTTCCTTGTCCGTTAGATACTGTTTTAACGGTAGCATATTGCGCTAAGTTGTATTTATTGCGTTTAAGGTCGAATACTTCGCCAATCACTTCTTCAGGTACAACCGCAGCGGCGTTTTCTGTCGTTACGTCTCTTACTTCGCCTTTTGAACGGATATATTCTTCATAGTTACGGATTTCTGTTTGTTCGTTATTCATTAATGTTTTTTCCATGTTATTATCTCCTTTTTGGTCGTCAGAGGTGGATTCTAACGCCTTGTTCATTTTTTTATTGGATCGTTGTTCAATAAACTTCTCGTATGAGCGCTTATTGACTTGTACATTACTACTATCATAAGCTGGCATGGTTACAACTGAGATTTCAGGCATGTTCTTCACGCTTTTAATGCTACGCGTCACTTCGCCCGTTTCCTTGTCTTCGTCAAAGCTATCAATGCCTAGCTCAAAGCCAAAACTCATTGAATCAACCACGCCTTTTGATACATTTTCATATACATCCTTTGCATAAGTCGTATCATTCAATGTCGCTTCAAAGTGTAAGCCCGTGTCGTCTACCTCTAATTTCAACGTGTCACTCTTAACAGAAGCTAATGGCTTGCTATAATCATGATCATATAGTAAGAAACAATTTGAGAAATCAACATCTTTCAACGCTTCCTTGTCGATTTTTTCAACAAAGCCGCCTAAATCCTTGCTAGGTTCACCAAACTTCAGCGCATAACCACTAATGGTCTTGCCAGCTTCTTCTGTTTCTTCTTCCTTAGAATCTGCTTGCTTTTCTTCTGCTTCCAAGTCAGCTTCTTCAGTTAAGCGTTTTTCTTTTTCTTCTTCATTCATTGACTGAATCCTCCTTTATCATATTCTCTTGTGGTTCTACTTTTTCCCTTTGATATTCTTCTAAGTTATCCAAGTACGTATAATTCAAGCTTGCTAACAATCTGTCGCCATTTTCGATCTTTTCCAGTCCTAACTTGGCACGTCCTTCATTGATTGTTATCAGCGACCCTTGCACTTGCGACAAAATGTTCTTAGATTTCGTTTCTGGATCACTTTCAAGCATACGATCCACATTAAAGCGATACTGTCCGCCTAACTTACTATTGAACTCACTCACAAAACAATTGAAATAATGAATCAGTGATTCTTTTACATAAATTAAATTACTTTGAGAAGTGTTACTGTGCGTATTTTCTACACCCAATCGTTCAACAGGAATTCTAAACACTGACGCTATTTGTCGACTTGTCCAGTCATTTGAGTTGGCTATCTTAAGGATATCTGTATTGATTTCTAAGGGTTTATAATCCATCGTATCATCTAATATCAGCGTTCTCATGGCATTTGTGCCGCCACCGTTGACTTCTTCCCAGTTGTTTCGGACGTTTTCTTTTGCTTCCTTATCCAAAACACCTTTATCAACTTTTAGAATGCCGTTACCATTTACGCCACGGCTGAAGAAGTTACCTAACATCTTGTTGCCCGACTTTTGTATTTTCATTTCATCACGTAAAGCGTATAGCGGACTTAAACCAGTCAACCCATCTTGTGTAAACATCTTAAAATGAAGCATATCTTCTGGCTTGACATTGCGCTTTTTATCGCCAATCTTATACCGGAGTGCGCCGCTATCCATTTGCTGAATCGTCACACTTGAGTTTGGTAACAATTCAATAGCGGTTATTTGGTCGCCGTCTCGCTTAATCTCAGCAAAACTATTGCCATTGAGTAACATATTGACTGCCAGCGCAAACTTTAAATGCCAGCCGTCCATAACGTCATTAGATTGTTCATTTAAAAGCTTTGTTATGGCGTTATCTCGCTTTGGTACACCATTCTTTACTACTTGCAATGGACTAGAAGCCACATCACTGGCAACAATTGAAATGGCGGTAAAGATATCGCTATTCCTTAGTGCGCCCACGCTTGTATAAGAAACGTCACCTTCAGCCTGCATAGAAACCACAGCGTCTAAGAAAGGATCGCCCGTTGTACTTTGCTTCTTAGCAAAAAAACTCATTATCTAACCTCCCTTCTCATAATTGATTAATAGTGCCAATACTATTAGGACAATTCCCAGCGCTAGCAGTCCAAAAAAGGGGTTTGCTAGAAATGTAATGGCAATCACGATGAAAAGAAAACCTAGTAATAAAAGCAGGGTCTGTAAATTATCAAAAAGAAAATGCTTCAGATTTGAAAAATTCATTGAGGTTCTCGCTCCTTTCCTCGTTATCGTAGTAATTCATAGCGAACACGTACGCATTTATAAGTGCTGCTACACTATCAATCTTGTTACTGTTCTTGGCTTTATTGATTTGAATTCCGTTGTTATCTTCTTTTACCATGGCGTTATTGATACCGTGCGTTAAAATCGTATTTTTCGGGTGGATAATGTTACCTTCTGCCACCTGTTCGCGGAAAGTCCTTGTAGGTACATTCAATGTAAGCGTGCCCTGTCTTACTTCGATTAATGGATAACTGGCTTTTTCGGCCATGGATACTAAACTATTTGCGTTGTAAGGGTCATAACAGATTCCCTGTAACTCCAATTCATTATCTTCAATCAATGATTGGATAAACTCGAATACTTGCTCGTAGTCCACAATGCCACTTTCGAGCTGAGTAATAGAGCACTCGCCAATTTTTTCTAACTTGCGATAAGGCAATCCGTCTTTTTTCTCCTTGGATTCTAAGCCATACTTGGTTGCTACAAACGAATGCGAATCACAGTATAACTTCCCATCAATAGGCACTATCCAGCTCACACTGGTTAAGTCGTCCGTCTTCGATAAATCAATACCAATATAAACAGGACGCCCTGTAATCGGCTGTGAGGGTGCTTCTACGGCGTTCCAATCTCTCGCAGGTAAATAACTATCTTCGCTTGCTTGTCGCCACAGATTGAAGTTTTTGACTAATACAGCGTTGATATTATCTTGCTTCAAAGCCAAATCTACATCATCTTGAATAGATGGCAGCATAACTTTTTTTATATCCTTTTTTTCAAAAATAGGGTTTGCTTTGATCCACATATTTTGGTCGTGAATCTCGTCTTCACTATCCAATTCCCAAATCGCTATAAAATATCTGTCTGCTTCATCTAATCCTTTTAAGATACGGTCAGCTAGTAAATAATCTTCATACAACGGTACATTCAAATCTAAGCCAGCTGTGGTTATCGTGGCTAACAAACCATTCTTCTGGTTCATCATCCCTGATTTAAGTACGTTCTCCACTTTACGGGTCTTAGCTTCGTGGGCTTCATCAATCACTCCAAGCGTAGGTGCATAACCATCTAACGTATTTGTTTCACTTGCTAAAGCCATAGCAAAACTATTACTTGGTTTATGTACGATTTTCGATTGCATGATTTTTAATTGCTGCCGCATGAACTTACTTTTGTTAGAAACCGATTGTAAAGAGTTAGCCAGCATATCATAGCCAATTCTTGCTTGTTTGGTGCTGTTGGCCACAAACAAACATTGCCGCCCTTCTGCGGGTTCTTTTTCCATAATCAAAGAATTTGCAGCAATACCGCTAGCAAGATATGTTTTAGAGTTCTTACGGCTCATAGAAACTAAAGCACGGTTAAAACGCCGTAAATCCCCTTGCTTGGTTCGCCAGCCATACAATGAACCTATAATAAATTTCTGAAAGCCTAGCATTTGAATTGGTTGGCCATCTGTTCCAGGCAGCATTTCCATAAACTTTATAGCTTTATCGGCTTGCTTCTCATCAAAGATATAAGAAAAATCTTCGGACTTGCTACGTTCCAAGTCATTTAAATGACGTTGGCAAGCGTTTTTTATCTTTTCAGGCGCTAAAATTTCCCCCGACAAAACTTTTTCAATGTAATCATTCATCTTTCATCAACTCACTGAAAGGATCACTCTCAGGTTCAGCTTTAGCGTTGTTTATTGCCATTTTCTGGCGCTCAATCATTGTCATACCCAAAGCAGTGGACGCTGTCTTTAAATCTCCCATAGCACGGCTTTGTGTCCTAACAGCTGGATTCTCTCGTTTAGTACCATCTTTATTTTTTTGGAAAGTGCCAAACTTTTTAATTTCGTGTTCTGCTTGTTTTATTCGAGCGTAAGCCAAACAGTAAGCCACAAAATTTCCATAATCCACCTCAGAGAACGGATAATCACTTTTTAAAACAGGTAATAATCTATTCCATTCCTCCTTAGCCGCTGCTGGCATAAAGGCGGGGGGTGTGGTCATAGAAAAGTCCTTATGTTGAAATAACTCTTTTACAGCGTCTTCCCGTTGCGCGTGGTCTTCTCGGCTTCCTTCAGGTATTTTTTCACTCAATAAATTAATGTTGCTCACAGTAACACCTCCTATTGTTTACTTTTTATATCCTTTAGGCTTATTGTGTTGGTCAGTCGTTCGCTACGATGCAGGAGCTGGACACCCTATTATGGCAAGCCTTATTCAGTTCTTAGCTACACCTGTATTATAACAGATTTCAGCTACTGTTACAACAGCTAATACATTATTACATCAAGTTATTTTACTATTGCTAGGTTATGCCGAAATAACGTTTTATCTATAAAAAAAGCCCCGTGTCAAGGGCTTTAAACCGAGTTTTTGTGAACAAATGACCCCATGCATCGGTTTCCCAAAGTGAAAAACACGCCCCCTATTTGTTATTTTATTTTTATTTTTCTTTCAAAAATTTCACTTTCAAAAATTAAAAAGTAGTACAGTTTTTTATTTCTGTTATAGTACAGTTTTAAAAAAAGTCACTCAAATTAATGAATGACTTCTCTTTTTTGTCGCTCTTCTTTCGTTTTTTTGTAGTGGCAACTGTGGCACAAGCTCATTAAATTACTTTTGTCTAGTCGCTTATCCCATTGATCGCGAAGCTCAATCACATGATCGACCACATCAGCCTTACGAACAACACCATTCGCTAAACAAATTTCACAGCATGGATTCTCATATCTGTATAGTTCAGAAAGCTTTCGCCATTGTTTACTATGATAAAATTTAAAATACTTTCCGTATTTATTCTTTTTATACTGATAAGAATCAGCATAACCTCGTTTCTTTTCTGGTTGATGTTTAGCACAATAAGTTTCGTTGTAATCTATCAGTTCGTGACAGCTAGCATGTTGACAGAGTTTTTTAGGTTTCATGATATAACTTCTTCCCAGCTTCTTTTATCTTATGAGCCCAATATTCTGGAGACTGTTCAAACATCTGATTAAGATGTTGCGTGTAATATCCTATATCTTTGTTCGCACATATCAAACAAAGGTCAGTCATCTCGGGAAAATAAAAGCTAAAAAAGTCTGATACATTGATGGCTAAGAAATCATGCTTCATCATGTCGTGCTCTAACTGTCCATTGTTTAAACCATAAGGCTGTGTCAGCAGTGCCGTACGGTTAGCCCTAGTGTCTCTTACATAGATGGCGTGGTCTAGCCACTGGTGCGTGGCGTCTATGCCTGGGTAGTCTGAGGGTAGTCTCCCAGCATTATAGCCACGGCTCCCATTAAGCAGCTGATTATAATTCTTCACGGGTTCGTATTTCGCCCACTTGTCAAAGCCTAACGAATCCACCACATAATGCCATATCTTTATTCTATGCTTTCTTTCCTCAATCGTTTCATTTATTGCTAGTTCTCCATGAATGCCATAAGGAAAAGTTTTAACATCGTACCACTTCATTCAATCACTCCTTTGCTTTCCAATAGATAATACAAGTCTTCTTCACGCTCAGCCTCGTTAGCAAAGGCATACGGCCGTCCTAGATAGATCAAGCCATGCTCTACCATTTCTACTAAGTCAGGGTTGCTATTGTCCGTTAACGTTGGCTGGAAGATAATTTGCTGCGTGTGGGTATCGAAATAGAAATAACCAGTGGTATGGTTCAGTGATTCTTGCACTGCTTGTTTAATGTTCAATTTTATTCCTCCTTTAGTAAGCTCTTCTTTCTAAAAAGCTTACTTTGTTCTCAAGTTCCACGATTCTGCCTTCGCAGTCATCAACCATCAACTGTAATTCGCCATAAGGTTCGTCGATTTCTTCATAAGTAACTGCCAAGCTTCCTCTCTTGCTAAGATTCATTTGAATGATTCTCACATCGTCATTTTTTTCTAGCCATTTGTTTAGTTGTTCCACATCATCGAATATTTTTACTTGTTGCATTGTGATTCCTCCTTTACGCTCTAGCGCTTTCTACCGTCTTCCAAAACTCCTTTTCAGTAAAACGATCCCGACCTTTTACATCTCCAATTAATACCGTTAATGGTTCAATAGCTATATTGCACGTTTTGGCATAGCTAGCAGCCAGAAACAAATCTTCGTTTCTAGTTTCTGATACACCTTCGATTATTCGTTGATAAGCTTGTTTCCCTCTCCCACCTTTTCCTCTCGGTTGATAACTAGATAAAGTAGGTTGAGGCAACACATTTTTTAAACTGAGTTTTGCAATAACTTGTTCTTCAAATGTTGATCCTTCACAGTTGAAAATACGCTCCTCAAATTCGCCATCATATAAAATCGGCTCTTGTGCATTCAGATTATAAATACCTGCTTTCGTTACACTTCCCCCCATTACAAAGAAATTATTATCGTTCGCTTTAATATCCACATTTTTCAAATATCCATTATGCTGACTGTACTCAATACCCTCGCGTTTTTTGAAAATAATATGCATGCCACCCGTTGGCGTTTGCTGTATCCATGTTTTTTTAGCGTTACAATCAAGTTCATCATAATAAGGTATTTTCCCCATGCTGTAATAACCTGTTACAAACGTTCCTCCGTGCTTATCTATATCGATACACCATAACCCCCTAGTCAAAACTCCTAACGCCCGAGCTCTTTGATACTCTTCATTCCTATTAATAAAATCTTTTGTAATCGTTACATCGGCAAAATTTAGCATTGGTCTTTTAGATTCATTTAACGGGATACACTGCACTCCTCCTTCTAACATACCTAATGCTACATCATAAGCTGTGGTCATTTTTTATCTCCTTTTTACTCAAAACTACTGACTACTTAACTGCCCCTATAATGCTTAATAACTAAAAAAAGTAAAACGTTGATATATCAGCATTCTTATTTTTAAAAAGTTATATGCAATTGCTAAAAAGGTAGTTAAAGTAGTTGAGTAGTTTTCCTTTCATATAAGTACTTGTGTCAATTTAATAGAGTATTGTATGAGTAATGGAGAGTAGTTAACTTTTTTTTATCAACTACTCTTCCCTACTTTAAACAACTCTCAGTTACTCTTTCAAACTACTATTCCCTCTAATAAAGATTGTGCCTTTTTAAATAGCTTTTTATCTTTAATCCGAATTACTCTTATTGGAACACCTTTAATAGTTGTGGGATAATTAGGCTCTAATCCAATGCTTGTTAGATCGTCTTTAATATCTTTACGGCGGAAGTGGTGTACCCCGTATTCGTCGAAAAGCACTTGATGAAGCGCCTCATCTTTTGAAGGCACATACCCTACTTGTTGAAAAGCCTCAATTAAGAAAATTTGTAAATCAGTTAGTTCACTTGCGACAGCATAATTCTTTAAAGCAACATCTTTAAAAACAAATTTTCCATTTTGTTTAGATAGATATTCTAAGCTACTGATTAAAAAGGAAACATTTGCTGTAAGCGATTCTTCGCCATTAGGAGCAATATAATCCCAATAAGGCGCAAAAACTTTGTAACGTTCCGCTTCTGTTTCTTCTTCTGGTCGATCTTTAAAGGCAACTTTAACCACACGCGACAAGTTTGCTGTCAATTTCCCTATGTCTACTTTTTCGTTGGTATCTAGAATTAATACGGATTTTATTTTGAAATCTATGGTATTCTGTTGGATCTTTCTACCCGAAACGTTTTCTTGTGTAGCAATTTTACGAATAAAACGCATTGCTTTTGGATTGATTGCCCCCGATTCGTTCGCATGGCTTATATCACAACCGATAAATTTCAACCATTCGTTACTTGCTTCCATAGTGCCGCCCATTAAATTATCGAAGTTAACAGAATTCATTTTGAACACTTCAGGGAATGTCTTCATAAACAACCCTTTCCCTGTTCGTCCAAAGTCTTTTAAAATGAAAGAATGTTCAACTGAAACCAATCCCATTCTTGCAAGTAACACGTACGCGTGTATCAACCTTAAGTTATGCAAACTATCGTCTTCAGCAGCAATCATATTTGTATATTCTTCAGCTTTTTCTAAATTTAAGTTCTCATAAGATACATCATAATAAGCGGAAAAAAGCTGTTGTTTGCTATCGTCTTTAGTTACTGGCTTCAGTTGTTTACAGTCATATGCCCAATCAATCCCCGCAATGATGTAAGGTTCTATTGTGTAATCGTGTGTCTTCACTTGAATATGATCATGATAAATGGAAAAGATCACGTCTAGAAAATCATTTATTTTTTGTTTCGGATCCACTGAATATTCAACTTCAAAAATTGCTTGATCTAACATTTTATAAGAATGATCTCTGACGATTACAAACCTTTCTAATTCATCTGAGTAAATCACCTTGTGGTTTGCTATATCGGCCAGGAAGCGCACATAGTTGTTATAGTTCCCACCTTCAAACTCAACAACCTTTTCTTTCTTTTTTGTGACTTTCTGCGTAAAAGTACCGTAAACGACACCAGTTTTTGCAGCTTCAGTTGTATAACTGATTGGTAGTGAATGAGTAAAGTAATCGCCTGTGCTGTCTAAGTTTAGCTTATAAAAAGCCAGTCCCTCGTTATCATAAGCTTGTTGCTTCGTTTTGATATCCGCAAAATGAACCCGTTTTACGATTTCTTTTATCTTCGAAAGGTTCGGTGTTTCTACCTTGTCCAAATTAAGTCGTACCTTGTCAAATTCATAGTCTAATTCTTTTGCATTCAATTAGCGGCCACCCTCTTCCTCGTTGTATAAATCGGTCAAAGTGTTACTTACGTCTTGAATTTCTTGCCGTACATTGACGATATTTTCAAAGACAGTATCCAGTTCTTTCTTGATAAAATATTGAACAGCGAACTCGTTTTTCTCCCGATTTGTCAATGCTGAATCAATAACCATTTCCAACAATTCCACGTGATCGGCTAAATCTTCCAACTTACAAGCTTGTTTAAACATTTTTTCATTATTATTTTTCATTGTGATTATCTCCTTTTAATACGTATAAGAATGGTTTCATGTCCGCCTTTGCGTCGGATATAAGTTCTTCTTGAATGCCCGAGATAAGCTCATCTGTTTGTTTGGCCAGTTCCTCATAGGCATTTAATAGTTTTTCGTAATTCTTTAGCATATTCTCTAAATCGTTGCGATCAACGGTTGTCTTGTTCTTGTCTTTGATAAAACGTTTTTCAGTAGGTTCTAAATCCATTTTTATATTGTGCGTGAAATCCTCAATATCGCCGAGAAGCCCATATATTTCATTATCGGAAAGATTCTCTGCTTTTAGCTCCTCCATTGTTGCTTCCAATGCTTCATAATTTTCATTCATGATTGCTGCGCCTCCCACTCATCAAAATCCAGTAGTAGTAATTCAATAACTGGGATACTGATAATCATTTTTAATAGAAAGGGCATTGTAGAAACTAACGCCAGTGTTGCAATCATAAAAAGCCATCTTCTTGTTGATTTTTTCATATATTTATCCTCCTAAAACTTGATATTTAGGCGTTAAGACGATATAATATAAGAAAGATATGTTTATATATCGTCTTATTTGCCTTGCCTTTTAAACGTCCAAACTTGCCGGTCTGTCGTTTAAAGGCTTTTTTTGTGTCTTCATTACAAAAACATTGGTGGGAATCCTTCATTTTCTTCTGCTGATTCAAACAATTCATAATCGCCAGAAATTTCGATCGCGCTACCGTCTTCAAATTCAATCTTTACAGCAGGATACTGTTTTTCTAACACTTCAATATTTGCCACACTGTTCTTATCTACTTCGTAAATATCTTGCGTCTGAAGCATTTCTACTTTTTTAGTTGGTGCTTTTTGACTATCAAATTCATCTCCTGTCTTTTGAATGGCTCTTATATAATTTTCTTGATAGCGCATATCAAATTCAGTACCTACTAAGCCATTTAGTCTTTCTAGAATTGATTCTGCTCTTTCTTTGTTCATTTTTATTACCTCCATAAAATTTTCAAACCTTAAGTTACTTGCGAATTTGTTCCTAACAATAACCTCCTGTGTGCCCCCGCTCGTAGTAGTTTATTATTGTTTTAGTCTTTCCATTAGTTCATCACAGTCTCTTTTGTCGATTCTTTGAACTCCCTCAACAATGATGACTTTTAGCCCATGTTTGCGAATGTAATTATCTACCATTGAGTTATAACTAACATTTAAATATTTAGCTGCCTGTTGCTTGTTCATATAACGCGGTAACTCAGCTCTTGTTTTAGCCAACTCTTTAGCTTCTTCAATTGCCTTAGCAATCTCTGAAACAATCGGAGCAAAAGCTGGTTCTTTTAAATCGATTGAGTCAATTTGCAATTGCATTTGTTTCACCTCCTTTTTACAAATAAGTAGTATTTTTGCTACATATATACAGTAACATTGTTTGAAGACTATTTCAACTACAAAGTTGTATTTTTTTTACTACATATAGTAAAATCGCTGGTTTAAAACCAACTGAGTAGTAAAAGAAATACATGTTAACAGTATTTTTCATTGAAATGTATTAGTTTTCATGTATACTTGGAATATGGAAGGAAGTGAAACGATGATTGAAATTAAGTTAAAAGAGATACTTAACGAACAAGGAAAAACAATGACTTGGTTACACGATAAAACGGGTATCTCAAAAAATACATTAAGTCTAATGACAAAAAACTCTAGCAAGGGGATACAATTTGATACATTAGAAAAAATTTGCACTGCATTAAAAATTACTCCAAACGATCTAATAAATATTTCTGTCGAATATCAATTAAAATTTTACGGTGAAACCATAAACATTGATAACACATATTGGAAAATATGCAGGTACATACCGTTAGTTAACGAAAAAATTAGTGATACACCAGATTGGGAGAACGAAAATATTTTAGTTGTAAACGTTGGTACTAACAGAACGATTGATAGTAACTTAGCAACATTCCTCATAGATTTTCCATCTGAAAAATTTTTACAAAAATACTGCAAAGATTTTTTAAATTATAAAAGTGCTAAAGAAAATGAAACTTTTTTTCGCATGTCTTCAATTAAGGAGCGCGAAAAAATGGGACGAAAGTTTTACGATAATATACTAATAGATGAATTGAATATTGAAGATAACCCGGATATAACTATCATCGTCGTTGGTTTTAAAGACGATAATGAGGAAGCCTATTCCTCATTAATTTTCACTATGAGAGTTGACGGGGAATTTAAGCCTTTTGAAAGTTCCTATTCGCCAAATTTTAAATCCTAGCCCTCCCACGTGCTCCCCGCTCGTAGTAACCGGAGGGAATACAAATGGCAACATTTAAACAATACGAAAAGAAAAACGGAACGAAGGCATGGCAATTTCGTGCCTATCTTGGTAAAAATCCAAAAACTGGAAAAGATACGCTTACAACTCGGCAAGGTTTTAAAACAAAAAAAGAAGCTCAACTTGCATTAAGTCGGCTTCAAGTACAATATGAAAAAGGTGAATATAATCGCCCAGAGAAGGATTCTAAAACCTTTCAAGAGGTATTTGACTTATGGAAGGTGAATTACAAACATACCGTTAAAGAAAGCACGTATGTAAAGGCAATAAGCCAGTATAGAGTTCATACGTTACCTGTGTTTGGTAAAAAGAAAATAGATGAAATAACAGTAACTGAAGTACAAAAGTTTGCGAATGAGAATGTAAATAAATTTGTGAAGTATCGTGATTTTATCACGGATATTAGTAGAATATTTGAGTTTGCGATTCGTTTAGGGATTGTAGAAAGCAACCCGACCCAACGAATTACTATTCCTAAACGTAAAGAATCAGTGTATAAAGAAAAACGATTAAATTATTATACCAAAGAGGAACTAGCCAAATTTTTAGCATGTAGTAAAGAACAGCAACCTTACTATATTTACACGTTCTTTCAATTGCTATCGGCTTCAGGTTGTCGTCAGGGTGAGTTATTAGGCCTTGAGTGGTCTTCTGTGGACTTTGAGGAAGAATGTATCCATATTGTTCAAACGCTGGCTAGAGGAGAAAATAGACGCCTTTATTTGGAACAGCCGAAAACTAAACATTCAAAACGTGATATAAGTTTAGATGATGAAACAATGGCTGTACTTAAAAAATGGAAAATGCAACAAAAAGAATATTTGTTCCAATTCGGGATAAAGCCAAATGAAGAACATCAGCTTGTATTCTCCAACATTGAAAATAGCTTTATTCAATTATCTAAGCCGCGTACTTGGTTGCTTCAAAATGTGAAAAAGAATAACTTGAGAGAAATTACAATCCACGGTTTGCGACACACTCATGCTACTTTATTGCTAGAAGCTGGTCTACAACCTAAAACAGTTTCCGAAAGACTTGGCCATACGTCTACACAAATTACAAACGACCTATACGGCCACGTAACTAAAAAGATGGAAAAAGAAGTTCCTAAGGTCTTCCAAAACCTCATGAATTTTTAACGTGTTTTCTAACGTGTTTTATTTGAAGATAGGTTATTACCATTGAAATGTTATTTTTTTAAAAGGCTAGAGCAAAGGAATTTTTTAAGCTAGATGATAGTTAAATAACAATAAATGCAAATCCCGTACTCTCCTTATTTTAAGTCAAAAAGAATCAGTTATGAGCAACGGTATAACTGATTTTTTATTTAATAAATATTATTCACTTTTACACATAAGTCATCCATAATCTTTATTCTATGCTATATTTAAACCATCGTTTTTGTTTTCTAGTATTTTCTTTAAGAGCCACATGCTACTTAAAAAGTTGAAAACAATTTCGATGGCTTTTTTTATTACCCTTTTTCATACTCTATTCTAGCTTCTTATTTTTTAAATATTGAAAAATAAGTTATCTATAACTTATGACTATACAAGGAGTGTGACATAAGCTCCTTTAATACTAAAATATCCGAACAATAGAGAGATTGCTCCTGCGATTACTCGTCGCACGAAATGCTTTGCTCCTGCGGTTACTCGTCGCACGAAAAACATTGCTCCTGCGGTTACTCGTCGCAAATTCGCAACGTTTAGAAAATCTCATCAAATATAGTTCGAATATTTCTATCTCATTTTCACTTATGTCACAGATGCCCAGTTGGGGAAATTTTTTACACAATAAAAAACTTAGATAGCATCAAATAAAGCGCATACATTCAGTGCTATCTAAATAAGTCATTGTTCAGCACATTTTTTACTTGCTTCCGTTGCTTAAATTATTATCTTCATAGTTACTTTCTAAAATAGCATTTACGCTATTTTCAATAATTGCAATCGTCTGTTGACGCGTTGGAACAACAACCTTTGCTAACATCAATGCGGCTAAACCAGTAATCGTAATCCACGTACCATGGAAAAGGGCTTCGATGTAAGCCTCAGTTAGATCTTTATATTCTTCTTCTTGTAAAATAGTCTCTTTGAAAAAAACATAAGAATGGTCATACATCGCTCTTCCCCCACCCTTTTCATCAAGATACATTGCCATAAATAAACGTGGGTTCTTTTGAGCAAAATTAACATAATTGATACTAATATCAATTAACTTATCGCCTGTATGTTCAACACTAAATACTTTTTTAGACACATCATCAAAGATTTCCTTGATTAATGTCTGTTTTAAATCTTCCATATTCGCAAACTCTAAATAAATCGGCTGGGTAGATACTCCCATTTGAGCTGCTACATTTCGTGCAGTAAAATTAGTAAAACCATTTTTTTCAATCAATTCGTAAGCCGCTTTTAAGATATGTTCTCTTGTATATACTTTATGTCGCATAACATAACCTCCTTCCTTTTTTCCTACGACCGTATACTGTTATTTTAACCGACTCTTCTAAATTTTTAAAGGGATTTTCACTTGTTTTATAAAAACAGTTATTTGTTTTTTAAACAACCATAATTCCAGTCATCATTCATTTTGTTTACGCTTAACTTTTTTACTCCCCCTAAAATTTTAAATAGACATAAAAAGCATGATAACAAAATACAGTTATTAAAAAACCTGCTTGTCAGCGTCCTAACAAACAGCTAGAATAATGAAAAAGACATTTACATCTTAAACTACTATCAAGTAGTTACTAGATAAGGAGCGGTTCTATGCAAAAAGCTGAAGGCTTGCTTATAGATACATGCCTACTGGCCGGAAAAATTATGATGGAAAGTGGTTCTGAAGTTTATCGGGTAGAAGATACAATGAACCGTATTGCTGAAAATGCAAATGAGCCAGATAGTAATAGTTACGTCACTGCTACAGGTATTTTTATGGGGCTAAAAAGTAGCCGCTATACTCAAATTGAAAACGTGGGCGAGCGCAACATCAATTTAGAAAAAGTGCAAGCTGTTAACCAATTATCCAGAGAATTTGCGGAAAAAAAGGTAAACTTAACTACACTTTACCAGCAATTAAAAAAAATCGATAAAGAAACGCCAGAATTTCCATTGCTGTTTCAAATTCTTAGTGCAGCGTTTTTAAGTGCTTTTTTGATGGTCCTATTTGGTGGTAGTTGGTTGAACTTTATCCCAACCTTACTGATCGGCGGAATTGGCTACTCCGTAAAGTACAGCGTTAAACAATTTTTCGATTTACGCTTTTTTGATAGTTTTTTAGCTTCATTAATTATCGGCATACTGGCATTAATTGCGACACAAATCAACTCTGCTGTTAGCTTTGATTATATATGTATCGGCGCTGTAATGCCTTTAGTTCCTGGCGTAGCAATTACTGCTTCTTTGCGGGATATTTTAGCTGGCCATTTAGTTAGCGGACTTGTACGCGGAACCGAAGCAATCATCATAGCGGCAGCCATTGCTATTGGTATTGCTTGTGTTCTTTCTATCTTTGGAGGTTTTTTATCGTGACGTTTCTCATTCAATTTTCTTTTAGTTTTTTTAGTAGTGCTGCCTTTGGTTTCATTGCCAATATTCCACGTCGCGCGCTTTTAGCTAGTGGACTTACTGGAGCTGTTGGCTGGATCATTTATTTTTATTTAAACCAACTTTTTAACAGTATCGCCTTTCCTAATTTTGCTGCAGCTTTTATGGTCGGTTGTATGAGCATCTTTTTTTCAAAAAAGCAGAAGATGCCAATGATTATCTTCTATATTCCTGGCTTGATTCCGCTAGTCCCTGGCGGCCCTTCTTATGAAGCAGTACGGGCTTTTGCTCTAGAAGATCCTAACGCTGGTTTTCAAAAATTGATGGTCGTTACAACAACAGCAATAAGTATCGTCGGAGGGCTGTTAATTACCAGTTTAGTTGAACAAATCGTTAATAAATGGATACGTTTAAGAAAGAATTAACAAAACACTAATTTATTATAAATCAGTCGCTAGTTGCATGCTTTTTTTAAAGTTTTGGTTATAATTATAATCATAAAGGTAAAAAATAGAGGTGGCATCCATTGAGTATTACAACGTCAAGAAGACTTATCAATTTAATTTCACTATCTGGCTTTTTTGCTTTAATTGTGCTAGCGGTTTATTTTTATTATCTTGGAATTTTTGATGATATACAAAAACTACAGGATTTTGTCAGCCAAGCGGTTCTTTTCGGTCCTTTATTGTTCATTTTAATCCAAATCATACAAGTAATTGTTCCAGTTATTCCAGGTGGAATTTCGTTAGCTGCTGGGGTGTTGCTTTTTGGTCCTATAAGTGGTTTTATTTATAATTATATAGGTATCTGCCTCGGTTCGATCATTCTTTTTTGGTTAGGACGGCAGTACGGAAAGCCAATTGTTTTACGTTTGGTAAATGAAAAAACTTATAATAAATATAGACATTGGTTAGACAATCAGAAACGTTTCGATCGTCTTTTTGCCATAGCTATATTTTTACCGATAGCTCCTGACGATGCCCTATGTTTGATGGCCAGCTTAACTCAAATTTCTTTCAAAAAATTTACATGGATTATTTTATTCGCAAAACCAGCGTCTGTCTTTTTGTATAGTTTAGTTTTGCTCTATGGTGGAGGACATTTAATTCAATTTTTGTTATGAAAAATTTAAACATATGCCTTTATACAAAACAAATTTTTTGTTAAATGAAGATACTCGTGTTATATTATTAAAGGTGGCCGCTATTAAAAATATTTAAAGGAGGGATATATATGACATTTAAAAAAGAAAGTTTAGCTTATCGTATTGCTTTTGATTCAAGTACGAACCAATTTATGGCAATCGATTCTAAAGATGAACAACATGTAGCTTACGGTGTAACAATTGAACACGCAATTAAAAACTTAAACGCTGAAAAAGTGAACGCCTAATCTAGAAAGGACTTCCCAAATGAATTCATCTGTTTCTGCTTATTGAAACTGTTAGTGGTAATAATTCCATTTTACTGCTGACAGTTTTTTTGTATACAAAAAATCTCGCAAAATAATAACGAAAGCTTATAATTTTAAAAAAAGTGGAAGTTCATTTTACGTCTAATCGAAATTTTTAGTTTTTTTCTTACATATTTTACTTCGAAATAATAC
>NZ_BCPY01000031.1 GCF_001544195.1 Tetragenococcus solitarius NBRC 100494
CATTTAAACGTCCAATAACCAATGACATGGTTACTGGACGTTTTTTACAAGATTATATATTGTTTAATTATTATAGAATAAGCTGTCCTGGCGCTCCAAGATCCGATATAAATAAGATGGTTGATTAAATATAAGCAACCGCTCGCTGGTTTTTCATGGCTTAGTTCCGCTCTAAATAGTTCTTCCATATCGCTTTCATAATAAGCTGAATTCTGCCAGATTTAGCTAAAACCGGAGGTCAACTTAATCTTTAAAGCTGACCAGCATTTATTTAGTTACTATTTAAATAATTTATAAAGCGTTCAAATCCAGTACGTCCTTGCTCATCTCTTTTAAACACGCCTGCATCTTCTAATACTCGTTTGAATACTTGACCGAGCTCTTTTTGTACCACTTCATTGACATTTTCCTTTGTTAATTGATGATTCATTTTAATAGAATCTGCCCATTCTTTATGATAGGAGACCATTTTATTTTCTTCATCTAATAAATATTTTTCAACTTCTTCTAGTTCAGTTTTCAAACGTGGTGGTAGTATAGCTAATCCCATCACTTCAATTAAACCAATATTTTCTTTTTTAATATGTTGCACATCTTGATGTGGATGAAAAATCCCATCAGGATGTTCTTTAGAAACATTGTTATCCCGCAGGACAATATCCATTTCGAAAAAATCCTCTTTTTTTCTAGCAATAGGTGTTACCGTATGATGCAGCGTACCGTCTTGTGAATAGGCAGAAATATCTAGTGGCTCATCTGAATAAACCGCCCATTTGGCAAAAACCTCATGCGCAGCTCTAGCGAGCTCTGCTTTATTTTTACTTTGCAAACGAATCACAGACATCGGCCACTTGACAATGCCGGCGGTGACGTCAGGAAATTTTTTGAAGGAAAAAGAAAATTCAATCGGCGCCTGATCCATGGCAAACGTATGGCGTCCCCCTTGATAATGATCATGAGAGAGAATGGAACCTCCTACAATCGGTAAATCCGCATTGGAACCCATAAAATAATGAGGTAAGACTTCAATAATTTTTAACAATCGATCAAAGGTTTGTTTCGTGATTTCCATTGGACGATGTTCTTCGGACAAAACAATACAATGTTCATTGTAATAAGCATAAGGCGAATATTGAAAACCCCAAGACTCTCCATCTAAGTTCATCCGGATAATCCGGTGATTGGTCCTTGCAGGAAAATTAGCGCGCCCTTTATAACCTTCATTTTCCATACATAATGGACACTGAGGATAATTTGCTTGTGCCGTATTTTTTTCTAGAGCAATTTGTTTAGGATCTTTCTCAGGTTTGGATAAATTGATAGTAATTTCTAAGGTGCCATACTCCGTTTCTACAGGAAAATCGATATTTTTAGCAATCGCACGAGTTTTTACGTAGTCATTCGTTTTACACAAATCGTAAAAATAATCGGTTGCTTTTTTTGGATCTTTGGCATAATATTGCGCAAAAAAAGCATTGACAACGGACGGAGGCGGCGTTAAAAAATCCATCAATTGTGCAGCAAAGATTTCTTGTTCTGAAAGTGAGTCCCCTACTACATGATTCTTTTTAGCCGTTTCGACTAACTCGTCCATTAATGGTGTCGAAGGTTTAGGAGATGAACGAATTTCAGCTTCTTCAAATTCCGTTTCCCCAATCATACCCAAGATACGATTTTGTAAATAAACCCTATCCATTTCCATCCAGCCGCCTGAAGCAATCGCTAAGGTTATAAAATCGGCAATTGTTTGACTGATCATGCTTTTTCTCTCCTTACTCTTTGTAGCCATATGGATGACTGACATGCCAGTTCCATGCGGTTGCAATAATTTCCTCTACTTCAGTGTATTGCGGCTGCCAGCCTAAAACCGCTTTGGCTTTATCACTAGCTGCAACTAAAGTTCCAGGATCGCCTGCGCGTCTTGGAGCGACTTTTGCTGGAATGTCTTTCTTCGTTACCTTTCTTGCCGCTCCTAACATTTGTTTTACAGAATAACCAGAGTTACTTCCTAAATTAAAGATATTGCTCGGATTTCCTGCTTTTAAGTATTCTAAAGCTAGAATATGCGCAGCGATAAGGTCTTCCACATGAACATAATCTCGAACACAAGTCCCGTCTTCTGTCGGATAATCATCGCCAAAAATGGCCAATTGCTCTCTTTGCCCGAGCGCAACTTGTAGGATAATGGGAATTAAATGAGTCTCTGGGGCATGATCTTCGCCAATGGACGCATCTGCTTTAGCTCCTGCAACATTAAAATAGCGTAGGGCGACAAATTTTATCCCATAGGCTTCATCACACCAACGCATCATCTTTTCCATCATTAGTTTACTTTCACCGTAAGGATTTTTAGGATTTGTTGGCGTCATTTCAGTAATTGGATTTTCTTCTGGCTCGCCATAAGTGGCTGCTGTTGAAGAAAAGACAATCGATTTCACCTTGAATTCATGCATCACTTCTAGCACAATTTCTGTACCTGAAACATTGTTATTAAAATATTTTAGTGGGTTTTCTACCGATTCACCGACTAAAGAACTAGCGGCAAAATGAATCACACCTTCAATCTTTTCCTTTTGAAAGACGGACTGTACAAATTCTTTCTCCCGGATATCTCCTTGATAAAAACGAGCTTTAGAATGAACGGCGGCTTTGTGCCCAGTTAATAAATTATCAATCACCGCAACATCATATCCTTGGTTAACTAGTTGATCAACCGCATGCGAGCCAATGTAACCTGCTCCGCCTAATACTAAAATTGTCATACCATTCTCCCCTTCGGTTGTTCATTTTTAATAAATATCGTCTGTTTCATTCTATAGCTTTCTAGCGCCATCATCAATACTTGCTTGGTAAATATCCGTGGAATAGCCCATTTTGTCTAAATAAATTTGGGAAATGTCTTCAACAAAATCGGCCCACTCTGTTTTTTTCACTAAAGCAAGCGCACATCCGCCAAAACCGGCCCCTGTCATACGAGCGCCCAAAACAGCAGGATGTTGTTGGGCAGCCAAAACAAGGGTATCTAATTCTTTTCCAGTGACTTCATAATCGTTTCGTAAAGAAGTGTGTGAATCATTTAATAATCGTCCAAATTCAACTAAATCTCCCTTTTCCAAAACTTCTTTTGCTACTTTGGTTCTTTCATTCTCTGTAATTACGTGTTTCGCCCGTTTAGTCAGCACATCACTTCTTAGTAAATCAGTGTTAGCAAAAAATGTTGCACTATCTAATTCCCCTAAAGCATGAATCGAGAATTTCTCTTGTAACTTTTGCAGTGCCTGCTCACATTCGCTGCGACGTTCATTATATTTTGAGTCCGTTAATTTTCGCTGCTTATTTGTGTTCATAATCGCCAACACATACTCGCCAAAATCAGCTGGCACCACTTCATAATCTAAGGTATTGGTATCCAGTAACAAAGCATGATCTTTTTCTCCCATACCTACTGCATATTGATCCATTATTCCTGAATTTACTCCGATAAACTGATTCTCGGTTTTTTGTCCTAATTTCACTAAATCCAGTGTATTAATCGGTAAATCAAACAAATCGCGGATTACAACACCCGTTAATAATTCAATCGAAGCCGAAGACGAAAGACCGGCACCATTCGGTATATTGCCATAAAAAGCTATGTCCATCCCTTTATCAATAGAAAATCCTTCATCTCTTAAGAAATATAGCATTCCTTTAGGATAATTTGCCCAATCGTCCTCTTCGCTATAAGTTAAATCTTCTAAACTAAATTCAATAATTCCCTTTTCCGGAAAGTTTTTGGAGTAAAGCCGGAAACGACGGTCATCTCGTTTTCGTACCGCAGCATAGGTCCCTAAAGTAATCGCCGCTGGGAATACATTACCACCATTGTAATCTGTATGTTCGCCAATTAAATTAATTCTTCCGGGGGCAAAATAAACATTTTGCGCCGATTCAGCAAAAATTTTAGCAAAAATTCTTTTTATTTCATCTTCCATCCTCTTTCGCTCCTTTTGGACTTTCGATAAATATTCTCTTTATCTTTTATGACCAACTTATTCGTTGGTATTCTTCTTTGCTCGACTACCAATAAACATTATAACCATTAACACAACTAAAACAATCGCATAGATTAAAAAGGGAGAGCTTAAATCATTGCTTGGACTAATTCTTTGGAAAACGTTTAAGATATACGGTACCATAAAAAGCCCTAAATTACAGCCCACAAAAATCAAGGAATTAGCAAATGTTTGGGTAGACTTCGGTGTAATTCTACCTAGAATAGAAAAGATATAAGGTAAGCACCAAGTACCTGGAACACTAGAGAGAAAAACCCCTAATAACATGAACACAAAGTTGCCATCAGAAAGACTGATGAATAAATTAGAAATAATTAGGACAGTTATGCCTAAATAAAGCGTTTTGGAACCAAGGCGTCGGAAAATACTGCCAAAGACAAACCCACTGATAATCGCGATTAAAGGAATGACAGCCAGATAATTACTTGCATTAAAATCATCCCCAAAGTAAGTAGTGGCAAGTGAAGGAAAACGGACAGATACAGCATTTGCATTACTATTTATTAAAATAGCAAACAACATCCACAAATAAACAACTGGATTCATTCTTTCTGAAGTATTACTTTCCGCTTTTTCAACGTCTGTTTTAACGTCTGGAACAAACATAGCAAATAATATTGCAATAGGAAATGCAGCAAGATAAATAATGAAAGAATATCTCCATCCTATATTTAATAAAAGTCCAGCTATAAAGGTCAAAACCGCCTGCCCTATTTGTTCCATAGAACCTCTAATTCCAAGTAAGGTAGCTTCTGTTGACTTATTATCCTCATACACCCGGTTAATAATTGTAACAGCTAAAGAATTATACATTCCAAGACCTGCACCCATAATGATTCGGCTGATTAACATCGCCATATAGGAATTTGTAAATGCAGGTAAGATACCGCCAATTCCGGCTAAAATCAAACCAACGACGATCGTACGTTTCATTCCCAGTTTATTTACAACCAAATTAGAAAAAAGCACAAAAATTGTAACTGAAACTGCCGAAATGGTGCTAAGTGTTTCAACTTGGGTCTGTGAAATATCTAAAGCGTTTTTAATTTGGGGCAATGCCCCATTGATTGAATTTGAAGAAATAAGTAATAAAGAGATAGATAATATAGCAAATTTTGTCATCAAGGAGCTAGGGTTTTTAAAACTACTACTCATAATCATACGACCTTTCTTAATCTTTTAATTTTAATATGCATTGAAAATAAACATAAGCGAGATTTTTACAACTAGTATTCCTATATAATTTCTTATTAAATATAAGGAGTTTTCCGGTATCAAACAAATACATGAATACCTAAATTCTGGGAAAACTCCTAAGTATCTATTCTGGCTTTATTAACAAAAGGTACTTTTTCATTGGGAAAATAATTTCGTTAATTGCCAGCAAGCTACTAATAAAGAAATACTTAAAAACCATTATTAGTTTTCATTTAAGCATCCTATTTTTGGGTTAATACCCATATTCTTGAATCAAAGTCATATGTTTCCTTGCGGTTATTTTGCGCGTTTATTTGTCCGCTTGATGCATCTGTGGTAATCAATCCAGCATTCATTAATTCTTCTCCTGAATAAGTCATATCATTAATCAAATATTCGGCATTCGGATTAAGCCCCTTTAATTGTACACGTTGATAAGAACGGTTCACTTCATTTAACATCTTATAGTCACCAACAATTGCTGTGCTTTGATCGTTGCTTACTACCATCCATGTTGCATGATTTTTATCTTTTTCAAAAGGAGATCTCAAACGATAAAACGTTCCATTATGAATAATCGATTGGTACTTTTTGTAAAATTTAATTTGCTCTTTTACGACTGCCAGTTCATCAGAATTTAATTGATTCAAATCTAATTCATACCCAAATGCGCCAAAATAAGCAACGTTACCTCTTGTTTCAATCGGCGTTACTCGGTTGGTCTGATGGTTAGGTGTGATTGAAACATGGGCACCCATAGAAGATAAAGGATAAAGAAAACTTGTCCCATATTGGATTTTCAAACGTTCGATTGCATCTGAATCATCACTTGTCCATGTTTGTGGTGCGTAATATAACATCCCTGCATCAAAGCGCGCCCCGCCAGACGAGCAAGATTCAAATAATATATTTGGATATCTTTCAATTAGTCTTTCATACAAACTGTATACGCCTAAAACATATCGATGAAATACTTCTCCTTGTTGACTCTTATCTAAATCAACATCAAAAACGTTGGTTAACGGACGATTCATATCCCATTTTATATAATCTAATTGCGATTCATCGATAATGGCAGAAATCTGTTGAAAAATGTTTTCAACGACTTCTTCATTTCCGTAATTTAAAACAAATTGGTTCCTGCCGTGGTTGCTAACGCGATCTGGTGTGTGAAGGATCCATTCTGGATGTTTTCTATATAAATCACTGTTTTTATTCACCATTTCTGGTTCTATCCACAAGCCAAATTTCAATCCTAAAGATTTGATCCGTTTTGCCAAGCCACCTACACCATTAGGCAAACGGTCTTTATTCGCATACCAATCGCCCAAGCCAGCTTCATCATTATTACGCTCACCAAACCAACCATCATCTAAAACAAACAAATCAACGCCAACACTTTTAGCTTTTTCTGCAATATTCACTAATTTATCTTCATTAAAATCAAAATAAGTGGCTTCCCAGTTATTAATCAGCACAGGACGATCTTGTTCGCGCCATTTTCCACGTATCAGTCTTTTGTTAAACAATTGGTGGAAAGATTGGCTCATACCGTTAAGTCCTGCATCAGAATAAACCAGAAGAGTTTCTGGGCTAGTAAATGTTTCCCCAGCTTCTAACTTCCATTCAAAACCAAATGGATTCATTCCCACTTGCAGACGGGTCACATCCCAGGTATCAACCTCGGCTTGAATTAAAAAGTTGCCTGAGTATACGAGTGTCGCGCCTATAACTTCTCCTTGATTTTCATCTGTATTTTCTCTTTTTAGTGCAACAAAAGGATTTTGCTGACTACTTGAAATTCCGCGTGTTGATTCAATCGATTGGATCCCCTGTTGAAGTTTACGCTGTTTTACATATCTTTCTCTTCCCCAAGCACCAGACAGTTGCAGCCAGTCATAATCACGGTCAGGTAAATCAAGTGACAAGCTAGCTAACTGCTCAATAAACTGTGTATCTTCTCCATTATTAATGACTTTGGCGTTTCTAGCCAGCACTGGGAGTTCACTGAATAAGGTATAGCTTAATTCAACCTCGACATTCGTCAATTTATCTTCTAATTTAATAAGTAATGTTTTGGCTTCTTGCTTATCTTCTACATAAGTAGCAGGCAATCCCTTTAATGATCCTTTTCCATCTATAATTTGATGAGATTTATAAACAAAGTCCGTTAAGTTCGAACCGTTTTTTTGCCGTAAGGAAATAGCTGGATGACGAAAATCCGTCGCACCATACTCAGGAAATTCTTGTTTGAGGTGTTCTAATGAGTAAAGTAAATCGCCTTCTTTTCTAAACGTTGCCATAGAGCGATGATGCATTTCAACTAAATAACTGTAATCTCTATTTTGCGGAACTTTTTTCCCATAATAAAGCTGAAGTAATTTACCATCTTCTGATAATTGAAAGATGTAACTTATGCTCTCATTGCTCAAGTGAAACTGTTTATTCTCTGATTGAAACGTAATCGTTGCAGTCATAAATATAACCTCCTTGTATTTAACTTCATTATAAAAAGCGCTTACAACAGTAACAAGCGCTTTTTACGTAATAAATTTAGTAAAAATTGACATTATATTTTATCTATTTCCAAGGCCTATTTTCTTTTTGCGATATACACTTGGAGAGACACCATGATATTGTTTAAAAGCTTTAGAATAGGACTGAGCACTGGAGAACCCTACCATCTCACTAATGTGGTTAATTGAGTAATCGGTAGATGTTAACAGATCGTTGCTAATAGTAATACGAAGTTCATTAATATATTCTTTGATTGGTACGCCTATGTCAGCGCGAAATAATCTGGAAAGATAACTAGGATCGATTGATAGCTCTCTAGCAATATTAGCCACAGAAATATTCATTTGAGCATTTTTATTAATGATTTCTAAAGATTTACTGACATAAGGGTTCATTTTTTTCGTAGGAATAAATTGTTTATGTGGTGTAAGTGATTGGCTAAGTAATTCTATAAAATGATAAGCTTGTTTTTGTAAAGTAATCTCATTTATTAAGTTATCATTTTCATAAGCAAGGCACTGAAAAATGATGGCTTTAAAAGTCTCTACATTTTCTACGTCAAAAGATAACCTTTTAGAGTTAATCCCTAACTTTTTTAGATACTCCGATAGTTTGTTTCCGCCAATTCCCATCCAAACATAACTCCAAGGATCTTCATCATCTGCTTGATAAAAAGTGGGGACTTCTGGCGGTATCACAAATCCTTGACCACTTTTTAAATAATAATTTTGATTTTCGATTGAATAATACCCTTTACCATCTAAAATGATATGAATGAGATAGGTATCACGAATGGCAGGGCCATAACTATGTTTGGGTTTGGTCTTAGAAAAACCACAAAAAGAAAAGTAGAGGTCCTGATAATTTTGTGGTTGTTTTAGTAAAAACATTGATTTTTCCATTTTTTTCTCCTTATGTCATATTTGGCTAAATTACTATCAAAATAATAACATTCTTAACTACGCCTGGTAAAAGGGTATAATTCTAGGAGTCACTCCATGGAAAATCTATTTAAAAATTTTCCAGTATAGATTTAAACTTATAACTGACTAGAACATAGCAATAAATTTTATAAAACTTTAATTATGCTTTTAGTTATCTATAAGTAATATAAATCTCTGCCAAAATTTTATCAAACAAATCCAAGTAAATTACTTTTCAAAACCACTTCTTTCATTCATAATAAGGATAAGAATAAAAAATGAGGTGAAGTATAATGAAAAAATTTACTCTGGGCTTTATCATGGGAACTTTAGCAACTACTGCTGCAACTGCTTGTTTAGTAACAACGGTAAAAAAACAAGTCATTGAACCCATCGAAGAAAAAGAAGCAATGATTGATGCTAATCGTAAAAAAGCACGACGCAAAAGCTTTGCTAGATAAAATTCAAAAAAGACCTGATGTAATATCTTTTCTAAACAAACGTTAGAAAAACCATACACATCGGGTCTTGTTTTTTAGACTGTTTTTTTAGACTTCTTCTTGCCTTCCCAGCCATTGAATCCATCTTTTAGGATATAAATATCCTTATAACCATTTTTACGCAATTTATTTGCAGCGCGTACACTTAATGTTTTCCCAGTGTCATACAAATAGACGGGTTGGTCTTTGCGAATCGAACCCATGGAGTTATTCAATAATGTATAAGGGATGTTTCTGGCACCTAAAATATGACTACCATCAAATTCTTTTTTCTCTCGAACATCAATCACTTGAGCTTTTCTCATACCTTGACGAAAAGCTTCTTGATCAATGATCGTAGCCGAGCGTCTTCCTTGAATGTAATAATATAGCCAATTCATTCCCATAGCTAATAAAATAGCAGCTAAGATAAGTGTCAAAGTTTGCAAAAAATTCATGTTTCCGTCACCTTGTCTTTCTAATCTTTAAATTTCAATGCTAAAGAAGCAGCTCCAATAATTCCTGCATCGTTTCCTAATTGTGCTAACTTAACCTTTGAACTTTCTGTTACTTGCGGAAAAGTAAACTGTTTAAAATAGTTTACAACTTTTTCACGTAAAAATTCTCCGGCTGCAGAAACCCCACCACCTAATATTAAAGACGATGGATTTAAAAGGTTTCCGATATTGCCACATGCTAATCCTAAATAGTAGCAAATACGATCGACAACCATCATGGCTAAACGATCCTCTTGTCCAGCTAATTCGAAAATATCTTTACTAGTCAATTCTTCTCCATTATCTAAACGTTGTTTTAAATAAGAAGCACCTGCATATTCTTCTGCTAATTTGCGTGCTATACGAACAATTCCTGTCGCACTCGCAATTGTTTCAAGACAACCTTTTTTGCCACAAGTACATTCAAAGCCGTCAGGTTCGACTGTGATATGACCAATCTCGCCCGCACAGCCAGCCACGCCATGTAACAGTTCACTTTCCATAATAATTCCACCACCAACGCCGGTGCCCAGCGTAATAAATACCACGTTTGGTTCGTTATCGCCTGCCCCTTTCCAACGTTCGCCTAAAGCTGCAACATTGGCGTCATTATCAAGAGCAAAAGGAATGCCTGTTTCTTTTTCAATTTGTTCTTTTACAGGTTGGGTCGTTTTCCAGTTTAAGTTATAAGCTCCTACGACGGTTCCTTTTTGGCGATCTACACTACCTGGAGTTCCCATACCAATTCCAATAAAATCTTGGGCTTTCATATCGTATAAATCCAAACGATGGTTAATTGATTTAATAATATCAGGCACTATATGAGAGCCTTCATCTAAAATGTTTGTCTTGATACTCCATTTTTGCTGAATCTCACCTTCTGTTGTCAAAATAGCAAATTTGACAGTGGTGCCGCCTAAGTCAATACCCATAATTTTTTTGTCAGCCATCTAATGATCCTCCCTACTTTCCTCAATGCGATGTTCTCTTATCAAAATATTTCTTGCTTTTAAATAGGTATTTTGATCAATTAACCGAGCTTCGAAAAGGTCTTTAAGCTCAATATTCATTAGTTCGATATCATAGATCCGCTTTCCTACATATACAATTATACCAAACCGTTTTAATAACTGCTGTACGTCATACAGACTATTCATATAGACACTTCCTAAATATTATACTAGTAATTGATATTTTTTAAAACCATAGATCAGACAAAATCCGACTAAAAATATAAAAACAAGACCTGCGATAATCCGAATATGTATGGAGTAATCTTGTAAGCGCTGTGGCAAACCAAATATATTTCCCAAAAGAAAACCACCAAGCAATCCTCCAATGTGTCCCCAAATATCGACAGAACTATCAATTAAATTAAAAAGCAAGCTGATTCCAATAAATAAAGTAAACTGACGCACCAACATTTGAATCGCATAATTATTTTTATAATGAATCCCTAAAACCACAAAAGCACCAAATAAGCCAAATAAAGCAGTGCTAGAGCCGGCTGATTGTACTCCTGCATTGTTAAAAGCAAAACTTAATAAATTCCCAGCTATTCCACTTAATAAATAAATAAAAAAATAACGCAAGTGTCCGTACATTGCTTCTAAGCGTGCACCCATAAAATATAAGACAACGGAATTTACAGCAAAGTGCATGAGTCCAAAATGAATAAATATAGGGGTAATAAAACGCCAATATTGAGAATAGTACACAATGAAGGGCCCAAACATTGCACCTTGGGACTCAATAGCACCGGGAAAAAGATAAGACACTAGAAAAACGAGCGTCTGTAGTCCTAAAAATAAATAAGTCACAATCGGCTGATTGAGCCAGCGACGCAGACGTAATTGATATTTATTCATAGCGAAAACTCCTTTCCAGCTGGTCCGTATATACTCGTGTTACAGGCTGATCAAACACTTCTGGTTGCCAGTCATTATTAAGCTGTTCAGAAAATACTAAAGCACAAGTTTTTCCAGCAAAGTCTTCTAAAAAACGGTCATAATAGCCTTTACCAAAACCAATGCGATAACCTTTATTAGAAAAAATCAAGCCAGGAACAATTAATAAGTCGATCTCTTTTTTGGCAACAATAAAATTATTCACAGGTTCTTCTATGCCAAAATTAGATAATTGATAATTTGTATTCTCATCTACCTCGTAAAAGCTTAATTGCCGCTCGGGCAAAGTTTTAGGCACTACCACTTTTTTTCCCTGTTTTAAAGCTTTTGACATCACTGGATTCATATCAAATTCAAATGGTTGTGAACGAACCATCCCCACTGTTCTCGCTTCTTTCCATAACTTCGAATGGAACAAAAGCGTCCTAATTTGTCGTTCTTTTTTTTGTTTTTTCTCTAATTGCTTAGCCAAGCCTTCTAATCTTTCTAAGGCTTTTTGGCGTAATAGGGTTTTATCCAATGCTTCCACTCCAATATCTCAAAAATTATTCTACTTTGTTTAAGGCATATGCTTCTATTCTACCATGTTCAAACCGTTACAGATATAAAAAATTTTGCGTCAAGTAAACTTACTTAACAAATTTTCTCAAAAATCTAGAATTTTATTTATAAACATGATATGATAATTAAGTCCAAAATATTGGAGTATCTAGATATAGGAGGGAAAATACATGCGTGTAAACATTACACTAGAGTGCACTTCTTGCAAAGAACGCAATTATTTAACAAGTAAAAACAAACGTAATAATCCTGATCGTTTGGAAAAGAAAAAATATTGCCCACGTGAAAGAAAAGTTACTTTGCATCGTGAAACAAAATAACAAAGGAATGACCTGCCAAAAGTTTTTAGCAACTTTTAGCAGGTTTTTTGTATATTAAAAAAGTATGATCGAACTTCTCGATGAATAACTTCTTCCGATAAAGTTATGTCCGTTTACTAACTATCGGACATAACTAATGAATTTTTTTGTCCTAAAAGTAAAAAATAAAGAAAAACCCCATGATTTTTATTGATGCAGGACATTAATTCATTAAACTAATGTCCTGTTTTTTATTTACAAACAGAAGTCCATTGAACTTTTGTCCAGTCAATGGCTATAAGACAAAGGTTTATTAGACTTATGTCCAATCACTATAAATCTTTCATTGAAGCAACTACTTTTTTAATTAATGTTCAATAAAGTCACAAAAAAAGTCCTATCCGAAGATAGAACTTTTTTATTTCATTTATTTTATTAAATTAATACCAGCCATTTGCTTGCCAGAAAGATTTAGCACCTTCCCAACCACCATAACGACTGTTAACGTATTGATCTGCTACTCTTTCTTGATTTGCTGGAGAATGATCACCTTTTAAGTAAGACGCGTCTAATTGATATTTACCAATGTAGCGGCCATTTGTAGCTGAGTATGAGTTACTAGATTCTTTATTTGCAATCCAAGCTTTTGCAGAAGAAGTATTTCCTGAAGTAGCTGCTTGTTGTTGCTTAGGCGCTTTTTGTTGAACAGGCGCTTTAACTTCTTGCTGTTGAACTTGTTCTTGTTGTACAGGAGCTTTTTTGCTAGAAGAGCCATCTGTTGAAATGTTTAACTGAGTCCCAGCAAAAATCATGTTTGGATTATCAATGTTATTGTCTTCAGCGATTTTGTTAACTAAGCTATTATCACCAGCGAATTTCATTGAAATTTTTGATAGTGAGTCATCTGCTTTTACTGTATAAAGCTCATCTGCATTTGCATCGCTTGTACCAAGTGCCAATGTTGCTCCCACTGCCAAAACTGTACCAAATACTAAAGTCTTACTAAATTTCATTTTTTAATCCTCCGAGATTTTTTAGTTTTAAATAATGTTGTGCTATAAGCTACAATTGATAATTTACCATTGATTTATATTTCGTGTGTAAAAAAACAGTAACAATTCATTACAATTTGATAAAAAAAATGACAAAATCTCTTAAAAGTAGGATACTATTCTTCACCTTCAGAAAATAACGCTGAAATGTTTATCCTATAAAACATTGGCTTGTCAACAATCGCACCTTTTTTATAAAAAAAACTGTTTCTTTCTTTCATTTATTCAATTTGGCCTATTTGTAATATAATTATCAAAGAAAGTCCCCCAAAAGCTTCAACAAGCTTTTGGGGGACTTTCTTTATTCCTCTTAAGAAGCTTTTTTTGATGTTCCGTTTTCGTAATTGATTTGATAGCCTTCTTGTACATTATATATATAAACGTTAAAGCTTAATCGATCATCTTCAATACTCTGAGCTTCCATCTCAACCCCTCTAGGAACTAGATCATTTTCTTTAAACAAGGGTGTGACACGGTAACGTACATGGTTTTGCGTTTCTTTTAAATAAGAAGCTACTTCTTCTTCGTACTCACGCATGGGGCCTTGGTTCATCTGCTGTGTACCCGTGAATAAATTCTTCCAATTGTCATTTTCTCCTGTTAGTTGAAAGCCAATCAAGTGAGATCGATTATATAACCACTGATCACCGGTAATCTTTTTTTGTTTCCAACCTGAAGGATACACTTGCGAAATATCCCCACGCTCTTTTTTAGGCATCATTTTTTTATGTAACATTGCATTGGCTTGTCCCACTCTATTCCTATTATCTAGGTTCGCAAAAGATTGCCACGCTCCATTTTCCAATGATAGATCTTCTTTAGTAAAAAAAGGTTGATCGTCATTTAATGTAACAACTTCTTCACCATTATAATCTGGCAAAGCACTTAATTGCGGATAATCGGCCGTTGTATTTTTTGGCTCAAATGCTTCAACCAGTGTGCTTAAATCGTCTAAATCAACTCTTGATAAATCAACATTACCAGCTGTTGCTGTAAACAAAACAAGAAGTAGTAGTAAACTAAACAACGCTTTGACCGACTTAGGTCCCGTTTTTTTCCGTTTATTTGCCATTTAACTTTCTCTTTTTCCTATATTTTATTTTGTAACAAAGAAACAGCGAGGATCTATTTAGTAGATTCTCGCCAATTTATTTCTATTAAGATAAATAATCACTATAAATATCATCTACTGTATTGTCCGGATCAATGACAACGTAAAGATTTTTGGTTGACTCGCTGACCTTTGTTGTTTGGTTAACGTTATCTAAACCTTCTTCATCTTTATCCTTATATGGGAAGTACACAGTATCTGGTTCTCCGTTTTGATAGACAATTTGCATATATTCAATATCTTGATATTTCAATGCTCGCGAGAACATTCCCATTTCAAGACCGCCTAGATTAATATCAGAAGTAGCTACGTGATCCCCTTCTTGATAAACTTCCATTTTAAAAGCAGCACAAGGATGAATTTCTACAAAGTCACTCCCATTAATTCTACCGTAACTTGTCGTCACTTGCTTGATCCACAAATCTCCGATATGGCGGCGATCAATTGTCCAAGTTTCTCCATTACGGAAAAACAACTTTAAAGCTTTCATTTGTCTTGCCATGTCCAAATCCCCCTCACTTATTTGTTAACTATCTTACAATGTAAGTTTAGCATAAACCGTGATTAAGGTAAATACGGCAGATAGAAGAAGCAACCAGCTAAAAAATGAAATCTTCTGTTTAATCTAGATGTTTTTTTGCTAACTGCAGTAGTTCTTCTTTTTGATTAGCAACTTGACGATGAATAACGGCATTTTCTAGATATGTTAAAAGTTCTTTTATCCATTTTCCAGCTTTCTTATCAAAATAAACAATCAGATCGTTCCCGTTAACAGCTAGCTCTTTTAACGAATGAATCGGTAATTGTTGGTAATTTTCCCGCACATTTTCAATGTTGGGGGATTTATTATAAAACCAGAGTAATTCTTCAACTAGAACCGCTTGTCTCTCTCCTAGTTGATACAATAAATCTGCAGTAAAAGGCTGGGCTTTACGTACTTGTAAACCGTAAAATACAGCTTGTACTATTTTAATCATTTCATTGGAACATTTCCAACTTTTTAAAAATGCCCGAATATCAGCTTCTTTTATCGCTAATTGGTCAATTAATAAAACCCAAGCTTGGCTTTCATATTTGATGACTTTTTCCGATAACCCAGCAAAAGCTTGTAATTCTTTTTCTTTGCCAGATAATCCAGGACAGTACTCAAAACACTGGCTTTTTATAAAGTTTACGATTCCTTTTTTTCTATAATTGCCTAACAAAAGTTTTACAAATTCGACATTTATACGTTCCACTGATATTTTTTCCAATAATGAATGATTTTTTTTAATCGCCGTAAAAGTTTCTTTTTCTAAATCAAAACCTAACTGTCCCACAAAGCGCAATCCCCGCATCATCCGTAATGCATCTTCAAAAAAACGTTCGTGAGGGTTTCCCACTGCGCGTAAAAGATGTTGATTTAAATCATTTAAACCGTCAAACAAATCAACAATTTCTCCATCTTCTTTAAGTGCAAAAGCATTGATAGTGAAATCCCGCCTTTTTAAGTCTTCTTTTAACGAGCGTACAAATTCCACATGATCGGGACGACGAAAATCTTGATAGGTCGATTCAGTCCGAAAAGTTGTAATTTCATACTGTCCCGTTTTTTCTAGCACCAAAACAGTCCCATGCTCAATGCCAACGTCAATCGTTTTAGAAAAAATTTCTTTAATTTCCGCAGGAAAAGCGCTTGTCGCAATGTCAACATCATGAATCGGATGATGTAATAAAACGTCGCGCACACTTCCTCCCACAAAGTAAGCTTCATGTCCTGCTTTTTCAATTTTTTTAAGAATAGGTAAAGCCTGCTGATATTCATTTGGGAGTTCTTTAAGTTTCATTTTCTGAACCCTTTCCTACTTGATTTTACGCTTTTTCTTCGTCTTTTCGAACAAAACGATGGTGATCACGTTGATTAAATTTTTCCATATTTTTTTCAAAAACTTCCGTTAAATCTATATCCAATGAGTTAGCCATGATTAGCGTCACAAATAATATATCACCTAATTCTTCTTTGACCGTACTAGGGGCTTCGCTTGACTTTTTTTGTTTTTCCCCATAATAGTGATTTACTTCTCTAGCTAATTCTCCAGTTTCTTCGGTTAAGCGTGCTAACTGTGCCAAGGGCGTAAAATACCCTGTCTTAAATTGTTGAATATAGTCATCTACTTCTTTTTGCATATCAGCTAACGTGTATTTTTCAGTCATTAAAAATTCCCCCTTTTGATGATTTCTTTTCTATTTTAGCAAAAGAAACAATATTTTCCTAGAAATCAAAAATTCGAGTTAAATATTTGTCTGAAATAAAAAAAGCTTTCTGCCAATTTTTTTTACTGACAAAAAGCTTTTTTTCTATGATTTGCTATTCACTTCTTTACAAGCTAATAATTGATTCACTTTCTCCGAAAGTTTCATGAAGGTTGTCTGATCATTATTTTCTAAAGCTTGATCAATTTCTTGGTACAGTTCAGCGATCTCTGCCTGCGTAGCCTCTTTTTTTAAATAATGCTTTACTCTTGCCTGTGTCTTGGCATCCATAGTGTCATTCCAGCGATAATAAGGGTTATCTTCTAAGACTCCTAAGTAAAGCTCATTATCCCAAGCTTGGTTAAACTTAATTTCAAGGTAAAGCGGCTCTTGCCAATTTAACCGTATTTCATGGAATACTTGATCGCTATCGTTGAATACCTTTCCTTCGATAAATAATGCCAAAGGTTCTCCGTAAAACTGTTGTGTACAAATAGTAATACCTCTTGGTGTACGTCTAGCTTTTTCAACAAAGTGTACATGTTTTAAAATGATTTCATGATTGGCCAGATAATTTAATATCCAGGAAATTTCTCTTTTAGCAAAAACCTCATGAGAAACCAGCCAATTTAAAAAACGTTTTTTATCTAATGTGGCTATCTCCATATTTTCACCAACTTTCCGATAAATCCTCTAAAATCGATGCAGCTTCCATATCCCCAGGCTCATGTTCTAAGTAATGAGAAAGGTAAGATTTTGCTTCTTCTAATCGGCCCTCTTCACGTAAGAAAATGCCATATTCCTTCATAAAATCAGGTTCATGTTTTAGCTCCACACTTGCTTGGTCATAGAAGTTACTAGCTTGTTTAAACTCTTCTAATTCGTTATAAGCTTGAGCTAAATTCCATAAAGCATATGGATTTTGAGCGTCTTCCATTTGATTAACCATTTGAATGGCTTCTTCAAAGCGTTCTTCATTTAGATATAAATCGCTGAGTTTCAAAAGTGTCTCGTCGGTTTTTTCCCCTAGTTCTAAAGCTTGTAATAAAAATTTTTCTGACTTGTTTGCGTCATGTAAACGATAGCTATTTGCCGAAGCAAAGTGATATAAATCTACTTGATAAGGATTGTCATGTATTCCTTCTTCAATTACTGTTTGGGCCTCTTCCACTAACTCTTCTTCTTGTAAACTTTCAGCCAACGGCAGATACAAAGCATGATATTGCGGATTTAACTTACGTAATTCTTGTAAGTAGTATATCGCTTTATCATTATCTTCCAATTGTCGATAAACAAAAGCTGTTTGAAATAAACGCTCATCCGTTTGTCCTTCTTCTAAAGAAGCTTCTAAATATTCAATGGCTTCTTCAAATTTCCCTTCCAAACTGAGTGTCGTCCCCAAACGTTCTTTTATGGACACATTATTGATTTCTTCTTCACCAATTTCTAACAAATGCTGATAAATAAACTCTGCTTCACTTAAACGATCCATAGTTAAGTATAGTTCTGCTAAAGCAAACTGAATAAGCGGTTCATCAGGAAGAATGCGGGAAGCTTCTTTTAATTTTGCTTCACTAACTTCTGGAATTCCTAACACTTGGTATAAATCAGCAGTAATCAAAAGAGCTTGTGGATACAACTCACTTGTAGATTCGATTTCTTCTAGCAACTCCAACGCTGCATCTGTCTCGTTATTTTCAACTGCAATCTCAGCTAATGGTAAGTTCATTTCTTTTTTTTCGGGATGACGGGTTTTCAAACTTTCAAAAACTTGTTGTGCTTCTTGTAAAAAACCGATGGAAAGCAGTGACTCACCTAGCTCTTCTAAAATATCTTCATCGTCGTGCTTCATTGCTTGTTTCAATTGTGTCTGGGCTTTAGCGAAATCTTCTTGATCTAAAGCGTCTAGCATTTTTTCACTATATGTCATTTAACTTTCCCTCAAATCTCTGAAATAATTTTTTGATAATGATCGATGGCTTTGATCATCGTTTTTTCATCGGCAGATTGGGACTTTCCGATTTTTCCAATTTTGGATAAAACAACCAACTTATTTTCTCCTTGTAGTCTAAGTACGTTTTCTAAATATTCTCCAATGAGTAGTTGTTTAGGAAATTCAATGGGGTAACCTAACCTTTTTAACCAGCTCATAAAATTATCAATTTGAAAGCTAGAATCATTTAACTCCAAATTCCAAAATAGCTGTAACAACATTCCTAAAAAACGTTTCATATAAGACGAAAGTACATGACCATTTTCAGTTAGGTAAAAGGCTTTTTCAAAAATACTTCCGTAATTAGTAATCGATAAAGCATAAGATTCATATAATTGAGTAACTTCTTTAATAAATGCGATAAAAGAAGTTGTTTGTAATTGCTTTTTAGTCGGAAAATTTTTGAATAATCGTTGTAAAAACGAGTAGTCTCCTACTAATGCAGCTTGGATAAACATTTGCAAATCAATTAACTTCCCATCTGATTGTTTAAAAACAATGGATTGATCTAAAAAGATGTATGATGGTAAGTTTCTTTGCTGTAACAAATCCTTGTATGGTTTGTTACAAATTGTTCGATTTTCTGATAATGCACTAAAAAAAGAACGTAATGAAGTAGGGATCACCCAAAATTCTCCTGAAAGCAGCACAGTTTTTTGCAAAAAGCCGGTTAATTGTACAACACCTTCGTTACCAAAAGCAACAAATACATATTTTTCTGTCGGAGAAAATTTGCCAAGAAATTGCAAGAATTCAGTCATTTCTTCTAAATGATTACAATATAATTGATTGCGAGCAATATACCAGTCAACCACATGATGACAAAATGCTTGTTGGATTTTTTGAAAAAATTGATCATAATACCGCTGGTTGGTTAAAACGATCACGTGTCTATCTGTCGTCGTTAATAGCTGTTCAATACTCTTTTTTAGAAGTTCCCCATAAGTAATTTGGGTGTTTAGGTCTTGACGTTGGTAGGTAAATTGCATGCAATTGCCTCCAGATCTGTTTAGATATGCCTATTGTATCATGAAAACAATTATTTTGAGAAATTTCTCAATTAAAATAAATCTGTTTACCGCGATAAACGACAACTATAAATAAAAAACATTTTTAACTAAACAAAAAACGCTCTTACCACACAAAAAAGCGATAAGAACGTCTTCTACTATAAGTTAAACAATGCTTTTTCCTTGCTTAAGAATGCATAATTTGTCCACCATTAATATGAATACATTGGCCAGTAATGTAAGCTCCCTCATCTGAGGCAAGAAGCACATAAGAACCAGCTAAATCTGCCGGTTGACCCGGTCTGCCCATAGGAACTTCTAAACCAAAACTTTGAACAGATTCTTCATCAAAAGTAGCCGGAATCAAAGGTGTCCAGATAGGACCTGGCGCAATCATGTTTACACGAATTCCTTTAGAAGCTACGTTTTGTGCAAGGCTTCTGGTAAAACCAACAATTGCACCTTTAGTAGAAGTATAATCGATCAATTCAGGATGCCCCATATAAGGATTAACCGAGGTAGTATTGATGATAGCACCGCCTTCTTTGAGATATCTCATCGCATGTTTGCTCAAATAAAAGACAGAATCAATGTTAGTACTAAACGTCTTGCGCCATTGTTCAGTACTAATATCTTCTAAATCATTCCGAACAAATTGAATACCAGCTACATTGACTAGAATATCTAAATGCCCGAACTCAGCTACAGTTTTTTCAATGATCGACTGACAACTAGCTTCCTCGGACACATCTCCTGGTAATAGTAACCCCTTTACACCTTCAGCTTCCACAATTGATTTTGTTTGATGGGCATCGTCTTGTTCATTAAGGTAATTAATCCCCACATTAGCGCCTTCTTTGGCATAAGCTATCGCAACAGCACGACCTATACCGCTATCTGCTCCCGTAATCAAAGCGGATTTTCCTTTTAACTTTTCGCTTCCTTTATAATCTAAAGGTTGAACAGGAAGTGGATCCATCTCAGATTCAATGCCAGGTTGTACTGACTGCGTTTGTTTTGGTTGTCCGTTTTTTTGTGTTTCATAAATATTTTTATCCATAGCTATACTCCTTTTTTAGTTCGTAGCGCTGAACATTTTCTTTTTAAATAAAATTTGCATAATTCCTTAGTAAATAGCTACCAGATTGCAAACATCCCTTTTCTCTGTTATTCCTACTTTGTAAGCAAGAGATAAAGCGAGTGAAACAAAATACGAAAAGTTGAATCAACTGTCAAAAGCAACTCGTCTATACTTTATTTTAACAAGTAAACTACACTTTTCACGTATGCATTTTTTGCCTCAGGAGCTTTTAACAAATCTATTCAAAGCAAATAATAGAACTTATTTGACCTAAATTTATCGTAAAATAGCAATTTATGAAAGTCAAAAATTATGAGTTGTAATAAGTATTCAAAACATCTTGAAACTTATTATTTAAGTTCAAAATAATAAGAGAACTACTTATTCAGTAAATAAAAAGAAATGTTAAAGCATAGTTTAATCACCTCCATGCAAATAAAAAATGACGGATCACAGCATATTTAATTAAAAAAGCTTATGTAAAATGATCTAAAAAAATTCTTATGGATAGAAATATTTCATCTTAGTCAGTAACAAAAAAACCCTTGTTTAAACAAGGGTTTTTTACATACAATTTTTATTTTACAGCGTCTTTCAACGCTTTACCAGGTTTAAATGCTGGTACTTTGCTTGCTGGGATCTTAATTTCTTCACCAGTTTGTGGGTTACGTCCCTTACGTTCTGCACGAGAACGTACTTCGAAGTTACCAAAACCGATCAATTGAACTTTTTCGCCGCTAGCTAGAGAATCTTGAATAGTTGAAAATACAGCATCAACTGCTGCGGTTGCGTCTTTTTTAGTTAAATCAGTCGCTGTTGCAACTTTTTCGATTAATTCTGCTTTATTTGCCATGGATGGAATCACCTCCTGAAAATATAATGATGTTTCGGTATAAATCACGCGCATCTGAAAAACCCAAAATTACGTGACAAATATTGATACACTCGATCAATATTCTGATATAACGTTATCACAAGAACCTTTTAATATCAAGGATTTTCGCCATTTTAAGGCCATTTTTTTCTTTTTTTGCGATTTATTTAGAAAAAGCAAGATTCCTTTGCCAAAAGAGAAGAACTATGGTAAAATCTTTTACTTTCTCTTACGCGGAATAATACGAATTGGCGTTCCTTCAAAAGCAAAAGCCCGACGAATTTGATTTTCCAAAAAGCGGGAATAAGAAAAATGCATTAGCTTTTCATCATTAACAAAAATGACAAAAGTTGGTGGCTTAACTGCTACCTGGGTAGCATAGAAAATTTTCAAACGACGCCCCTTATCCGTAGGTGTCGGATTAATAGCTACTGCATCCATAATCACATCATTTAAAATGGAAGATGGCACGCGCAAGTTTTGATTCATTCCTACTTGTTCAATTAAATCTGGTAGTTGACTTAAACGTTGTTTGGTCTCCGCCGAAACAAAAATAATGGGCGCATAATGTAGATATAAAAATTCATTGCGTATTTTTTCTTCAAACTTACGCATAGTATCATTCTTCTTTTTTAATAAATCCCATTTATTTACAACAATGATAATGGCACGGCCTGCTTCGTGGGCATAGCCTGCAATTTTTTTATCTTGTTCACGTATTCCTTCCTCTGCGTTTAAAACCACCAAAACTACATCCGAACGCTCAATGGCTGTCATTGCACGCATTACGCTGTACTTTTCTGTTTTTTCATAAACCTTCCCTCGTTTACGCATACCAGCAGTATCAATCATAGTAAATTCTTGACCACTATCACTAACAAAACGAGTGTCCACTGCATCACGTGTCGTTCCTTCAATTTCTGAAACAATGACACGGTTTTCTCCTAACATTGCATTAATTAATGAAGATTTCCCAACATTGGGACGTCCTATTAAACTAAAATAAATAATAGATTCGTCTTTTTCATTTTCTTTTTCAGGAAAATGTTTAATCGCTGCATCTAAAACATCGCCCAGACCAATACCATGGCTACCTGAAATCGGATACGGATCACCCAATCCTAATGTATAAAAATCAAAAACTTCGTTACGTAATTCAGGATTATCTGCTTTATTAACAGCTAAAATTACCGGAGTATTACTTTTATATAGGATGTGTGCTACTAATTCGTCAGCTTCTGTCACACCTTCTCGAACGCTTGTTATAAAGATAATAACATCCGCTTCTTCAATAGCAATCTCTGCTTGATATTTGATCTGATCTTTAAACGGTTCATCACTTAAATCGATTCCACCTGTATCAATAATATTAAATTCTTGGTTCAACCATTCGCCCTTTGTATAAATACGATCACGAGTGACACCCGGAGTATCTTCTACAATTGAAATCCGTTGTCCAGCAATTCGGTTAAAGATTGTTGATTTTCCGACGTTTGGTCGGCCAACAATTGCTATCGTTGGGTTCGCCATTTTCTTCCCTCCATTTCAACCGTATAATGTTTCTTTATATCTGAAAATAGCTTATTCATATAACCACAAATATTAAAAATAGGTTTCCTATTTTCGTTATACAGCCAACTAATTTAACTTAATTAGTGTACCCAATGAAAGCAAAACATGCAAGCATTCTTAGATATTTCAATTTTTCCATAAAAAAAGACTGTTAAAAAACAGCCTTTTTACGATAAATAATGTTTATTCTTCATTATCGTCATTTAATGTTTCGCCTAAAATATCGCCCATCGTAAATCCTGAACCTTCTTCTGAATCTTGGTAATCTTCAGGCTCTGGTTCGTATGTTTCTTCTGTTTCTGGTTTTTCTTCTAACGCTTTGATACTTAGTGCAATACGATGTTCATCAGGGTTAACATCTAATACTTTTACCTGAATTTGATCTCCTTCAGATAACACTTCATGTGGTGTAGCAATATGTTTGTGTGAGATTTGTGAAATATGAACTAAGCCTTCTACGCCTGGGAATACTTCTACAAAAGCTCCAAAACTTGTAAGGCGTTTTACAGTTCCCTTTAAGACAGCTCCTTTAGGGGCTTTTTCTTCGATATCCGTCCAAGGACCAGGTAAAGTATCCTTAATAGATAAGGAAACACGTTCAGTAGTTGGATCTACAGATAGAACTGCAACATTGACTTTGTCTCCAACGCTTAATACATCGCTAGGTTTACCTACATGTGAATGCGAAATTTCAGAAACATGAACTAATCCGTCAATGCCTCCAAGATCAATAAATGCACCAAAATCAGTTAAACGTGCAACTGTACCTTCAATGACATCGCCTTCTGAAATAGAGCTAAGCAGCTCTGCTTTTTTCTCTTCTTTTTCGGCTTCTACAATCGCCTTATGAGATAAGATTAGACGATTTTCTGAAGGTTCAATTTCAATAATTTTGAATTCTAAAGTCTTTCCTTTATATTCATTAAAGTCATCAACAAAATAGTCTTCCACCATAGAAGCTGGTACAAAGCCACGCACGCCAACATCAACGACAAGCCCGCCTTTGACTACATTTGTTACAGGTGCTTCAATAGTTTCTCCATTTTGGTATTTCTCTTCAATTTCTTCCCAAACTTTTTTAGCGTCAAGACGACGTTTTGAAAGTAGATAACTACCATTTTCCTTATCTTTTCCAATCGATGAAATCACGACAAGGTCAAGTACATCACCCACTTTTACTACTTCATTAATATCGTCTACAGGCAAGGTAGATAATTCTTTAGCAGGAACGACACCTTCAACTCCTGTACCTTCAATTCCGATGATCGCTTGTCTGTCTTCAATTGCAAGGACCTCACCTTTTACGATATCTCCAACTTTTACATCGTGAACAGCATTTAATGCATCTTCCATTGTTTCACCATTTTCTTCAAAGTTATTATTTTCAAATTCTGTCATAACATATGTCCTCCTAACCAACGATTTAAAAAACCCTTCATCCTTTAGTCTATGCTATATTGATAAAAAAATAAAGCGATTTCTGTATATTTTTAGTGAAAAGTCTTAAATTATACCAAAATTGCTTATTACTGACTAGTAAACAATTTCTTAGATTAAAAGTACAGAGTTCCTATTCTACTTTATCATAAGTAAAAACAATCTGATCATTGTCTTCAAGGGTAGTTTCATCTGCACCAGTGTTTACCATTTCGTCATTTATTGTATAAGTCCAATACATATTTTCGTCTTCATCTTGCTTGATACCTTCAACAGCCGTAATCATACCGCCTTCTTCTTTGATATCAAAATTATCTTGCATAACTTCCATCAAGGTCTCATCTGAGGTTGTTTTTATTTCTTTTTCATCAACCATTTGGTCTTCTTTTTCAATTTCAACTGTCGCTGTCACCTGTTCTTGAGTCGTTTGATTTGTTGTCGCATTAGTATCAGCAAAATCTTGTTCATTGGAACAACCAACAATAAACAAAGTACTGAAAAGAGCTAAGCCAGCGGCAATTTTTTTCTTCAATTAAATTCCCCCTTTTTAAACTTTTTCTTTTATCACCTTTTTAATCGCTGTTACTACTTCATCAATCGTCATACCTGTTGTATCAACTAAAACTGCGTCTTCTGCTTGTCTTAATGGTGAAGTAGAACGATGAGAATCAGTGTAGTCTCGTTGTTCGATTTCTTTTTTTAAAGTAGCAAAGTCACTTTTAATCCCTTTGGCTTGGTTTTCTTTATAGCGTCTTTGCGCACGTTCACTTGCTGAAGCCACCAAAAAAATTTTAACCTCAGCATCTGGAAGAACCGTTGTCCCAATATCTCTTCCATCCATTACTACCCCGCCCGAAACTGCAATTTTTTGCTGAGCTTTAACTAAATGAGCTCTGACCTTAGGAAAGGCTGAAACTTCAGATACATTGTTGGTCACCTCGGGTTGGCGAATCGCATCAGTAATATCTTCTCCTTTTGCAAATACAAGCTGTCCACTTTCTGTTTGTTTAAAAGTAATAGGATATTTTTCAATTAACTTAACTAAAGATTGTTCATCGGCAAAAGAAACCTGATGTTTTAAAGCCAGGTAAGTAACTCCTCGGTACATCGCCCCTGTGTCTGTGTAAACAAACCCAAAGTCTCGGGCAATGATTTTAGCAACTGTGCTCTTGCCCGAAGATGCTGGACCGTCAATTGCAATATTGATTTTGTGCATGTCGTTTCTCCTCGTCTAAAACTAAAAATTATAAGCTCATGATAGATAAAAAAACCGCATTTGCGGTTTTTTTATCTAGTTCTCAGTTCGTCTCCAGGATTTACATGAAAGTTGCCTGGATCCATACCATTTAGTTCCGCAAGTTCTTCTACACTCATCCCATTACGTTCAGCTACTTGTTGTAGTCCATCACCTGCTTGAACAGTTGCATAACCTTCGCCGCCTTGGTTGCCTTCAGCTTCTTGTTGGTCTTGATCTTGTTGACCTTGTTGTTGGTTTTGTTGATTTTGTTGGTTTTGACCTTGATCTTGTTGACTTTGGCCTTGATTTTGATCCTGCTGACCTTGTTGATCTTGCCCTTGATCCTGAGCTGCTTGTTGTTCTTCATTTTCTGCAGCTTGTTGCTGGTCTTGATCATCTACTGCTTGCTGTTCTTCGTTTTCTGCCGCTTGTTGTTCTTCACTTTCTTCCGTTGTTTCTTCTGAAGAAGATTCTTCAGTCGAACTGCTTTGTGTGGAAGACTCTTCTGAAGAAGAAGTTGACGTTGATTCTGTAGTACTTGATGAAGTCTGCTCAGTATTAGCAGCAGTTTCAGTATCGTTATTTCGGTTCATCACCCACAAACCAGCAACAGTAGGCACAGCAATGATTAAAACTAATAAAACAACTACAATCGTTAAAAAACCGCTACTTCCTTTTTTTTGACGACGTTGTTGAGATCGTGACGCATTATCTTCATCACTTTCTGTGTCATAAATGGGTTGTTCCCATGGTTCTTGTTCTTGCGAATCTTTGTTTCTATCTCTTCTACTCACTTCTAATGACCTCCTACTCACTATCTTTCCGCTGTATTATACCATAGGTTGTCTATTTATGTCTTCCAAAACTTCCCTCATTTTTCTTCTTTAAACATTTTTAGTAAAATCTCTTGCCAGTCCTTTTTTGGTTTTAAAAAACGAAATTCTTTTTCTTTTTCAAAAGTATCCCTTATCCCATGAAAGTCACAACACCTTTCAGGAATTTCTGATAAACTTTCTCCAAAATAACTTAATAGAAAACTTCTGCGGCAACCATTAAAATAAATATAACCAAGCATTTGTTCTAATTTCTTTTGCTTTTGCATCTCATTTTGTCGCAACTGAGTTAAAAAATCTTCTTTTTTAGAAATATTTATTTGTCGCAACCATTTTTCTTGTATCTCTGTAAAATTATTTAGCTGTTGCTTTTCTAAACAGTATTCAAAAAATTGCCGCTCTTGTCTTGCTTTTTTTTGCATAAAATAATGAATTTTTTCATCTTTTTCTTGGTATAAAAGAACTGCATCACTAGAGTGTTGATCACGTCCAGCCCGACCGATTTCTTGCATGTAATTTTCCAAACTATCAGGCAATTCGTAATGGATAACTATTCGAATATCAGCTTTATCAACACCCATACCAAATGCGTTTGTACAAATCAGAAATTGTAATTGATCGTTAATAAACTGTTGTTGTAAAAGCCTTCTTTGACTACTATCTAAGCCGCCGTGATAATAACCAACTGCATATTTGCTTTTTAATTGTTGGTACAATTCTTCTACTTTTTTTCTTGTGGCACAATAAATAAGGACTGACCCCTTAGCGTTAGCCAAGAGCCGTTTTAACGCTGTTAATTTATCATCCGTATGAACCACGGTTAATGCAATATTGGGTCGATCAACAGAGTCATAATATTCAACCATATTTTTATCAAGTAATAGATTTTTTATCTCTTCTTTAACTTCGCTTGTAGCCGTAGCTGTCAGTGCTAAAGTTGTAGGACTATTTAAACGCCTTTTAGCTTGTTTTAAGTTGCGATACTCAGGCCGAAAATCAATTCCCCATTGCGAAATACAATGGGCTTCATCAACGACAAAAAGTGCGATATGGTTACTTTGTAAATGAAACAAGACTCTTTCTTGCATAAGCATCTCTGGACTTAAAAAAACAAATTTATATAGGGCTAAGTGTTCTAAAATGTAGCTTTTTTCTTGTTCACTTAAATTTCCATTTAAAATAATTCCACGTTTCTCTCCATTTTTTTGCAAAGAAGCCAATTGGTCTTCCATTAAAGAAATCAATGGAGTAACAATAAGTACTATCCCCTCTTGTAAATATGCAGCTAATTGATAACACAAGCTCTTTCCTGTACCTGTTGGCAATACTGCTAAAGTATCTTTGCCTTGTAATAATGAAGAGATGGTTTCTTTTTGTCCGGGGCGAAAATGTTTATAACCAAAATGATGATATAAAGCTTCTTCTAGCATAGCAATTCTTTCTTTCTTCCTATTTGATACAGACGAATTTCTAAAAACGTTACTTCAAAGTTTCTTTCTAGTTCTTTAAAAGGATAAGTAAATGAACGTATCGGCAATTTTTTTAATTTCTCTTTGGTTTTCTGCGATAAAAACCTTTCAAAAGGAAAAGCTGGATCGATCAATGCCCACTCAATTAAATGATCTTGAACAGTTCCTTTTTTTAATTTTCGTTTTTTTATTACTTTTTCAATATTATAACCTTGCTGGACTAATTTGCGAGTTTGCAACATACTTTGATTAAAATTTTGTAAAAATAACGGCTGCAAAAATTCATATAATATATACTCCGGATGTTTAGCAACTTGCGCTAAAAACGAATGAATGGCTGCTGATCTGTATAAAGAAGACCATGGAAACCGCCCATATCTATCTGGTATAAGCTGAAAAAAGGCTGCTCCTTCTTGTTGGTAACCAGAAAGCGTCTGGGCTAGCAGGTTAGCCTGTTCTTCTGATAAAATTTGAAACAATTCAGCGGTTTCATAATATAATCTTTTGGCTAAATCTTTTTGGTAACGATGAATAAATACTCGAACTCTCTGTGTATAATTGGGTGCGTTTTCTAAAGGAATATAGTTATTCTCTTTGTTCAAAAAAGAAGCTGCCTGCAACAAAAAACGCACGGAACGCCAACAAGTCTCTTCTTTTCTGCCAAACTTAAAAAAATCCAATGATTGAAAGGTGGGCGTTTGCAGTAAATTGGGAATTTTCGCTTTCTTGAGCGAACAAATTTGCCCTTGCTCTTCTTTTAACCGGCCTTCATCCATCAAGTCTGTTAATTTTTGATAAAACTTTTCTTCATTTAAATCAGGTATAGCAGAAAATAAAGGTAAAAGGTCGTGAAAATAAGCATAACACAAAACAGATGAAGTATGCTTGCCAATCAAAACTTGATAAAGTGTATTTTTTCTCAGCTTGTCATTTGCCATAAATAACGATAGAATAAAATCGTCCATATAACCTCCAGAAAGAATGTGAACAAATGTCTCGATTATGTAAAATCATACCTGAACGCTGTATTGCTTGTGGTCTGTGTGCGTTACATGCGCCAGATACTTTTGACTACGATGATAACGGGATTGTGCTTTTTGCTCAAGAAACTAAAGCACGACAACAATTTATCCCTGCTAAAGAGCAAGAAGCAGTTATTAATGCCTACAAACAGTGCCCGGCACGAGCTATTTTGTTAGAAAAATAGTTCTACGTCTATTATACACAATAATTTTCTTTCCTTAAACAAAGTTAAACTAATTTTCTTTTAATTCCTTATTTTTAAGAGAGTATTTTTTTCGTAATAATTCTGCAATTCTTACTCATTGCTTCCTTTTTGGGTAAGAACCT